>CBDCAE010000006.1:0-27239 GCA_965213825.1 Capsulimonadaceae bacterium
AAATGCCGATAGACCTCTTGGCAAAGCGTGAGCGTGTCACCGACAAGCTGCTGTCATCGGAGATGCGAAAACGCGCCGCCGAGGCTATCAAAGGCGCGGGCATCTCGCAAGGCGAGTTCGTCTCGCTTTATCAGAAGCGCGACAAGTCGCTCGGCTTGGTGCAGGACTACTCGAAAGACGAAGACACCGACTACTACGCCCAAAAGCTCTATAAGTTCGCCGGGCGATTAAAAGAAGCTGTCGGCGAGGACAAGTTCGACACGCTCTTCCCCAAGCCTGTCCCCATCGCCAAGCGCCCCGACCCGACGCAGATGACAATGGACTTGTTCGGATAAAGCCGTGAAGCCGGGGTTGTAGAAAACCAAGGACATTGCCTTGCCGGGGGGTTTGACACCCCCGGCGCATGATGTCGGGCAATCTCTATGAATTTCCTCGCCCACTACGAAATTGCGGCCAAGTTTTTGACGCCGCACCAGCCGCTTTCGGCGTATGTGCTGGGGACGGCGCTGCCGGACCTGCTGCCGCTGGCGGAAGGCCGGGTGCGCCTGCGTCCGGCACAAGTCGCGTCGGCGGAAATGCAGACAGAGTTTGAGGCCGCGCTTCGGGCCGGTGTCTCGGTGCATTTAGCGACCGATGCGGCGTTCCACAAATCGGCGGCATTTACTTTAGCGCAGGCGGAAGTCAGTGGCCTGCTGGCAGACGCCGGGTTTGACGGAATGCGTGTCCGCCGGTTCTTTGTCGCCCATGTGCTGACCGAGATGGTGCTGGATGCCGCGCTGGTGCGCGAAGACCCGGCACTCGCCGACCGCTTTTACGGGGCCTTTGCTGGCGCTGATTTCGTCCTATCAAGCCGCTGGGCCGAAGAAGTTACGGGACGCCCTCTGCCGCATCTGCCGCGTGTTCTCATGCGCTTTGCCGACTCGCAGTACCTGCGGCAGTACGCGGAAGATGACGGAGTGGCGACGGGTCTGTCTAACACTTGCCGACGCACTGGGCAGGACATATTTGAGGGTAAGAACTTTTCGCGGCTTATCAGCGTCGTCAGGCAGGCATCAGACTGGATGCCGCAGTTTATTCCGGCGCTGTTTTCGGAAACGGCGGCAGGAATTTCCAATCTAGACGGCGAACACGGCCTTTATCTTACAAAAGTCAAAGTGAGGAGCTAATTTCATGGCAGATACACTGAAAATGGCGGTCATCGGAACCGGCGGCATGGCGCAGGGACATATTGGCAAGCTTCTGACGATGCCGGAAGTCGAACTGGCGGCGCTGGTAGACATCAACCCGCAGGCTTTGGAGCGCACCAAAACGCGGCACGGCGAGGCGGCCGCCGCCATCCCGACATTCAGCGATTACAAGGAAATGCTGGCGGAAGTCAAGCCCGACGCGGTGGTCATCGTCACCCCGCACACTCTGCATTTCCCGATGGCGATGGACAGCCTTGATGCCGGCTGCCATGTGCTGCTGGAAAAGCCGATGGTCAACAAAGTTACCGAAGCCCATGCGCTCTTGAAAAAGATTGACGAAACGAAAAAAGTAGTCGGGCTGGGCTATCAGCGCCACTCCATGCCGCATTTCCGGTACATCAAGGAAAAGATCGCCTCCGGTGAGTTTGGACAGGTTCAGTTCATCAACGCCTTGCAGCAGCAGGGCTGGGCCAAAGCAGTCGCCGGAACCTGGCGTCAGGACGCCGCACTGTCCGGCGGCGGCCAGATCAACGACAGCGGCTCGCACCTGCTGGACATCGTGCTGTGGACGACCGGCCTCGCCCCGAAAGAAGTCGCCGCGTTTATGGACAACCGGGGAACACCCGTAGATATCAACAGCGCCTTGTCTATTAAGTTCACGAACGGTGCTCAGGGCAACATCTCGGTCGTCGGGGACGCGGCGGGCTGGTACGAGGATATTACCATCTGGTGCGACAAAGGCTCGTTTTATGTCCGCAACGACGGCAAGTTCCGGGTGCAGGGCACCGACGGCAAGACCGCCGAAATGGACGCCTCGCAGATGCCGGAAGGCTCTGACGTAGACACGAACTTCGTCAATGCCGTCTATGGCAGAGAAGCCATTGCCGCCGCGCCGATCAACGGCCTGCGGACCATTGAGCTGACCGAAGCTGCCTGGGAGTCCGCTAAGAACGGCGGCCAAGTCACGCCCGTGACGCAGTCTTAGCGCTTGGATCGAGGTGCCGGTAAGTATGCGAAGGCAGCAAGTGTTACAGCTCTCGGCGCTCGGACTTGCAGCACTGATCGGTGCTTCGGTCAAAGCTGTGCAGAGCCGTAAGGCCGTGCGAATCCCGCCCACAAAAGTGATGCTTTTGGGAGTTGCACACCTAGAAGCAAAAAATGACGTTCACAACAGTGTGTTCGAGGACAGTCCGCTTTCGCCAAAGCGTCAAGGGCAGATCGCCGATATTATCCGCCGCTTGTCCCGGTTTCGCCCGACAAAGGTGCTGATTGAGGCACCGATGGATGACCCGAAGTTCGCGGAGCGTTACACGCAGTTTCTGGCAGGGCAGTATACACTGCCGGCCAATGAGATATATCAGTTCGGCTTCAAGCTCGCGGCTCGTGCAAAAAATAGTGCCATATACCCAGTGGATGCTTATGGCCCAGTGTTGATTGAGGAAGAAAGCGCTACCGAGAAGCGCCGCACCGAGTTCCTTCAGGCCCATTTCGCCGATGTCAGCGCTCCGATCTTCCAAAAACTTTTGGCTCGGTCAAACGTCTTGGAACGCGAGGGGACATATCTTGAACTGCTGCGTTACCTGAACACCGACGCCGCGGTTCGTGCAAACGCCTCGTGGTACAGTGTGCTGGTCGGCATGGGGCGTGACGCCGACAACGCGGGCAGTGCCTACGTCGCCCAGTGGTACACCCGGAACTGCTACATTTTCTCCAACATTCTGAGTGTTATCCAGCCGGGAGACCGGGCTGTAGTCATCATGGGGCAGGGTCACGAATACCTGCTCCGCGAGTTCGTTCAGCTCAACCCGGACTTGGTGTTTGTCGACTCCCTGAACTACCTGCGGTGAGAAGTTAGCGGCAAAAGGCAGGAGATTTGCCGCCTTGCGGAGAACAATGATGCAATGGAAACACCGACTGAAAAGAAGTATCGCATTCACTTTCCGCTGGACCAAATCAGCGCCCCGGTGATGACTCACTTGGTCACGGATTTTGACCTCTCCCCCAACCTTCTGCGGGCGGACATTGACGTCAAAAACGGCGGCTGGCTCGTAGTCGGCTTGACCGGCGACGATGTCCGCGTTGACGCCGCCCTCGGCTGGCTGCGCGGACAGGGCTTGGGCGTGGCGGAGGAAGCGTAAACGCATTAAAAACCCGGCATTGAAATGCCAGCAGCATTGGGCTTTTCTTCAGTGCTGGGTACAGTTCTCTTATCTTACAATGGAGCGTGTCCACTACCTTATGAACATCAAACTCAAATCCGCAGCCGCTCTGACGGCAGCCCTCGGCCTATGCGCGGTGTTTGCCGGCATTCAGACCAGCCCGGCGGCTCCTATCCATGCGATGAAGCACCCGGCGGCGGGCGGCAGCGCGGCGCTTGTTACCGCCGGCAAAGGCATTGCCGAGAACAACGGCTGTAATTCCTGCCACGGCGCGAACTATGCCGGTAAAAAAGGCTTCTCGCCGTCCATTCGGTCAAACGGCATCTTGAAGCAGTACAAGCTCGCGACGTTCGAGCGCGTGATGAACACAGGAGTCACCGAAGACGGCGGTCATGTTCAAAAGCCGATGCCGGTCTACCACATGGACGCCAAAAAGAGCGCCCCGTTGTATGCGTTCTTAGAGAGCTTGAAGTAGCCGATGGCGTCTGAGACCACTGAAAACATTCACGAAGTGCATCTGCGCGTCATGCAGGCCCAGCTTGAGCGGATGCGCGGGATGCACTACGGCTACTACGTCCAGTTCTTCCAGGCAACACACCTGTTCACGGTGCTGACCCTGGCAAACATCGCGATCAGCTTGTACCAGCCGTTCCGGGCGGCGATTCTGCTGCTGCCGTTTTTTATTGTCTATGCCGGCTTCTTTTGCGCCTACCTGCTGACGTACAATCTGTTTGCCCGGATTTACTCCACGGCTTTGGAAAAGAAAATCAACATGGCCATCGGCGCGAAGCTCTTGGTCGCGCACGAGATTGAAGACGCCTACATCTACCGGACCCCGGCCCCGAAGTTCGTGGCGATAGACTTAGGCCGGCCCTACACGTTCATCGGCGCTTCCACGGTGTCGTTTACTTTTGGCGGCGTTGTGCTGTATCTGTTCGCCGCTTACCGCACTTGGCAGCTTCTGCCAGAGCTTTCAGCGCACTTTTCCCTGTTCAGCGCTGTCGTCTACTGGCCGCTGCTGGCCATTTGGACCCTGGGCCATCTCGCTTACCTGCTCTGGTTCTACGTCGGCGGCAAGCCGGAAAAGACCATTGCTAAGATCGTCAGCGACGCTTACGGAAGCTGACTAAGAATGTCTCTCAAAACTCGGCAAGAGTCCCCCTAGCCCCCAATTCTGGGGGAACCGGAGGAAGAAAATTGCCTCTTGCTCCCCCAGACTTCTGCTCCCCCAGACTTCTGCTCCCCCAGACTTCTGCTCCCCCAGACTTCTGCTCCCCCAGACTTCTGCTCCCCCAGACTTCTGCTCCCCCAGAATTGGGGGCGGGGGGGGCGTTTTGGAATACATTCTAAGGGAAGCTGCGCGGACAAAGCGCGTGTGGGTCATCCCTTGTCAAGACAGAAAGACTTCAATGGCATTTCATCAACTTGAACTCAGCCGCGCGTCCCTGCATGGTCACTTTTCGCGCGACTTGCCACCGGTGCTGACAATCCAATCCGGCGATACGGTACGGTTTCAGACGCTTGACGCCGGGTGGGGCTTGGAGCAGCATCACGCGGATGGGTCGCCGAGGCGGCTGTTCGAGCCGCGTAACCCGGAAGCGGACAGCGGTCATGCGCTGTGCGGGCCGATCTTTGTCGAGGGCGCGGAGCCGGGCATGACGCTGGAAGTGCGGATTGACGCCGTGCGGCCCGGCGCGTGGGGCTGGACACTGGCGGGCGGCTGGGACAGTCTGCCGAACCGGCGGCTTGGGGTGGCCGACCTGCCGCAAGTCGTCCACCGCTGGGCGCTGGACTCGGATGCGATGACAGGCACGAACCAGCACGGGCATGAAGTCACGCTGAGGCCGTTTATGGGCGTGATGGGAATGCCGGCGGATGTGCCGGGGCCGCAGCCGACCCCGCCGCCGCGCGTCACCGGCGGCAACATGGACTGCAAAGAGCTTGTCGCTGGCAGCCGTCTTTTTCTGCCGGTTGCGGTTCCTGGCGGGCTATTCTCGACGGGGGACGGCCACGCCGCGCAGGGGGATGGCGAAGTCAGCACGATCGCGATTGAGTGCCCGGTGGAGCAGGTGGAGCTGACATTTGTTCTGCACCCAAATCTTCACCTGACGACGCCTCGCGCCGAAACGCCGGCCGGCCGGCTGACGCTGGGCTTTAACGAAGACCTCAACGAAGCCATGTTTCAGGCGCTAAACGCGATGCTTATGCTGATGATGACGCGCTACGCGCTGCCGCGTCAGGAGGCGCTCGCCCTAGCAAGCATTGCCGTAGACCTGCGGGTAACACAGATCGTCAATGGTGTCTGCGGCGTCCATGCCATTCTGCCGGATGGGGCAATCCGAAACATCACGGAAGAAACTGTGTGAACTTTCTCGGCAAATCCTCGTCAAACGAGATGTTACTATTCACGAGACCTACCGATTGAAAGAGAAAACTCAATGAAGACCACCCATATGATCCTGTCTGCCGCCGGCCTGTTTGGCGTGCTGCTGACGCCTTTGGCAGCACAAGCGCAGTCTCCATATCCGCATCCGACCAACCTGCACCAACGTTTCCAGGATCAGCATTCTCGGATCAAGCAGGGCGTCGCTGACGGTCAGTTGACACGGCGCGAGGCGCGGGGCGACCGTTACCGCCTTAATCGTGTCCGTTCTCAAGATCAGCGGGACCGGTTCTTCCAGGGCGGTCATCTGACGGCGGGCCAGCGCTCGCACCAGGAAGCGGAGCTGAACCGCAACAGCGGTGCGATCTACCGCACGAACCACAACAACCGAGTTCGCTAATGCGAGCCTAAACCTTGACAGCGGCAGCCGAGATTGTCTTGGATATTCCGAGCCTCGGCTCCCGCTGCGAGAGCGCCGCGACGGTCTTAGGAAGAAAGCAATGAACACTATTCACAAAGCCGTGGCAGCGGCTGCCCTGGTTGTCACCCTCGGCCTCAGCGCATTTGCTGCTCAGCCTGCGAATGCACAAATGATCCACCATTACGGCTACCATCCTCGCCAGCATCGCCAGGCTAACCATCTGGATCATCGGGCTGCTGTAGCGGCGAGCCACGGGCGCTATTACCGTGCAGCGCGTCTGCGAGGTCATGCCGCCGCAGTCCGGTCCGCTGCCCGTCACGGTTACTAAGGCAGGATATTCCATACCATGAAAATAAAAGCGAAAATTCCCGCAATCGCGCTTGCCGCCTCGGTGTTTCTCGCCGCACTGCCTTTGACAGCGATGGCCCAAGGAGGCTTCGGCAGGCCGGGCTTCGGCGGACGTGGGCCGGGCGGCAGCATCACTTGGAGTGGAACCGTGGACGAGACTACAGTCGTCACGCTCCACGGCAGTGATGTCAGAACACGGGTCGTCAGCGGCAAAGGCAGCAGCGACGCCAATGCCCAGGTGCTGGGCCGCCTGCCGGAACGTCCGGTTCGCCTTGTCCTGCGGCGGCACCAGGGGCGCGGTGAGATCCGCATTGTCCAGCAGCCGAACCCCAGCAACAACTTCACAGGGCGAGTTCGCATCCATGATCCCCAAGCGGGGAGCAGCTTCTACAGCTTCGTGCTGGGGTGGCGACGTGCCCCCGGTGCCGGGCCGGGAGCATTTTAACGTCTCCCAAACTCAGCGCCTCTGGGCCTCTGCAAGAGGGCCTGCTGTCTTCGTGAACGCAGGCCCTTTTCGCTGTCACGTCTCAAACCGACTCAATTCTATCCACCGGATGAGGGAACAATTTACTATGGCTAAGCTAGAAGCCGCATTCGCGCGAAGAAACGCGCAAAGGTCCGCTCATCTGCTGGGAGCATCGCTGGTGCTGGGCCTCATATCTTTCGGAGCAGGTGCCGCGCCGCCCCCAGCGGCCAAGCCTGTCCCCATGCCGATCAAGCATTTTGTCTATATTATTCAAGAGAATATCTCCTTCGACCATTATTTTGGCACTTATCCTGGCGCGAACGGCCTCCCAAAAGGCGTGAAGTTCGCCTACCAGCCCGGCGGAACAGCGCAGATCGCGCCGTTTCACCTCAGCGAAACCAAGCTCCCGCACGATCTCAATCATAGCTGGCAGGCGGCTCATGTGTCCGCCGATGGCGGCAAGATGGACGGCTTTCTGTGGGGCGAGTGGCCGAAGGCGCTGGCATACTACTGGAAAGGCACTCTGCCGACGATTGACCCGGAAGACATTGTTCCGGTCAGCGACGCCGTCGTGCAGGCGCAGCAGGCGGCAAAGCCGGGAAAACCCGGCCGTCCGCGCCTTCGCGCCCGCCGCGCTCTCACCCAGTTCGACAAAGACAATGACGGCACGCTGGACACCACGGAGCTAGGGGCGCTGCTGGCGACGCTTCCCGGCACGCATCCGGACGCGGAGACGGTACTGGAGCGGTTTGATGCGGACCATAACACTCAGCTTGACCAAAAAGAGCTGACAGCGTTCTTCCGCAAGCAGGGAGCGCAAGGCGGCGCGGGCGAGGCGGTCGCCGCCGGGCAGCTCCCGACGCAGCATCTGAGTGCCCCGCCCGCCGGCCTGCCGCCGCCCTGGGTCAACAACACGCTCTCGTACTATGACTGGCATGAAATCCCGAATTACTGGGAATATGCCCGCCGCTTCACCCTGTGCGATAATTTTTTCTCGTCGCTGGAAGGCCCCAGCGAGCCGAACCACCTGTACACCATCGCTGCTCAGTCCGGGGGCCTGGTCAACAACCCGGCCCCGGACATCAACGGTCAAGATGGCGTGTTCACGTTCCCAACGATGGCCGAGCTGCTGGAAAAGTCCGGTGTGTCCTGGAAATACTACGATGAAAAGCCGAACCCGCACAAGCACAGCTTGTGGAACCCGATGCCCGGCTTTAAATCATTTCAGAAAAGTCCGGCCTTGATGGCGCATCTCGTTGGATTGGATCAGTTCTACGCCGACGTGAAATCGGGCAATCTGCCGGAAGTCTGCTGGATTGTCCCGACGTTTGCCGACAGTGAGCATGCGCCCGCTGACACAGCACGGGGAATGCGCCATGTGACGGGCTTAGTCAACGCCATCATGCAGAGTTCAGCATGGAAGGACACGGCAATCATTGTGACATGGGATGACTACGGCGGCTTCTACGACCATGTTGCCCCGCCGCCGGTGGACCAATACGGCTACGGGCCGCGTGTCCCGACTTTGGTGCTGTCGCCGTATGCGCGTCCCGGCTATATCAGCCGCGCCCAGCTTGATTTCACGTCGCCGCTGAAGCTGATTGAGGAGCGCTACGGCCTGCCGCCGCTCTCGACGCGGGACGCCGCCGCGCACGATATGCTGGACTGCTTTGACTTCACCCAGAAGCCGCTTCCGCCGGATGTCATCATGCCGCAGACCGAGCTGGACTTTTCGGGTGTGAAAACTACTCAGCCTTAGCGTTCCAAAAAACTGCGAACAGCACTTGATTTTCCGCGCGTCGCCGGGTATCATAGCGTCTGTTGTGGGGGTTTGGCGCAGTTGGTAGCGCGTCTCAATGGCATTGAGAAGGTCAGCGGTTCGAACCCGCTAACCTCCACTTTTTAGAAAGCCCGCTGTCTTTTAGACGGCGGGCTTTTTTGCGGGTATACTCTTCTTCAAGACTGCGAGGAAGAACTGCATGGCATTACCCCGCGAGCGGCATGATCCGTGGCGCTCGGACCTGACTTATATTATTGGACACCAGCGCCCAGACATGGATGCCATCGCGTCGGCGGTCGGCTACGCCTGGTGCCTGTCCGAGACGACGAGCGAGAAGGTCATCTCGGCGCGTGCCGGGCAGGTCGGGGCGCAGGCGGCATTTGCGCTGGGCTATTTCGGGGTCCGCCCGCCCCGCGTTCTGTCGAGTGCCGCGCCAACCTTCGCGCATGTCGCCGAACCGCAGCCGCCGGTACATCCCTGGGACACGCTGGCCGAGCCGATGGCAAGGCTTGCGCTCGGCGAGCGCCTTGTCCCTGTCGCCGAAGACGGAGGCAAGCTGCTCGGCGGCCTGACCCCGCTGGCACTCGCGCGGGCCTATGCCCAGATCGCAAGCGGGGAAATCCGGGCGTCCGACCAGAACTGCCGGACGTTTGTCGAAGACCTGCCCAAGCTGCCCGGCTCGGACCGCATCCGGGACCGGCGCGGGGCGCTTTTGCGGGGCGGTGGCGAAGAGTTTCTCGTCGTCACCGACGAAGGCGGCATTTGCGCTGGGCCACCATGTCGCCGCCGCCAGTGCCTCTTGGCAAGGCTTGCGCTCGGCGAGCGCCGCCCCGCGCCGAAGCTGATTCTCGTAGACCATAATGAGCTGGCATTTGTCAGGCCGTCGGACCGCATCCGGGGCCGATGAAGGCCGTTATTTAGGCACAACCAATCGGCAGTCACTGTTAGAGCCGCCCCGTGCGAGGCTCATTCTTGTAGACCATAACGAGCTGGCGCAGGCCGTGCCGGGCGCGGACGAAGCCGAGATTGTCGGTGTTCTGGACCATCACCGCCTCGGCAACGCCTCCACCGCCCTGCCGATTCCCTTTGTTGTCGAGCCGGTCGGCAGCACCAGCACGTTGGTCGCTGAAGCCTGCCGCCGCTATGCCGCCGTGCCGACGCCGGAAATCGCGGGGCTGCTGCTGTCCGGCATTCTGTCCGACACGCTGGTCTTCCGCTCACCGACCACCACCGGGCGCGATCAAAGCGCGGCCTTGTGGCTGGCTGGGCTGTGCCAGGTGGACATTCCCGATTACGGCCAGCATCTTCTGCAAGCCTCACCGGGCATGGCGGACCGCTCCGCCGACGAGATCGTGGACTCGGACCGCAAAGCCTACGAGATGGCCGGCAAAGCGGTCTCGGTCGCGCAGGTCGAGGTGACAGGCTTTCAGGAGCTGCCGGAGCGCAAGGCCGATCTGCTGGCAGCCCTGGAAGCGCGGGTGGAAAAAGAGAACCTTGCGCTCATCTGTCTCATGGTGACGGACGTTGTGACGATCCAGAGCCGTCTGCTGTGCTGGGGTGACCAGGCAATCCGGGCGGGCCTGCCGTTTTCGCGTCAGGGTCCCAGCGAGTTCGACCTCGGCAATGTCGTCTCCCGCAAAAAGCAGCTTGTCCCCACGCTTCAAGGAGCGCTGGAAGATTTGGAGTAGAGGCGGACATTAGGCGTCTGCGCCCCACAGCGTCGCAAGTTATTGCCGCGTTCTTGACTGCCGCGTCTTATTCTCCTTGTAAATACTTATGCACATACTCATCACCGGCGGCTGCGGCTTTATCGGTTTGGCGGCGGCGCACGCCCTGCGGGAGCGGGGCCACACGATTCGCCTGCTTTCCAGCACGCGGCTGGACAAAGAATATCAGGGCTTTGAGGTCGTGTGTGGCGATGTCCGGCACGAAGGCGGCTTGACCCAGGCCGTGTCAGGAATAGAGGCGGTCGTCATCGCGCATCAGTTCCCAAACTTTCCGATTGAGCAGCCGGAAAAGCAGTACACGTTCCACGCCGTAGACGCTGAAGGGACGCGCCATGTGCTGAACGCGCTGAAGGCGCACGGGCAGCCGAAGCATGTGGTTTATCTTAGCGGCGCGGCGGTGCGGGAAGAGCTGGCCGGGGAGCATCCCGGCATTGACGCGAAGCTCGAAGCCGAACGCTGGGTTCAAGGCAGCGGCATTCCGTGGACTATTCTGCGAGCGTCTATTGTTTACGGTCCTGGCGACCATTACTTTTCGCGTCTGGCCCAGATGATCGAAGCCGGGCCGGTCGTGCCGGTCATCGGCGGCGGCCGGACGCTGTCTGCCCCCATTCATGTCAGCGACTTGGCAGCGGCCATTGCGGCATCACTGGAAGACCCCCGCGCCGAGAACACGATCTTGGATGCCTGTGGGCCGAACACGCTCAGCACAAATGCGGTTTTAGATCTGCTGATGGCAGCGCTTAGCCGTCGGCGTCCGGTGGCTCATCTGCCTATCAGTGTGATGAGTGCCGTGGCTGGCACCCTGGAAAATCTGCCCGACCCGCCGCTGACACGCGGGCTGATTGGGTTTGCTTTGTTTGATAACACATCGCACGGCATCAACGCCGACGCCGCGCTCGGCTTAACATTTCGCTCCATAGACAGCGGCCTCCGCGAAGTTTACCAGAAAGCCGCTGAAAAAGAAAGCCGCTGAAAGAAAAACGCTTTATGATGGTACGTGCCGCAGTTATTCCCGCCCCGATGCAGCCGGTCGAAGTGCGCTCCTACCCGGAACCCCTGTTAGAACCCGGTGCGGTGCGCTTAAAGACACTAGCATCGGAGGTCTGTGGGACGGACGTGCATTTGTGGCACGGACGGCTGGCGGGTGTCCCCTACCCGCTTATTCCCGGCCATATTTCCGTCGGCGAAGTGTTAGAAACCAATGGCCCGGTCGCCGACATCAACGGCGATTTGATTGTGCCGGGTGAAGCGGTGACATTTCTCGACGTTCACGGAACCTGCTACAACTGCTGGTATTGTTTAGTCGCGAAGCAGAGTACGCGCTGCCCGCACCGGCGGGTCTACGGGATTACCTACGGCGCGGACGACGGCCTGCTCGGCGGTTGGAGCGAGCAACTTTATTTAAAGCCGGGCGTCAAGATCGTCAAGCTGACCGGCGGCGTCACGCCGGAGCTGTGGATTTCCGGCGGCTGCGGCCTGCCGACGGCGCTTCATGCCGTAGATTTGGCCCAGATCAAGCTCGGCGACCGGGTGGTCGTGCAGGGCGCGGGTCCCGTCGGCCTGAGCGCCTGCGCCCTCGCCGCCGCGTCCGGCGCGTCGTGGGTGGGTGTGGTAGACGCCGTCCCGCGCCGGCTGGAAGCGGCGAAAAAGATGGGCGCAGATACCGTGATTGCGCTGAACTCGGATGTCGTCTCTGCGGTCCATCAGGCGACCGGCGGACGCGGGGCGGACGTGGTCATTGAAGCCAGCGGCAGTCCCCTCGCCATTCCAATGGGTTGCGCTTTGGCGCGAGACGGCGGGCGGTATGTGGTTGTCGGGCAGTACTCGGACAACGGCCCCGCCGAGATCAATCCGCATTGGGACATCAACCGCAAGCATCTGACCATGCAGGGCTGCTGGGGCGTGGACTTCAATCATGTCTACCGGGCAATGGAAGCACTGTCCCGGTTCGGCGACCGCTTCGCCTGGACCGACATGATCTCAGCCCGGTATGGCTTAGATCAAGCCGGAGACGCCCTGGCTGCCGTCGAGTCACGTCAAGTGGTCAAAGCGTTGATCGTGCCGTGACCTACTCATCTTTTAGACCTACCCCGGCTCATACTTCGCCACCCCTTCCTAAGAAGGAAGGGTTAAGAGTAAGAGGTGCAGAGCTGTGTTCGCAGTGTTAGTTCGCAGTGTTAGTTCTTTATCTTCTATCCTTCCTTCTTAGGGAGGGGTGGCGAAGTATGAGCCGAGGTAGGTTCCGACAAAGGAGACAGGTATGACAGACACATACAAAGTAGCGTTTATCGGCACGGGCCGGCCCCACGGCACCGAGGGCGCGACGGGGTTCGGCCTCGCCTACCGGCACGCGGACGGGTTTCAGAAAACAGGCCGCTGCACAGTTGCCGCCTGTGCTGACCTAGACGAAAGTGCGGCGGCGCTGTTTGCCGGTAAATACGATCTGCCGAAGTCCTACACCGACTATCACGAAATGCTGGCGGCAGAGACGCCGGACATCGTGGACATCTGCACCTGGCCGCATCAGCACGCTGCGATTGTCCTAGACGCCGCGCGGGCGGGCGTAAAGGCCATTCACTGCGAAAAGCCAATGGCGACGACTTGGGCTGACGCGCAGGAGATGGTCCGTGTCTGCGATGAGAACGGCGTCAAGCTGTCGTTCAGCCATCAGCGCCGGATGCTCGGCCCGTTCCAAACGGCGAAGAAGCTGCTGGATAGCAGCGCAATCGGGAAGCTCGTGCAGCTTCACGGGAATTGCAGCGACCTGTACGACTGGGGAACTCACTGGCTGAATATGTTCTTTTATTATCAGAACGAAACTCCCGCGTCGTGGGTCATGGCACAGACCGACTGGGGCAAAGACCACACGATTTTCGGCGTTCCAATGGAAAGCCAGGGCCTAATCGAGTTCCAATTTGAAGACGGCGTTCGGGCGTTTCTTGCTACCGGCGAGCATTCACATGAGGACGCCGCCCACCGGCTGATCGGCACTGAGGGCGTGATGGAAGTGCGCTGGGATGCGCCTTACCTGCGTCTGATGAACGGCACGGCCGGCGGTTGGCAGGTCATAGACCAGCCCGACGACCTGCACGACTGGGACGCGGTCAGCCGGGGCATTGCCGATGTCGTAAACGCGCTGGGAACGGACCGGGAGCCTTTGCTGTCGGCGCACTTTGCGCTGAAGTCCACCGAAATCATTTTTGCCGCCTACGAGTCCAGCCGCCGCCGAAGCCGGGTAGACCTGCCGCTGACCGGGGATAGCTTTATCGGCGCAGCTCACGAGGAATAAATCATAAAAGCGTTAGTGAAATCGAAAGCCGAGCCGGGACTATGGCTCGAAGACGTGCCGGTTCCGAAGGTCGGCCTTAATGACGTCTTGATTAAGGTCAAGCGCACGGGGATTTGTGGGACAGACCTGCATATTTACCACTGGGATGCCTGGGCGCAGAAGACCATTCCCGTGCCGCTGACAATCGGGCATGAGTTTGTCGGCGAAATCGTTGAAGTCGGTGCGAATGCCACTGACTTCTTCCCCGGCGAGATTGTCAGCGGTGAAGGCCATGTCGTCTGCGGACGGTGCCGGAACTGTCTGGCGGGCCGGCGGCATCTCTGCAAAGACACGTCCGGCGTCGGCGTCAACCGCCCCGGCGCGTTCGCTGAGTATATCGCACTGCCGATGTCAAACGTCTGGCATCACCGGCCCGGCATTGATCTGGACGTGGCCGCGATCTTCGACCCTTTCGGCAACGCCGTCCATACCGCCCTTTCTTTTCCGATCCTCGGCGAAGATGTGCTGATTACCGGAGCCGGTCCCATCGGCATCATGGCTGCCGCCGTCGCGCGTCATGCCGGGGCACGGTTTGTCGTCGTCACCGATGTCAACGAGTATCGGTTGGAGCTTGCCCGCCGAATGGGCGCAACGGTCGCACTGAATGTCGCCCACAGCAGCCTTGACGAAGTTCAGGCGCAGCTCGGAATGCAGGAAGGCTTCGATGTCGGCCTGGAAATGTCCGGCAGCCCGGCAGCCCTTCAAAGCATGATCGGATCGCTCTGCCACGGCGGCAGGATCGCGATGCTCGGCATTCCGTCGGGGCCGATAGATGTAGACTGGAACAAAGTCGTCTTCAATATGCTGACCATCAAAGGGATTTATGGCCGCGAGATGTACGAGACGTGGTACAAAATGAGCGTCATGCTCCAAAGCGGCCTAGACATCACGCCAGTGATTACTCACCGCTTCCCCGTCGCCGATTGGGAGCAGGGCTTTGAGGTGATGAGTACCGGGCAGTCGGGCAAAGTGATATTGGACTGGGAGTGACCCACCTCCTTACTTCGCAGGGGTCCTCCCGAAGCGGGAGGACGAAGAGTTATAACCTTCCACGCTTATCTTTTGCCCTTCCCGCTTCGGGAGGGGAGCGAGGAACGAGTGGGATGGGTTCTGGAAAGGTTGACCATGTACGGAGCAACGAAAGAACGGCTGACGGAAGAACTCAGCAGCATCGAGAGCGCCGGGCTGTTCAAGCGGGAGCGGGTGATTACAACGCCGCAGGACTCCCATATCCGGGTCGGCGACGGGCCGCTTGTCTTGAACTTGTGCGCCAACAACTATCTGGGACTGGCCGAGCATCCCGCCGTACTGGCGGCGGCGCGGGCGGCGCTCGACGAATGGGGCTTCGGCATGGCGTCCGTGCGCTTTATCTGCGGGACGCAGGGGGTGCATAAGCAATTAGAAGCCAAGCTGACAGAGTTCCTCGGCACGGAAGACACCATACTTTACGGCTCCTGCTTTGACGCGAACGGCGGCCTGTTCGAGACGCTGCTGGGGCCGGAAGACGCGATTATTTCCGATGCCCTGAACCATGCGTCCATCATTGACGGCATTCGGCTGTGCAAAGCTCAGCGGTATCGGTATGCCCACAACGACATGAACGAGCTGGAAGAAAAGCTTAAAGCGTCGGCGGGCGCACGGACCCGGATGATCGCCACCGACGGCGTCTTCTCGATGGACGGCACCATCGCCGACCTGCAAGCCATCTGCGATTTGGCCGAGCGCCACGACGCGCTTGTGATGATGGATGACTGCCACTCAACGGGCTTTTTAGGCAAGACCGGGCGCGGCACGCATGAGTACCGGGACGTGATGGGCCGCGTGGACATTCTGACGGGAACACTCGGCAAAGCCCTCGGCGGGGCCAGCGGCGGCTATACCAGCGGTCGCAAGGAGATTGTCTCGCTCCTGCGCCAGCGCTCCCGGCCGTACTTGTTCTCCAACACGCTGGCCCCGCCGATTGCCGCCGCGTCGCTGGCTGTCTTGGAGATGCTGTCGGCGTCCACGGAGCTGCGCGACAAATTAGAGGGTAACACACGCTTCTTCCGCGAAAGCTTGAGCGCTCTTGGCTACACGCTCCTGCCCGGCGAGCATCCGATAGTCCCCATCATGCTCGGCGACGCCGCGCTGGCAGGCCGCGTGGCCGATGCGATGCTGGCAAAGGGCGTGTATGTGATCGGCTTTTCCTACCCGGTCGTGCCGCAGGGGAAAGCTCGCATTCGCACCCAGATTTCCGCCGCGCATTCCCGCGCCGATTTGGCCTACGCCGTCCAAATGTTCGGGGAAGTCAAAGCGGAGATGGGTATTTAGGAGAAGCCCCCCACCCTCCAATAATCGGGGAGCCAGAGAGGAACAGAGTAAGCCTCTCCTAAATCATGCTCCCCCATTATTGGTGGCTGAGGGCTTCTACCGTGCCGGCACGACAAAGAGCGTGATGCTCTGGGCGGGCAGTGTTGCGGAAAGGCTGCCGCCGCGCAGGGCGGCAGGCGGCAGGTGGGTGATTGTATTTGCACTTGTGAGCTGCCAGACGTTTGCAGTTGTGCCGGTGAAGTGGGCGACGGACAGGTCAACCGAGGTCGGCGTCGTCAGCGACTTGTTGATGACCATGACGGTCAGCGCTCCGTCAGAGCGCCGGACTGACGCGAACGACGAAAGCGTGTCGGGGTCGGGCGTCGTGTCGGAGACGCCGAGGGAGCCGAACGAGCCGTTTTTGCCGTCGTAGTTGCGGTACATCTGCATGGCTTTAAACGTCGGCGTTGCCGTATCCGGCGTGGTCCACCGAGTCGCGAGGTCTAAACCTTCGCGCCCAAAGATGCCGAGGATGTCGGCCTGAGCGGTCGCGCCGCTCATTGTCTTTTCCGCGCCCCAGTTGTATTCCGTGATGCCGATTTTCGTGCCGGGGTAGTCCGTGTTGACCCAGGACTTCAGGCGCGGGATTAAATTAATCTTAGCGTTGATCCAGCTTTCGTCGGTGTAGCTTGGGTCCCATAAGGAACGGGTTGAGCGGTTCCGCAGGGCTTCAATACGCGGGGAGACATCATCGCCGCCATCGCCGCCCTGGGGATAGATATGAACCGTCAGATAGTCTAAAAGCCGCTGGTGGGTTTGGGTGTCGCGCTGGTGCAGCCGGGTCAGGAGCCAGGGGATGAAATCTTGGCCGCCGTGGGCGTCTTTGTCCGGGCTGCCCTGGTAGGCATGCGTGTTCCGGTACTGCTGGTCCGCGCCGCTGTAGAAGTAGCCGGGGTAGCCCCACTCTTCCGGCCCCAGCAGACGCGCATTCGGGTCAACGGATTTCACCATCGTCCCGTAGCCGACGACATCTTTGAGAAGCTCATCCATCGTCTCGCCGTTCGGGTGGGCGTCCCGGTGCGTTGAGTTCCAAAGGCTCGGCTCGTTGTCGTAGAAGTAGTAGCCGACCCCGCCGCTTGCCGATTTTCCCCATTTTGACGTGAGGTGCGTCAGCCAGCCGCGTTGGAATTCGGGCGTCGCCGGCGTGTTGGCATCGTTCGGGTCGCTGCCTGTCACATTTGTTTTGCCGTCTGTCTTAACTCCGTTCCCAAAGTCAGGATGGTCGGGATCGGCTTTTTGCTGCGGTCCATACTTTTTGACCGAGAAGCCAGGCAGGGTCTGCCGATTAGGTCCCAGTTTTGCGACCCAGCCGAGCATAGGGATTGTCAGCATCGGCTGGGCACCGGCGGCTTTAGCGGCGGCAACAAATGAGTCGGCGGCGGCACCCGGCGCGGCGTCCGTTTCGGCGATGCTCTCAAAGAAGTAGTCGTTTGCGTGGTTTGTGGCATTGAGTCGCCAGTTGTAGCGAGTTTCGGCGTTGCCGCCGCTGCGGTTCAGGGGCGCGTTCAGTGCTTGAAGCTGGGCTTTCGTGGCGAAGGCAACACCGTAGATCAGCGGGCTGATGTTGTGACGGCCTGCCGCCGCGTCTACACGGATCGGCGTCGCGCCGGCGGCGACTTCCGGCAGGGTCGGGATGCCGTTTGGCGGCAAGTTGGGAGCCGCCTGCTGCGACGGCAAAATCGGCGGCATGGCAGGCTGCGGGGCATTCGGGGTCGGCCCAATGGGCGGCGGAGGCGGCGGCAGGCCGGCCTGCGCGTGGGCGGCAGAGGTCAAAAGCGTACTGAGGGCGGCGATGCCCACACACTGGGAGAAGATACGTTTTTTCATAGACTCCTATTGTAAGGGCTGATGGGGTTGTTGTCAAGAGGGCAAAGGCAGGAGGCAGAGGGTGAAGACAAGCTTCACCCCTGCGCTGACACACGATTTGTTCTATTGTGGGCGCGGAGCGACCAAGGGAGGTTTCCTACGAAGGATTGCCAGGCTTGACAGAACCGATGATGCGCTGGAATGCCGGGTGCAGGACCGGCCAGTCTCGCTCCGGGCAGAAGCAGATAATCGTGAACTCACGCTCGTGGCCAAGCATGGTTGCCCGGTAGCCACGCAGGCCGCCCCCGGCGGTCCATTCGGAGACGCGGGCGTCGCCGGACGCCGATTGAATGGGCTGGGCGTCGCCTTCATCGTAGCCCGGCAGGCTGGCGGCAAGCTGCTTCTCGTCCATCATGTGGATTTTTTGGACGGCGGGGACCTGTTGGGCAGGCGGCAGATTGGCGTTTCCGGCACCCTGTATATCACCCATAACCGACCCCGTAGCATCGGAGATGACTCGCACCCGCGCGGGGCCGCTGTCAAAAACCACCGTCGCAAGATTGCCGTTAGTTGCGCCGGTTTCGCGCATTGACCACCCCGCCGGCTGGTCGCAGGAAAACGAGCTGTCAATCGCCGTATAGGTCTTGTAGGAAGTCGGGACGATGACGGGTTTCGGCCAAATTGCCTTCAAACCAAAGATCACAAGAATCAGCGCGAGCAACCCCCCGCCGAGGGCGAGAAACAGCCCCGGCCCCGGCGAGGATTTCACCGGGGCGGAAGGACGCGCAAAGGCCGGCGCTCCGCCGGGCGGGGGCGCGTAGCCGCCAGGCAATGGAGCGGCAGCCGGCAAAGGCGCGGAATGCAGACCCGGCGGCACCGCCGCCGCTTTGGGCTTCGGCGGCAGCGGATTTCCCGCCAGGTCATACTCGATGCCGATGTCATCAGGCTCATTGACAAATGCTTCCGGCGGTGTCATAGAGTCCTCTTCTACTGCCCGGAACTGCTGCCATTCCCAGAGCTGCTGTTACTGCTACTCCCGTAGCCATTGCTGCCACTGCTCCCGTAGCCGTTGCTGCCGCTGCTGTAGCCGCTGGTGCCGTCGCCGTTGCTGTAGGGCCGGTACTGATGCGTCGTTGTTCCCACCAGTGTTGAGGCAATCGCGGCAAATGCGCCAAAGGCCAGAAGCGGGCCTAGCACCACGTTCAAGCCGAGACCCCACCACATCCAGGCATTCTGTACTTTGAAGTATTCCTCGACCCCGCCGGGGAAATGCCGGTTGCGCCAGCCGATCTTGTGGCCGTTAAACCCGCAGAACACTTGCAGGCCGAAGTACGCCAGGCCGTATACCATGCAGATCACGAGAAATGCTGTCGGGCTAATGGACGATGCAATGTAGCGCAGGACGCGCAGCAGCACAAGGCAGCCGGTCATCATGGCGGCGACAGTGGTGAGGCCGTGTTTTTTGGTCCAAAAGACGGGAAAGAAGTACGCGCCCCAGTTCCAGTGCAGCTTTTCCAGCTCCGGCGGCAGGTGGCTTTGCTCGCCGGAGTTGTTCCGGTACGCCTGCGCCCCGTACGGGTGTCCGTTAGACTGCTGTCCGCCATATTGCTGTCCGCCATACTGTGGGCGTCCGGCAGGCGGGGGCCAAGTTGCGGGCGCGGCATTGCCCGCCGAGTAGCCGAACGGCGCGGCAAGCGTCGGAGAGGCAGCCGCCGGGGCCGATGACGGGATCGGATTTCCGGCCAGATCATACTGGACATCGGTTTCCGTCCCATAAGCAGAGGCGTCGTGAGCCGCCGGAGCGTCGTGAGCCGCCGGAGCCGCATAAGCCGCCGGGACGGGCGGCGTGTAAGCGGCAGGCGCAGCTTTCGACGCGGCGTAGTAAGGAGACGGCGTTTCGGCGGCAGGCGCGGCGAAAGGATTTTCGGAGGGGCGCGGCGCAGGAGCCTGACGCGGAGCGGCAGCGGGCCGAGGCGCGGTCTCCCAGGAAGGACGCGCAGACTGAGGGCCGGGAGAAGGGTTAGGAGAAGGGCCGGAAGAGTTCATGTTGTCAGTGTCGGGAACAGCCATAAGAACACAGTCCTTTCAATGTATCACTGAGGCAAAAATTATTATAACACAAAAACACGAAAAGCAGGCAGACATTCGCCGGACTCAGGTAAGAATACTATCCAGCGTCAAAATAGAACCCGTGGCTCCGGTACCTGGGGTATACTAACGATGACGGAGAGTTTTTCTTTTTATGGCCGAAAACGCCCCTCATCCCAAGCCCGAAAAAAAGGTGCTGAGTCCCGAAGATCGCCGGATGCATGTCACGCTCGCCCTGCTGGCGCTGGCGGTCATGATTGATGTCCTCGGCTTTTCCATTATCATCCCGCTCATCCCCGATTATGTCCAGCGCGGCCTGCACCTGGCAAACGCGCAGGACCCGCGCATCGGCGAGGTCGGCGGCTGGCTCGGTGCGAGCTACGCGCTCATGCAGTTTCTATTTGCGCCGCTTTGGGGCGGCCTCTCGGACCGCATCGGGCGCAAACCGATTTTAATTGGGTCTTTGATCGGCGACGCTGTATTTTACACGCTGTTCGGGCTTTCGGAGCATTCGATGGCCGGACAGTTTGCGGCCCGAATTCTTGCGGGGATTTTCTCTTCGGCATCATTATCAGTTGCCCAGGCGTATGCCGCAGACATCACGCCGCCGCATCTGCGGGCGATGGGTCTGGGGTACTTAGGGGCGGCATTTGGGGTCGGCTTCGTGCTGGGTCCCGCGCTTGGCGGCCTTCTTGGACAGCTTGGCCTGGCCTGGCCGCTGTACTTCTCGGCGCTGCTGGCGCTTGTCAACTTGGTGTATATCGCTCGCGTCCTGCCGGAGCCGCCGCGTGAGCCAGCCACGCCGGGAAACAGAACTTCCCTCGGATTTGGCTCCCGTGTCCGGCGGATGACGCAGGCCGTCACCGGCCCCATCGGATTTCTATACCTGCTGACCTTTGCCGTGACCTTTGCTTTCGGCAACTTGGAAGGCACATTCACTGTTTATCTAAAACAGCATCTGGAACCGGGCCTGAGCGACCGCCAAAGTGTTGCGGCGGCAGGCGGCGTGTTCGCCTATATCGGCATGCTGATTGTGGTGGTTCAGGGAGGCTTTATCCGGCCACTCGTCAAAAAATACGGCGAGGCGCGGCTGGTAGTGGTCGGGATTGGCCTGATGGCGCTCGGCTTTTTGTGCTTTCCACTCGCTCCTTTGCTGTCCATTTTGCTGCTCGGCCCGATGGTCCCGATTGCGCTGGGCAACGGCTTCAATGCCCCCTCGCTGCGGGCGCTGATCTCTAAACGAGCGAGTGCTCAGGGCGCGGCGCTGGGATTGTCGGCGTCATTTGACAGCCTTGCACGGGCGACCGGCCCAGCCACCGCGGGGTACTTGTACAAGAACGTCGGCGCGACCGCTCCCTACTGGTGTGCGGGCATCGTGATGAGCCTCTGCTTTGTGTTCGCCCTGGCACGGCGTCGGGAGATGACACTATGACCCAGCCGAGAGTTGGCTACGGTAAGAAACGCCCTTTGTCGCCGGGCCGGCGGCGGTTCCTGAAGATCGGCGCGGCGGCGGCAGTCGCAGTGGTCGCCGCTCCGGTGTATGGAGCGGAAATCGAGCCGAACCATCCGGTGGTCACACGCCGGGACGTCAAGGTTCCCGGATGGCCCGCCTCCGCTGCCGGGCTGACCGTCGGCCAGATCGGCGACCTGCATTGCCAGGACAACCATGCGGTCGCCCGGACGGCCCATGCCGCGCGGATGCTGCTGGCGGAGGCGCCAGATATCGTCTTTATTACTGGGGACTTTATTTCCAATGGAGACGGCATCGCCTGGGTAGGGGCCGCCGCCGAAGCGCTTTCCCCGCTGCGGGCGGTTCTGCACGGCGTTTTCTGCATTCTTGGCAACCATGACTACCCGAATGGCCGTCCGTCGGAAGTCGCGGCGGCTTTGGAGCGGATCGGCTTCCAAATGCTGCTCAACCGCGCTGTCCCGTTCCCTTCGGTGCCGAATACCTGGATTGTTGGTATGGAATCCCTGTGTCTTTCCTACCAGGACCCGGCCAAAGCCTTTTCGGGCGTGCCGAAAGACGCCGTCAAGATTTTGCTGATGCACGAGCCGGATTACGCCGACCAGGCCCCACCCGGCATCGGCTTGCAGCTTTCCGGCCACTCCCACGCGGGCCAGATTCGTCTTCCCGGCCTGCCGCCGCTGTACTGCCCGGAGTGGGGCCGGCGCTACCCGGAAGGCTTGCAGCAGGCCCGGAACCACCAGGTCTACACAACACGTGGGGTCGGCATGATGGGGCCGCAAATCCGCTTCTGCTGCCCGCCGGAGATTACCATACTGCGGCTTTATCCCGCCTAGATCACAGCACTTCGGAGAACCCATGCCGTCTACGGTCGTGCAGGCTGCCAGCCTGACAAGTTTAATTGGAACCGTCGTCGCCCCGGTCGGGCTGATCTCGACCACGGCGATTCTGCTGTCGGGCTACACCGGCAAGTACAGCAGCATGGCGGACCAGATGCGCCGCATGACGGCAGAGTACCGAGTATCCGGGACCGCTGACAGCCGGCGGGAAAGCCTCAAGCGGCAGCTCAATCTGTACCACCGGCGGATCACTGCCATGTGGGGGGCAAGCGCCTTGCTGTCGTCGGCCCTGCTGTTCTTTGTCGCCACAGTTCTGACTGTGATTTTGTCGGTGCGAGCCACTCACCTTGATGTTCTGGGCCTGGTCACACTGCTGGTCGGGCTGGTCTTGGTCGCGTGTGCCATTGGCCTGGAACTCTATGAAATTGGGCTGGCACGGCTGACGGCGGCGGGAGAGCTGGCGGACATCTTCACCGAGCGAGAACCGCCGGACGGTTAGCGTTCGGGCGTTGCGGGTAGGAAGCAGTAACGATAGGTGAGCGAAGGAGAGGGACTTATGGCAGTAAAAACAGGGAAAGAGCTGGCCGGGCTGGCAGTCGTCACGCTGAATGGCGGCGAGAAACTTGGGCGAATTGACGACGTCGTCTTTGATCCAAGCGCAGGGCGCGTCACGGGTTTCTTCGTAGATCGGGGCGGCATGTTCTCTAAGCCCAAGTTTCTGCCGGCGGGCGATGTGCAGAGCCTCGGTGACGACGCGCTGACCGTGCTGTCAGACAAAGTCCTGCTGGACGGCCCTTCGGCGCTGACCGGGGAGATTGCGGCCAAAACTGCCGAGAACCTGCCGGTGCTGAACCCTGCGGGGACAGTGCTAGGCAAAGTGGCCGATATCGGGTTGGACACGCAATCACTGACTGTTCCCTATTTAATACTTGCAACCGGCATCATCGGCGACACGCTTCATGGCAAGCCCCACCTGCCGATTTCCGCTGTGCAGACCGTCGGTGCCGATAGCGTGATTGTCCTGGCTTCTTACGATCCCAAGTCAAATTAGAAAAACAAAATTTTCGAAGTGCGAAACCCGCACGGCATGAAACGTGAGTTTTCTGCTTACATAGGAGAAACGCACGATGCTGACAGGTTTTCGGGATTTTATTCTCCGCGGCAAAGTAGCCGAGCTTGCGGTCGCCGTGCTGATTGGGGCAGCGTTCAGCAGCTTGGTCGGCGCACTGACCACGGATATCATCAACCCAATTATCGCCGCGATTTTGGGCAGGCCAGATTTATCGGCGCTCGTGCTTCAGGTTCACAGCGCAAAGATCATGTACGGCAGCTTCCTCAGCGCATTGATTTCGTTTGTTCTCGTCGCTTGCGTCGTCTATTTCTTCATTGTCACGCCTCTGGGCTACTTATTGGCTAAAGTCGGCGTTCCCCCGCTGCCAGCAACGAAGTCCTGCCCTTTCTGCTGTCAGATCAATTCTGAGGCAGCAACATGGTGCGGTTTTTGTACAAAGCAGATCGGATGAACCTAATAAAATTGCTGAAGCTTTCGGTTCTATTCATCCCCCTCATTCTTGCCTTTGGCTGCGGGCATCCGGTGCAGGAGACGGCGGCGCATAAGATCGCCGACCTTCTGCCGTCGGTGCTGGGGCCGGCAGCACACTACGATGTTCAAGTAGACGCCGATCCATTCGCGCTGACACGGGGCCGCGCCCGCGCGGTGCATGTGCAGGGAGTCGGGGTTCAAGTTTCTCCAAGCCTCACTCTGGATACGCTGACTGCCGATGTGCAGGACGTGTCGTTCGATACGGGAACACGCAAGCTGTCCCATCTCGGCCAAACAGCGTTCACGGCGTCACTGGCCCAGGAAAATCTCTCTCGCTATTTAGCCCAGTCCAAGCCGCTGCTGCCGGGGCTGGTTGTGACCCTGCTGCCGGATGCTGTTGAAGCGCAGGTTCCTGTGTCTGCGCTCGGCCTGCAAACGACCGCCGAACTCTCCGGCTTCCTGCGCCCCGATCCCGCCGATCCCAGCCGCTTGGATTTTGTCGCGAATGCGGCCCAGATTGGACCTGTCCCCGTGCCGGCAGGTCTCGTCAATCTCGCGCTCGACACTGTCAATCCCCTCTTAGACTTGTCCGTTCTGAAAGCGCCGCTTGCGGTCACGGACGCCAAAGTCCAAAACAGCCGCTTGGTGCTATCGGGTACGGCAGACCTGTCGGGTTTAGTTCCTAACTAATTGGGAATAAATACCTTGCCTACTAAAGGAGGACATTGTCTAGATGGGAAGCTTACTTTATATTATTGGAGCTGTTTTGGTCGCGCTGTGGCTGATCGGCTTTTTGCTGCATATCGGCGGTGGATTGATCCATATCATTCTGGTCATCGCCGTGATCGTGTTCGTGTTCCAGTTCCTGACAGGCCGCCGCTCGGTCTGAAAGTCACAATAACAGAAAAGCCCCGCTGTTCCAAATTGGAACAGCGGGGCTTCTTGATTTTACGCTTCTGCTTCTACATAATCTTCGACAACACTTGCAGGGCTTTGGAGCCGAGCGCACGGCCATCGGGAAACTCGTAGCGGTTGCCGTCTACGTCCGTCATCATAACCCGGCTGTGGCCCAGGGTGTATGCGCTGTCTTTGAGATTACGGACCAAAAAGCGGCGAGGGCCTTTTGTTGTTTCCACTTCCCAGGTCACCACGCCAAACTCTTCCGACACGAAGTCCACCCGTGTCACCTGCGGCGTGAAGTAGCGCCGGGACAGCTCTTCGTCTATGATCGAGCGCGTTTCGCCGTCCAGCCCGTGCAGCGTTTCTAAGAGGCCGATATCTTTGTCGTTGCCGTCCCGCAGGCCGATATATCGGTCCGGGTCGGACAGCGGAAACGCGCGGGCGATTCGCACCTCGCGCCAAGACCGGTCCCCTTCCACCGTTGCCCTCACTGTCGTGTCTTCCGGGTGAGTTCGAAACAGCCGCACGGTCGCCGGGTCCAGCACACGCACGGCAAACGGGTTATCGAACACCTGAGCATGAGACATGATCTTACTCCGCTCCAACAAAGTTATCTTTGAGCTTATTGACTTCCTGCTGCATGTCTACCAAGCGGCGGAAGACGCCTTCCGGCTTGTTGAGAAGCTCATCATGGGTGCCAAGCTCCACTAATTTGCCTTTTTCCATGACCATCAGCCGTGAGGCATTGCGAAGCGTGGACAGGCGGTGGGCAATCGCAAATGTCGTCCGGCCCTGAATGAGCCGGGCCATGGCTTCTTGAATTTGCTTTTCGGTCTCGGTGTCTACCGACGCCGTCGCTTCGTCGAGAATCAAGATGCGCGGGTCGTGCAAAATGGCGCGGGCAATAGACAAACGCTGACGCTCGCCGCCGGAAAGACGCGCCCCGCGCTCGCCGACATACGTGTCGTAGCCGTCGGGGAAGCGCATAACGAACTCATGGGCATTCGCGGCCTTCGCGGCCTCCATGATTTCCAGCGGTGTTGCGCCCGGCTTAGCGTAGGCGATATTGTCCGAGATCGTGCCGGGGAACAAGAACGGCTCTTGAAGTACAACTCCAATTTGCCGCCGCAGGTCTTCCATCTTGATTTTCCGAATATCCACGCCGTCAATCGAAATCTTGCCGTCTTTGACATCGTAGAAGCGCGACAGCAGGTTGATAATCGTGGACTTGCCTGCGCCGGAATGGCCGACCAAGCCGATCATCTCGCCCGGCTTGACCTCGATGGACACATTCTCCAGAGTCTGCTGGTTCTTGTCATAGGAGAACCAAACGCCGTCCATTTCGACCCGCCCTTCCATGTTCGGCAGGGCGACGGCATCCGGTGCATCCGCGACTTCCGGCTCGGCATCCACGACTTCAAACACACGCTCGGCGCTGGCGGTTGAGCGCGAAAGCCAGTCGGCAATCTGAGTCATCTGCTGGAGCGGCCCCATCAGCATGACGACATACGCCAGGAACATATTCAGCGTTCCCAATGTCATGCCGTACTTTTCCAGATTGCTCGTGTTCGCAAACACTTGCCGACCGCCGTAGAACCAGATCACATACGTTCCGATGGTCGTCACGAAAGACAGCAGTGGAAAGTAGGTGTTCCAGGACTGCTGCACCACAACGTTTGCGTCAAAAAGCGCATACGATTTGTCTTGAAACCGCTGGGACTCGCGCCCTTCCTGGGCAAAGGCTTTGACCACGCGGACACCGGAAATGGCCGAGTTGATGCTGGCCGACAGGTTTCCGCGCAGGTGCCAGAGCCGCTGCCAGCGCAGCCGCAGCATCTGCCAGATTTTGCGCGTCGCGTAGATAGTCAAAGGAATTGGGATCAAGACGAGAAGCGTCAGTTTCCAATTGCTGATGAGAAGCACGGCCATGATCCCGGCGATGATCAGCGTGTTGACCAGGAAGAACGTGATGCCCTGGGCTAAGAAGTCCTGAAGCTCATTGACGTCTTGGGTGACACGCGACATCAGCGACCCCGTTTGGCGCTTGTCGTAGTAGCCAAGCGAGAGCGCCTGCAAACGATTATAAGCCTGAACCCGGATCGTGTGAACCATGTGATTGGACATCCAGATCACAAGCCGCGACCGCCATATCGTGATGCCGATATTGAGGATATTGAACGCGACCAGCCCGAAGACAAACAAGCCGATCCAGTTTTCGTGCTTGTGAGGGACCAAAACATCATCCAGCAGGTATCGCTGGAAGATCGGCTGGACTAGGCCCACGCCGGTGCCGGCCAGCATCAGCAGCGTGATAATAATCACCCGAAATTTGTACGGCACGGCATACGACAGCAGCCGTAGCAGAACCGCTTTGCGGTCCACACACTTCGGGCAGACATTGGTGTCATCAGGCAGCGGGTCGCCGCACTTGCCGCAGGCTTTTTTAG
>CBDCAE010000007.1:0-505510 GCA_965213825.1 Capsulimonadaceae bacterium
CGATGCCGGTGACGACAAAGATTGCTCTAAAACTACGGTTGTTCCGGCTGGGCCGGTCAGAAGCCAAAGGCAGTCGGCAGTTTCTAAAATGATTTTCATGCCGTGTCCCAGCGTTGCTTTCGTGCTGTACCCGCGCTTCAGTGTGGCGCGGGGCAGGTTTTCCATTAGAATGCCTTCGCCCTGGTCTTCAATGCGGACTTGGACCACCTGTTTTTCCAGGTCCCAGAAAACTTGGCCGGTTCCCGCGCCGGCATGGACCACCGCGTTCATGCCGGCTTCGCCGACCGCCAGCACCAGATCAAACCAGCGCTCTTCCGGCAGGCCTACCGCTTCCGCCGCCGCCTGCGCGTCCCGGCGCAGCTGCCCCAGCCCTCTAATTTGGGTCAGCGGGACAGGATCGCAGGAGAACGGCAGGGGGGCAGGTAAATCAGCGGGAATATCGCAAAGCTGCAAGCGCCCATCGGTGACGCTTGCCAGCACGTCCCGCAGGAACGCCCGCTGCCTCAGTGCGTTTTCCCGCACCTGAGCCAGCAGCCGGCTGTTTTCCGCTTCCACCCGACTGCGCTCGGCCAGCTCCGCGCTCATTTTTTGGAACAAATACGCCGTGCGCGTCGCCGCCGCGACTTGGATCAGGAGCGCTTCCAGCAGCCGCAGATGATCCTGGGTGTAGGCGTCAGAACGGTAGCTCATGATCTGGGCTGTTCCCAGCACCTTGCCTTCCAGCGAGATGGGAACAATCACTAAAGACTGGATACGCGCCTGGCTGGGGTCTGGTGACGCGGCAATTGTGCCGTCCTGCTGGGTATAAAACCGGGTTGTTTGCGTCTTTTCGGCGTCCAGGGCATCGGCGACAATCAGGGGCTGGCCGGAGCGGATCACCTGGCTTTGCATCCCGCGCCCTTCCAGGTCGAGCGGGAGAGGCGGGAAAACAAGCGGATCCATTGCCCTGCCATCGGCGTAAGCGTAGGCGCACCGAATAAGACCGTCTTCAGGAGTGTAAATAGAAACTAAAAGACTAGCGCAGTCCATGACGCGGGCAACCATGGCCTGAAGCGTGCTGTAAATAACAGCAGGATCCAGCGTGCGCCCCAGCAGTCCGGCGGCTTCATACAGCAGCGCCAGTTCTTCCGTGCGTCTGTCTTCCGTTATGTTATCAGGCATCTAAGCGCTTTCTATCGTTCTCTCTTTTTCGTGATTGCCTGCCGATTTTCCTGCATGAAGCGTCTCAGCCACAAAGTCTTTATCGGCATCATCCCCAGGTATTCCGCAACGGACATGAAAAAGCGGCATGGCTAAAAAAAGGTACCATGCCGCCGCGGATAGATGATAAGTTCCGTAAACAAAGGGCCGGGACAGCTAACCCGGCAGTGATAGCCTCTGGCAGCAGTCGCTCCTACAAGGAAACGGGTTCTGCTGACTCCTGTGCCGTGACAACTTTCGTGGCATGGTCTCCTTTGGGGCCGCACTCCAAGTCGAAGGCCACTTCCTGGCCCTCGCGAAGAGAGCGGTAGCCATCGGCTTCAATCACAGAATAATGGACAAAGACATCTTTGCCCTGCGCCAGATGGATAAACCCATAGCCTTTGGTCGCGTTGAACCACTTGACTTTTCCGCTGATCATCGTTTCTGTTCCCTCCTTACTGTGCGTCATTCTAGCCGTTCATCATTGACTTTCAATTGCATAAACCGTGCCAAGTAATTCCAGCAGGGGGAAATAGAAAAATATATTTTTGCAGGCATCGCAAATTAGAGAGAGTGGAGAGTTGCATTCCACCCGCCGCTTTAGGTATAATAACGCGCATCCGTCTTATAAGCCATAGGACAAACCGCAGTGAAACAGACCGAGGAGCCTTTTTAACGTCATGCCCAATATCAAGTCCGTTGTTAAAGATGTCAAGCGCTCGCGCCAGCGGCAGCTTCGCAATCAGGCGACTAAATCGCAGATCAAGACCTACATCAAGAAGTCCCGCGCCTTGATCTCAGCAGGAGCCGCCCAGCCCGAAGAAGTTGCGGCCAGCGTCGCCAAGACTGTCAGTGTCATTGACAAAGCTTGGAAGCGCGGCATCATCCATAAGAACGCCGCCGCCCGCCGCAAGTCCCGCCTGATGAAGCGTGCCGCTGCCGCCTAGCCGTGCCTGCGCCCGTTCCACTTGCGTTCCCCCAAGCGGCAGCATCTGCGCTGCCGCTGCGCTGGTTCGACCTGCCTTTTCCCCTTTTTTCCGCGCCCTCTGCCGCAATGCCCGGCATAATGCCCGGGCTGTACTGCTTTCGCTGTACCAGCGCAACATTTTCCTTTGGTTTTTGGTACAATAACGCAGACGATTATTCCTGTTCTTTGCCAAAGGAAATTGAACGTATGGCTGCATCAGTGCCGGAAGCCTCGCCGCGCGTTTCAGAGCGCGTGGCGGGCATCCTCTCCGAACGCATTCGCTCGCGCGTCTATCACACAGGAGATACCCTTCCCACCGAAAGGGCGCTGGCGGCGGGCTTGGGTGTACACCGGCGCTCCGTGCGGCTGGCCGTGGAGCAGCTGATCCGGGATGGCCTGGTTTCCCGGCGTCCGAACTGCCGTCCGACGGTTGGGCCGCTGCCGCAAGCCGAGGAACCCCCCTTTCAGGAAACGGCTGCGGACGCGGCGCCCATGCCTAAAACGACTTCCCAAATCTCAGCCTCCAACCTCATTGCGCTGATTATGTGGCACGGCGGCGGGCCGCTGGAACATGCCGGCACGTCGCAGCAGCGCATCTTTTGGGGGATGAACCAATCTTTAATGAAGCTCGGCTACCATGCGGTCTTTCTGGATCTGGGGGGCCAAATCGGGTCGGAAGAAGAGAATGCGGCGCGGGAAGCCGAGCATCTGCGCTACATCCGCGATCAAAACTTTGGGGGAGCGCTGTTCTACCCCTACGCTTACCGCCATAACCACGCGCTGGTGCGGGAAGTCAGCCGCCATGTTCCGCTTGTCCTGCTGGACCGGAAGATCGACGGCGTTGATGTCGACTTTGTCGGGGTCGAAAATCGCAAAGCGATGTTTGAAGTCACTGAGCATTTAATCGCGCAGGGGCATTGCCGAATTGCTCACATTACACGTAACGAACCGATTCATTCAGTCCAGGACCGGGTTCAGGGTTATTTGGATGCGATGCGTGGTGCGAGCGCTTCCGAGGGGACAGAAATGATTCTGACTGTCCCCCCCTATCACGATGCGCGTTATTGGACCGTTTTGGACGCCGTCTTCCGCCTGCCGAGAGAGCAGCGCCCGACGGCGGCTGTCTGCCTCGCCGATTATACGGCCGTAGGTCTTGCGGAGCGCTTGGAACACTTGGGGCTTTCGGTTCCTGGGGATGTGGCGCTGACGGGGTTTGACAACATTGTTCCGACGCTTCCGAACGGCCTGGGCCTGACAACGGTGGCACAGCCTTATGAGGAAATCGGTATCCGGGCAGTGGAACTGTTGATGCGCCGCATCAAAGATCGCGAGGTGCCGCCGATCTCCGTGGAACTGCCGGTTCGGCTGATTGTGCGGGGGAGCAGCGGAGCATAAGTGACATCCCTCGCTCGTCAAGAGAAGAGGCTTTCTACAGCGACCCGCTGGCGCTGATTTGCTTATCGGCGCCGTCAATGTCCGCCTGCGCGGTGTAGAGATCAATCAGGCGGCGGGCAATGACGCCGGTATCCACCTGCGCCCACTCAAACTCGGTGCGCCGTCCCACCCGCTCCGGCCACTGGCCCACGTCTCCGGGCAGGTTCTTGAAATTGATGTCTCCCGGATTGCTTGCCAGCGTGTCGGCAAGCTTCAGGAGCGACGCCGACGCTGTCTTGATTTCGGCGGTCAGCGTGACAATGCGTTTTTCAGCACGGGCCTTCTTCAGCAGCATCGCCCCTAGTTCTTCATCGGTCATCGGTTTTCCGCTTCTTTCCAGGCACAAAGACGCCCGGATGCAGAACTGCATCCGGGCAGGCAGCGCTTAACGCTAGTGGCCGACACGATGCAGACGGTGCAGATGGCCGTTAGAGCCGACGACCGAGCGGTAGGTCTTGTTGCCGTTGCGGCGATGCACGACGGAGCGCTGACCAACCGCACGATGGGCGACAATACTGGTGTTTTCCGAAGCCTTGCGGAACGGGTACTGAATCGCTTTGCCGAATTTGTGCAGCGAATTGCTGTCATGGCCCTGCGCCTGGGCTATTGGCGCAAATAGGGCAAGTCCGAGAAGACCGGCAGCGACGGCAATGCCGCACGAGTATGTTTTCATAATGTTCTCCTTAGCCGCCGGAAGCGCCACAAAGGCGCGAAAAGTTCCCAATCTCACACTTGTGGAACCATCTTTCACCTGGGATTGTTAGTTCCGTCACCATGACACGTATTAAAATCTGTGGTACAGTTTCCGACCTAGCGCCATAAAAAAAAGGCCGCAACGCCAATACGACATGATCTTTGTTTAGGTTCGGCTTGATGGTTGCGACGACAGCAGACAAGATTTGGTTCTTTTCGACATCGGTGAGGTGTTCGGACTCCAGCGCCTCCCGAACACTGGCAACGGCAACGGCAGCCTTTGCAGCATCCGTGAGCATCTCTTGCTGCTGCTTTCCAGTTTCCTGCGCGGCGTTGAGCCGCCGCGAGACATCTTCGATTTTGGCAGCGATTTCCTGCAGCTTTCCGCGGTAGACGTTGACCCTTGTGTCGCGCTCCGATGACGGATCGTCCATCCGGGCCTCTAATTCGGCTTCGAGCGCAGCATTCCTTTTTTTCTCCAAACGTACTAGTTCGTCCTTCAGTCGCGGTGCGAGAGCATCGTCGACCCCAGATGGGTGTTTGGCTTCAAAGGCACGCAGAGCATCCCTCACAAGTTCAGGCCGTTCAGTAATAGCAACAACGGCAGCCGCTGTGCACGTCTCTGGAAGGGTAGCATTGATTTCCCACTTGCATCCAAAGGGACACCGGTAGTATCGGCTTCGGTTTTTGTTGTTGGAAGTCTGCCCGCCTGTAATCTTTCCGCAAGCAGGGCACACCACCATACCGCCGAGCAAATACTTTCTTTTCGGGTTGCCTCCACGCTTACTCTTGTTCACGCTAAGACGACGCTGACATTCGTCCCAGATGTCTTCTGGAACAATGGCCTCGGCTGTCAAGATGATCCACTCATCCTCCGGGCGCGGTACTGCGTAATCCACGTGCTTAATGGGTTTGCCATTTCCACCAATTCGCCCTACCCGCGCCTCGTCGACCTTCCGTTTCGTGCGCCCAAAGACTGGGCAACCTTTGTAAACGGGATGTGACAACATACGGCGAATGGATGAGAGAGACCATTCGGCTAATCCTTCGGGCGATAACACCTGATTATCGCGGAACCAGCGTATGATGTCCCGCATTGATGCGCCTGCTGCGTATCGGTGATAAGCATTTTTGGCCCAGTATGCCTTCTCAGAAATCGTCTGGTAAGTCCCTAGCAGGGGCGCTGGGTAGTTGCCGAGCAGCACGTCAATTTTAGTGACTACATGGTAGCCATATGGAGAGAAGGTGCGGCTCGGTTGTTTGCCCTCTTTAGCTCTGTCGATGCGGCCACCTACCGTCCGACGGCGGATACTCGCCTTCTCGAACTGTGCGAAATTAGCAAACGTGCCGAACATGAGGTCATCCTCGGGCGTGTCGGCGAACTCCATACCGTTTGCCAGGAAGTATCGTCCGCCCGCCTCAAGGACGCGGTCCCTAATTTGGTTGAGGATTTGAGACTCGCGGGCGCTGCGGTCAACCGCATAGGTGACAAATACTGTTGCTATGCCTTGTTCGATGTCAAGGATGGCATTCTGCAAGGCCGTTCTGGTCGAATACAATCCGCCGCTGACGCCGTCTTCTTCGTAAACCTGATGCACGCTCCAGCCCTTCCGCTCGGCCAATTCTTTGCAGGATTTTGCTTGCGCGGCGAGCGAAGTGCCATCAGTGGCCTGTATCATTGTCGAAACACGAGCTAAGATGACGGCTTTTTCATTTATTGTTCGTTTCATTTTCTCTTCTTTCTGACGCGCAGTATCTACTCGCAGTCGGCTGCTGGTACTGGTTTTATGTTGACTGGTCCGTCGCTTCGGCGGTACGCTGACGGGCTACGTCCGCAAAATGCAGGCACAGTTCAAAAAGGTTCTGCCAAGGGTTGCCTGCGACTTGTTCGTCACAAAACTCGATGGTCCCGGTGAGAGGCGTGTCTTCAGGAAGTTGATTGTCTCGCTCGATCATCCGCATCTCCGTTATCCCTAGCTGGGATGGCGGATGATAGTGCGGAAGTTCTCCTGCGGCCCGAAAATAAATTCATTATTTTCTTGAACATCAAGGCCACTCGTTTGGGTGGATTTCTCATTTTGAAAATGCGACGTTCACTTCTTTAACAGTGGAACTAGATGCCGTAAGTGTTGAACTTTGTACGCCCCAAATTTGAATTCATTTGAACCCAGAAATCCCCGCTATCAAAAATCGATAGCGGGGATTTCGTTCTATTAAATTAGTAGAGGGAATTAGCGGGCAATCCAGCACCGGAATAACCAGATTGCCTTAAATGAGGATGGAACAGCCTAGACAGGGGTCTCATAATGCGAGTATACCAAACGCACAACCTGGTGTCAAATTTCAGACAATCCGGCAGGCCAGGCGACGGCACGACCAGCCTGCCGAAACACTGATCAAACTTTACTTCCGTTTAAAACGGAGCGCGTTGATGGTGTTTGGTTGGCATGGTAGCTCTCAGGCTACGGGACAACTGCGTGCGTGGTCAACAAAGCGCGGAGCGTGGTCATCGGGAGGCACAGGCTGGCCCCGTGCCGCCTTGGGCTGCCGACGTGAAGTTCCACCGTCTCGATGGGCCAGTCCCCACCGGCGGGCGTAAAGCGACGGATGCCCAACACAGCGTTGTTGTGGGCTGCGGCAGCCCAGTAGCTGTCTTGGTCAGGCACTAGGCTACTGATCTCAGCAAGCAAGTGGACCGACTTGTAGGTGATTTCAGCATCGCGCTGGTTCGGGGCTTCTTCATTGCAGTCGCCCAGAATGAACGTGACTTGATGCGGGCAGATAACGACGCGAGCGGCATTGCCGAATTGATCGACGAGAGTGAATTCCATATCTTCTCCTTTTGACAGAGTTTAACTGTCAGAGCGTGGGAGCGGCTGACGCTGCTCCCGTTGGTGTTAGTCGTTCTGCCCGAGTGCAGCACATAGTAAGCGATTTGAACCTCGGCTTGCCCGTATTTACGAGTCACGGGCAGTAGTAGCAAAAAGCATGGGCAGAGAAGCGCGGCAGGCGGTCGTAGTTCCGTCGACTCCGATCATCTTCATCCTCTTTATCTGTGGTCAGATAGGGATCGAACTCGTCAATGGCGTGGTAGCAGTAGCGGCAAATCACCAGGCTCGATTCTTTCCCATCGAGCAACCAGTTCAATTGCTGCAGTTTTTGCGCCCACGTACCCTTGAACATCCGTTCAGCGACCAGATACAAAGCAGATGGCCGGTCTGCGGCGAGTAGGGCTTGGGCTTGCGCCAGTGCCCGCTCCCGCTGGTCTGGCTTTGTTGTCGTAGGCGACATGAGATGATGAGCCAGCACAACAAGTTCAAGCTGGGCACGGTCCAATCGGACCCGAGGGATCGGCTCGCCCATCCGTCGACGCGTGCCACGTAAGGCACGTGCCCCATAAGAATAGGGCCATTTGGTCGCATCACCGCCACAAACCAAATAGGCTTCTACGTCTTCCGCTTCGTTGCCTGTCAGCGCAACAGTCGCCCAGCCAACCTCGTGGTTGAACCAGCAGATTTCGCGGGCAGGTTCCTGGCGGCTCGAGTCGTCGTGGTCGCGGGGCCAGCCGTAGATGTCGACCGCCAATGCAGCCACGATGATGGAGTGCAGGATGCGGCGAACATACTCCAGGTTGTCCGTCGCGAACTGGCTTGTCCGGTTTGCGATTGAGGCCACAAGGCCGTGAGTGTCGTTTGTCATAATTTTTTGCTTTCTACAATTCAGTCATCTGAAATTCAGTCATCTGACTAAGTATTCATTTTGAAATTGCGGTGCTGCTTCACTGAGTGAAAAGAACCATCCTTTTTCTGCGAACGCGGCACTAGCCGAACGCGGCACTAGCCGAACGCGGCACTAGCCGAACGCGGCACTAGCCGAACGCGGCACTAGCCGAACGCGGCACTAGCCGAACGCGGCACTAGCCGTCGAGGGACAGTATGTTGGGCCACTCGGGATGTCCCAACCCTAGGCCAGCATCTTTCAGACGATTGATCTGACGCCGCCATTTCTCAGGCGCGACTTGGGTAAGCTGTTGATATTCGGCGACTCCAAGGTAGGATGCGGTAAACCAAAAGCCGAACAAATCTGCTGCCGTGCAAGCTGCGTAGGTAGCGCGGAGGTCACGTGCGGCGTCGGCTATCGGCGTCGGCTTCAGATTGGCAGATAGGCGTTTCCACCGGGCTGCGATGAACGCCGAGCCATTGGCAGCAAGATAGTCGTACAGCCGTGCAATTGTTGGCTCCGGCCCAAGGATGGCCCGGAGCGCCTTCCGGCGCGTCACCACCTCAAAGCGAAGCACCCCCCGTGCCATTTCCTCGACTTGCTCTGCAGACAACCCGCACTTTCCCAGATCAATCTTGCCTTTGGCGAGAAGAGCCACGGTTTCAGCCTCTTTATCATAAATTTGCTCTGACCATTCTCCCCGTGCGCCTCTTGGCTGACGGCGGTATGTGTGTCCTCCATGTCCATCATTTTCACGGGTCGTACGCTGGGCCTTACTCTGCGGAACGGTCGCCGCCAACGCGCTGATGACTGCGCTCGGCGAGTCCACACGCCAAGCATTGCACCAGTGGACCTCGGACAAATCCCAAGTTGCCACCGGAGATACTGTCACATAAGGCGACAACCGCTCGACTTCACTCTGTAAAGCAATCATCGCTTTAGGCAGTTGAACTGCATTAAGCAGACTGATGTTTTGCCCAAGGAAAACCTTAGGGAGCGATGCCTCGACCCGCATCCGTCGTCGCCCATCCCGGTGCTGGTTGATTGCCAAGCGAACCGTACCAACGTGGCAGACGTAGCGGCGGATTATCTCAGGGCCACGAGTTGTGGTGGTGCATTCCCAGGCGTCGCCGGGCATAGCATCCTCTACTGGCAACTGAGCAACAATAGTATCAATCATTTCTCTTGTTCATTTCTGAAACTTGACTCGTACTACAAACTGGCTTCGTAGGACAAATTTGTCGTTAAAATCTATCTTGTTATAAACAAAAGGCCGCGGGTCGGAGTGTTTCCGGCGGCCCATTTTCCGCACGGTTTAACCGTAGCGGTACCACGGCAGTTGGCGGATAAGACCCTCTTCGATTTCGAGGTCATTGAGCACCATGTTTTCGTCATAATATCGCGCCTGCGCTTCGTCGTAGGCCGCGTCGTCGTAAGCTGCCTCCTCGTAGGCCGCGTCGTCGTAGGCTGCTTCCTCGGAAGCAGCTTCGTTGTGGGCCGCTTCCTCGGAAGCGGCAAGCTGCAGGTCAGGAGTCGACGGATTGAAGATGCTATCGGTGATGTTATTTTCCATGGTTGTTTCCTTATCGTTCCAACGAAGTGTAACTCTTGAAAGGCAATGTCGGACGGTTCTGCGTCCGAATGTAGCCCAATCATAAAAAGTTTTCAGGCAACAAATGTCTCGCCCGGTCCGGCCTCTCGGCCTCGCGTTAAGCAATGTCGGCCAGTTCCGCGGTTGAATGTAGGTACTTCGAAGATTATTTTTCCAGCCGGGCACAGAAAAAGGTTTGGATACCTAGTGCCTCAGAAAGTCTCCTTATCACATATCGTCTGATGCTATTTATTGCCATTATCAGGTCTTGTTGTTTACAGTTAATGACGCAGGTTATCAACTATGAACACAAATACCTGATGAAAAAGGTATACTATGCAAGGAGCCTCAGACATCAAGGACAGAACATGGACTACTCGACTCCACCGGGTGACCTCAACCCTCGAACCAATAAGACACCGCCCGATCCCGCACTCCTACGCCCAGGGCAGGTCACGATTTACGGCAGGAAATCCACCGCCAATGAGCGGGCACAGAAGTCCCTCGCCGACCAAAGGAAGATTTGCGAGGCACTGGCGGCCCACTACAAGCTGCCTCTTGCTGACGACAGTTGGAAAGCTGAGCCAAAGGGCTTTGGCGGTGACCTGTGGTGGGATGGGGTCCAGAACGGCTTAGAGTCACCCGACCCCGGTCGCCGCACGAGAAAAGTGCTCACGGAAATCCTTCGGTCGGTGGTCAGGGGGGAGACAAAGTGCTTGCTCGTCTGGAATTTGGATCGGCTCTGGCGGGACGTGGCGATCTGCCGCGAACTGCTGAACGTCCTCTATAAATACGAATGCTTGCTCTGTGATGCCAGCGGTTTTTGCAACATCTGGACATATGAGGGGCGCAACCCAATCCTCCAGAATGCCATCGCGTCCCAGGCGATGCGCGAGGCGGCGTCTATAGCCAGCCCGCGAGGGGTGAACGAAAATCTGAAGGCGGGCATCCTGGCCGTCTCCCCAAACGTCCTTGGAATGCGGACGGCAGGCCGTGGCAGCAAGGACGTCCTCCACCTAGACGTCGAGCAGGACCTGGTCCGCCGCATCTACTGCCTGCTCGATGCTGGGATGAGCGATGAGCAGGTAGCGAAGCTGCTGATGGCTGAAGGCATCCGCCCCTACGAAGGCACCGACGGCAAGCACCCGTGCGGCCATAATCGCGCACCGGGAAACGAGATGGTCTGGCGGGCCGACACCATCCACCAAATCGGCACCGACTGCCGCTACGTTGGCCGCCAAAGGCACCAGACCGCCCAGCAGAAGGAGCATGGGGAGGAAGGCACGGAGTACCCGTGCGAAGTCTTTCTGAGGACGGTGGAACGGGACGGCATGATGGTGAAGGAACCCATCGTCCCCTATGACCAGTGGGACCGGGTGCAAACGCGTAAGCGGGCCGACGCTCGAATTGGACACCGGGGTGTCAATTTCCGGGCGCTTTCGGGTTTGGTGCGCTGCGGCGTGGATGGGGAGACGTTGACAGCCCAAGAAAACAAAGTCAAAGGTGGCAGTGAGAAGATCGGTTTCTGGATCATGCGCCACTCTCGACCAGGTTGCCGATGTCAGTGCCACGATGTCCCAAGCGTCCGGGAGATCACCCTCACGAATTACCTGAGGGACGTCCTGGGGCCGCTGCTGGCCTACGAGATCAGGGCGCAACAGGGGAACGGGGAGGCCGATCCGCACAGCCGGAAGCGGGCGGGGCTGCAGCAGGAGTTGGAGACAGCCCTTCGCTATCGGAATGGGCGGCTGATGCAGATGATGGAGGACGAGAGCATGGACCGGGACCTCCTCCGGGACAAGAGCGCCGAGGTGAAGGCGCGCATCGAGCGGCTCCAGCACGAGATCGCGCTACTCACCGTCGAGAAGCCCACAGTTGCCGCGGACTCCGCCGACGTGCTTGCGGCCCTGCGGGACGCGCCAGAGGACGAGGTGCGGCAAGCCGTGCGGCAGTGCCTGTGCTGGATTGCGGTGCTGCCCGTCGCTCCGAAGCGCGACCCGAAGCCCGGTTACAAACCGGGGCAGACGGACCCCCGGTACTCCTACGCCCCCAGCGTGATCGCCAAGCTGGTGTTCCTCTCCAGCTACGGCACTTACCACACGGCCATCCTCTACCGGGAACGAACGGGGACGAAGAGCGGCTACCCGCCTTTCAAACTGCGCCCCGCGACGCCCGAGGAGGCCGTGGGGGGTGTCGCCACCTTCCCACAGCCTCGAATTTTTGTGGACGGGTTGACGCGGGCATGGGCGGGACGGGCATATGACTGGTCGCCCGAAAAGTTCGCTCCGGGCTGGGCTGGCGACCAGTGCACGCCGATGCCTGTCGCCGAGTTCGAGTGGGACGGTTCATGGGACAGGGGTATTTGAAGACATCTGCTCCGCCTCTTCTTTGGCCGAACGATATTGATGGCGGAGACTTCCCCCTGCCGTCTAAAGGAAATTGACATGAGTCAAAAAGATCGGGATCAATTCTGCACTTATTTCCGGCTCAACCGCTACGACATCATCCAGGCCCGACAGGGCGACGGGTGGGGGCCGATCTTTACCTTCTCTCCCTGCGACGTTCGCGCCGCGCAGAAGGCGGGGCAGATGATGGCGCGTATGCAACAGGGCGAACCGCTCCGGGTGAGGCACGCCCGCCGCGCTCGGCTCCGTGATCGGCATCGTCATGCTGACACCTACGTGGTGGTACTGACGATTCTCCCAGGGCGGGTGCAGGAGGTAATTAGTATAGAAGACGCCGTCATGTTGCGTGTGAACGTCTACCTGCAGGATGACGCTCTAGCAGCTTTGGAAGCTGGGGTAGCAGGAATGCTTGACGGCACAGGGTTGCCGTGAGGCCCCAAGGTCAAGTACACTAAAAAATGTGGTCCCCGGTTCGAAGTCTCAAACCGGGAGCCATTTTACGCCTGATAATGATTATCCATTATGGGAAGTTTTCGACCTGACTTGTAGGCGTTGAGAGTTTCTGTTCCGTACCTTTAGCTTGTCAATGAGCGGACGCAGGTGTTGCTACTCGGATTGTGTCAAGAAGTCGCGAGCCACACGGCCCCAGTCGTCACGGGCATTCTGGGCTGCCTGACGGCGCTGGCCTTCGGGCAACTCGTCTTCATAACGCGCCCAAGCGATCAGCAGAGTCTTCAGACCATCGCGTGCCCCGTTAAGGCGACGCTTAAGTTCTTCTGGAGAGACACCAACAGTGCTTTCTTCCAAAACTTCAATCAGGCTCTCATAAACAGGATGCTGAGTGTTGAGCGCGATGATAATTGAACCTGTACCTCGGTTTTTGACTTGGAAGAACGCGGCGCTGCCAAGATCGGTTGGAACGAATCGATATTTAAGATTGTCATGAACGATAGTTGCGGCAAGTGTGTCCACGATTTCCGTCGGCAGCCCAAAGTCGCGTAAGGTCTGTTCGGCATTTTCAATCCGGGTGCTTTTAGGCAAGTCTTCGTCTTTGTCACTTTGCCCAACGTGACCGGCTTCCTGGCGTTGCTTCGTCCGGGCCGTTGCTTCTGTCTCTGGTAGATGCTCTTTTAACGTGGCTGCCACAGAACGCGCTCCAGCGGTTTGGTCTTTGATCTGTGCCCGCATCCGCACGATATGGTTGTTGATGTCGTTGATAATGGCAAGGAGCGGTCCACGCGGGTCTTCATTGTCCCGGAGTTCTTCCAAGGCTTGGTTCAAGGTTTTGTTTTTTAGCAAAACGTCCAAGTCGTTTTTCGCGAGGTCTGCAAAATTGCGGGCGCTTTGCTTGTTGTTGGTTACGCCGAATAAGTCATCAAGCGCCGGGGAAAAGTCTACTTCCACGCCCCACCACCGCTCACGGGGATCGTACTGAATTATAAGAGACTGGTCGAGTTCCAGTTCACGCTCGGCTCGCATGATGGAAACGCCGACGTTGCCTTTTGCGTGTTTGCCGTACGGCGTGGCTCCCGCATTTGGCGCATCGCGGGCGGCAGGTTTGGCAAGGGAAAACCGAACTTTCACTGGATGCGCTTCCCCGCGAAATTCAACGCGGAAGACTTTTTCCATGTCAGGCTGGCCGTCATCATCTTTGAGCGGCTCGAAGAGCGGCGTATCATTGAAAGGCGCGGGACAAGAGGTGCGGTCCATTAAGTAGCCAGGATCGTTTGGTAGAGCGTCCATCCCTTCTCGCTCAGTCAGCGCCGCCAAGTTGAACGCCGTAAAGCGTATTTTCACACGGCCATCGTTGAGCCATTTGCGGTACATTCGCCCGACTACAAATTCCGAGTTGTCAATGATGGCTCCCGCAGTGCGCCAAATGCACCGGTCCAAGTCCGACCAAACAACAAGCGTGCCGGACAGCCCGAACCCGTTGCCGACGCGCCGCCAGGTTTCGGGAACGGCGTCGGGAGTAGGACGAGGCACATTGCTCTGCCGCCGCGCCTGTATTTCTTTCAGGTCCAGGTAGGTATGTATCGCGTTCTCCGGGCCGTCCTGCCAGGTCCAAACATCCAGACGGGTACATTGGGAGATACTAGACGCCGGAAGCCCCATCCCGAAGCGCCCAATGCCGTCCTGCTTGCCGCTTTCCAGGCGCGTGCCGTTGCCAAACTGCATTGCAAGACGCAGTGTACCCTCGTCCATGCCGCAGCCATTGTCCAACACGGCAATTTGTTCCACACGGGTACGGACCCGCTGATTAAATTGTGCAGTTCGCTCGGCGCACAGCAATTCCACGACACTCGCCCCCGCCTGCACCGCATTGTCCATAAGTTCGGCGATGGCGTAGGCCGCATTTCGGTAGCCATTGTCCCGCATGGCCTGCACCGCAAGATGCGTCGGCACGATGTCGAATTGCTCAGAAGTATAGTTCACTTGGTTGCTAGTCGCCTCTGCCATTTAATTCCTCACTATAGAAAACAGGACTCATTTTATTCGGCTGGTAGGTTATAAAAAACTTCTACAAGATTATAGAAACGATTTGCTTGAGCTTGTATCTCCGGGAGGGATGTTGTTGAGGGCGCAAAAACTTCAGATACAACATCGAAGTACGGTTTCCATCGTGCCCCGTCAGATTCGAGACGCTTTTGTAATAGGTATTCAACACCTTCCCGGTAGCTACGGTCTATTGATAGATAGGCAGCCTCATCGGGAAGTGGAAAGGCATAAAGTTCTAAGTCCTCAATATCTTCCACACTGCTTTCGTCTCGCATCAATAGCTTCTGACGGAAAGTAGCATTCGAGCCATCATTTAGATGTTGCCCTAAACGGCAGAGTGGACCTCCGCGCTGATTAGTTTGACCAACATAAAGAACATGATTTGCTTTGGAGAAGATAACATAAATGTACGCCAGCCGGTGTCCAGCAAAAGCACGACCCAGGTTGAATCTGAGAACATTAGTCATAGATCAGTTACCACAAGTCTTTAGCGCCCGTCACTATCGAGAAGGTCGACACCGACCTTCTTAGCTAGGGCAGCGAGGAACTCGGAAGCAACTCGGCGGTACTCTTGTAACACTGCTTTTATCTGTTCGCGGGGCAAGGTATCATTGTGTTTTTGAACATAAACCTCGGCAGCAGCGAGTTGCAAAAGCAAGAGATTTAGCACCTTTTTTAGTTCGGGTTTGTCCTCGTTTGCGAAATAAATTAGGCGTGCAAATCTGTGATCTTGATTGATACGGACACAGTTGCGTCGGTCTGCATCAAAATATGGCTCCCATAAAGCAAATTCCTCTACGTTTCGGACGAGAAAGATTTTGCTGTCAGGGCCAGCGTCATCGCCAGCAATGACGCGAGTTTTTATTTTTTCTAGTTCCTCGGGGTTTGTCTCAGCATCTACGGGAGGCGTGGCTTCACGTGCAACTTCTTTAGCTTCCTCGTTGAAACGCTTATCCTGTCCCGCAATAATCTCGCTCTCCCGCTTTTTTTGCTGCTCAAAATCTTCTTCCGAGTCATCGAAGTCACCTGGAAGTTCATCAGGTGGTTCGGCCTGACGAGCCAAACGATTAGACTCCTCAATTGGGTCTTGGTTAGCTTTTTGTTTAATAAGCAGCTTCGCCCTTAGCCACGCTGCCTTGGACTTGCTTCTATATTCATCAGAAAAATCCCGCAGAGCCTTATCGGCTTCGTCAGAGAGAATTAACTCTGACTTCTTGACGTCAATGTTTAGTGCTTCATCAGCGTCTGAAGTAATTTGAATTCGGCCACGGAATGAATAAAAATCCTGGTCTTGGGGGATGATTGGCCCATCCGGGCCTTGGAAGCGTTCGGCCCAAGAGATCAAACGACCGTTGCGGTAGATATAGTAGCCATAGTTGTTGGCATCTATGCGATAGTGACGTCGAATTCTAGTTTGTTCTCCCTTACCGTCGGCTTCGAAGGTGGGTGGGTGCGGCAGTTGAGTCACTTCAACTGTGCCAAAAACATCGTTCTTTTTGTCTACGGGTAGTGTGATCGGTTTCTCGATCCAGCGTGTCTCGCGCCCATTCCACGTGTTCTCATCCAAGTTTCCATACTTGTCAGCCTCCTCACTAAAAAGCACATCAATGGCCGGACATTCCATGCCGTCTACAGTTATGGTAAGAGAGACATCTTTGAGAAAGAAATAGTAAATGATGCCTATCCGTTGTTGGAGTTCAGAAACGGTGTTCTTGATTGCCGGGTGATTGTTCTTGTGGATGTCACTAACACGGATGATCGTTCCATGGCACTCCGGCAGATACTTATCGATAAGCATTTGATCTTCTACATCGATCTCAAGCCTCTCCGCGCCGTACTTTCCTTTTGCCATGATCTCCCGTAGGCTTACGCGGTACTTCGAGAACGGTGTTCCGTTGCCCTTTGACGAAATAACATCCAGAGTCTCACCTTGTGAAAATGATGCTGACTTCAAGCCCAATCCAAATTTAGATAGAGTACCAGGTGCATAGTAGGCTTCGGGAGACCCGAGAACTAGTGCGTCTTGGAGTCCTTGCTCATCCATTCCAACACCATCATCAATAATTCGGTATTCACGGACGTTGTTCTTCTTGGCGTCACTGACATTCTTCTCCGGCTCGATCTCGATAATGATGCGTGTCGCCTTCGCATTCACTGAATTGTCTATGATGTCACAAATAGCAGAGACAGGTGTATAGCCAATTTTACTCAGACCGTAGCAGATTCGACTAGCATCCATATTCAGTTCAACAAAGGACATTTTTTCCCCCTACCAAGCACCTTAGCAGATTATTTCCTATGAGCAGCCTTTCGCCGGGCCTCGGCGATCATCTGTCCGTGTCGCCAGTCGTGGGCGGGCCAGAGGCAAACGACGGCGTCAGTATCGCCGGACGAAAGCGCGACGGTGCTAGTCGGCAACATAAGGTCTTCTTTTTGGATGTAAATCCCTGTACTAACACGCATCAAGGGCAAAAAGCCGTTGCCTTCTTCGTCGCGAGCCTGCATGACAAGAGTGTCATCAGGCAGGTTCTTCAACGCTTCTCGAAGATCGCCAACATTTGCAGCCGCAATCATTTTCATCAGGTTCTCCCAAAGCAAGGACTACAAATTGCACATCAAGCAAGGCAAGGTATCGTCGTCTTCATCTAGCGCCTGTTCAAACATTTCCAGAAGGCGAACAGGTTTTTTTGATGCAGCTTCCCGCGCCATGGCTTTTTCGTGTGCTGCCTTAATTTGAGCAACTCTTTCAGGCTGCTCTAATTCGGAAAGACTTTCGCTCTGCGACCAAGTATATTTTTTCGTCTCTCCAGTCACCGGGTCAGTTTCGCTTTTTTCAAAGGTTTTGGCCTTCTCGAACAAGTCAGGATGCCGTTCTTTGAGACCAACCCACTCAGCCTTCCGCTGAAAAAAGCAGAAGTAGCAGCCGGAACGAGTGCGCCACTCATAATACTTCGGCACGCCGATGCCTGCCTCATCTAAGACACGAAACATATCATCTTTGACCAAGCCATCCTCTTTGAAGGGGTACACCGCGGTGATGTTCGGCTTGTGAGACAGGTAACCATCGCGGTCTTCGTCAGCGCGGATGGCGACGTAGGACTTAATCGGGCGGTCGCCAAAAGTTGTCTCGACCCAGGCTTCAAATGGCTTGAGTTTAAGCTGGGCGGTACACCAGCGCATCCGCGGAGAGGGCAAATAGTTGTCGTAAATCTTTAAATAATGCGAGAAAGGACGATCTGGATTGAGCCGGACGATGGGCTTGCCCAAGTAAGTTTCGAGTAGTGTCAGATACTCGTAGGTTTCCGGCAGTTCGTCCCCGGTGTCGCAAAAAAAGTACCGCATATCCGGGACGCGGTTTTTCATGTAGACGGCAAGCGCCGCACTATCTTTGCCGCCAGAAATGCCCATTACATGAACGGTATCGGTTGCGGCGGTGTCGTTAAACATGATGTTTTTCTCGCATAATTTTCTGCATGACTTGACCAATGACGGCCAGCCGGGTTTCGTGTGAGTGCTTCTCCATTGTAGCATTAAAATGACCAAACATTTGCTCTACAAGTTCGTCTACTTCCACGTTTTCAGCTTTAGAAAGAATAACTAGGCTTTCATGTTCCTCGCCTGTGTCATGAGTGATCGCAAGGCGAAAGCCAACGCCCTCCCCAGCCTCTCTAGTACCCGCCTGTCTTTCTCTCTCAAATGCAAGTAGCTCCGAATGAGCGAAGGCGGCGGCGAGGGGTTGAAGCTGTGGGGCGAACCGCTTTTCTTCGGCGTCGGTCCACGCGAAAGGTGGGCGTCCAGTCACAACGGCGGCGATAGACTCCAGCCACTTGCTGCGCTCAAGTGTTTCGTCGGAAGCACGTTGCACGAAGGCGGTCAGCTTTGGCTCGCTGAGATACGCGCCGAGCCGAGCCGAACGAGTACGCAGGTCCATCCAGTTCGACGATCCAAATGCGGCAGCGAGAGCAGCCTCAATACGGTCCAGCAGGGCCTCATATGCTGTAGTTATGGTGCTTAGCGCCGTGTTCCACCGGATGAAGAAGGCAGTGACGTTCTCCGGGTCTGCTTCCTCCGGTGCGAATGGTCGGCACTCGAGCAGGACCGGCAAATCCACAAACAGAAGCTGCTCCGGCCCACGGGCCTGCTTAAAAAGGTCCCGCAGAGCGCGGGCATCCGCAGGCAGTTGGCGTGTCTTGACTGTGTATTCCGGTAACCGAGCGAAAAGACGGAACAGTGTGCGAACCACGTTGACTAGCGTTGGCTCTTCGCCATTCTTAAACAAGCCGCGACCGAATCGTTCGACAACCGCCTGCCGCTCCCCGATTACTTTGCAGCCCTGCAAAGCGTAGTCTTCGGGACGCTTGATCATGCGTTCGAACGTAGCCGCGTCAAGTTGAGTGACGAATCGCTCCTCTTCGTAGATCAGGACTTCGTCGGCATGACACAGCAGGACGCAGCACAGCAGCACCGGGATAACGCCGTCAGCCAAGCCGAACGGCGGGCGTGTCAAACGGATTTGCAAATCGGTCAGCGGCCTCGGCCTCAGTTCGCCGCTGAACAAGAACTCTTCAATCTCTGTCCAAACGCGAGCAAGCGGAGAGCCAGGATCAGGCGGCGGGGAAAACTTCCACACTTTTTCACCGGGGAAGTCCGATATTGGTCGATGTAATCCAGTTTCTTCCAGCACAGAGACGTACATACTCGCTTCGGGCGGCCAGCCTTCAATGCCCAAACGCGCATCGGGAGCGCGTGTCAGCATGGCCGTGATGAGTTCCCGCCGGGCGGAAGCTGCGGTGGACGACAACTGGCGACGGTTGATCAACTCGTTCTTGATCGAGGGCGCAGACGGGTACGCGGTGTCACACGCACGAGACAGCAGCGGCTGCAAACCGCTATCATTGACCGCCTCGCCCTGCCACAGCCAAATAGTCTCCGCGCTGCGCTGATGCCGCAACAGCGCGTCCCACTCAGATTGAAGCACTGAGGTCGCTTCCAAAAGACGCTCATCCACTTCGCGCCGGGCTACGTTGTCGAGAAGCAGTTCCGGCGTTTCCGCATCCACTCGGAGCAGACTTTCCACTTGCCCGGCAGCATCCCGTAGGGCATCGGTTTCTCGTGCCAGGCAAACAACTACTTCCGGGCGGTCTGACAGGCGCAGTTTGGCGGTGTGCTCCGCAGTGCGGAAGGTTGTGGCATCAGGAGCAAGGCACAACAGCAGTAAGCCATCAGCATCGGCAGGCCGGGATAAGTCACCTTCTAAATCCACCGGACGGCAAGCACGCACTTCAAAGAAGCGAAGAGTTCCCGTTTCGTAGGAGTGGCGGCGGGCCACGAGCGGTAATGTGGGGGGTAGACGCTGGGCTGTCTGCACCGGGTCAATCTCAAGCGAAATCTCCGCACGTGCTTCCCGCAGACGCGCTTCAATATCGATGTCACTGCCCTCGTAGGGGCGGTAGGCAGCCTTGAAATGTCGGTAGGTGATATAAGTCGCGGACTGCATCTGAACCAAAGCTGCATCGATTTCGTCCGCCGGGAAATCGTCGCAGGCAAACCGCAGAATTTCACGGGATGCCGGAAGCCGTGCTGTATCGCCGAGCGCGTGCAGCAGGCCAATCGTCTTAATCAGCGCCGCCCATACCGGCGGCTTGCCTTCGCATCGCTGCAAAGCGTCCTGCGTCACTAGCCACAAGCGACCGGCCTGCGCGTGACCAGAGAGATGAATGCCGAGGGCGCTGACAATATAATCGTAGATGTCGCTGACGCGGAGGTTTGGAATGCTATCGGGCAACAGAGCCTGGCGTGCCAGAAAGTCAGCGAATCCATGCGGCTCCGCCGACGCAAGAAATCCAAACAAGGAACGCTCATTTTGGCCGAAGCGCCGGAAGACGTAGGGTAGCGTCAGCAGTGCCAGCGGATGCAGTGGGTAGGAGTCGCGCAAGGCTGCATCCCACTCTCCGCCGGAAAGCGTCGGCGGCTGAAGGTGCAGATCGCGAGAAGTTTTGCTCCAGTGCTTGAAAGTATCAATCAACCACTCTGCGGCGGCAGAAGGCAGAGGCTCGCTGGCAATAGCACCTGCCACCAGTCGAACGGCGTCCTCGGAAGCATCTCCGAAGGCGATGTCGCCAAACCGTCCCTGAACCTTGCGCCATTCTGCCTGCTGCGTTCCTGGCAACCGGTGCGCGTACTGGTCAAACGCTTGATGCAGCACGGTCACAACCATGAGCGGCGCACTCGTGCTGCGAACGGCGCTTTCTGCAATTTCTTGAAGCGCCTGAACATCCCCGTCTTCTGGGTGCAGGGCCGCGTATTCCAAGAACTTGCCAAGTTCGTCAATCACGACCAGCAGGCCCCGGCAGTGCGGAACTCGCTCTCGGACAGCCCTCGCCGCCGCTTCGTAAGCCTGTGCGACCTCACGCCCTGTCGCCTCTGAAGAAACAGTCTTCAATTCCCATTCCGGGAATAAACTTTGCACATCGTTGGACTGACCTGATCCTTCCAAGTGTACATCTTCCGTCGGCAGCCGATCCATCGCATTCTGGAGGCCGCGCAGGAGGGACTTGCCCAGCGGTGCACGGCCCCCAGTGACCAGAACGGGCCAAAAACCGTCCGCATCGGCTTCAAAGAGAGGCGCAGTAATGCTCTGACGCCAGGACGGATCGCCAACAGGCGAAGGGGAAAGCATTTTGGTCAGCAACAGTGCAAACGCAGACTTTCCGGTGCCATACGGTCCGGTGATACTCCAAGCCCGTTGCGTCGGAGATTGAACCCCTGCCGCAATCCGCGCCAGAGCCGTGAGCGCACTGGGCGTTGGCACATAACCAGCCAAAGCATCAGGCGAATAGAAATCTTTTTCAAGATTAACTGACCGAAGGAAGCGTGGCCGCACCGCCACTAAGTCTGACAGCGGCAAAGCCCCATCTTCCTGGATCATCTGATGTTCATCCGACGTAATAATCACGCAAAAACTCCATCTCGTCCACGCGTTCACGCCGCGTCGCCTGCCGAAGCAGAGCCGTGTCGGAAAACGACAACCGTCCGTCCGTCAATTTTGCCAAGTCGTCCAAGTAGAAAAGGACACCGTCCTCATCCAACCGGAAAATCCGGCCCGGACTGCCTGCCCCGTAGGTTATATCCCTTAATGCCAACGTGGATGCTTCCGCTCGGCGGTGGTTCCAGAAGTCGAGCAGGGCGTAAACAAACACGCTTGTTGGCAGCGTCGGCTTAGGTCGGGAGTTGAAACGATACCGCTTATCGCCTTCTACTTCCGTAATCAGGCCAAGCGTCGCAAGGGGACAGTCTAATGTTTCTTCTGGTGTGGAAGCTGGGCCGCGCCGTCCGGGAACGTAAGAGCGCACGAAGCACGATACATCTGCCTTAAGCGATGACGATGCAAGCCGCGTCCACCCCTGCCCCTCTGCCCACTGTGTCAGCCGGGATTGTAGTGTTTCACGAGTCCACTCGGTTTCGCGTTGCACATTGAACGCCCAGTACCAGGTCGTGGCACGCCGAGCATTTGTTGCCAATCGCCAGTGCAAGAGCCACAAAGAGCCGTCGCGCTCCAAGTATGGGTCAGCTTCTCCCAACAAAAACTTCCCGAACTCTGTCGGAACAAGGCCACCGCGTCGCCCGTCCTCGTCTGCGAGCAGGCCAGTTGCCAAGCACCAGTGCCGGATGGCACGCACCATGTTCTTGCCCACACCAAGGCGGGCTACAGCTTCATCAGTGGAAAAAATATCGGGGCGTTCCGCCAGCCCATCCAGCCCCTTTTTGAGCCAGCCATAGCGGAAGACGAACGTCTCGTGCCCGGAGAATGTGCCGTGTGTCACTGGGGCAGACGTGGGCGTGGAGATTGACATTCCCGCTAGTTCGTCAAGAGGCAAGAAAATTCCTGCTGGATGTTTGTTTGAAGAATAAATTTGAGAACCAAGAAATCGTTGGCGCGTACTGACTCTTCTGCTGTTTCATGTCCGCCCTTGCAGCGATTTTTGCCGTGGAGCAGACGAGGGGCGCATACGGAAGATTGTTGAAAAGGACTCGGGGGATGAAAAGGGGACAAAGCATCACTGATGCAGGAAATCGATTGAAGTCCTCTGGGGCAAAGTATTTAGCCAGCTTACCTCCCCTACTTGCATTTCCACTAGATTTGCACTTCCAGCAGCACCCCGGTGTGAGGCGTGATCAGCCTTTTTTCTTTTTCTTCCTGTCTTGCTCTCTTGCTAATATCTGCTCCTGCACCACGGCAATGCGCTCAACCGCAGCCGCGATCCGAGCCAGGTCTGCACCATAACTTTCGCAAGTATCGTTTGAGCGTGTTTCAGGAAGATTATTATCCCAAAGAATTTGTAAGACAGCAGCCGCGGTCTGTGGCGTTACTGCACGGCGGCGATGTAACTCCATGAGTTGACGCCAACGGTTCAGGGACGCTGCAGGATAACGCAGCCCCAATTTCCCCGTCATTGGAACGCCGCCCATGAGGTCAGAGACCCCTTTCGCTTCCGCGTACCGGCGCAGGATGCCATGACCGCACTGCAATTCCGCCGCTAGGTTCAAAACGCCGAGAAAATCATTATCATTTTTCATCGTGTCAGTCATTGAAATCAGAAAACAATCAATTCACGTCCGGGGCGCTGTAATTTGTCATCCTTTGCAAAACTGGCGCTTCACGCCCGGCGGCTGCAAAGACCGCATCCATCACATTTTGTGGGTTTTCACGCTGAACCGCCCGGTAGAGCGCAGGAACATCGCGTCTGCTCTGGGCTTCGGCGGGCATTTCCGACCATGCTTCTACGAAATTGACCATGTCCTGGGCGAGAGCGAAAAGGCAATCGGGTGAAAAGTGCCCTGAGGCGACTGTGAGCGCAAAATAAAAATTGCCGTCAAGGATGAACAGTTCGCCTTGGCCCAAGCTGCGGGGGGAGACGAGGCTGAAGCCGTACATCACAAAGAGTGGGTCGGAAGCAATCAGTTCGCGTGATGTAAGACATCGGAGCGACACCTTTGAAACTCCTTTGAGAGACATTATTCTGTGATCATAAATCATGTTGATGTCGTCGCCAATTTGCGGCGGCACGGGTCGGCGCTGATCGCGGGCTACATCCCGACAGGCATGAACGGCTTGGCTGATGGCGTATATAGCCATTTGCGCTGGCAAAGCAAAGTCACGCCGAAGCGTAGTGTATATTTTACGCTGTAATTCATGTGTGAGGAAAATTTGATTGGCAAAAGCATAATCTGCGACAAATTGAACCGCACGACGGAAATGTTCAACGGTCGCATGGAGTGCGGCTGTTTGTTCGGCTGTACATTCTAGGGTGTAGACTACACTCAATTTCATTTTCTTCCGGTCGATCATCTTATGCCAACCCCGCCACAAGCCCTTCAATGAAAATCACACCTGAAGTTTAGCACATTTCCGTCAAAAAGGGAAGTTTACTTCCTGGTTATTTCCGTTCATCTCAATTAAAATCGTTCTGTGGATGAAGAAATTGACAGGAAGGCTTTCGCGGAGCGCGTGGGAGAACAGGTAAGACGTTTGCGCCGCGAAAAGCGGCGGTCACAGGAATGGCTCGCAGAGGAGAGTGACTTATCGGAGCGGTCAGTGGGTCAGATGGAGCGCGGGCAGTCCACGATCAGCATCGGGACCATGAAACGAGTCGCAAATGCGCTCGGAATGAAAGTGTGGCAGTTTTTTGCGCTGCTTGATGAGTAGGCACCAGCGCCAACTCAAAAAGTCAGCACTGGCTTAACGGGACGGAACCTCGAAGGAACCGTCTCCGTTATTTTGCCAGCACAATTTTTGTCAGGAAATAGTTCTTGTCCTGCCTGCTGAGTATGACCAGGCCGGTTTTGCCTTCTCCTTTGGGGTCGCAAACCTGCATATCAATGACCTGGTCGCCTATCTGGTTGCTCTTCCAAACTTCCTCGTAGCTTTCGCCATTCCACTGGATAAAGTAGACAAAGCCGCCGTTCGGCTTTCCATCAGCGTCGGCAGTATCTCGGCGTGATACCCAAAAAGGATGCCTGGAAGCGGTGGGGTTCCAGACGGCAAGGCGTCCGCTGTATCCTTTTTGGGTTACTGCTTTCCGTAGTCCTCTAAGGCTATATATTTCGATGGGTTTCCCGGACAGCTTAATGTCCCTTGCTTGAGCTACTGCTAGTTCGGTGTTGCTGTCTCCATCAAGCGTCGAGGCCAAGAATGCAAAGATGATCTTCAATGATCTTCTCTCCGAGGTGCATCGGATACGGCAAGGCGATGTTACCCATCCCCCAAGCAGGTGAGGCCCGAAGATAGTGCGGCACCCGGCAGATAGTCTTAAGGCCTTCTTCCGACTGAAAGTCGGGGCGCACGAAGAAGGGTAATATTTCTACCATTTGCTGGTGTTTGAAGGCGATACCGCCGCCCGTTTCGATTTTGTAGGGGTCTTCCTGCCCCTTGACGTCCTGAGGTCGCTTGATGGTGTCGGGAAGTCTTCCAACCGAGAAGTAGTGGAACACATCCCGCGTCGTATGATCCACGAAGCCAGAAAGCCGAAAGAAATCACGGGAGGGGGCCGAAGAGCCGTCGGACAGCCAGGTTTCTCGATTGGTGACATATTGGGGCGCTTCATCGCCGGTTCTGAGTCGAACCACCGCAATCAGTAGATTTAACTGTGGATCATCTCGATGATAGGAGTCCAGCCCGTTACCGAACAACAACCCATCAAGACGCGCCGCCAGTTTGGGATTTTGGAGTTGTTTCCATGCGGAACGCCAATTCTCGGCCTCAATGACGGCCACAGTCGGACGTTCCAGATGCTCCACCAGCGTCCGTTCCACAAAAGCACATAGATGGGCTGGCGAAAGGCGGATGGGACATTCTTTTTCGATCTTACGGTTGAAAACATCCTTTCGTCCCTCCGCAAAGATTTTGCCGACGGCTGGCCCCGCTTCCGAGTAGGGACGCCATCGCGGGTCTTCTTCCGGCAGCAACACGTCCATCTCGCCCGAGGCACGCAGCCGAACCGCCAATGCGTACTTGACGCCTGATTGAGTCTCCCTATGACAAAATGCGATAATGTCGAGTTCTGAGGCGAGCGGCTCAGGGACACCTGTAATAGGATAAATCTCGGATGGCGGGCCGTAGAGTGCGCCGATCTGGCGTGTGACAATCTCCTGCACCACGTTTTTGATACGCCCCTTATCGGCGGCAGGGAGGACGATTAGCCCGGTCTTCCGATCATGTTGATACTCCGCCCGACGGAGCATCTGCGAGAGAACGCCTTCACGGACGCACGCCTCCCGCACGACGCCCTTAATGTCTTGGCTTTCATGAAACGTCACCTCCGCGTTTTTCTTTTGTTCCGGCGGTTCCGGCAGTTCAATCAGCGCGGCTCGACAGACCGCCCCTGGCGCGAAATCGCTAAAGGTTTCCTGAAGTAAGGAGCGCCACCCCGATAACTTCTCAGTTCGCGCCCTCCGCATCTGGGCATCCCAGGATTTCTCGAAGCCATCTTCCCATTGTGACTGGTGTTTATCCCGTTCAGCAGGACTCATCTTGCCGGAGTCCAGTGGCAGGCAAAGGTTTCCGTCCAGTATCGGTTTATCAATTACGATGACGTTTGAGGGCAGCAGATCGCCTTCGTTCAGGAGAAACGCCTGACGAATCTGGTCAATCAGCGCATCCCGTGTCCCGCCAGTCCGATACAGCAGCGCGATTACCAGTGGCAGGCCGTGCAAAGCCTTGCGGACCGCCTCTGCCGGAAGAGGCTGAAGCGCAGCCCGACGATCCCGGTCCGTCGCCTCTTGGAATGCACGGCGGGCTTCTTCTGTTTGTCCACGCCATCTAGCGGTCTTTGCGCTGGGCAGAGCAGGACGCCGCGAAAGATCGTCGATGTTCCACAGGGCGTACGGTAAAGTCGCCTGACTAAACAAAGCAGCATCCGGCAGGAAATGGATGTCGGGTTTCAGAACGCCTGCCAAGACCCCGCAGCACGTCTTTTCGATGACTTCGCTGCGCTCTGCGAGACCAAACCCGGTCATAACGGGGTGCTTGCTTCTGCCGTAGTGGTAGCCTTCGGTGTGAACAACATAATACTCATCGGCTTTCGCTTTATCCCAGAACGTGTCGGGGGCTGTATAAATTTCAGCGGGATCGGCCAGCTTGCGGGCACCGAACTCGGTCAGCAGGTTTGAGAGGCTGTCAATCCATTCTGGGGTGATGTGTCGCCCTTTATAAACGTGCTTACTGGCTTTCAGGCGCACCAGCGTCGTATCGGAAACCCACCCCGCCATCCGTGATTGGTTCATCCCAGCCATGATAGTGACATCATTTCCCCGAGTGTTCCGCGTCAGCTTCAGATGTGCATAACGCTGACACCGGAGGAAAACATGGACCCACGGCTCCGCCCGGCCTGCCTGGGTTTGCAGTTGGAATACCAGCTTATAGGAGAAAAAGCCCGATGCCTCTTTGGGACCGAACTGGCTTTCGCGCAGAAACGAAATGTTTTGAGGGTCGCTCACGACGCACAGGCGGTTCGGCTTATCCTGCGCCTTGCGCCATCGGACCTGCCGCCCCTGCTCCCCAATGACGGACACTTCGCCATGCAGCAGCGTTGCCAGCAGGCTCGGAATCGCGCTGAACGCCAGACCGTTCTCAGCATAAAGATCGGCAACAAGCGTTTCTGGGCTGATCTTACGCCAGTGCTTCTGTGGTGGCTCGGCGAGTGCAGCCTGTAAGTTCTGCCAAGCGCTCTGCGCCTCAGTCTCGATCAGTTTCTTCAGCCAATTTGTTTGTCCCCACTGATAGGCCCAGAGCCGGATCAGGACGGCGATCTGCTGCTCGGAGGGATACTCAAGCGTGGAACCGATGACCAGCCCAGATTCGTCGTGCTTAGGTTTGCCAACCGCGAGTGCGCGGCGTCCCGGAGAAAATGTGTTTCCACATTTTTCAAAGCCGTGGACGAGCGTCGGAGCGCACGCGATGAGGGCGCTGTTAAGAAGGCGGTAGGGCGGGTACCGCCACTGCTCTAAGCGGTCTTTACGCAGAATAGATTTCAGACTTCCCATAAATGCGGCGAATGCGGTCTCGTAGGGGAATTCAAAGACAGCGACCTCCATGCCATCAAACGCGGACGGTATAAGGCTCATGCGAGCGGGCAATGCTACGGGGGAGAATTTCACGGAAGTCTTCAAATGTTTTTGTCCTTTCGCTTGCCGATGGGCTGCCAAGAAAAGTTCTCGATGGTTGCAAGGGCATCCGCCAGTGGGGCATAAAGCGCGTGGCCGATGGGGTCCCTTTCTTTGTCCGCGTAATCTTCGCAGAGAAGTTCGATGATCGCCGCCAGAAGGCTTGTTTCGGGCGTGTCCGGCTCTTCTGGACCTTCCTCTTCCGAGGGTCTCTTCGCATTGTTTGGCCCCCAAGCCGCATCCACAAAGGCGGCGTAAAATGGTACGCCGCCGCGCACTAAACGCCCAACGGCTTGTATGATCAAGCCTGCGGTTGTCGCGGCGAGGTCTTTACGCGGGTCCATTCCCAGTTCTTTCTCTGGACGCAGTGTTTTGTAGTAGGTCCGTTGCTCTGCAGACCGCCAGTAACCAGCGGCCAGCCTGCGGACCGCCTCCGCCCTTCCCAAAACCCCGTCACCTTCCTGCCAAGCAGGAAAATTTTCATCCTCGACCCAATCAAGCGCACGCCGATTAACTTCCTGGGCAATGGCTTGGGTATCGTGCGGGTGGGGATACGGACGCGTCAGAAAATATACTGCGCCAAACGCTGCCTTCCTATTATTGTTGAGGATGTTGTGCCCGCGTCCGATGGCATTCATGGGGGCGATTAGGATTTTCCCGCCAGTTTGAGAGAAAGATTCAATATCGGTTCGATGTAGCCCCATTTTACTCATTTCAGTATTGACTATGGCTTCATCGCGCTGGCCGTCCTGCCCGGTGCGCTCCAGATGGTAAATCTGTCCGCTGAGACTCGGCCAGAGTTTTCGCATCTCTCTTGCCGCCCACTTCGCTTGATCATAAGAATTGACCAACAGCAGCAGCCGCTCCCGGTCCTGCCAAAGGATAGGATCACTCAGGGCCAAATCGCGCAGGTCCTCCAGTTTCCGCCCCAGCGGGCCGCTGCCGCCCCTGCCGACCAGCGCCCTTACTATCTGGGCGAACATTTCAGGTTTTTGAGTTTCCGGCACACCAGAAATGCGGATTTCATTGCCGTCAGTGGAATACTGCGGCAGAAATTGGAAGCGGCTGCTGGCGATGGCACGTCCCGCGTTCGGATCGGGCGTCAGGACGCCGTGCGGCTTGCCGACATGAAAGCGTGTGGAGTCGGGCAGGTAGGAAGTGCCGGAAAGAGCGAGGACAACGGGGCCGGACTGCCCATCATAATCCGTCAACAGCCGATGAAAGTTTAGCACATAGCAGCGTCCGATGTTTGTGTAAGCGAAAAGAGAGAGTGAATTGTCGCCCCCACCCTCATCGTCTGGATTGGCGCTGACACCCCGTGAGTAGTAGGTTCCGAACTGACGACCCGTGGGGGGCAGAGGCAGAACATCGAGCAGGGCCGCAGGCATTCCGCGGTGTGGCTGCCTTTCGTCCTCGACAGAGGAAGGGCGGTTATGCCATTCGTAGAACACGATGCGCGTGTGTCGATCCAGAAGCGCGACGGTCAGCGCGAATTGTAAACGATAGGCCAACGTCGCCAGCGTGTCCACGGGGTCGGGATTGTTCTTCCGCCCGGAACGCACGCGTTCTTCCCGCTTTCCTTGCTGCCAATGCTCGGTGTCGGGGAAATTCTTGACAATCCACTGCCGACAGTTCTGGTGGATGCGGTCGTCGAAGGCGCTGTTGCCGACGACGTTGATGTCGCGCATTAGGAGCGAGAGGCTATATTCGGGGGAGGTTTCTTCGGCGGCCTCCAGCAGCAAAGGATCACCATCTCCAAAAAGGGCCTCGAAACAACTCAGAATGGGTTGAGTCCTCTCTTTGTTGGTCTTAACCTGCTCTGCCGTCGTTCCCGTTGGATCGAATTCCTCTAGTCCTGCGATACGTCGGGCGAGCCTAAAGAGCAGCGTATTGGGCGTGAAGTAGCCGCGCACGACCCAGTCACGTAGTGCGGGCTGCCCCTCGCGCTTGTCTAACAGCGTCAGCAAAGCAGTAATTGCTGTTTGCGAGCCGCGTTCCGCACCAGCCCACCGCTGCGTTCCCGCGAAAGGGACGCGCTCTCCCCGCGAGAACACCTCAGTATGAACGCCGAGACTGTCGAAGATGCCTTTTTCCCCGCCGGTGAGTTTGACCTCTTCAGCATAAACGTTGTCAAACCAGTTGACCACGGTGTCGGCTTCATCAAAGATGACGAGACTTGACTGTTCATAGACCATCTCACCAAAATGGATAGCCCGCTGATCGAGATGCCTTGGCAGACTTCCGAGTGCCATCCCGCCCGGTGTCGTGATCCAGACGCGAGCCAACGGGATGTCTCGGTACACCTGCTGTGAGGGACACCGGGCGAAATAAGGACAGAGATATGACGCGCCCTTCCCGCGCCGCTGATCCGACGCCATTTTCTTGATCGACTGACACGGTTCGCGCCCTGGAATAATGGTCTGCCCTCCCATTTCGGCAATATCTCGCGCAGAAATCAAACCTTGAAGGGCGCAGGCAGTACCCAGCCACCGCTCCCCCCAGTGGGGTTGTTCACGGCGTTGATAGTCTAAATAATCCTGCGAGGCGTGAAAGTCCCGCAGGTGCTTGTCACGGGAGGAGCGGCCCAAGAGCGGCACAGCGACCGGTACATCGCTTTCCGGGTCTTCCAGAAACCACCAGTTGATTAGGTTGGCCCAGCGGATCGCTGACTGAGCGTCGCTGACAACCAGCGTCAGGCGATCCTCTAGCCGATCTTGAACGATCTGTGCCGCTATCAGAAGCGATAGCGTTGATTTTCCCGAGGCGACCATGCCCGCAAGATGGTAAAAGCCATCCAGTACCAGCACCTCCGGGTTGACGGGGCCGAGAAACCCCTCTTTCTGTATGGGATAAAGCGCGATCTTATTCAGTCGCCCCACCCAGTCACCGAGAGCCGCCGCGTCCCAGCATCCTCGGCGCACGAGCGCCTGCTCGCGCCCGTCCAGAAACAGTGCGACGGCCCTTAACTTCGAAAAATCAAGCACAAAAGGTCCGCGCAGGCGCGGCCCGTTGAACAGGACCGGGAGCGGCGGCTGAACGTCAAGCTGCTGCGGATCGAATTTGATGGAGACAATATGCTCTTTCGGATTTTCTGCCAGTTTGGCCGTGAACTCGTATTGCATTCCGGCCCGCACCGGCGGCAGCCCAGGGCGGCGGTGAAACTCCAGTGGATCGCCTAGACACCGCTCATAAAGATAGTCTCTGATCTGGTCTCTAGCCTTGACCCTGATGGCGCTCAAGATTACTTGGTCAATATCGGCAGGCGAAAGCCGCTCATCCAGCCGATACTGCCGGAAACGTGCAGGTAAGCGAAAGTAGGAGCGAACCGCCTCCAGCCAGGCAAAGCGGGAAGAATACGGAACAATCTGCCGGGCGTTGGCAACGGCGCGGCGATCCGCTGCATCAAGGGACTGAAGGCGCGGATGACGTAGCGGCATCCCGCTCAGAACCGCCCAGGCCGCCGTGACAGGCTCGTCATCGAAGCGCAGCCGTTCCATGAGCGAGAAGCCTAGCTCTACGTGCAGCAGAAGCCTTGCCAAATCGCGCCCTCGTTCCCCCTCACCCAAGTCATGCCCAAGATCATTCACGCAGGCCATGAAGTCTGGCGGCGGTTCGAACAAAGTGATGCGGCTCATTTACGCGATTTCCCTTTCTTTTGTAAACGTTTTGCCTCGGCGTAAACCCGGCTTTGAAAATCAGTATCACTGATCAGTCGGTGGTTGGTCGGAAGAGAGACAAGATTTTCACGGACGGTCTTGATATAGTTAGGATGTGCGAGGATACGGCGCGTAGGGAACACATAGAAGGCTTCGTCATAGCATAAATTTCCCTCCCCGTAGAGCGGCTTTAAGTCCTTTCCGAGTTTATCCGGTTGACGATGATCTTTCACGTCTACCGCCCAAATTCTGCCATCTCCAAATTCCAAGCGGATGTCGTAGCGGTCAATTCCAGGCCAGAGGGATAAACACTGAATTTGCTGAGGGTGCTTTTGATGCAGTGCCTCCAGAGCGTGAAAGAGCGACATCTCTGGGATGCCGGGCATCGTTGTCCGCCAGTGAATGCCCTCTCGTACCCGGCAGCGACCGGGGGCATCAGAGACACGCCGTACATGGGGAAGATCAGTGCCATGATTGTCACAGACGCTCGCACGCAGCCCGTGCAGCCGCCCGCGTTGTTCTCGCAGCGGTCCACAGTGTTCGCAGGTCCATACATCACGCGGACCGCAGTCTTCGTACAACTCGCCGACACTAGAAGGCGTAATTTTCTTGCCAGCAAAAGTGGCCGCGATGTTTGCACGGGTCGTGTCCGCGTGCTGAATGAGGAAAGAGCGCAGCAGAACATAGTCCCCCTGGGCTTGGTCGCCGTATTCCGCGCTCTGCAACAAGTCTTTCAGCCTTTTGAACTGCCGGTTCTCAAAATCTCTGCGTGCCTTAAGAGTTTCCTTTGCTTCCTGCCTCCCGTCGCGTTCGGAGAGTTCCTCGTAAAGGTAACGATTCGCTTCCTCCGCAAGTTCGCCCTCGTAGATTAGTCCAGACCCCGCGTCATAGCCGTCCGGCAGTTCAACGGGCCACCACACTCTCAAGGGTTGTTCCATTAAAGTCAGCAGTCCACAAATGGTTTTGGGGTAAGGGTCAAGCGTAGCAGCCAAGCAATGACAGGCCTGCTGGAATAGAGGAGGGTATGGGTACTTTTTCTCTGCCCGCAGGAAATCGTCCAACCCGGAAACAAGTATATCGAAAGTCGTTTGAGTTTGCATCATCATGGTACTACTCCCGAAAAGCTGCCGTAACCGGAAGCGGCAGTGTCGCCCCAGAGATTGATTTGTGCTACAATCGTTTCACGTAAGATGATACCATGTATTGTTATTTGTGTCAAGGTAGACACAAATGTTCATTGTGTGAAACGAAAAATGAAGGAGTTAGTCCAATGGGAAATTATTTGGACACAGAAAGATTGGCGACGATGGTGCGGACGAAACGCGCTGCCCGAGGTCTGCGTGAAGCCGCCCTGGAGGCGGGCGACATCAGCCCCTCCACTTTGTCGCGTGTGGAAAATGGAAAGCCGCCGGATATGGAAACATTTTTGTTGCTTTGTGACTGGCTTCGAGTGCCGCCGAGTGAGTTTTTTGGCAACACCGCTGGGGAGAAACGGCATGGGGCCGAGGATGCGTCAGAGGCAATGGCGATCCACCTCAGGGCAGATAAAACATTAGACCCAGCCACGGCAAACGCGTTGGCGGCACTGGTGAAAGCCGCCTACCGTGATTTAGCTCACAGCGGCGGCAGCGACCTGGAGGCGAAGTGACACCTTCTTGCTCTTTGTCCTCTGCCTTCCGTCGGCGTTGCGAGACCATTTCAACAGATCAACGCGTACGATTGGGACTGCAAGCATTCGAGGCGCTGCCCGCGCGAACGCTGGCGGAAACACTGAATGCCCAGATAATGGCACCGGATCAGTTTGCCAGCCTTAGCCCTGAACAGACGTCACATCTTTTAAGCAGTAACCAGTGGTCGGCGGCTATTCTTTGCCGTAAGCCACTCTTAATTGTTATCAATCCGAACCACACATCAATGCGGCGCGAGTCGAGCTTGATGCACGAACTGAGCCATGTGCTGTTGAACCATCCTATGGTTCAATTCAGTCCGGGAACAGGATTACCGATGCGGGATCAATTGCATGAAGCGGAGGCCACGTTCTTGGGGGGCTGTCTTCAAATACCACGTCGCGGCCTTCTCTGGGCACTACAAATGGGCTGGTCAGTGATCCAGATAGCAAACCACTTCAGTTCGAGCGAGAGCATGGTGATTTTTCGGCTCAACGTAACGGGCGCGTCGAAGGCCTGTAGCGTTGACACGAGACCCAGCAGGAATACGCACACGGTCTAAATCTGTGTCGGTACAGAGACGTCAAAGTAGCCCCATTGACCCAGTACCGCTCGGGGACGTAATGATGGCGGCCCAGGCGATGAGTGAAAGCGGTATACTAGAACCCATCTCATAAATAGCAAAGCCCCTTCGGAACGTGATATTTTGCTGGTTTTGCGTAGCCTGTTTAAGAGTAAACATGCTTGGTGACAGGGGCCAGTTTTATGGCAAAAAAGCCGCGTCGGTATTTATGAGATAACTTCTAGATCAGGCAGGCTTATTTTCTTTACCTTCACCTGTACTTCCAGAAGCCCGTAGTGGGTCCTGGAGTTGGGTACTCTGGAGTACGTTATACGTCCGAAGCCGTCCTCTTCGCTTATTGCTAACTGCCTAGCGGAAAGACCGAGTCACGCAGATCGCGGCTGCGCTTGGAGTCCCGGATGTAAACTTGTTCTGTCTGCGGCTTGAAGAGCGTGATAATGAAGTGCAGGAAATGTTCAAAGATGCGCTGAACATTTTTTCCCTGACGGCGTCGAACTTACAGCGGTTGGTAGTCGCTAAACCAGCGGGGTATAATTAGACAGGCGTATCCCAGGGGTCCGCATCCCCGTCATCACAAACCCGAACCTCGACAGAGGATTCAGAAAGAGTGGAAACTGTAACACGTATCAAGATTTGCGGAATCGCAAGCGGCCTGGACGCGCTGGCGGCGGCAGACGCCGGGGCGGACGCCCTCGGCTTCATCGCCGTTCCCGGCTCCCCCCGCTACCTGCCGCCGGAAGTCTACCACGAAATCTCCGCTGCCCTGCCCCTGTTCGTCAAGCGCGTCGTCGTCGCCCACCGGCCCGAAGACGCCGAAGAGTATTTGGCCGAGTATGTCCAGCATTATGAAGACACCACCGACAAATCCCGCTTCCGGCGCGGCGCTCAGTGGCGCATCCGGGCGTTCCGTATGCGCGGCGAGACCAGTTTAGCCGAGATCGCCGCCTATCCCGACCCGGTCGGCGCAATTCTACTCGACGCCTACCACAAGACTAAACTCGGCGGCTCCGGCGAAACTTTCGATTGGTCCCTCGCCGTCCGCGCCAAAGCCTTGACCGACCTCCCCATCATTCTCTCCGGTGGCCTGACCCCCGAAAACGTCAAAGACGCTCTCGAAGCCGTCCATCCTTACGCCGTAGACGTTGCCTCCGGCGTCGAAGACTCTCCCGGCGTCAAAGACCACGCCAAGATAAGAGCCTTCATCCGCGCCGTGCGCGAATGGGACCTCGCGCAAGGATAATCCGCCATTTTCTGCTAAGTATGCTTGGTTGGCACGGTTTATGCAAGCGATCATTAAGGAAACCCAGGATTGAAATCCTGGGCTGAACAGCCTCCGGCTGATTGTCCTGCGGACAAAAGAGAAGAATTGCATTTGGGGTGCAGTCTCTTGTCCACAGGACAATCAGCCGGAGGCTGTTCAGCTATGCTGGGCGGTGCGTGGCGCTAAGGAGGGCGAAAATGAGCCATTATCACAAAGAGATTTATCTGCATCTGGTCTGGGCAACACGACAGCGTGACCCGCTGCTGACGCCGGAGATAGAGCGGCGCGTCCATCGCTGTGTTCAGTCTGAGGCCGAACGGCTAGGCGCAGTCGTTCTCACATTCGGCGGGCTGACCGACCATGTGCATTTAGTGGTGCAAATCCCCGCCCACCTCAGCACTTCCTACCTGATGAAGCAAGTCAAAGGCGTTTCATCCCGGTTTGCTGCTTCTGAGCTTATCGGCAAAAATCTTCTCCCTTATTTCGGCTGGCAGGAAGGCTACAGCGTGTTCAGCCTGAGCCGCAGCCATCTTGATAAAGTCATTCCGTATGTGCAGAATCAAAGACAGCATCACGCTGAACAAACAACTTGGCCTACCTGGGAAGAGACCGAGTAGTCGCTTCGAACCCCACTCTTCTGTCCGCAGGACAGCCAGCCGAAGGCTCCTCAGCCCAGGATTTCAATCCTGGGTCTCCCGTTGACTTCTTTCCACGCACAGTGCTACAATGACTGCACGATTTAGAAGGAAGTGCTTCTCAATGACCATGACAGGCGCAGTGCGCGAATTTACAGAAACGAACTCGGTAGGAACGGTCCCGGACCAATTTGTCGCGGACGCGCAGGGGCGGTTCGGCGGGGAGTTCGGCGGCCGGTTTGTGCCGGAAACGATTATTCCGGCGCTCGACGAGCTGACGGCAGCCTATGCAAAAGCAAAGGCCGATCCAGCGTTCCAGACAGAGTTTGACTACTACGCCAAAAACTATGTCGGGCGGGCGACCCCGCTGTTCTATGCGGAGAACATGACCCGCGAGCTGGGCGGGGCGAAAATCTGGCTGAAGCGCGAGGATTTGGCGCATACCGGAGCGCACAAAATCAACAATGCTTTGGGGCAGATTTTGCTGGCGAAGCGCATGAACAAGCCGCGCATCATCGCCGAGACCGGGGCGGGGCAGCATGGGGTCGCGACCGCGACCGCCTGCGCTCAGTTCGGCTACGAGTGCATTGTCTACATGGGCGAGGAAGATGTGAAGCGGCAGGCGCTGAACGTCGTCCGCATGAAGCTCTTAGGGGCGGAAGTCCGGCCTGTGTCGTCGGGGACTAAAACGCTGAAAGATGCCCTGAACGAAGCCATGCGGGACTGGGTCACGAACGTCCACAATACGCACTATATCATCGGCACGGTCGCCGGGCCGCATCCGTATCCGACCATGGTGCGGGATTTTCAGAGCGTGATTGGTATTGAAGCCCGGCAGCAGATACTCGAAGAAACCGGCGGCCTGCCCGACGCCGTTCTCGCGTGTGTCGGCGGCGGCTCGAATGCGATGGGCATTTTCTACCCGTTTGTCCGCGATGCCGAAGTTCGGCTTATTGGGGTCGAAGCCGCCGGCGATGGCGTTCACACGAAGAAGCACGCGGCGACTTTGACCGCAGGCTCGAAAGGCGTCCTGCACGGCTCGTCGTCGTATGTCTTGCAGGACGACTACGGCCAGGTGATTGAGACGCATTCCATCTCGGCGGGCCTGGATTACCCCGGCGTCGGCCCGGAACACGCCTTCTTCAAGGAGATCGGACGCGCCGAGTATGTTTCCATTACGGACGAGGAAGCCTTAGACGCTTTCCAGTGGACTTCGCGCACGGAGGGCATCATCCCGGCCTTAGAGACGGCCCATGCGTTTGCCCACCTTCGCAAGATGGCCCCCCAAATGTCGCCGGAGCAGAATGTCATTGTCTGTTTGTCGGGACGCGGCGACAAAGACGTAGACTCGGTCGCCGTCCGGCTGGGGCTGCTATGATGCAGTTCCCGATGATTATGTCGTCAGTGGCGTTGTTTCTTTCTCTCCTGAGCCTTTCGCTGCTTATTTCGCTTCGTCTGATCTGGTCTCCGTCAGACCAGCCATCCGAACAGCAGAAAGGCATAGTTGATGCTTGGACGCCGATGTTCAAAATCGTCCTGGCCTCCGTCGCTGTCAGCGCCCTCCTCTGGCTTCTAGCTACTCACCTATCGGCGCACCGCTTCGGGCTGATATGCTTAACGCTTTTCTTAGCTGTCCCTGCTCTCGCGAAGCTGTTGCGGCGCACCAATGTCACTAAGCGGGTGAGTAAGGAGCAGTAGTGACAAACCTCCTTGACCAAACATTCGCCCGCCTCAAAGCGGCCTATGAAGGCGCACTCGTGACCTTCATCACGGCAGGCGACCCGCATCCCACGGAGACGCCTGCGCTTGTGGCCGCGCTGGCGCAGGCCGGGGCGGACGTGGTGGAACTCGGCATCCCCTACTCCGACCCGCTGGCTGACGGCCCGATTATTCAGGCGTCGTCCCAGCGCTCGCTGGACAGTGGCATCACGCCCGATACCGTGCTTCAGATGGTGCGCGACAGCCGGGCGCTGACCGACGTGCCGATTGTGCTGATGACCTCGTACAACTTGGCCCTGCGCTACGGCCTAACCCGCTTCGCCCAAGCCTTTGCCGATGCCGGGGCCGACGGCACCATCTTAACCGACCTGCCGCCGGAAGAAGCCGGGCCGTGGAAGACGGCGTCGGAAGCTGCCGGTCTCGCCACCATTTTTCTCGTCGCCCCCACGTCCACGCCGGAGCGCATCGCCCTGATTGCCAAAAACACAACGGGGTTTGTCTACTGCGTTTCCCGCACCGGTGTCACCGGCACGCGGGCAGAGATGGACCCGGCCCTTGCCGCGCTTCTGACCCGCATCCGCGCCGCCACCGACAAGCCACTGTGCGTCGGCTTCGGCGTTTCCCGCCCGGAACACGTCACGCAGGTGCTGGAAATCGCCGACGGGGCAGTCATCGGCAGTGCGTTGGTGGACTTTTTGTTTACATCGAAAGATGACCCAAAGCAAAGTCAAGACCTCATGCGCTTGGTCTCGTCCTGGAAAGCAGCGACGCACCGGGGAGCGGAGTAAATGTACACGCGCGAACAGTTTGCCAAAACGATAGACAACACGCTTCTGCGGCCTACCAGCACACGGGACGAAGTTCATGTCCTCTGCGAGGAGAGCGCAGCGCGGCACTTCGCTGCCGTCTGCATTCTGCCTTGCTGGGTCGGCGCGGCGGCCCGCGCCCTCAGCGGCACGGATGTGAAAGTCTGTACCGTCGTATCATTTCCGTTTGGTGCCAACACACGGCTGGCGAAGGTCTACGAGACAAAGAACGCCCTTGCAAACGGCGCCTTGGAGATTGACGTGGTGATGAACCTTGCTCGGTTCAAATCCGACGATTTAGAGTACGTTCTTGAAGACTTACGCGGGGTTGCCGACGCCGTACGCGGGTCGGCACTGCTCAAAGTGATTATCGAGACGTGCTACCTCAGCCCGGAAGAAATCGACATAGCCAGCCGCTTGGTGCAGGAAGCGGGCGCTGACTTTGTCAAAACATCCACCGGCACGGCAGGCGGCGGCGCAACCGCCGACGACATCCGGCGCATCCGCCGGGCCGTCGGTACGTCCACCATCGGTATCAAAGCCTCCGGCGGCATCAAGACCGTAGAGACGGCACTGCAAATGCTCGATGCCGGGGCCAACCGGATCGGCACGTCGTCCGGCGCGGCCCTCTATGACGCTTACCGCCCGCAGGACTGACCGCCATGCCTGCCTACACGACCGACGCGATTGTCCTGCATCGCCGTTTCTTCGGCGAAACTGACAACATTCTCACGCTGTACTCACCGGGAATAGGCCGCTTTTCTGCCATCGCCAAGGGTGCCCGCAAAGCTGTCTCGCGGCTGTCCGGGGCTACCGAAGTCCTCACCTGCACCCGCTTTGGCCTCGCGTCTGGCAAGTCACTCGAAATTGTGACCCAGGTCGAAGTGCAGGAGTCGTTCTCCGCCCTTCGCAAAGATTTAGTTCGCCTTGCCCACGGCCTTTATTTGGCCGACTTGGTCGAACACTCGGTGGAAGACCACGCCCCAAATCCTATCCTCTACGACCTCTTTTATAACGCTCTGCTTCAAGTTCAGACACTGTCTGTGCCGGAGCTGTCCGCCCGCTGGTTTGAGATCCAGCTTCTCGGCGACCTCGGCTATGCTCCGAACTTGTCTGAATGCGCCGTGTGCCATGCTCCCCTGCCCGGCGCGTTTACCCGCGACGACCTTTTCGCCCTTTCCGCTTCCTTTGGCGGTGCTCTGTGTCCCTTCCACGCCCACCCGGAAGCAAACAGTGACCACAGCCTCCTCGGCCTCGGCGCCCTGCGCCTCCTGCTCACGCTCGAAGCCCTCGGCCCCGCCGGCAGTGATGCTCTTCCCGCCCTGCCCGCCGCCGGTCCCAAAAGCCTCGACCAAGCCCGCCTCGCCCTCCGCCGCTCCCTCCGCTTTCGGCTAGAGCGTGACCTGAAAAGCCTAGAGTTTTTGGACAGCCTGCGGCTAGGCTGATTTAAGAAGTCGGAAACGGATTGCGGTCGAAGCCATCTTGGTGCCAGTAAGGATAGATGCGCGTCACGGCGCTCGCTTTGTCCAGCCGCGCGACCTGCTCCGGGGTCAGGTTCCAGCCGACCGCGCCCAGATTCTGCCGAAGCTGCTCTTCATTGCGAGCGCCAATGATGACGCTGCTCACGGTGGGCCGCTGAAGCAGCCAGTTCAGGGCTACCTGCGGCACGGTCTTTTCAACCTCGGCAGCCACCGCATCCAGTGCGTCTACGACCGCGTAAACATATTCATCAGAGACCGGTGGGCCAGCGTCTGCCGTGGTTTGCAGGCGGCTGTTTTCTGGCAGCGGCTGCCCTCGGCGGATGCGTCCGGTCAAGCGGCCCCACCCTAGCGGACTCCAGACCATCGCGCCAACGCCCTGGTCAATGCCGAGCGGCATCAGCTCCCACTCATATTCACGGCCAATCAGTGAATAGTAGGCTTGGTGCGCGACGTAGCGGGCCAGCCCGTACTTTTCGGATACGGCCAATGACTTCATCAAATGCCAGCCGGAAAAGTTCGAGCAGCCAATATACCGAATCTTGCCTGCTTTGACTAAGTTGTCTAATGTGCCGAGCGTTTCCTCAATCGGTGTCTGGGCATCGAACGCATGAAGCTGAAACAAGTCAATATAGTCTGTGCCGAGGCGGCGCAGAGACGCCTCGACTGACTTGATCAGATGAAAGCGGGACGAGCCGACGTCGTTTGGACCATCCCCCATCGTAAATGTTGCTTTGGTCGAGATCAGCACCGAATCCCGACGTCCGGCAATGGCTTTGCCGAGTATTTCTTCCGCCAAGCCACCGGAATAGACATCCGCGCTGTCGAATAATGTCAGTCCGGCGTCCAGGCAGACATCCACCAGCCGCGTCGCTTCCTCTGCATCGCTGCTCCCCCAGGCTTCGAAGAACTTGCCGCGCCCGCCAAAGGTGCCGGTGCCGAAGGAAAGAGCCGGGACCTTGAAGCCCGACCGTCCGAGTAAGTTGTAATCCATGCTTCCCTATCCCCGCTGTCACTCGCCGCAAAACTTATTCGCAACAAAACTTATTCGTAGCGAAACACCGTTTCCGCCAAGCTGATCGTGTCGCCCGATGACAAAAGGCGCGGGTCGGAGATGCGGCCGCCATTAACAAAGGTGCCGTTGGAAGAGCCGTCATCGGCAATGAAGTGGCGTCCGTCGGCGTAAGTCACCCGCGCGTGGGAGCGTGAGACCGAGGTGTCGGCGGGCAAGGGAATATCCCGCTCCGCCGCCCGGCCAATCGTCGCCGGAACGTGCGACAGCGGAAATGACTGGCCGGTGTAGGGTCCCGACACGGCAACCAGCCGCGTTCCGAGTCCGCCGAAGCCCGGCCCGGTCAGCACGGTCGCTTCGCCCACGCTGCTGGGCACTGGAGCCGCACCCATCTGCGCGACCACATCGGCAGGAGTCGTCAGCGGCGGGCGGCTGGAAGGGAACGCGTCGGACAATTCTTCGCCGACATACCGCGTTGCTGGCCGTGCGCCCTCCTGCGGCAAGGCCGGACCCGGCCGCGCGGCAGACGCCGCACCTTTGCGGGTCGCTTTTTCTGAGAACAGCAGTGTCCGCTTGCCGACTTGGATCGTGTCGCCGTCCACCAGCCATTGCTCGCCTGAAACCGGCTGCCCATTGACCAGCGGCGGTGCGTACTCTTGGCCGCGCTTATTGGCCTCCATCACGGCCCGCAGCCGGTGACGGTTCTGGGCGGGGAGCGACTCAATCGCCGCATGTGTCGGCGCGATGCTTGGGTCACCGAACAGGCCAATGTCGGCTAGCTCCGAGCGCCCGATGGTTGTCACCGGCTTTGCAATGAGATATTCTTTGCCTTCGTTCCGGCCCAAGACTACCCGAACCCATGCCTGCTTGAATAAGTTCTGGACCAGCCCGACAAAGAACCCGGCCAGCGCCCCGGTCGCCATCAGCGCAAGCAGCCGGCTGAGTGCGGACGGAAACTCTAGACCGCTCAAAATTTGGAACACGGTGCCACCAAGGAACCCGCCGACAAACCCGCCGAATGCCCCTTGACGGGCGATCACCGCCGAGCGGCTGCCGATCCCCTGCGCCGCCCCGACAATCCCGCCGATCAGGGCATAACCAAGCGCCCGCCCGATGACAAGCACGAGAAACTGTCCGGGATTGTGCGGCGACTCGTCGGCTCGCAGCCCCGTCGAGTTATAAATCAGACCATAAACGATCTGCCCGACGCCAAGGCCGAGCCAGCCGGCGACTGCCCCTGCCGCCGCACCGATCCCAAGCGCCTGAGTCTGCCGCCGCCGGTCCAGCGCAAGCGAGTCCACCAGCGCGAGCAGCAAGCCGAGCAGCAGGCCAAAGATAATGCCGTACAGCAGAAACTTGAAGTTCGAGAACAACCCCAGCCGCAGAACATGGTTCGGCTGGAACACGTCAGCAAACCAGCCCGTGAGGTCGGTGAGCGTCCAGGCAAGAAAGCCGGCGAGTGCGCCTGCCAGCAGGTTCAGATAAGTTTTGGCTTGAAGTGACATAAGAACTCGTTTGTAGAAGACCTCACCCGGCCGCTCCGCGCCCAGGTGAGGTACTAACGGAACACGATCCGGGCTACGTCCCGGAACTGCCGGGCGCGGTGCTTTAGGCTCGACCAGTCGCCGCCGGTGACATGGTGCCGGAACTCGGTTTCGACTTCTACCACCTGGAACCCAGCCTCAAGGGCGCGAATGGTCAAATCCACTTCCACGCCAAAGCCCGGAGCGAACCGACCGCCGAGAGCCTCCAAGACCGACTTGCGGACAGCCCGCTGGCCCGACAGCGGCTGCTGGAACACTTTTTGGGTGCGGCGCTCGATTCCCTGCCGTGCCAGCCGGACAACAAAGCCGTGCCCGCCGGACTGGCCCGTCGCGGCAAATGCCGGGTCAGGCGGCAGCAGGCCGATTGTCATGTCGGCATCGCCTGCCAAAATGGGCGGGAGCAGCTTGACGGCTTCTCCGGCAGACGCGCCAAGATCGGCGTCTAAAAGCAGAAAGATGTCTGCCCCGCTGCGGGCGGCGGCATACGCCGCCGTCAGGGCCGCCCCCTTGCCGCCATTCTGGCTTGTCAGCACACGCGCCATGCCTGAAGCGCGGGCGATGTCTGCCGTACGGTCGGAAGAGCCGTCATCTATCATGACGACCTCATCAATCTCAGGCCGCGCCCGCAGTGACGCGATCGTCAGGCCAATCCTCTCGGCTTCGTTGTAGGCCGGCACCAACGCGCAGACACGCAAGACTCCGCTCATGGGGCAGGCGTGCCTCCGAGCGAGTCGGGAAGCCGCAGCTTGGCGGTCGGCTTGAGGCCGTAGTCACCGGTCTCCCCGCGCAGAGCAAATGGCAAAGCAATCTGGCCCAGCGGCAAATCCACGCAGTCCACGGTCGCGATTCCAGCGGATTGATAGGCCGGAACTGAAGACGATGCCGCCAAGTACGGCTCGCAGCCGACCACCGTAACAGGGTTTGCAAGATTCTGGAACCCGGCGAGGAGCGCCGCATCTTCCGCCGTGCCCGGCGTATCGGCGCTGCTGCCGCCAACGAGTACGAACAGCGTGCAGGGCTGAGACAGGTCGCCAGAGACGGTGAGCAGCCCCTCTCCCTGAAGCATGGCTGGCATGGCCGGCCCAGTACCGAGCGGGGGCGCTGCCGTTCCTAACACAAGCGCCGATGCCAGCGACGCCAGCAGTGTCTTGTCCTGCGCTGCCGGGTCGGATGAGGCCGACGGCAACATAGCTCGCTGCCGGGCGGTCAAACTACCCCAGCGTCCGGTCAGTACCACTGTCGCTGTGACCGTCGCGCCGGCGTCTTCCAGCGACTGGTTCGCCGCCTGAGTGGCATCGGCATAATCGCCGGTCTGGATCAGCATTACTTTTTTGCCTGCCAGCTTGCCGCGCACCAGTGCCGGCCGGAGAGAGGACAGCGCCTGCTCGTCGTCCGCAAGCCGTCCTTTCGCTTGGTCTCGCTCCTGAACGACAGTGTTGGTCTGCGCCGCCAGTTTCTCGACGATGGCCCGCTGCTGGCTCATCTGCACTGGGCCATAGTACGAGGCTCCGATTAAGATGCCAAAGCCGAGCATTAGAAAAATGGCGATAGAGTAAAAGAGATGATAACGAGCGTCAAGCATGAAGACGCCACCAAATGCGTATCAGAGCCGCGAGATTTTCCCACATCGGCGAAAATCGCAGAAGCACAACAACCGCAAACAAAAACGACAGCAGCAGGGCGACATGGGCAATGAACGGCGGGCGCGGCTGGTACAGCTTAAATACGCCCCGCGCGTCAATCAATCGAGGCCCGACTTTCAGCCGCACCAGGTAGGTACTCGCCATGCCCGCCCGGCCTTTGTCGAGAAAGTCTTCCAAGTTGGAGTGCGTTCCCAGTGCGACAATCAGATCGGCTCCGTGCTCATACGCGAGAAGCAGCGCGGCGTCCTCACTAGTACCCGGCACGGCAAACAAGTCTGCCATCAGTCCCAGAGCTTTCACCCGGTCCAGGCCCGGCGCAGAGCCGTTCTTGTAGGCATGGACGATAATCTGCGCCCCGGAGCGCAGGGCACCGTCGGAAACACTGTCCATGTCGCCAAGAATGATGTCCGGGCGGTGGCCGAGTTCGATCAAAGCGTCCGCCGCACCGTCCACGGCAATCAGCACCGGCTTGTAGTCGGTCAAATAGCCGCGCATCAGCGCCAGGTCTTCTTTGTAGCCTTCGCCCCGGACCACCACCAATGCGTGACGGCCCGACAGCTTCACCCGGCGCAGCGCTGGAACATCGGTCGGGTCCAGCAGCAGGTCTTTGTCGGCATCGAGGTATTGCAGCGTGTTCCGGGCGAATTTTTCCAGCTCAGCTCCCAGATTGGCTCGCGCGGCTGCCGTCGCTTCGGCGATCTTGGCCTCGTCCCAAAGTGTCAACGCATCAACAAACGCCTCGCTCTGGCACAGCCCACCGGCGGCGTCCACCGACAGTGCTGCGCCGTCCCGCAGGTGCGTAAACTGGGCGGGGCCGGACAACTGGAACAGCGGGATTTGGGCGGCAGCCAGCACCGACGGCCCCCGGTTTGGGTACTTGCCGCTGATGAACGGCTGGGCGTTGACCACGGCGGCGACGCGGGCATCGGCCAGAGCGCGGGCCGCCAGACCGTCAAGATCGGCATGGTCAATGACCGCGATGTCGCCGGGCTTCAGCCGTTTGATCAGAGCTTTCGTGCGCCGGTCGCAGCGAGCCGGGCCGCGCAGGAAATCAAGCGCTGCCGAAGAAGAATGTGCTGAAGCAGGCCGTACAAGCGCCAAGTGCGTTTTTGTCTCCCGTTTGCTGAAGTGGAAAGATTTGTGACAGTATAGCACAAAGAGAAGCGCCGCGCGTGTCATAAAGTTCTTATGATGCCATACTCTCTCTTATGAGCATTGAACTGATAGACACGCACTGCCACTTGAACCATGAGGACTTTGCGGACGACTGGGCCGAAGCGCGGGACCGTGCTGTCGCCGCAGGCGTCGGGCTATTCTTGTGTGTGGGTTACGACTTGAAAAGCAGCCGCCGGGCGGCAGAACTTGCTGTGGGGAACGCTGCCGTTTATGCCGCCATCGGCATTCACCCGGAAGCGGCGGACGAGTGGGGCGCAGACGCTTCGGCGGAAACCGCTGCGCTATTTGCAGCTCACCCCGACAAAATGACGGCTTACGGCGAGATCGGATTGGACTACCACTGGGATACCGTACCGCGAGCGCGTCAGCAGGAAGTGTTCAACGCGCAGATCGCGCTTGCCCTCTCGCTGCGTCCTAATCACCCACTACCGCTGATTATCCACAACCGGGATGCCCTCGCGGATGTTCTGGCGCTCTTGAAAGCGTCCGGGACACCCGCGCCTATTGTGATGCACTGCTTCACCGGCGACGCCGAAGACGCCCAGAAATGTTTGGATGCGGGCTGTTACCTCGGCATCGGCGGGGTCGCGACGTTTAAGAAGTCTGACGTCATCCGTGCCGCAATCGCTTACGCTCCCCTGAACCGGCTGATATTGGAAACGGACTGCCCCTATTTAGCCCCGCAGTTCAAGCGTGGACGCCGCAACGAGCCGTCGTACCTGCCCGCCATCGCGGAAACCGTCGCCGCCGCCAAGTCGCTGACGACCGAAGAAGTCGCCGCTGCCACAACGGCCACGGCAAAAGCACTGTTTGGGATGGCTTAGGGAATGGATTACGAGAGGGGTTAGTCGCTGTTCTCTGAGGGTGGCCGCATAACGAGCGTCTCCAAAACTGCGCCCATCCCGGAGGCCAGCGCAAGCAGGGCCAGCAGCCAGCCGGCCACCGGCACGGCGGTGGCGAGGCCCAAAGTCCACAGGCCGAGGCGCAGGGTGCCAACGGTGTCTCCGTCCGGCAGCGCGAAGGCGTCCGAAAGCCGCGTCCCCGTCGACAGCGCGGCAGCCAGGAGGCCGAGGCCCGCGAGACCAAAGCCTGACACCAGCACAAGCGCTCCCAGCAAGGCCAGCATGTGCGTCTTAAACAGCGCCGCCGCCAGCAAGAATATCAGCAGGCCCGCCGCAAGCCCCCACAGCAGCGGGATTGTCCGGGCGGCTTCCAGCCGCCCCGCCGCCCGCATCCCCAGCCGCGCCAGCGCGTCACTCCGTCCCCCCAGCAGCGCCGCAAGCATCAGCACAGCCGCGCACCCCGTCAAAAACAGCGTCAGCAGCGGGCCGATGAGAAACAAGCGCAGAGGGTCGGCAGCGTTTATGACGCGCTCCTTTGCCGGGCATGAGCATAAAAACCGGCGTTCAGCAGGAGAACGCCGAACAGAGCCAGCGTGGTCCAAGACGGCACGGAAGTGGCCTGCGGGAGCCAAAGCGCCGCGCGGGCCGCGCCGGGCAGCGCCGTCATGTTCGCGTCCAGCCAGCCGGGAACCGCCAGGAGGGACGGCATCGGCAGGCCCACCCGCAGACTGTGCACGCCGGGAACAAGCGGCAGCAGTCCCAGCAAAAGCAGAAGCGCCGCCAGCGGCAGCCATGCCCGCAGGCGCGACGAGGCCGAGCGCTCCCAGTGCGCCGGGCGCTCCAAGCGCGAAAGCACCTGCACTGTGAAGTCTTCACCGGGATCGGACAGCTCCACCGCACGCGCGGCCCAGCAGCCCGTCAGCCGCGCCAGCCGCCGCTGGGCGTCCTGCTCCGTGCGGCAGGCGGCGCAGCCTTGCAAATGCGTGTTCAGGGCCGTGCGCTCTTGGGGCGGCAGCGCCCGGTCGAAGCTGCTTTGGAGCAGAATTCTTGCGCTGTCGCAGGTCATGGCTGTAAATACTCCGAAAGCACCGCGCGAAGAAGGGCGCGGGCGCGAAAGAGATGTGTCTTGACGGTGGACGTCGGGACTCCCGTGGCCGTGCCGATGTCTTCATAGGACAAGTCGTCCAAATGCCGCAGCAGAAAGACGGCCCGCAGCTTCGGCGGCAGGTCGGCGACCGCCGCTTCCAGTCGCCGCTCGCCTTCGTCCGTCAGCAGGACGCTCAGCGGGTCTGCGTCCGCCGCCGCCGGAGGCTCCGCGACTGCATCCCAGTTCAGCATGATCCCGTGCCGCGCTTCGGCCCGGAGCCGGTCCAGGCAGCGGTTGATCGCGATCCGGTACAGCCAGGGCCGGAACGGCAGGCCCAGCCCGTAGCAGGCGCGTTTTTCGTAGGCGGCCAAAAACGTTTCCTGGGCTACGTCTTCCGCCTCGTCTGCGCTCCGGCCTGCCAGCATCCGCCGGGCCAGCGCGACCACCCGCCCTCGGTAGCGCGTCACCAGCCGTGCAAACGCGGCCCGGTCGCCGGACGCGCGAACCCGCGCCGCAAGCGACTCATCGCTGTCCGCGTCCAGCGTTTTTTTCTTCCAAATTGCCATACGCGAGGGCGCAAGTGGAGACACAAGCTCAAACATGAACCAGACCGATTTCTGCCGGCGTCATCCCCGGAAAGATTGCCGCTGCGTTTGGGTTTTTGAGGCGCTTGCCGATGATCTCTGCCAGCACGGCCCGGTAATCCGTCGTCACTTTGAGGTCTCCTGGTCCGTCAAGCTGGCCTGCGCCGAGGCCCGGCCATTGGCCGTACACTCGCCCGCCCGACACATGACCGCCCAGAACCAGCATCGCGCCGGCGCGGCCATGATCGGTGCCGAGACCGCCGTTTTCCGCCACCCGCCGTCCGAACTCGGACATCACGACCACCGTTGTCCGCCGCCACTGCTGCGGCCCGATGTCGGACGCAAATGCCGCCAAACCTAATGCGAGTCTTTGGAGCCGGCCGGCCAGATAGCCTTGACCTGTTCCCTGCGCCACATGGGTATCATACCCGCTGTGGTCAAGGCAGGCGGCTTCCAAGCCCACCCCGCTTTTCATCAGCAGCGCGACTTGATGCAGGCCGGCGCTGAGATCGTCATCAGGGTAATGACCAATGTGGGCGTTCTCCGGCGGCAGCTTGTCCAGCATTTTCAACACGGCCAGCGCTTCCTCCCCGGCGTCCGCCAGCGCGTCTTTCCCGTACAGCGCGGCGAGAGCCGCCTCGAAGCGCTCCGGCCCGCCGCCGAACGGCGACTGCAAGCGCAGGTCGGCGACACTGTTGAGGGTCGTGGTCCCGCTCACGCCGCGCAGGGACTGCGGCAGGATCGCGCCGAGTGCGACCGCCCGCAGGGGCGACGGATTATTCCACGGCGCGGTTTCCAGATGCCGCGCGAGCCAGCCGGACGCCGGGCCGGTTTCGGCGGCTACCCCGCGCTCCATCGTCGCCATCGCCTCAAAGTGGGACCGTGTCTGATCCCCCGACCCGCAGGCGTGGACCACCGCAAGCTGCCCGGCTTGCTGCAAAGGCAGTAAAGGGGCCAGCGCCGGATGCAGGCCGAAAAAGCCGTCCAAATCCAGCGCCCGGTCCGCTGCGCTCGCCCCGCGCTCATTGGGACGAGCCAGCGCCAGCGTCGGCCTGAGCCGGTAGTAATCGTCGTCGCCGTGCGGGACAACGAGGCTGAGGCCGTCTACGCCCCCGCGCAGGAAGATTGAGACCAGCGTGTCTCCCAGCGGGCCGTGTGAGTGCGGGCGCACGGTGACACTGCCCAGCGCCGGGCTTCGTCCGGCCCAGCCGAGCGCCGAAAGGGCACCAAGCGCAAATAATCCCCGCCGCGTCGTCTGCATTGTTTTTGTCCTTTCACATATCGCAGTTTAGCGCCACTGGAATTGCGGCGACATTAAGAGCAGCGCCGCATACTCCCGAAGCGGCTGCGTTTCAGTGAGGCTTTGACGCAGTTCAGCGACCGCAGGATGGTCGGCGGGGCAGGAGAACGCCAGCTCCAGCAGCGTGTCAAGGGCACTCAGCCCGGCTTTTCGCCCGGCCTCCGCTAGGGCCGCCGTATCAAGGGTCGTGTTCTCCAAGTTCCCGCCGGCCAGTGCCAGCGCGAAGTTCCAGCGCGGAATGAGCGTGCCGGTCCAGGCAGCAGGCGTGTCCGGGAAGCCGTCCGGCATCGGCCAGGCGAACAGCGGCTGGCCCATCCGGGCCAGATGCTCCTGGACGGCCATCCCGCCGTCGGTATCGCCGTTGAAAACTCGGAGGGCGCTCACGGTGTAATCAAAAGGCCGTTTGAGAATGGGCGGGGCGCCGGCGAGGTTGGCTTCCGTCAGCAGCGCCCGCAGCACGGCTTTGATGTCGCCCTGCGTCTTCACATAAACGCCCGCCAGGTGCGAGATTTGGGTCTCGTTTTCTTCGCCGAGAAAATGCCGGCAGAGCTTGCGCGATAAGTGGGCGGCGGTCGCCGGATGCGCGGCCAGAATGTCCAGAACACGCTCGCCGTCACGGACACCGCCGCCGCTGAGGAGCGTTTCCCCTAGAATCCGCTTTGCGCCGTCGTCATGCAGCGCCGGGTCAAACCGGAACCGGCCTCGGTGCCAGTGCTTCTCCGAAGTCCAGCCCGTGAGGCAGCGGGCGACCTCCTGCACGTCACGCTGGGAATAGCCGCCGTGAACGCCCAGCGTGTGCAGCTCCATCAGCTCGCGGGCATAGTTCTCGTTGGGGACGCCTTTGCGGTTCGCCGAATTGTCCAAATAGCCCAGCATGGCGGCGGACCGGGCGGATGCGCCGAGCAGGTCCCGAAACCGGCCCAAAGCGTGGGTTCGGATAACATCGTGGTCATCTACGACTTTGAGCTGGGCGCTTTGCCCCTTGAATGCGTAGATATTGAAGTGATCAGTCCAGAACTCCGCCATGCGCTCCTGAAGCTGCCGGCGGCTGTAGACCGCCCGCAGAAGCGCGGCTTGACGCAGGGCCGACACAAGCTGGTTATCGTCCTGGTCAAACAGCAGGCCGGGGTCGGGTGTCAGCGTGTCGGCGAGAGCGCCAAGCCGCAGGGTCAGAACCTGGTCTTCGGCCAGCGTTTCCGGGCGGAGCTGCTCCTCGACATACGCTGCCAGCCCCATTTCCGTCACCCGTGCGGCGTCTCCGGGACACGGCCCGTAAGCCGCCCGGTTCAGCAGGCGCACCGCCGGGGCCGTGTGCGTGAAGCCCGAAGGCAGCAGCGCGTCCGCCGGCAGACGCAGGTGGGTGAACCGCTGTTCCAGTGTCTCGCAGCCGGAAAGCGCCCCTGCCGCCAGCACAGCGGCGGTTCCTGCCAGCAAAGAGCGGCGGGTCGTTTTCATGCTGCCGCCTCGCTCTCAACGCGGGCAGGCCGGGCCGCACGGCGCGGCAGCATCACGGACGCCGCGCTGCCGACCGACAGCAGCAAAGCGGCGGGGACCAGAACAAACCAGCCCAGCACCGGCAGGAACCCGGCGAGGACATACAAAATCGCCGCGCGTGTCACGCCGCCGAATGTCGGCGGGGCCGGGGTATTGATTCGCTCCGCCAGCAGCCGCACGGCCCCGGCGCTGCCGAGCGCGGCGGCCAGCCCGATCCCGCCGGCAATCAGCCCGGCCAGCAGCTTCACTGGCCCGGCGGGCGCGTGCCAGCAGAGCAAAGCCAGCAGACCGGCGGCGGCGACCACGGCCAGCCCTCGGCCGAAACACGCGCCGGGCGCAGCCGTCAGTTTCGCCGCCGCTGCCGCCGTTCGCGCCGGGAACGCCAGCGTAAACAGCAGAAGAGTCGCCGTCCAGGCCACGCCGACGGTCCCGATTGTCGCCATAACTGCCAGCACGTCCCCGATTGTCATTGCTGCCTCCTCTTTTTGCGCCTGTTCCCAGCCGCCTTCAGAAGCAGTACGCCATAGCGGGTGGAAAGTTTCAAAAGGAACTTTCCCGCCGCGTAAAACAGTTATTGACGCTATGAACAAACTCATTCTGCCGCTGGCGCTCGCGGCTCTTGCTACTCCTCTGACCACATACGCCCAGTTCGGCGCGTCCAAAGTCGCCACGGCCCATGCCTCCGTCCAGCCGGCAGCCATTTCGCGCGGCGGCAAGGGGATATTGATTGTGACTTTGAGCGTCGGCGCAAAATATCATGTCAACGCGAACAAGCCCAACGACCCGGCGTACATCCCGACTATTTTCACGCCCCAGCCCATGCCGGGCATCCAGTTCGGCACCGTGCGTTACCCCGCGCCTAAACTGATGAAGCTGTCGTACTCCCCAAAGCCGCTGCTGGTTTATACCGGCCTGGTAACGGTTTCGATTCCGTTCACGGTGACGCCCGCCGCGAAACCCGGCATGGTCCCGTTGTCCGGGACAGTAAACTTCCAGGGCTGCGATGCCCAGTCCTGTTTCCCGCCCGCCTCGTCCCAGGTTAAAGCGGTCATTGCCGTGAAATGACCTACCACCCTGCTTCACAGAGTGGTAGGTCTCTTATCTTTTGCCGTTGAGGTATAATTTGCCTGATGGAATACCTCACACAACTCATCGGCAAGACCGTAGACGACACTGACGGCGAGCGGTTCGGCAAGCTGACCGAAGTGGTCGTGACCCCCGGCGAGCCGCTGCCACTGGTCGCCGCTTACCAGGTCAAGACCGAAGACGGAGCGCTGTTCGTCCCGTGGGATGGCCTTTCGGTATCCGCCGACGGGCGCGAGTTCCGCCTCAGCCGCCCGGTCACGCAAATCCAGCCCTACCAAATCCACGCTCAAGACTTCTCACTGGTTCGCGATGTCTTAGACAAGCAGATCGTAGACGTTCACGACTACCGCGTCGTCCGCGTCAACGACATTCGGCTCCAAACTCTGCCCAGCGGACGGCTGGCACTGATTGGTGTGGACCCCGGCGTGCGTGGCCTCCTGCGGCGCATGGGACTGGACCGCGTCTTGAACAGCGTCAGCCGCGCCCTGCACCTCGGCGCGGCTTCCGACACCCTGATTGCCTGGAACGATGTCGAGTCGCTGCCGACCCACAACGCCGGGGAGCCGTTAAAACTCAAAGTCTCCCATGAGAAAATCGCCAAGCTCCATCCCGCCGACATCGGCGACATTCTCAACCAAATGGACCCGGCCCACCGCCGGGACATTCTGGAAGGCTTAGACTTAGAAACCGCCGCCGACGCGCTGGCCGAAGCCGACGACGCCGTGCAGGTGTCGGCCTTGCAGCAGCTTGACGCCGAGCTTGCCGCCGATATTCTCGAAGAAATGCCCGCCGATGAAGCCGCCGACGTTCTCGGCGACATGGACAAAGCCCACCGCGACCAGCTTCTCGGCCGTATGGACGCCGAAGACCGTGAAGATGTCCAAGAACTGCTGGAATACCACGACGCGACCGCCGGCGGCCTGATGACCAATGAATATGTCGCCATTTCCCAAGAAATGACCGCCCAGCAGACGATTGAACAGCTCCGGGCGCTGGAACCCGAAGCCGAAATTACCTACTATGTCTACGTCATAGACACCGAAGAAAAACTCGTCGGCGTCATCACCCTCCGCGACCTCATCGTCGCCCAGCCCGAAACCCGCATTGCCGCGTTCATGCGCCCCAAAGTCCGCAGCGTCCTCTTAGACGCCACTGTGGAAGAAGTCGCCCACAAGTTCGAGCGCTACAAGCTCCTCGCCCTCCCCGTCGTCAACAGCGACGGCTGCCTGCAAGGCATCATCACCATAGACGACACCCTAGAGCAGCTACTTCCCCCGGACTGGCGGCGCAGGCCGTCGGAGAAACGGTCGAAGGAGTAAACGGCTTGGTACGCATCGAGTTTAATGAGGTGCAACATCTCGAAGGCGTGTATACTGCCGAGATGACAATTTTGGACGGAACCGCCGCCGAGCAGGTCTCTACACCAATTTCTATAGGAACCGCTAGATTGTTGCAGGAGATATCGGGCAAGCATCCTTTCAGAACGACGAAGCCTGGCTTCTACCGCTATGAGCTTTCGGAGATAACCCAGGGGCCGGGACTACAGAAAACGTTGGTTATAGAGATCTACAGGGGCCGTTCGCGACTGAAACAAAGCATTGCAATAGATGGTGAGTTATTCTTGATGCTTTGGAATATCCTCCATTTTCAGGTGCTTCCCAGTCAGTTGCCGCAGGAGCGGCGGCGAAGGTGATTTAGAGGTGGCTGAAACAGACCCCAGCACTGGAAGTGCCGGGCTTTTGAAGTGCAGAATGTCCGCCTTCGCGGACGCAAGAACAGCCTGTAACTATTGGCATTTAGTCGCGGAGCGACTTTCATTCAACAGTAGCCCGGCACTTCAGTGCCGGGTTCCTCTTTTCAGGTAATCTCCATGACCGATGCGCGGAAAACGATGGGGTCGCGCGGGGAAGCGGAGACGGTGGCGTTTTTGGAGACGCGCGGCTACCGCATCGTGGATACGAATGTGCGGCCTCTCGGCGGCATGGCGCGGGGCGAGATTGATGTGATTGCCTGGGACGGCGAGTATTTGGTCTTCTGCGAGGTCAAGACGCGGCGGGTGGCGGCGGGCAATCAAGGGACCCCTGCCGAGGCGGTTCATGCCCGCAAGCAGGCACAGCTCACGCGGCTGGCGCTGGCGTATCTCGCAAAGCATGACTTGGACGACGTAAACTGCCGCTTTGACGTGGTCGAAGTCGTGCGCTGTCCCCCTGCCCCGGCGCGGTTTACGCTGTGGCGGGATGCGTTTCAAGTGGCGGCGGAGTAACCCCACCCCAATTTTGGGGAGCCGGAACCCACCTCCTTGCTTCGTAACAAGTTACTTCGCAGGGATCCTCCCGAAGCGGGAGGACGAGGAGTTTCGGATAGCTCAGTCGCCTCTTGCTCTCCCCCTCTCCGCTTCGGGGAGGGACCCTGCGAAGTAACTTGTTACGAAGCAAGGCGGGCGGAGTTCTCATTGACAACCCTTCCCGGCTATGCTAGAATGATGGTATGGCGGCAGACTACGCTTACCCTCCACAGATCACGCTTTTCCCAACCAATGGACCAGTAACGGCGTCCGTGCGGCTGCCCGGCTCGAAAAGCGTCACGAACCGTGCCCTGCTGCTGGCCGCGCTGGCAGACGGCGAAAGCCGCCTTGTCGCGCCGCTGCATTCGGAAGACACGTGGTACATGGCGTCGGCCCTGCGCGAGATGGGCGTCGGCATTGAAGAAACGCCCGAGCGGGATTTTGTCGTTGCCGGACGCGGGGGGCGATTTAACACGCCGAGCAAGCCGCTTTTTATCGGCAATTCAGGAACGACCGTGCGGTTTTTGACGGCGGCGGCATGTTTCGCGCCGTCAGGGGCGGATGTCGTTCTGGACGGCGTCGCGCGGATGCGGGAGCGGCCTATTCGGGATTTAGTCGGGGCACTGCTGACACTTGGCGTGGATGCCGAATGCTTGAACGGCCACGGCTGCCCGCCGGTCCGGGTGCGCGGCGGCGGCCTTCCTGGCGGGCGTTGCCGCCTGCGCGGGGATGTCAGCTCCCAGTTTCTAACGGCACTTTTGCAGGCTGCGCCGTATGCAGCGCAAGACGTAGAGATTGAGATTGTCGGGGAGCTTATCTCAAAACCGTATATCGACATCACGCAGTCGGTGATGGTGTCCTTCGGCGTCTCGCTGGTCAATGAGGAGTACCAGAGATTGCGGGTGCCAGCGGGGCAGCGTTACGCCGGGCGCGAATACAAGATTGAAGCTGATGCGTCGAATGCATCGTATTTTCTCGCGGCGGCGGCGATCACCGGCGGCGAGGTGACGCTGGAAAACCTCGGCACGGACTCCATCCAAGGCGATGTTCGATTTTTAGACGTTTTGGAGCGCATGGGCTGCACCGTGACGCGCGGGCAGTCCATCACGCTGACCGGTCCGGCCAAACTGTCAGCGATTGAGGCCGACATGGAAGCCATTCCCGACACAGCGCAGACGCTGGCCGTTGTCGCGGCGTTCGCCGATGGCCCTTCGCACATTACCAACATTGCCAGTTTGCGGGTGAAAGAGACTGACCGGGTCAAAGCAATCGCCAAAGAGCTGCCCAAGCTCGGAGTTCGCGTGGACGAAGGCGCAGGTGACTGGACCATCACGCCACCTGTTGACGGTGCGTATACGCCTGCCGAGATTGACACCTACGACGATCACCGCATGGCGATGGCGTTTGCCGTTGCCAGCCTGCGGGTTCCGAACATTCGTATCAACAACCCCGGATGCGTCGCGAAGACATTTCCCGATTTTTGGGAGCGCTGGAACGGAGCATTTCACCGATGACAGGCGAAGAGTTCTCGGAAGTCGGCGTCGCTGGGGCGCTGGCCCATGCTTACGCGCAGGACGCTCGCGGCTTTCTGCCCCTGCTGGCCGTGGTCTTGACCGGCACACTGCCCGACGAAACGCAGGTTGAGCGCAAAGGCGGCCTGTTCCAGAAAGAAAAGCCGGTCCGCAAGATACTTGTCACGCTCGGCGACAATCTGTACACGCTGGAAGACTTGGGGCGCGGGCCGCTCGTCGCCAGCCGGGTTAAGATCGTGCGCGGCATCACGCTTCAAACCAAGTCCCTGCCGATTGAAGAATGGCTGGCCGAGCTGAGCGCCGAGATCTCCGCCCGCGCCGCAAGCAACGAGAAAGCCTTTTTCGCGCTGAAAAGTTTATTAGACTAACTCTTGGATTAACTTATGCCGCTTTTTGGAAAACGCCCCGTCAATGCCGAAGCCGCCCTTCAGGCGCAAAGCGATCAAGACCGCCTGACCAAAGGCGGCCTGCCGCTCAAGGCGGAATTGCGGCTGACGGAGCTTGCGGAAAACAAGCGGTTCTTCACCAGCAACCTCAGCGTCAATGAACTTGCGCTGGCCGGAACTGAAGGCGTCCGGCCATTGGGACAGGTCATGGGCAGCACTGTCTACCATGTTGGCTGGCAGTATACGCCGATGTATTCCAGCTCGGAGCTGACACTGATTTCTCACGCTCAGACCCATGCCCGGCAGCTTGCCGTTTCGCGTTTGCAGCAGGAAGCGCGTCTGTTGGGCGCACACGGCGTCATCGGCGTTCGTCTGGAGCGTAAGTCCTACGACTGGGGCGCTAATCTCATCGAGTTCGCCGCGTCGGGAACCGCCGTGGCTCTGGAAGGCCAGCCTGTCCCGAAAAATCCGTTTGTCTGTGCGTTAAGCGGCCAGGAGTTCTACGCGCTTCGGCGCGGCGGCTTCTTTCCGGTCGGCTTTGCCTTCGGCACCTGCACTTACTACCATGTCGCGACACTCAGCAATCAGTATGCAAGCCAAAGCTGGGGCAATGTCGAGCTGACCGACTATTCTAAAGCCATCTACCACACCCGCCACTCCGCCATGACCCGGCTGGAAAAAGAAGCCACCCAAGTTCATGCCGAAGGCGTCGTCGGCGTCACGATAGATAAGTACATCTCCACTTACGAAGTAGACAACAACGGCCAGTCCCGCCGCGACCTGATTGTCGAGTTCACAGCGCTGGGAACCGCCATCGTCACCGACGGCCCCGACACGCTGATTGTAGATTACGGCCTGCCGCTGACTGACTAACGAGTTCTGCAACTTTTCCACCTGTGCTGTGTCTCAATTAAACGAGTACTCGCCGACTATTACAACGGGTAGCCCTTCGTTAATAAGAAAGCCTCGGCAGATGAAAGCAGGAAAAGCACATGCAGTGGGTTCACCTCAGGATCGCGTTCGGCGTTCTACTTATGGGAGTTTCCTTTGTTTGGTTACTGTCAGACATTCAAGCCAGCGAAAGAGCAAATGAAAAGACCGCGTCGGAATACCATCAAGCTCCCTATTGCACACCGACATCCAGCACGAACAGCTCCTTAGAACCATGTATTTACACTCCTGTCGAGGTCGTGGAAAAGGACAAATTCACAACACAGAGCAAGCATTCAAGCACGACCCACTATTTTGTTATGATCGAGTTTCCAAACGGTAGACAAGTACATTCTGAGATTTACCGATCATTATACCGGCAGGTCACAGAAGGCTCTTCCATGACGGCGCAAACTTGGCGCCACAAAATACGGTTTCTCAGTTTTCAGAATCAGTGGTACGACACCCGCTGGAACCCGGACCGTCAGAATGGTGCCAATGGGGTTTATCTGTTTGATCTGATCTTTGGCGAGTTTTTCATTGCTTTTAGCCTCTGGGTCTACTGGTATTACCAGCGGAAATTGTTTCTGAAGGGCGCTGTCCCATCAAGACCGACCGAGTCAGAATATCCGCTTGTGAGGGACGATGATTGATAAGTCTTCATACTGTCTACGTGGCAGCCGATGCCCGACGGCTTTGGCGGCGGCGAGGATGAACTGATTGATGCGAACAATGTGTCGGGGTTTTCTACAACCCCGTCACTCCAACACTTTAGGAGAAACTAACCATGCCTGATAAATATGCGCCCGGATCGCAGGAGGGCTTACCAATCCATGCCCGCAATCGCCTCGCCGCCATGACGCCCGGTGCAGGCCGGAAAGGCTTGTTTACGAGCGATCTGTCGGTCAATGAGTTTTTGCTGGTCAAAGAAGCGGGCTTTGATCCGCTGGGGCTGGTCGTTGGGTCCAGCATCTACCATATCGGCTGGCAGAAGCCCGCCATGACCCAGAGCATGGAGCTGGAAACGCTGACCCAGGCAATGTATCATGCCCGCGAGCTTGCCATGACCCGCATGGAGGAAGAAGCGGACTCGATCGGGGCCGATGGCATCGTGGGCGTGCGGCTGGAAGTTGGACGGCAGGAATGGGGCGAGCATCTGGCGGAGTTTATCGCCATCGGCACGGCGATTAAAGCGCGGAACGGCGAAAGCCACCGCGCCCCGAATGGCCGCCCCTTCACGAGCGACTTGAACGGCCAGGACTTCTGGACGCTGACAAAGGCAGGATACAGGCCGATCTCGTTTGTGATGGGCAACTGCGTCTACCATGTGGGCTACCAGGGAGTCAAAGCCTGGTTTTCCCAGGTCGGCCAAAATATCGAGATGCCGACCTATACCCAGGCCATCTACGATGCCCGCGAGCTGGCCCTGTCCCGGATGCAGGCCGAAGCGGAAGAACTCCAAGCCGACGGCATTGTCGGGGCGACCATCAAAGAGAACTCCCACGGCTGGGGCAGCCATGTCATTGAGTATTTCGCTGTCGGTACCAGCATTATTGCTACTCGCGCCGACCACACCATCCCCACCCCACAGCTCATGCTGCCGCTGTCGGACAGATAACCGATGCAAAAAAGAGGGAGGCTGTTCAGCCTCCCTCAAATTATTTGTCTACAATTTCTTCGCGCTTTGGCTGCCGCTAAGAAGCTGGACACGGTTGCTGGGGTCGCCGTGCGTGTATTCTTCCAGCGACGCTGTACCAATTTTGACCACAACAACTGGCGGCATGGCCGCTTGAGCGGACGTCGTGGAAACTGGAATCGGCGATGCGGGAACCAGTAAGAGCGCAAGGACAGTAAGAATGTTCATCAACGTCTCCTTCGGTATCGTCGCAGTTTGGTAGCCCGGCGGCCAGTTCTCCTACGGAGAAGAGAGGCCCGTAGCTTTGCGTCCCGCCTTTTCAAGCGGTTTGCCCTTGTCAATATGCGAAGGACGACGGCGTTTTTGTGCGCCATCTGATTTCAATTATGCCAATTTGCTGAGAAAACTTTATGCTTGATGATTGAACTTGACCCAGCCCACTATGAGAGCGTCCTGCCGCTCGTTACAAAGAACCAGATACACGGCTACTCGTCTTATGCGTTTGCCGTTCTGGAAGGGCGGCAGCCGGGTCATGTCTTCGCCGATGATGTCGGTTCCCCGCAGTCCGCGCTTGTCGTCCATTTCGGGCAGCCATCCCTGCTCTGCGGGAAAGCAGACACCGGCGGCGGCATTTTTCTTCAGCAGATTACGGCTCGTTTCCCCGGACGCGGGACTCCACTGTTTTGGACAGCTTCCGAGGACTGGCATCAGGTTCTTGCGGCCTTGCCCGGCACACCGCTCCACCGCATCGTTTTCTCCTACCCACTTTCTTTAGAAGGCCCAATTCGGGAACACTTCCTGCCGGATGAGGTTGAGGTCAGAAGGATAGACGAAGCTCTGCTTGAAGCGCCGAGAAGCACTTTCAAATTGGGAAGTGTGGGCCTCTGGGGCGGGCCAGTCGGATTTGTCCGAAACAGCTTCGGCTTCTGCGCCCTGCGCCACGGGCAAGTCGGCAGTTTTTGCGCGGCGGCCTTCATTGGAGGCGGAGCGGCGGAAACAGATATCAGCACGGCGGAAGAGTTTCAGCGAATGGGCCTTGCAGCAGCCGCCGGCCATGCGTTTCTCCGCCACTGCCGGGAGCAGAACCTGCGTCCCAACTGGAGCTGCCGCAGTGACAACCTAGCCTCGGCAGCGCTTGCTGAGAAACTAGGCTTTGTACGGCAGCAGGAAATCTCCGGCTGGCTTTTGGGATAAGGCAAACCGCAAAATTATTTTTTGCTTGCGAAATTGACGCAGGAAAATCGCGACGCGACCGCGAAATAGTGCAGAAACACGACAGGAAGTCCAAAGTCGTTCAGGAGGAACTCAAATGCTTGCCCAAGTCGATTCCAGCGCCATTCTCGGCATTGATGCGTATGTAGTCCGCGTGGAAGTGGATATTTCGTCCAGCGTTCCCATGTTCACGATTGTCGGCCTGCCGGATGCCGCGGTGCAGGAGTCGCGGGAGCGGGTGAGGAGTGCAATCAAAAACTCCGGGCTGGAGTTTCCGCTGCGGCGCATTACGATCAACCTGGCACCGGCAGACATTAAAAAGCAGGGGCCGGCGTTTGATCTGCCGATTGCAGTCGGCATTCTCGCGGCGACCGGGCAGATCGGCAGTGAAAAGCTGGCCGACGGCATGTTTGTCGGCGAACTCGCGCTTGACGGCTCGGTCAGCCCTGTCGCAGGCGTCTTACCGATGGCAATCAAAGCTCGCACCGATAAAAGACCCTTCCTCGTGGTTCCGGCGGCAAACGCCCCCGAAGCAGCGATCGTCGGCGACGTGAGCGTTTATGCCGTGCGCTCACTGTCGGACGTCGTCGCGCTACTGAACGATTTCGAGTCGCAGACGCCGCTGGCGTCGGACCCCGAAGCACTGCTGCAACTGCCGGGCGGCGACGATTTAGACTTCTGTGAGGTCAAAGGTCAGGAGCACGTCAAGCGAGCGCTGGAAGTCGCCGCTGCCGGAGGCCATAACATACTGATACTGTGTCCTTTTTCCACATCGTCCAAGCCTTTGAGTTCCACCCGGTATTTCCCCTTCCCGTTTTCATCTTCACCGTCCGGGACAATGCGCTCGATGACAAGCGCGAGGGCGTCATGCTTCTGCCCGTCCGTGAGCTTGCCGCTTGACAGTACGCGCTCCACGTCCTGCATGACCCGTGCCAGCGCCGCCCCATCTTCTTCCCCTTTCGGCTTCTCCAAAGACACCGCCCGCGCCGACAGTTCCTTTTGCCGTGCCAGCAGCCCGGTCCGCTCTTCGGCGATCTTCCCGAACGCGGCGGCATAGGCTTCCGGGTTCGCTCCGGCCTGGATACCGGCGACCTGGGCGTCAATCGTCGCCCGCTCTTTCGCGGCCAGCGCCCGCAGTGCAGTCTCCACTTTTCCCGCTTCCTGGGGATCGTGAGCCGCCGTCTCTTTGGCTTTGTAGACGGCCAGCGCTTTTTTGACCATCTCGCGCCGCGTGGCGAGGTCCTTCACGGCTCCTAAAATGATCTGTTCGGCTTCCTTCCCGTTATAGGCTTTTCTGTTGCACACGACGCCGCCGGCGTTCCGAGACGCGCGGCTGTCCGGGCAGTTGTAAATGTGAACCTCTTGAATGCTGGTCCCCCCGTGCGTTCGCTTCTGCCGCTTCGTGCCGTGCATTCCGCGCCCGCAGATCGGGCAGCGCAGGAGGCCGCCCAGCAGGTGCCGCCGCGTGGGGTTGCCGCCGAACACCGCGCGGGCGTCGCCGAGCCGCGCCTGACACGCCGCCCAGATTTCCGCGCTGACAATCGCCGGGGCGTCAATGCTCAGGAACGTATCGCGGATGTCCATGTGAACAATCGTCTTTTCGCCGACTTCTTCCGTGATGCGGCCGTGCTTGCCGTAGGTCCCCTTGCCCATATAGACAGGATTGACTAGAAGTTTTTTGAGCTGGCTCGGACGCCAATACTGTCCGCCGAACTGCGTTCCGATGCCACTTTCATTCAGCCAGCGGCAGACTTCCCGCAAGGACGCGCCGCCGACATAGCGCCGGAACATTTCGGCAACAAGCGGGGCTTGCTCCGTCAGCAGGTAGGTTCCGGCCGACGCTTCCGGGTACAGACCGCGATCTTTCTCCTTTGAGCTGACAACGTGCAGGCCGAACGGGGACCGGCCACGCTGGGGCTGTATGCCTTCCTGCGCCCGGCGAACGCGGCCCGAATTGGTGCGGTCTCTGATGGTGTTGCGCTCCATTTCCGCCATACCGGCGAACAATGTCAAGGTAAACTGCCCCATCGCTGAATTGTCAAACTTAGCGTCCTGGGTGACAAGCTCGCCGCCCGCCTTGCGAACGCGCGAAGCAATGTCCAGAATGACCGCCGCCGAACGGCCCACGCGGTCAATCTTGGTCGCGATCAACATACTCGCCTCGCCGGCTTCGATGGCCTTCAGCGCCCGCTGAATGCCGGGGCGAGACGAGTAGCGTACCCCGGAAATACCGAGGTCTGGGCAGACATCCACCACCTGCGCCCCCATCTGCGCGGCAAGCAGCAGGCAGGCGTCGCGCTGAACGTCCGGGCTGGTGCCGTAGATCGCTTGTTCCTCGGTGCTGACCCGAATGTAGATGACCGCTTTTTTCATCGTAAACTCCTTTTCCATCTCAAACTCCTTTTTTCGCTGATGACTGGCTTTCGTATGCCTGCCGGAGAAGCTGCCGGATTAGCTCCGAAAGCCCGCCCGGTTCCCGCTTGCCCCACTCCACGGTGTCCAAATCCAGCAGCAGCGTCGTCTTGACACGCTCGGCGTCTGCCGGGACCCGCCCGCGCGTTCGTCCTGTCCCTTCGGTTTCGTTTGCCATACCTCTATTATACAGATTATATCTGTATATGTCAAGTCTGCCTGCTTAAATCTCCGTCCCCGGAATGATGTCTTCCAGCAGCGCCAGAACGTCTTTCTGGTCGATCAAGACGGTCTGGCCGCCCTTCAAGCGCTTGGCGGGAAGCTCGCCTTCTCGAATGCGCCGGCGGATGGTCTGCTTCGAGACGTGCAAGATCTGCGCCGCCTGGTCCATCGTCACGAACACAGGATGCGGAGCCGCGCCGGGGACCTGAGCCGGTAGGCTTTCCAGCGCGGGGCTGGTGGGGCAGGTGACGTGCTGAATGCCGGTGGCGTACTGGCCGTCCTCGCTGTGCTTGATCTCCCAGCTTTCGGTTTGGGTATTGATTGGCTGGCCGCAGCGCTTGCAGGTGCGCGGCGGCGTCTTCTTGATGGTGGTCTCTTTGATCATGTTCTCTGGCGTGGGCATCGTCTTGGCGTCCTCTCTCTGGTGACTTTTCATAATATATGTATGCCTGCTTGCTGGTGTGTATGCTTGCGGGGCGGCGGGGGCGGCGCAAGCCGCCCCCGCCCCCGGCCTATGCTTCGCTGACTGGCTCGTCTTTTGCCAGCCCGATCCGCCAGTACGCTTCTTCCTCTAAGTTGACTGTACCATCGGCGACGGCTTCCACGAACGCCGGCAGGGCTAAAGCCGCCTCTGACAGCTCGTACCCTTCCGCGCTCAGGCCCGGCAGGAACTCCGCCAGGTCTTCCGCCAGCTCCCGGATTTCCGAAAGCAGCGTGGCGGCGTGGTGGCGGTCCCGGCACTCATGCCGCGAAACAAGCAGGGGCTTCCCGGTTTTGGGGTTGCTGACGCTGATATGCACCATCCAGCGGCTTGGGGTAAAAACGACTTCCTTCTTGACAGCTTCCTTTTTCATGGCTTCCCTTCCTAGAAAAGGGCAGGGGCTTTCGCCCCTGCCCTGCCGATGCTAGAACACGCGCAGAACCCAGACCTCGCCGGGCAAAAGATGCTCTTTCGGGATGCCGCCGATCCACGGCAACTGCCCCTTCCAAAGATGCACGACGGCTAGGAACAGGCGCATATGCTTACAGCAGCGCTCCTCGCCGCGCAACTGGTCACGGGCGGGACCCTGCCGCTTCTGGAAGTCCGGGCAGGAGCAGGCGCGGGCATGACCTTCCCCGGTCAAAAGCCCATCATCTTCGCCGAGGGCAAACCCAGTGATGACATAGTCACGGCCTGATGGAGAGTGGTAGACAAACTCCAGGTTGAGGGCATAGCCGTAAGGAACACGCCGCGCCCCGATGAGGGAGCGGAAGACGAAACGGCGCGGTTCGGCCACGACGATGCGCTCACCCCGCGCGGCAAGCTGGGCCTGACGGTATGCGAGGAAGCCGCCGACCCGCGCATTGTGATTGGGAACGCGAACGGGGCGGGTGGGAACGGGCAGGCGATCTTCCCACTGGGGGCGGATGCCGGAGGCGGTGGAACGCATGGCGGCGGCGGCTTCTTCTGCGCCGGGATGGTTGACGAACTGTTCGCCGAATTCGGGTACACTGGACATAGCGTAAATGCTCCTTGCGGGTGGGGGTAGATTTTAGACGATTGGCCCCCGCCTGCACTGATATTTTACCTCTTTTTGTATGCCTTTGTCAACCTTTCAGCAGGATTTGATAGGTATATTTTGATGCTTGCCTGCTGACGCTGACGGCTGCCCAGCAGCGGCGGATCGTGCTACTACTGGCGCGGCGGCTGGCGCCGGATCGCCTGGCAGCGGCTGCGCCGCCGCCGAAGGCGGCTCCGGCTCTTTTCGGGCGTTCGCCCGCTGGGGCGGCGAAGCCGCCCCCCTTTCCTATTCTTCTCCTTCCCCTTCTTCTCCCATCTCCAGCCACCATTTCAGGACATCGCCGTGACAAGCCAGCGGGGAACAGAAACACACTAACGAACACCCCTCCAACTCCCAAACTGCCCGGCGGAACGACGGATCACCCATTCTTTCCAAGAACCAGACCCGGTATTTTTCAATGACTTCGGACCGGGAACCATCGGGGCCAATCCGAAACGGATTTCCGAACACCGAACCCCTTCCGATATACACCCCCACCCCTCCCCGATTTTTGTTCACCACTTCCACCATTTTTCACCCACCACCTTTCAACTCCTAATTCAATCTCCCCCATTCCCCCAATAAGCGGAGGCTCTGGTAGGCTGGCAAAAACCCGAAGGGCTTGAAAGCAAGGGCGGCGGAAATATATTTTCATCAATGGAATTCACCTTAGAAAAAGAGAAAATATATTTTTGCCGGGAGCGAAGCGACTTTACCCTTGCTTTTTTTTGACAGCCGACACATAAAATGCCTTTGGGGGAATGAGGGAGAAAAACCTGCAAGGCACTACAGCATGGGCGCGGTACTTTGCGACCGGCGCTCTATGGCTCCTTCACTTCACCAGCCAAATCAACAACTCCGACCAACCGGCGCGGCACTTGGAGCATGGGCGAAGCAACAAAAATGCAGTGGAGGCGTCTTCGCCGAACCATTTTTTTGATTTGACCGGCGGCTCCATTCCAGATGCAAGCGAAGCGGCCCCGCTGGTACTCCTGTCGCCGACCCATAGCCCCCAAGCGGAGAGAACGCAGGCGGCGTCGAGCAAAACCCGGTTTCTTCCTGGTTTTAGCCCTTGTTAGAAACCGGGTTTTTGCCGAGCCGCCAAGAGAACGGAGCGACCTTCAAGAGAGACTGGCCTGTCGTGCGGCAGGTCAGTATTCCCTGCGATGCGCGGTAAGGCGCTGTGTCTTCCCGTCGCTAACCTCCGCCACAAGCCCCTCGCTGACAATAGAGCCACGCCGCTTCGTGAGGGCCGGGAAGGGGCAGGCGCGGTGCCCTGGCGCAGAGACGAAGCGGGCCAACTGAGGCGAGGCCCGCCGAACCCGATATGCCCGGCCCGCTTGGACGACGCGGCCCGATCCCCGCGCCGCCCCTTCCCGGCCCGAACGTCCTGCGCGGCGCGATAAACGGCTCTTTTGGCACCGGTACATAGACTTGGCACGGTTTATGCACTGGTATTTGTACCGGCGTCCCGCTCCACCCCCGCCGCAGGCAATTTAGTCTTTCAGAAACTTCTGCTTTCTCACTGAAAGGATGATCATGCATCTCACACGATCTACCAGCCACGCTCTAGCAATTCTTGCTATCGGCAGCTTTGTTGCTGGCTTGCCCTGTTACGCGCAAATAGTCAACTTTACTCTTCTTCCCTACGAGGACGCCAATCTCGTCAGACTGTCAACCGATGGAGGTATGACCTTTTTCAAGACCGACGCCGGACGTTACACGGGTCAGTTTGGGTCAGGACCGATCACGAACATTTACTGCGATGACCTCAACCATGGAATTTATTCTGGCGGGCAGTACACGGCCAGCACGCAGTATATGATCACAAGCCCAAGTGGGCCACTTGTCAACGGCTACTATCAAGGTGGTCTGGCGTCCGCCTTGACCAATGGAGATTTGACATCCGTAGGAACTGCTGAGGCACAGAAGCGGAGCAGCGAAGTCGCATTTCTTGCTGACACTTATCTTTATGATTACAGTTACAGCAGCCTTGCTGAAGAAGACCTGAACCAGAGCGCGATTGGGTTGAGCATCTGGGATATTGTTCAGGATGGCGGTGATGGATTAAGTGCGGGACAGGTACAAGCCGGTGCCGCTGATGCTGCGACCTACGGCACACTCGTAAATGCCTATGAGAACGAGGCGTCCGTCTTTGCTTCCAATTATCAGTCCGGCACTGCTATTTGGGTGCAGGCTCCTGTAGATGCGCTGGGAAATCATCAACAGGATTTTGTTTATGTCCCTTCTGAAGTTCCCCCCAACGCCCCCTATCCCCCTGTTCCCGAAGCCTCGACAACGGTCTCCTTCGGCCTCCTGCTGGCCCTGGGCCTCGGTGGCGCGGTCATCGCCGCCAAGCGCAAGAAGGTCGCGGCCTAGTCCTACGACACGAACGGAACGACGGGCGCGGATGAGATCACTCACCCGCGCCTGTTTGCGTCTGCCTGCTGTTTAGGGTAGAATAGCCCCGTAATACAAACAAATGTTTGCTTTTGGGAGTCACAATGCGAGAGGCATGGCTGGGGAAGAAGCGCGGGGAGTGGGTCGCTTACCTGCGGGCGGTCGAGAAGCAGAAGAAGGCCCGGCGCTATGGCGGCAGCGACTACGACGACGGCATGTGCCATGGGATCATCCCCTTTGGCGCGGTGCATCAGTGGAAGAGTGAAGCGAACCGGCGGCTGACTGATGCCCTCAGCCGGCCGCAAGCGGCGCGAGTGGTCGGGTGGGACGAGACCGGCGTGGGGCTGGCGTTGGTGTGTCCCTGGTGCGGGAAAGAGCATCGGCACATCGTCACGGAAGAATGGAACCCGGAAACGGCGCTGCTGGCCCCCTGCGGCAAAGGCGCGTACCGGGTCACGCTAACCCGCTGAGACCCGCATTTGTACTTGGCATGGTTTATGCACTGTAGCAAGGTATCACACTGCTAGGGAGGGCGTTATGCTCGTTTTGACTCGTAAGATCGACCAGTCTATCAAGATTGGTGACGACATTGAAATCACGGTTATTGAAGTTCGCGGGGACCAAGTCAGGCTTGGAGTCACCGCGCCGCGCACTGTCACGGTCCACCGCCGGGAAGTTTGGGAACAGGTTCAGGAAGAAAACAAGAAGGCGGCGGCAAGCGGCAATCCGCCTATGCTGCCCCCAGCCTGAGTGCCGAATTCGCCTTTCGCCTGCCGCAAGGTATACTGAATGCATGAAACCAAGCGGACAGGCGGGAGGGCGGATGTGGCGAACCGAGGCGGGCCGCGCGGCGAGCGCGGCCCGTCGTCTGCTGCTAGCGTATTGCCTGTAGCGCCTTTGGGATGCTGTTTTTTCTGGGTTTTGGAGTTCGCCAGCAGTATTAAAGAGTTGAAACTATTTGCTGGTAAGCATAAAGGGAAATGAATCAATGCTCTGCACTTTCATGGCTGACGTTTACAAGAAGGAGGATACCGCCTCTATCGTGTCTGCGTTGAACGAGATATGTAATGCTGGCGATAACATCGGTTGGTCTTCAGCAGGCGTTTATTGTTTTTGGAACCCTGAGACTAAAGAGATATTGTATATAGGTCTTGCTGTAGATTTGGCACAGCGGTTCCAGCAGCACAATGGCTTGTTGCCCTGCCCAGTCAATGCTTGCAAAATTGAGCAGATTACAGATTATTTCGAGAAAAACGATCTTCTCGGGTACTCCGTATTGTTGCAGTCAAGCATGTACCAACCATTCAACGCCAATTATTTCGCTCGCTTCGAGGGAGAGGTTGACCCTGACTTAGTGGACTATGCGGAAATCGATGACGCGGCCCGTGAGGAAATAGCTCTGTTAGAGGGATTTTTGATACAAGCACATCAGAATCAAAGTAAACGGCCCAAATGGAACAAGGTGGGTGGCTCAAAACGGGGTCAGGCGATAAACTATCCTAGCGTTTCAGCAGATAGACTACTAAATTGCTTTACCGGCGACTACCGAGAGCCACTTCTTGCACGATCATCACTGCGAGAAATTGCTTGCGATGGAGAAATATTCATTATGGAAGACATTATCCTTCACATCGTTCGTTTCAACATGCTACGCTTGGGAATGAGCTATCACGAAGCATGGAATTTTGTTGATGATATGCTAAATTTGAGGTCACATATACGAGCAATCGATTATGAACAACGACAACCTGATCTTTCCGGTCAAAACCCTTACAATGATTCTAGGAATAAGTTGTAATCAGTCACTTCTTAGTTCGGAAAGTCACTCATACCACGCATCTGAATTGACTGTAAACGTTGAGGCATCAACGAAGACATTCAAACGGAAAACTGAAAGATGCAGAAGATCCATCATCGTGAGATGCTAATAGTAGTGAATCTAAAAGGTACTCAGAGAAAATTGCAGGTATCGTGACTGGTATACTGGAAGCATGAAAGAGCAAGAACGGGCAGGCAGGCAGGCACAAGGGCAGATGTGGCGAACCGAAGCAAGCCGCGCAGCGAGCGCGGTCCGTCGCCTCAATCTGGCGAAACGAATATGGGCATGGAAACCGCACCCGGCACAGGCGCGGTTTTTTGCTTGCCCGGCACAGATGCGGATCGCGGCCTGTGGGCGGCGCTGGGGCAAGACAGAAGCGCTCTCGCTGGATATTGCAACCCTCGCCCTGGATGAGCGGGACTGCCGGCAGCTCGTGGTGGCTCCCACCGACGCGCAGGCTAGGCTCCTGGGGAATGAAGTGCTGGCGCGGCTCTTGGACGCCTGGGACTGGCGCGACGGCCAGGGCAAGCCTCATGCGAAAGTGGCGGGGCGCGAGATTACCATTCGGCAGCGGCCCTCGCTGACAATCACCCTCACGGCAGCCGGGCAGCCGTCCTCGGTACAGAACTCAATCCACTTTCGCACGGCCGGGCGGGACGGGCGCGGTATCCGGGGGCTGTGGGCGCATCGCGTGATTGTGGATGAAGCGGCGCGGGTGCCGGATACGGTGCTGACGGATGTGCTTCTGCCCATGCTGACCGACAAGGGCGGGGATTATGTGCTGGCGTCGTCACCGTTTGGCCGGCGGTCGGCGTACTTCCGGCTCTACACGCGCGGCCTAGCTGGGTTGCCGCCAAACCCCAAAGACGGCCAGCCGGAGCAGGCGATCACCTATGAGGCGTTCTGTTGCCCGACCTCGGACAACCCCCACCTAGTCCATGCGTTTCTGGAAGCGCAGCGGGAGGAGCTGGGCGAGTCCATGTACGCGCAGGAGTTTGGGGCGCAGTTCGTGGACGACTTCGGCGCGGTGTTCCGGGAAGACGACATTGATGCCGGGATTGCTGACTTGGTAGGCGTGTCGCTGCAAGATGGGCAGGTTGTCTCGGAGCCTGTGCCGGGGCGCTTGTATACCATCGGGATTGACTGGGGGCGCAAGCTGGACTTTACGGTCGTCGCCGTGCTGGATGCGACCGTGAAGCCGGCAAAGCTCGTGTACTTGCAGCGCTGGCAGGGAACAGGCTGGGAAACGCAGGCGAAGGACGTGGCGGCGATTGTGGCGCGGTTCCAGCCGTGGCGGATACTGGCGGACGGGAACAGCATCGGGGACCCGCTGGCGGAGACGCTGCAAACCGAGGTTCGGGCGGCAATGGGTGCGGTTGTTGGTGCAGGACGGGTGCCGACGGTAGAGCGGTTCACGTTTGGGGCGGAGAGCAAGGCGAAGCTGATTGACCGGCTGACGCTGGGGCTGTCGGGGCGGGCGGTGCAGTATCCGGCGCATCGGGTTCTGCTGTCGGAGTTGCGGGCATTTGAGTATGGGGCGGCGGGCGGGTCTGGAAGGGCGAAGATGGGAGCGCGGTCGGGGGCGCATGACGACGTGGTAATTGCGCTGGCGCTGGCGTGGTTTGCCGCGCCGGAGTGTGCGCCGACACCCATGCGGGAACGAATGATGCTAGGAAGTCAGTTAGGAATGAGCAGAATGAGACCGTGATGGAGAGACAAAAGTTAAGCCTCTCAGCAACATTTGCTGAGAGGCTTTTGTTTGTTAAGCTTCTTCCGGCTCGGTGACACGCGCAGAAAGAAGCAGGACAGTTGGATGCTGGAAGCAATAGAAAACAATCAAAGGCTTGTTTCGTTCTGTGCCTTGAATGCGCCAAGCATAAATCGGAGATGGAGACGCGCGGCCTGTCGGAATCCCTTGCTCTGGGAAATGCCGCAATGCAAAGGACAAGGCTTTGAGAATATCTTCAGCGATTTCTTGTTCGGGAACGGCTTCCCGAAACTCTTCACCAAATCGCTCTTTCTTCTTGATCTGATATTCTAAGACTGCCATTCCTGCCTCTGCCTAAGCACAGAGAAGTTCCTCCACCCCGGTCATGTCCAGTTCCTGCACCCATTGGCTCTCTTGCTCGGTGAGTTCGCTCTTATGCAGCAATATCGAACTATACGGGATTGTTTCTCGGTTTTCGGCAAGTTGCCAGCCAGTGAATTGATGCGAAAGATCACTGATCTCTTTCGCGTTGTGTGATTGAAAGATGCGTAAGACTTGATGCACTGTGTCAATCTCCCGCGCTGAGAACTTGTTCAAGTCTGCTTCCTTCAATGCTACCGGCTTTTTTTGCGGCCTCCCTCGGTACTTGCGCTCAGCGATTGCAAGTTGCTTATCTATTTTCATGTCATCCATCAATGGCAACATCAAACGTGGAGCCGGACCGTGTTCAAGCTTGAAGTATTCCTGCCCAGTGATGGAAGAACCGTACCGCAAGTAAAAGAGAAAGTCGCTGTAGAAGAGCAATTTGTTTAATTTGACAGAGCCAAAGGCATCGTCGGCTTCGGAAGCTTTGCAGACATAAAGCACGAGTTCGCGCAGTTTGTCGGTGCCTTCCAGGTGAGAGGTGAATTGTACTTCTATCATGAAGCGCTCCTGCGAGATGGCTGATGAAGATCAGTGGAACCCAGTGCTCGTGGCTAATAGTGAGTTCCTTTCGTATGGTGATGTCTAGCGAACAAAAGTTCGCTGTAAACATACTGTTATTATACACCACTTTAGCTAATTTAGAACATTTGGGCCGATAGCGAGCATACGGGGATTTGACACAAAGTTATCTGAGCCGTGTTCGCGCCCGTGCCAGCACCGTTTCCGTCTGTGTGCCGGTCAAGCCGCAGTTCCGGCAGACAAGAGCAAGCTGCTCAAAGAACTTGTCCGTCGGCCCGATCCAGGCGTTCGCGCCACTGTCCCCGCTCTGCTGGCCGAAGACTTGGCCGTCGGTCGTACTGGTCAGCGTGATAAAGTGCGGGTCCGTAGCGACAAAATCACAGACCCAGGCAACTAGGGCGATGCCTTCGGGCATGGCTGGCAGGGTTCCGTCGATAATGCGCCCGACCAATATCTCAAAGGGGTCTTCGGCAATGGCTGCTATGCTCATATAGGTTTGTTCGCCTCGGTGATCTTTGAATCTGCCCAAAACTTTAGGATGTTGTGATGTTTCGATTAGGCTGTCCGATCAGATGTCCAGCGGGTCAGGCTGAACTCATGATCAAATGTTCTACCTGTTGTTTGGCCTCATCCAGCAGCCGATTGGCGTTTTGGTACGCTTCAATGCCTTGTCGGACAAGTTGAGTGATTTCCGCCTGCACCGACAGCAGACGGTTCGGAAGGTTCAGCGTTAATATCTCGCCTTCCTTGAAACGCGGATGTTGTGATCCATCCTGGCACCATTTGAGGATACGCTGCACAGGTTCAGAACGAAGATATACCAGAAGCAGCTCAGCAGTGACTTCCCGCTCGCGACGCCGTAGAACATAGAATTCGGAGGAGCCGACGCACCGGAGACCTGGCGGCGTTTCGACAAGGGCGATCTCTTTGAGGTAGGAGCGCAGGCGAGAGACTACAATATCGCCGCGCTGGAACTGCTTCTTGGCGCTGCCGAGCTGGTCGAAGCCGACAGCCTCCACGTCGTCCGTCAGAAAATAGCGTAGGGCATCGGTCAGGTCATAGTTGTAAACTGCTTCCTCGTCGCTTTGCTTCAAGGGATCAACTAAGTCAAAGACAGACTCAAAGTAGCTGCCAATGGGATTGCCGGGCATTGTCTCCAGTTGAGCTTGTGCATGTGCCTTTTCCGGGTGAAAGTATTGGGCATCGAACCGGCCTGAAACTTTCACGTCATTGAAGCTACGTTCGTAAGTTAGTTGGCGGGAAAAGTCGAGTTTGTCTAAGTGGAGGGCGCTGAGAAGAAGGGCTTCGGCTTCGGCGTAAAACAGTTCTGAATTGCGGCGTATGTCATAAGCACGTTTGCTTAATTCACCAATAGTGTTGAAAGCTGTCCCTAGCGGGACCTTCATCTTGTTGAGTTTAGCAATGTAAAGATTAAGCTGAACATTGCCTGTTGACTCCCGGACAGACTGAAAGCGGCCAAAAGAACTGTTCAGAAACGTCGCCACATAGTACGGGTTCACACTACTATCATGTATGCGGATAATACCTAAGTGCCGGTCCATATTCGCAGGGAGTATGTCATACTCGACAACAGCAGCGTTTCCGATGGTGCCAACTGTCGTTATTAAAACGTCACCAACTTGTGCTCTCGTTCTCTTATTAGCCATGTCTTGTTCAGGGCTAATTTGGCCGGCGGCGGTCAGCACAAAGTAATTATTTTTGACACACTTGGCCGAAAGATAGGTTACGCCGTCCTCTTCGACCCATTCAGGTGATCCATGAATACCATCAAGCACCTCAGCAAAATCTTCAATTAGGGACGGCTGAACCTTCTCAAGACGGTTTGCCATTTCAATGTTTGACGGCTGGTAATACTCTGAGTCAAACCTGATATCCACTAATTTGGTAATACCAATCTCGCTCCAAACAGCCATTGTTATGCTCCCGGCCAGAACGAAAAGTCGTGGTTCGTGGCGAACCGAGTAAAGGCTTCGGCAATCGTCGAGCGCACCGGAAGATGCATCAAAATGTCAGCATAGCGCTCTTCATGGGCCTTAATCTTGTCGGCGTCAGCGTGATCGCGCTCCTTCAAGCGGCCGAGCTGATTTTCTACCACCAAGCGGACATCAAAAAGGTCTTGATCTACAATCTGATGACCGAACAAATCCAGCAAATCCTGGCCTTCCCTATCTTTAAGGTAGATGTACTCGCCTGAATTGTCTTTGCCGCTGCGCTCGCTGGTCGCGAAGAAAATAGGATAGTCGTCAGAGCGCGGACAGAGCGGCCCCAGCGCTGCGTCCTCGTTCCACTTTTGCAGGAACAAGATGCTGGTCTTGGTGCCGGTGTGCGGCTTGAAGGTGTTCACATGCAGGCCCACGACCGCCAGAATGCGGGCATGAAGACCGATGAACCGGCGCAGGTAGCCGTCGCTGATGTTGTTGAAACGACCCTGCGGCAAAACGATTGCCATACGCCCACCCGGACGCAGAAAGTCCAAGTTGCGCTCGACAAAGAGAACGTCGCGGCTCTGGTTCCCGGACCACTTACCTGTTTCTCGATACGAGTTCAGGAAGGGATTGGATAGATACGCCTCGCGCTCTACGGTATCGGTCAGCGACTCGACATCAATTCCCCTCCACTGCTTCGCCAGCTCGTACTGATGCAGGATGCGGCTGTCGCTGATGTCGCCGGCGAATGGTGGATTGGTCATCACGATGTCGAAGTTGAAGTAGCGATAGCCCCTTTTTGTTTTCGTCATTCTCCACACGGCTCGGCAGTGGCCGCAGCCGATCTTTCAGGCGAACGCGGGCCTCGTCATCCCAATGTCTCGGATCAAGAGTATTCACGCGAAATACGTTCGTCTTTCCATCCCCCGCAATGAGGTTCAGCGCTTTGGCAATCTTGATACTACGGGGGTCAAAATCCAGTCCGTACACCATTTCCCCGGCGTACTCCGCCTGTTCGCGCGTCGGCCCATCGGAAGTCAGTTCCCCGCCCCAGACATGAAAAATCGTATGCACGGTGAAGCCGCAGCTTCCCGCTGCCGTGTCAACCATATACTCATCTGCTTTGGGATTAAGCATTTTGACGCACATATCAATCGCATGGCGCGGCGTGAAGTATTGGCCTTTGTTGCCTTTAGCGACCTGCGTTGACAGATACTCAAACGCTTCATCGATGACTTGCAGATTGGAGTTGAAGAGCTTGATGTCTTGTAAAAACGACACGCAGACAGTCAGATGGTCGGGGATCAGCTCCAGGCGGTCGCTCTCCTGAAAGACCCCCGGCCACTTGTCTTTAGCTTCCTGAAACAGACGGTTGATTTTGTCGTACAACTCCTGGTGCGTTTCGCCGGACGCCCGGAACTCAACCAAATGCTTTGCCCGCTTTTTCGCCTTCCATTCATCATAAAGCTTTGCATAGACGAGCTTGAAAACTTCCTCGAAGGCATCCACGCCGGCATTCGCCAGAACCAGGTTCTCCAAATCCAAGATGATTTCTTTGAGGGTCAGCCGTTCCGTGACCAGCTTGTTCCGCTGGGTCAGCTCTTCCAGCGTCACCTGCTCATCTTTGATCTGCGTGATCGTTTGGTCGGCGCGGGGAATGTCCGACAGGTTAGTGTAAGTGTTCGCCCCTTCCCGGTGGAGAATGATGGTTTCGTTGCCGTTGGTCCAAACCGCGATCGGCGCACCCTCGGCGTTGCAATAGCTTTTGAGCTGCTCCAATCCATCTTTGCGGTTTGGTTTCTTGACCTCCACGATCAGATAAGCCGTCGTTGGATGGTCGCGGTCGCTGATCCAGATGTCAGCCCGCTTCTCTGAAATGCTGGAACCAAACTGAACGCCCTTTTCAATCGTGATCCGGTTTTTAGGATACTTGTACGTTGTCAGCAGGCGGTTGAGAAAGAGTTGACGAACTATCTCTTCGGGCTTGGCCGGCCGCTCGGTGCCATTAGAAAAATCGCGCAGATAGGGTTTGCCCCTCTTGTCGAATATTTCCAACGCAGCGATCTCTTCCGGGGTGAAGATTTTCAGCGAGTATTGAGTGGACTTGAAGATGTCTGCGAGTGTGTATTGTGTGTCTGCCATTGTTGCTAAATTAAAGCCAGCGGCTTCAAATTCCTGCTGGATTAGTGCCGAATTTCGCCTTCAAGCCACCCGCCGCGCCCCTCCCACCGACATCGCTAGCAAAACTATTTCTATAGTATTCTTTTTATATTTGCTATACAAGTCATAGAAAGCCAGAAATTTGAATTCCATATTACAAAAATGACCAATTTTTTCCCAATAGTTTGATTCAGCTCCTTTTCTGACGCAGAGAGGAGCTAAAAAACAATGATTATTGAAATTTGCGCCGTAGTGACCGCCATTGCCGCCATAGTGACCGCCTCACCAGTGGCAGTCGATTTTTACAAGAAAATCAAGAAATGAACTTAACAACCAGTGGGGTTCAGGCGCGATCTTGAATCCCACTATGCTCGTACCTTCCCCACCACCGCCGCCTCCAGGCACACCCACACCTCAAGCGTCACATCATACTTTCTGGTTGTCTTTGATGAGATAAGCCCCTGGGCCAGTCGTATACCAGAACCCAGCTTAATTCAACCGAAATATATTATTAGATAATCTAATGTTATATCAGATTAATATGCTATAATCTAATTATATGTTTGTCTGTCGCCTCTTGCGGCAGCCTTCGGGTGGAAAGGTGGCTTCTATGGCGGCTTTGACAAGTTCTTATGAAACGAAGCGGAAAGACGGGCGGCTTGTTCTTTATCCGCTGGCGGCAGGTGTCCATGTGTTCAAGGGGGCGCTGGTCTGCGTGTCTGCGGCCACGGGCCTTCTGGTTCCAGGGGCGGATGCGCCGGGGGCAGTCTTTGTGGGCGTCGCCTACGAAGACGGCAACAATGTCGCCGGGTATGTCCCGCCGCTGGGCGGCATTCCGGGCAGCGGCGCGGCGGGCGCGGTGTCCATTCGTGTGGAGAAAGACGGGCTGTACCAGTTCCACAAGACGGGTGCGGTGCAGTCGGATGTCGGCAAGGTGGCGTACCTCCTCGACGACAACACGGTCTCGACGGCGGCGACGGCCAACAGCGTTCATTGCGGGGTGGTCGGGGCGCTGGTAGATGGTGGGACGCTGGCGATCCTCATTGACGGGAGAACAAGCTAATGCCTGAATTATTGGCAGAGATTTCGATGGACGCGCCGGCGGTGCTGGCGTTCTCCGAGACGGAGATGGTGCATGAGCGCGACGCCAAGCTGCTGGAAGTCGGGGCGTACCCGGACAAGGGCTTGACGGTCACCGAGGCGGACCTTGACGGCATCGTGTCCCGGTTTTCGGGCGAAGGTGCGCCGATCAAGGTGGAACACATGGACACGCCGCTTGACCCGCTGGGGCGGGTGCAGAAGGTGTGGCGGGACGGCGGGGCGCTGATGGCAAAGCTGCTGTTCCCGGAAGACCTGGCGGGGTTCCTGCGGCGGCGCGGAGTGCAGAAACTGTCTGTCGGGCTGTCGCGGGAGAAAGTCGGCCTGGGGCTGGCGGAAGTGTCGCTGGTGCTGAAACCCCGCGTGGCGGCAGCCGCCATGTTCTCCGGGGATGACAAAGACGCCGAGATTGTGCGGCTCAAAGCCGAACTGACGGCGCGGGAAGTCAGCGCCCAGATCGGAACGCTCAAAGCGGCGGGGCGGGTCGTGCCGGCGACGGAAACCCTGGCACGGGCGCTGCTGTCGGTTCCCGGCGAGACGCTGATCACCTTGTCGGACGGCGCGGCGGCGGAGCCGGTGGCTTCGGTGTTTCTGAAGTTCCTGAACGCACAGCCGCCGGTGGTCAAGTTCGGCGAGACGGCGGGCGGCACGGCAGAGACACTGGAACAGACAATGACGCCGGATGAGGCCGATTGGCTACGGCAGACACTGGGCGTGGACCCGGACAAAGTAGCGGAGATGATGAGCAAAGAAAAGGAGAAAACCAATGGCAATCGTTAAAAGTGACATCCCGCAGCTTTTCCGGGCTGCGGGATTGAAAACGCTGTTTTTTCAGACCTTCACTGAGACAATGGCGAACTGGGACAAAGTGACCACCACGGTCATGTCGGACAAAGACACGGAGCAGTACGCCTGGCTCGGCGCTTTGCCGGGGGTGCGCGAGTTTCTGGATGAGCGGCAGGTACAGGACATGGCGGCGTACTCCTATGCCATCAAAAACAAGACCTGGGAAAACACGATCTCGGTAGACCGGGCCGCGCTGGAAGACGACTTGTACGGACAGATCGCGCTCCGCATCAAGCAGATGGCGGCCAGCGCCAAGACCCACCTGGATACCATCACGTTCGGCCTGCTGGGAACCGGCTTCACCAGCCTGTGCTATGACGGGCAGCCTTTCTTTGGAACGCACCCGACCAGCTCCCTGGCCGGTGCCGGCCCGGCCCAGAGCAACAGCGGCAGTGAAGCGCTGACGGCAGCCTCCTTGCAGAACGCGATTACGCAGATGATGCGCTATACCGACGACCAGGGGCGACCCGCCGGGGTGATGCCGAACCTGCTGGTGGTGCCGCCGGAACAGTATTGGGAAGCCAGCCAGCTTCTGAACTCGACGTTCTTCCCGGACCCGCCGCCCATCGGCACGCAGAACCTAGCGATCAACCCGCTGAAAGGGATGCTGACGCTGCTGACGACGCCCTACCTGCCTTCGCCCTCCGACTGGTTCCTCTTGGACACGCGCCGGGTGGTCAAGGCGCTGGTCCTGCAAATGCGGAAGGACTTCGAGTTCAACGCGCTGGAAGGCAACTCGGAAGAGGGCTTCATGCGGGATCAATACCTGTACGGCGTCCGCGCCCGGTACAACGTGGGCTTCGGCGACTGGCGGGCGGCTTACGGGTCGCAGGTGGGGTAGACCTCACCCCGGCGCAAGCGCCGACCCTCTCCTTAAGCAAGGAGAGGGTTAGGAGGCGGAATTGGGGCAGATTTTGGGCTGAAAAGTGATGTTCTTGTTTATACACGAACGTCATTGGGTGACAGAGGCGGACACGTCCCTTTGTGGGGGCTATCAAAAGAGGGCAAAAGATGGCGGTTTTAAGCATCGCAGTGGCCGATATTAAGCGATTATGTGCCATTCCTGACCTGGATACGAGCCAAGATGGAGAGATTTCGGCGCTCATTGCGGCGGAACAAACAGCCCATGAATACGCCCTTGATCCGGCGGTCGTGCAGGCGGCACAGGCGACCAGTACGGTCAATCCCCTGCTGCCGGCGGCTCCGGGGCTGGTCGCCACTTTGACGCTGGGCGTGTCGGAACTGATGGCGGGGAGCTATCTAGTTCAGGTGGCTCGGTCGCCCGCCTTTACGGATGACCTCGTGCGGGTGTCGTCGCTGATCCCCACCCCGCCGGTGATCACGGTCACGCTTGCGGAAATCAAGCGGCTGTGCATGATTGCGGACGCGGACACATCGCAAGATGCGGACATCACGGCGCTGCTGACGGCCGAGCAGCCGGCGTGGGAGTATGGGATCGATCCGGCGGTGCTTTCGGCAGCGCAGACGGATACGCGACTGGCGGCAGTGCTGACGCTGGGGCTGACGGAGCGCATGGCGGGGAGTTATTTGGAACAGCAGCTTCGGCAGCCGGGGTACACCGATGACTTCAAGCTGGGCGGGCTGGATGTGTCGGCGTCGCGCACGGACAACCTGGTGCAGCTTGCGGTAAGGCTGTCTGAGCAGGGCCGGGCAAGGCTCCTGCCGTATGACTTCGGGACGCGGCAGGCGGTGCGGCAGAAGCGGGCGGAGAATGCGGATGTCTTGGACACGCGCGGAACGCGGCTGTATGACCGGGGCCTGCGCCGGGTGAACCCGTTCCTGATCGCAAGTCGGCGGGTGGTGAATGAAGCCGTGAAGGGGCTTGACGGCGGCGCGGGGGATGCCAGCAGCAAAATCCCGCTGCTGTCGGCAGTCACCACCGGAACCAGTGTCTTTGATGGAGTGGGCTAATGGCAGACACACGGGCGGCGGCGTATGCGAAGCGGGTGGCGGGGCTGTTTGCCCAATCGGCGTGTTCCCTGACGGTGACGCGGTCGGGGGCGGATCATGTCGTGCAGTGCTTCTTTCAGCCGCTGGATAACCAGACCATCGGCACCTACTTTGACGGCAATGAGGCGGTGGCCCTGCTGCATCCGGGGCTGATGGTGTGGGCGCAGATCACGGCGGACATTCAGCCGAACGATCTGTTCTATCACGATGCGGGGAACCGCCCTGGGGGTGATCTCTTTACGGTCCGCAAAGTGCAGTTCTTCCGCCAGGGGGATACGCCGCTCTTAGTGCTGGCGGTGTGTGATTAGGAACCTACCCCGCGACAAGTCGCGACCCTCCCGAAACGGGAAGGTGAAGAGGTAGGAGAGTGGAGGAGGCTTTATGCGATTGCGTGAATTGATGCGAAATCCATTTGGAAAGCGGCCGCCGATGGGAGAGCAGGCGACAGTGGCGGGGCTGTCGCCGGACATCCGGCCCGGCATTCTGGGGGCGCTGTCGTCGCTGTCGGGGCCGGGCGATGACGTGCCGGGCGGGTACATGGCGCTCCGCCGGATGCAGAACGACCCCCAGGTCAAGGCGTGCCTCAGTACCAAGAAGTTCGCCGTGCTGTCTCAGGGCTGGGAAGTTCATGCGGCTAGTCCTGCGCCGGCGGATGTGGCCGTGGCGGACTTCGTGCGCGGGTGCTTCAACGATCTGCGGGGGAGCCTGCTGGATGACCTATACGATGTGCTGGATGCGCTGGCGCTAGGCGTCTCGCTGACCGAGATAAACTACCGCTTGATTGATACGGGGCCGAACGCGGGGAAAGTTGGGCTGCTGTCGCTGAAGGCCAAAGACCCCAGCGACTTCCAGTTTGAGACCGACGCCTTCCTGAACCTGACAGGGCTGCGCGGCAGCACGGGGGCGGTGTACGATGTCGAGAAGTTTGTGGTGTATGCGTACATGCCCGCGTATGAGAACCCGATGGGGACAAGTGATTTAAGAGGCGCATACCGGGCGTGGTTTATCAAGGGGCAGCTTCTCAACTGGTGGGCGAAGTATTTAGAGAAGTTTGGGATGCCGACGGTGACGGGGACCTACGACGCCAACAAGGGGTACGGACAGGACCAGCAGCGGGAACTGCTTTCGATTGTGGCGCAGGTGCATAATGAAAGCGCGGTGGTTCTGCCAAGTGATATGTCGCTGGGGCTGCTGGAAACACAGCGGGCACAGGGAGCGGACTTCGGGGACATGGTGGCCTACCTGGACCGCGCGATTGCCAAGAGCATCCTGGGGCAGACGCTGACCTCGGATAGCACGGGGGGCGGCTCGACGTATGCGCTGGGCCAGGTGCATCTCGACATTCTGCGGTTCTACCTGCGGAAGCTGCAAAGGGACCTAGAGCAAGGGGTCGTGCAGGAGCAGATCATTCGGCGGCTGGTGGGGTTCAACTATCCGGCGGGAACGGCCTGCCCGGTGTTCTCGCTGGGGCAGATTGACAACGGGCAGCTCGCGGCGGCGGGAACGCTGATCACGGGGCTGGTGGCGGGGAAAGTCATTGCGCCGGAAGAGCCGTGGATACGTGGGTATCTGGGGCTGCCGGCGCGGGGGGTCTTGGGAACAGCATAATCCGAGCAGTATTAACTTAGTCAGCTGGTTTATTTGGTCGGATGAACAGAGCAATTCATTTCGGCATCATGTCAAATCAAAACATAAAAGCCGTTGCGAACGACTTTCACTGATTATCGTCCTCATCGGGATAAACCTTGATCGAAAGTAAATGCACTGTTTCTACATCAATTTGAAACCATACTCCCAACTTAGGAATCGCCCCACCAGCCCATTGGTAAGCATCGACTTTTGCCAAGTATGTCGGTGGAGCGATTACTACTTTGTCAAATACTTCAGGATTAGTAGCAAGCTTCCAAATCAATCCTTCTAATGCTTCATCAACGCGGCGGATGTCTCCAAGAGCAGCACACTGGCGGGTATATTTGGACGTTTCCCGGATAGAGTAATTCATACCGCCCATTATACCTGAGACGCCACTATAAGCAGTTATTCACTTCTATAGCACACTCCAGCCGGCTTCTTGCGTAAGTTCATCTGTGTATTGCCTGTCGAGAGGTGTAAGAGGCTCATCAGAAATGAACGCAGCGTTGTACGGTATCAGTTCACCATTGCTCAGGCCCTTCCAAGCTCGGTCATGTGAAAGTTCGCTTGCTTCCGCAGCGGTCATGTGGCTCATGTATTGGATCATGTAATCTAGCAGCGCAATCTCTGATCCACTGAACGCATCAAGCTTTGCGCCCTGAAAAGGAAAAAGTCGCCGCTGGGAATGACCAAAGTATTCTTTGGTATAAGGTTTTACTTCCCCATTTTCCACCATTTTGCGCTTTACGTCTTCAATCGGTTGCGGAACAGGTCCAAATGGTAACCTCACATAGGAAACACCAGTCAGTGGCTTACCAAACTTTTTGTAAGCAACAAAATCTGTGAAAAAAAGCGTCTTGTTTAGTATTGTTGCGCTGAACTTCTCTTGCTCAAGACAAAGTTGGCTTATGTACAAAATTAACTGTCGCAAACGTTCGCGCGATTCTGCCTCACCATAGAACTTGTACTGGAGTCCTATCTTCCCTGCTTCTTGTGTTGTTGCTTCTGGGTTCATATCGTTGCCTCTCACCCGCGCTCTATACCTCAATATATAACTATATATTTTCGGATACTGGGACCATGTTTTTAGTAGACAAACAAATGTTATTGTTTGGATTCTAGTAGTCAAAAGTACAGCAACCGTGGTATACTCGCTTTCCTGGAAAGCGAGTATACCACGGTTGCTAGGCTTTTGTCAAGGTTTAGGAACAAATGTTCGTAACTAATAAGTTAGCGATTGAAATTCTTGTTTTCTTGGCTTTCTTCTCCTTCCATGATTTTTCTATTGCTAATTTTCACGCTTACCCATACCCCAGGGATTGGGATGAGCAGAGCGTTGCAGGTAGAGTACCAGCAGGAAACCAGCGAGGTGCCGAATCCATGCAGGCACAAGACGGCGATTTAGTAAAAATCTCACTTGATGAGATTTTCCGAGTGCGGTTCACGCCAATACATAGCCGGTTTCTAGGTTGTGTTCAATCCAGCGCCGCTTTTGACAGCAGGCGATGGCTTGCCGTGCGGCGGTCTTGTCATGGCCGCGATTTTCCATACGCCGTACAATCTCCGGGTGCGGCATGGGTCGATCCGCTTCAATCAAAATGGTCAGCACATCGGCAGCAGCCTGGTTCCATTCGCATGTCTGTCTGTCAGGGTTTAACGGCTTCAGTTCCTCGCGGGCAACAGGCAGCGGGGCTTCTGTCGCATGTATCGGACAGGCCGGCGGCAGTGGTTCAATGTTACGAGCATTTGCCGTGCCTCTTACCTGAGCCGCCATGCGGATTTTCCTGAGTTCTTCCAGAGCAATCAAATTGAGCAATCCTCTCTGACAATATTCGGGATTTCTTCCGACAAATCCGACAGAAGCCTCATTCATGTACCTTTTGTCGGATTTGTCGGAAAGTTTCAGGTGCTTCTAACGATACGACTCTCGCTTCCCAGCACTGCCGGGTTGATAACGTAAGCCGCGCTTCCTGGTCTGCCGCCGGTCTCCTGCCGGGCCTGCATTGGGCGAATAAAATCCCGCTCTACCAGTAGGATAAGCGCCGCTTGAACTTCTTCGGCGGAGAGCATCTGCCCACTGCCGCTGTGCGCCCGTTGACAGTCGCGCAGGGTGAACTGGGCTTCGCCCATGTCGGGGCTTGCGGTTTGCGTGCGCTCCATCCACCGAATGATGCGCTTGGCTAGAGACAAGCGGGGATCGGCGGACATCTGCCCGAACGCGGCCAGTGCATGCGGAATGAGGTACTGCCCGATGGCCCAAGCTGCCGCGATGGCCTCTGAGGAAATTGGCATCTGCCAGTCTCCCCCCGCTCGTTCCAGCAGGTGAAACCCGGCAGCGATCCGCGCTACCTGCCCGGCCAGCTTGGAGGCCCAGTCCCGGATACCGGCGAGGTCTTTACCTTCGGCCTGCCGCGCCTCCACCTCATCAGCGAAAGCGGCCCACAGTGACAGCGCCTCGCCTGTCAAAGAAAGCACATGCCGGGCGGTCGGGTCTTCCTCAGTGCCTGCGCTCGGTAAAACGAGTACCTGCTCGACGGCAAATTCATACTGCGCCTTGATGACCGGATCAACAGGCCGGTTCTGATACCACCGTGTTCCCGCGAGGCTTTCCGGCAGGCTGTAGAGGAACCGGCCCAGGAGGCCGCGCCCGCGAAAGGACGGCGTATCGGAAAGGGAGGCCAGCACGTCCGGCTGGACCGCTAGGACGAGCGAAAGGGCCGGGTGCTTGATGAACTCGGACGCCCGGCTTTTTCGGTCAACGCGCACTTCGTCCCCAGCATGGGATTTGAGAACAAGGTCAAGGTCCACCTGCTTATCCGTATAGCGCCCTGCCAAGATGGAGAAAATCCCCCCTTCTGGGGAAATGATGGCGCACGCGCCGCCATTGTCAGCCATGATGCTTGACAGCGCTTCCGGGGTCACATTATCGGCCAGTAAATGCGGCAGAGTGGGAACCGTCGTCATTTGCGCGGCAAGCTCGCCCGCTTCGCGCGTGAGGGTGTCCCGCTCGTCCTGAGCCTTCGCTTTGGCGGCGGTGTTTTGCAGGTGTTCCAAGCGCTTGACTTCGATGCCATGCACGGCATCAGCGGCGGCGATGTCGGCCCGTGCGCTTTGAGCAAGAGCTGCTTCGTAATCACGCAAAGGAAATGCGAAGGCATCCACGGTCTGACTTTTCCGGCTGCCAGGTTCCATCACGACCGCGCAGAAGAGGTTCGTCGGCTCGGAATGTGTCCTGCCGATCTGGACGATGCAGCGCCGGCCAGCGGCAACGGCAATAGTCCCAAGCCCAATCATGCCCGCCATATCCACCGGCACCTGAGAAGACACGGCGACCTCGCTGACATAAGCGGCAAGCATCGGGGGCAGGGCTTCCACGGGGAATGGGGGCAAAGAATGCACGGCAAAGGAGACCGGCGGCTCCCACGCCCTGCCCGACTGATGAGGTGCATTGTCCATATCTGCGCTTGGCCCCTGACTTCGCCGTTCACTGCCAAGCTTGGTTCGAATGTCAATTCCCTTAGTGAACTGTTCGCCGTAACCGTCTTCCCCCAACTTTTTGGCAGCCGCTGCGAAGTCGCCGCTGTGTTCCAACAGAGCATAGATGGCGAAAGGGCTGTACGCCTTCTGCGGCTCGAACGGGGCGGCGTTGGCGCTGAACACATAGAACAGACCGGACCCGGCGTAGTTCGACGTGGCGCTCAGGCCCTGGCCCGGCTTGCCGGGACGCCGCCAGAGGCCCTTGTCGCCGGCGGTGCCGAAGTTCTGCCAGCCATGTTGTTCCAGCAGGGCCAGCCAGTCGCCGCGCTGGTTGTAGTCATCGCCGGGGCGCAGGCCGGCCACAGTATCGGGAGACCGGGAACGCGGCCCGGCGACGATCTGCGCGGGGTCAGCGTACTCGTTCAGCAGCCGGGCCGTGTTGAGCAGCGCGGTGCGATCACAAGCTGTGATCGTCGGGAGTGTGCCGGGGTCACCACGCAGGAACTGGTAGGGTGTGCCGGCACGGTGACACGAGGCCGCCGAGCCGGGCGCGACCGTGTAGCCGCCTTCGCCGCGTGTTTCAATCAGGGTCTTGCGCTCTGGGGTCTCGGCCAGCTTCGTATTGCCCCCAACTGGCTCTTGGCAACGATACAGCAGATGCCGCCCGCCGGACGGGGTCTGGACCAGCGGCAGGGTTTCCAGCAGGACGCCCAACCCCTGCTGAATGCAGAGGTCGGCGAACTGCTCGTAGAGGCCGGGCTGATCGAAGTCCAGCGCTTCGGAATGGCCGGACACCGCGCCGTGGATGAGGCCGATGCCGCGCGGGTTTTCCGTGTCGAACCACAAGTCAAGTTCGGTTTCGGTCGGCTGCCGCGTTTGGTAGGCTTTCCAGGCGGCGATGGCGGGAGCTTTGCTGCCGTCGGATTTGAGGGGAATGAGGCTGAACCCGGCATGCAGATACTGGCAGGCAGCGGTGAGTGTGCGTGTCATGTTATCTCCTTCCCCAGCGGCGAAGTCGTCCGGCCGAGGACAGCCGCGAAAGCTGGGCGCGGTCTCGTGCCAGCATGTCATTAGCGATAGCGAGGACTTCCTGCATCGCGAGGATTTCCTGCCAAGTCGGTTCCGGGCGACGTGGGCCAGGTGTCTCCACCGTAGGCTTTGCTGGTTTGTGAGGTATACTAGTCATGGTCATCTCTCCTGCCCGGCGCTCCAACGCCGGGCTTTGTCATGTCCGGGCCTATTCCCGGTCTTCCTCGGCTTCTGCCTCCTGGGCATCAAGTTGTGCCGCAAGTTCGCGAATGCGCCGAAAAAAATTAATCCAGGGGTCAGCCTGGCTTGGTTCACTTGGTGTGGGCATGGTGGGCCTCCTCGGTCTTTGCAAGGGCAGCCCTGGTCTGCCGCCTGAGCCATTCGTCCCAAGCAGCGCGAGGAATGCGTATCCTGCCGGCGACACGAATTGAGGGAAGATGGTGATCAGCGATAAGCTGATAAACACGAGCCGGTGTCACGCCTAAAAGCGCGGCGACATCTGCGGCCGAGAGCAAGTCATTCATAAAAGTCTCCTCGTTTCATGGGTGGATTGATGAGTGTAGGCATGAAAAAAGCCATGACCGGATGTGGTCATGGCTTTTTTCGTTATTGAGTTTTGGGAGTTGGATTAGATTTCAGACGGGCAAACAAAAAAATCAGACATAGCAAGAGCTATTCTGATTTTTGGGTTGAGGGGGAGCGTTACCCTCGGTGCCTATTAAAGCTTGTTGGAAGCGAAGTTAGATTGACACAGATATTTCAGAGCCAGAAACAGATGCAGCCAAATTGCGTTCGGCGCACGACGGGAACGGATTGCCCCGATACGGGAAGAAGAGACACTTTCAAGGTGTCAGCATTTGGATTAGCTTTCACTTACTATAATAGTAGGGGCAAAAAGGCATTTTGTAAAGGGATCGTCCAGAGCAAAAAATTATTTTTTTGCGAACTGCGGCTGATAATAATGAACTGTATAAAGATGGCTCATGTACTCATCACACGCTTCTTCACTTTGGTTATCATAATTTTCTGCCATACAGAACGACTGATACTCAGCATTCGCTGCCGGTTCTTCTGAGGTCCAAGCGATATAGGCGTTAAAGAAATTGCGTGAATAAATCGTAAGCCTGCTGAGGCTATGGCTCTTGCAGAAGCTCTCAAACTCTTGTTCCCGTTTGACATCTTTGCCAGCAAGTGCCTTTTTGGAAGCCGTGACTTCGGCTTTTTGGCATTCGTGTAAAAGGTCTTCATACTTTTCACCCGATTGCAGTCTTTCAATAGCTTTTGTGAGGCGCTGCATCCCAGCCTGATAAATCTGTTGCCCCCGAACACGGGTAATGCCCCAGTCTCTGCTGACAGATGCGATCTTGCCCTTATCTCCCAATCTTAACATAAGCCGTTCGCGTTCCGGCAGAAGCAACAATAGCATATCAAGAGGATTTACGCCGGAACGACTTCCCCCTCCATAGCCAGCATTACCATCTTCATCGGTCAAAGGCAGGTCGTCAAAATAGTCGTTTGTGTAGATATGATTGTTGTCTTCCCATTCTTCCTGCGCCTCTTGAGTTTGGAACCTAACGAGGCTTGCGAGGCTCTGCACAGTAAACTTGCTGGCGATAAGAGAAAGCGGCGATACCTGTCGAAGACCTGCAATCTCCTCTTCTTCTTCCCGCTTGGCTTCCAGTTCCTCTTTGAATTCGTCTAGCTGTTCCTGCCTCTGTCTGATCTGGCCCGCAAACTCTTTCAGGACCATTCCATCCACGGATTTCTTGACGTAGGAGCAAAATTGAGCTTCCGTGTAGGCGTTCGGGTTCTCCTGCCACTTCTTCCAAGTCTTATCGAGAACAGCCATGCTTAGGAGAAGTGCGTTTTCTCTGTTGTCCCTGTCCAGCCAGCTTAATCGATCATTGACAACAAACGTCAGGAGGTGGGCGTAAGAAGTTAAGTGTGCCGGCAGGCACTTTTTAGCAAAGGCAAGACCAACGGAACTTTTGTTCAACTTGCATTTCTCCAGGATGACTTGACAAGGGCATCATTGATTAGAATGTATTATAGTCTGCTTGCTTATATTCGTCAAGTCTCGATGGATGGAGGCGGAGTCGTGAGACATAAAACGCCGGGTGATCAGAAACCACCCGGCATTTTCGGCTCTAAGGAAACGGTGCAGGAACTTTGCAGTTAGTTGATGAAGGCAGCCGGGGAGGTAAAAAATAATTAGGCACGGGCAGGAGGAAAATCGCCTGCCCGTGATGAAACTATCCAAAATCCTTATCGAGTATAAAGTGGTGGGCGCGGAACAATCTCAACAGAAGTTGTTGAAACTGTACACAGTATGCTTTTAGTTGGACCGCCCGGCTCTGGAAAGACAATGCTGGCCCGGCGGGTGCCGTCCATCCTGCCGCCGCTGAACTTAGACGAGGCGCTGGATGTTACTAAGATATATTCTGTCGGCGGCTTGCTCGGCTCTCATGCCTCGCTCGTGACCAAAAGGCCGTTTCGGTCGCCGCACCATTCGATCTCGAATGCGGCGCTCGCCGGAGGCGGTTCCTCGCCCCGGCCTGGCGAAGTGTCGCTGGCGCACAACGGCATTTTGTTTTTGGACGAGCTGCCGGAGTTCAAGCGGGACGTGCTGGAAGTGCTGCGGCAGCCGCTGGAAGACGGTCATGTCACGATTGCCCGCGTCGCGGCGACAATGACTTATCCGGCACAGCTTATGCTGGTCGCTGCCATGAATCCGTGCCCGTGCGGGTATTATGGAGATACGGTCAAGACCTGCACCTGTTCGCCGCCGATGATTGCGAAATACTTGCAGCGGATCAGCGGGCCGCTTTTGGATCGAATTGACATCCATATCGAAGTGCCGCGTCTGCGCCAGGATGAGATGATTCAGGGCAGCGGGAATGGAGAACCGTCGGGGTCCATTCGCAGCCGTGTTCTTGCCGCGAGGTCTCGGCAAAAGGAGCGGTTTGAGGCGACGACGCTGCACTGCAATGCCCATATGGGCGCAAAGCAAATCCGCCAGTTCTGCCGCGTCACCGACGACGTGAAAGACCTGCTGCGTGCGGCGATCTCGCAGCTTGGCCTGTCCGCACGAGCGTATGACCGCATCCTGAAGCTAGCCCGCACGATTGCCGACTTAGACGCCGAAGCCGATATTCAGCTCGCCCATGTCGCCGAAGCGATCCAGTACCGAGCGCTGGACCGGAAATTGTGGGGGTAAATCCCCTTTGTTGATACGCTGGAAAGCACAAGAAAGATGCGGTATAATTCACCCAATTCACCGATGGATGGTCTACGTGACTTTGTAACACGCGGCGGTATCCCCGTTACGATGACGCTGGTTATCATCAATGTCGTGTTGTTTTTTGTCGCCTTTTTCTCGCCGAACATTGCCGCGCCGCTGCTGGAGCATTATCTGGCATTTCGGTCGTCGGTCTGGCTTTCTGCGCCGTGGACGCTTCTCAGTTACCCGCTCTACTCTACGGGACTATTTCCATTGCTTTTTGGCTGCCTGTTTTTTTGGTTCGCCGGCGGCAGTTTGGAGCGGAGCTGGGGCAGTGGACGCTTTGCCGGATTTATGGCGGTCATCACCGTGATTACGGCGCTGTCGCTGGCGCTTGGCAGCGCGTTATTCCACAACAGCTTGGCACCCACACTTGCGGGTCTCTCCCTGCCGCTCGATGCGGCAATTGTCGCGTTCTGTATGCTGAACCCGGAAGAGCCGTTTCGTTACTTCTTTTTCACCCTGCGGGCCAAGTATATCGCGCTGATCGTCACAGTATGGACTTTGTTCTCCTACGGCCCGATTTTTGGCGTCTTTGCCTGCGGCGGCATTCTGGCCGCGTTTCTGTATGTGAAGTATGGCCGTGCCTGGGTGGGTATCGACTCGTACCGGACGCCGCGCCGCGCCCCGCGCGGGCCGGACCTGCGGATGGACAGCCGCCCCGCGCGTCCGACGTTCCGCACGACTTTGGACGGCTCACCGGCCCAGCGAAGCACGTTTGATCTCGCCGGGCGCTGGAAGGACTGGCAGGAACGTCGGCGGCTTGAAAAACTTTGGAAGAACTCCGGCTTTTCGTCGTCAGAGACTGAATGGCGAGACGACGAGAAGCGGCGCAAATAGCACTGACGTCCAATCACAAGGAAAAAATGACTAAACCTCTTATTCCAGCATTGGTGCTGGCGGCCTTCAGCATAGCCCCCGCACTTGCTGCGCCCGGCGATCCGCCAAGCGCAGCCAAGCCCGCCCCTGTGGTCGGCTTCTACCGGGGAGACCTCGGCCACACCGGCGTTTCCACCGAAACTCTAACCGCCCCGCTGTCGCTGCTTTGGCGGCACACGACCCAAGCCGATGTCAATAATCCGGCGTCCGCCGTGACCGCGAATGGAAACATCTACTTTGTCTCCGGTGGCGGCGTTTATGCGGTTAATGCTTCCGATGGAACCACCGTTTGGCAGTACCCGGCGGACGGCAAATCGGGAACGCTCTTCGCGGCAACCCCAGCCTACAGCGGCGGGTTCTTGTATGTGACCGATGACAGCAGCAACGTGACAAAGATTGACGCGGCATCGGGGAAATCTGTCTGGAAGGTTAAACTTGACGGCGCATTGCGCTCATCGCCGGTCGTCAGCGACGGCCTCGTCTTCTTCGGCAGCGGCAACAGCCACTGCTACGCCCTTAGCGCGGATACGGGGCAGACGGTCTGGGATGTGACCACGGGCGGCGCGGTCTTGACTTCGCCGGTCATCACCGGCGGCCTTGTGACATTTGCGTCCGCCGACAACACCGTTTACAGCCTGAGCGCCCGGACCGGGCATAAATCCTGGTCGGTTCCCTACGATGCTGACCCCAGCCTGGTACCGCTCATTTATGATGGCCGGGTTTTGCTGGTGACGGCGGGCGACACGGTCCACACGCTCGACCCCGGCAGCGGGCGTCAGAGGGCGTCAATCGCTCTGCCGACCAATGTGCTGATTCCGCCGACCGTGACTGCCGATGCGACCTACATTATCACGCAGTCCAGTATCCTGTACGCGCTCGGTGCGGGCGGACGGCAGCTCTGGAAAACGACCCTGGAGGCCGCGCCGACCGCGCCGCCCCTGCTGGCTGGCAGCCTGCTGATAGTCACAACCCAGCCGGGCGTTGTGTCCGCCTACAACACGAGCGGCGGCAGCCTCGCCTGGCGCTATGTCATGCAGGCCACGGCGACCGATAGCCAGCCGAAAGCGCCTAGTGCCAATGTTTTTGCCGCCCCGATAGTTGCCGCTGGCACTTTGTACGTCGTCAGCGACGACGGCACACTTAGCGCGTTCCGGCACGATGCCCCTGATACCATCGGCCCGGACATTGTCCAGCTTGCTCCGACATCCGGCGCGACAGTTCCGACCGACAACCTGACTTATGGAGCATTGATCGTAGACGAGGGAAGCGGGATCAACCCGGCCACGGTTACACTGGAGCTGGATGGCAAAGAGGATCCGCTGGCGACGTTCCACTCCGATGCAAACGCGATTTACCACACATCAGAAACGCCGCTGACTGAGGGAGACCACCAGCTCACGGTCAAAGCGACCGATTGGCGCGGCAACACGACCAGCAAGAACTGGCATTTCACCGTACGCAACGGCGCGACCAACCGGGGCAACCGCTTTAATCCCTTTGGTCGTGGCTATCCGGGCGCGGGCGGGCGTAACCCGTATGCCCCGCCGCCGCCTCCGGCATTTTAGCCCCGGTTAAACACACTTGTTTCATGGAAAGAGAGACGGCTATGGAAGGCCCTATGACCACCACTTCCCCCGACAGTGCTCAGCAAGACCCGAAAGACACGGCTGAAGACTGGCTGCGCCTGCACGCGACCGAGCTTGCCCCGCATTGTCTCAACAGCATGCTGGACGCCTATGGCGGCAGCCCCGCCGCTGTCTTTGCCGATACTCCTGCCGGATGGAAAGAACGGCTGCCGCTTTTGGGCGAAAAGCGCCTGGCGAAGCTGGCGTCCGTGCGGAGTAAAAACTTTTCCCAAACGCTTGCCGCTATGGAGAGGCACGAAACGCGCCTCGTGACGGTGCGTGACGCCGTTTATCCCGCCAATCTGCGCCCTCTGCCCGATGCACCGCCGGTCTTGTTCGTGCGCGGCGAGCTGATTCCCGAAGACAAGTTCAGCATGGCGATTGTCGGCTCCCGCCGCGCGACCAGCTATGGCCTCGACCTTGCCCGGCAGTTTGCCCGTGAGCTGGTTCAGCAGGGGCTTTCCCTAATCTCCGGCGGCGCTTCGGGCGTGGATACGCGGGCACACCGAGGCGCACTGGAAGGCGGCGGCCGGACGCTTGCTTTCTTGGGTTGCGGCGTGGACATCGCCTACCCTGCCGCCAACAAAGACTTGTTCCGCGAGATCGCAAACGGCGGCGGCGCGGTCTTGTCCGAGTTTACAATGGGCGACCGCCCGGAACCCTGGCATTTTCCGGCCCGCAACCGCCTGATTTCCGGTGTCTCGCTTGGGGTTCTGGTGATAGAGAGTCCTGCCGACAGCGGCTCTTTAATCACGGCGCGGGAAGCGGGCGATCAAGGGCGGGACGTGTTTGCGATCCCCGGCCCTATCGGCATGGGCCACAATTCCGGCTGCCACAAGCTTATTCAGGACGGCGCAAAGCTGGTGGAGACGGTGGATGATATTTTGTCCGAGTTGGGCGTTCTGAAGATGGCCTCCCCAGACAGCGCTTCGGCGGTCAAGCCTGTCCTGAACCTGCCGCCCGAGCAGCGGCGCATTCTCGATATGCTGACCCTGCACCCGCGCCAGACCGAAGGCATGATCTACGAGAGCGGTCTTTCCGCCCCCCAGGTCACGGGAATACTCACGCTGCTGGAACTGCGCGGCCTCGCCAAGCGCGTTCCCGGCAATGCGTTTGTCCGGGTACTATAGATTATTTGTATATTATGAGCGGAAGATGTGCGCCGTAAAAAAACCGCTGCCGGAAGACTCAGTGACGAGGCTTCCAGCAGCGGTTTTTTGCGGCTATGGTTAGCTGTTCTGAGCAGCTGCCTTGCGGCGCAGGATCAGCAGCAGGCTGCCGCCGACGAGAAGCAGGCCCAACGAGGTCACAGTGGAGGCTTCGGGGACCGCGGGCGTATCAGGCGTCGCAGGAATCAGGGCAGAGGGGCTGCTGTTGTTTGATCCGCCGTGGCCAAGAACTGCGACCGCGGTGCCGATGCCGAGCAGGGCGGGAAAGATGTTGCCGATGCCGGGTGAGCCGCCAAGAAGCTGCAAGGATGGCGAAACCCGAACAACCGGCGGGACCGAGAAATCATCTGGCGTAATCAGCTCGCTCTGTGTGCCGTCAATTGCCGTCAATGCCGGCGGCGTGTCGATGTTGGCGTCAGCTAATGTCACTGGGGTAGCAGCCAGTTTGGGAGCAGCGACTAGCTTGCTCGGAAAGACGGCGGGCGGCAGAGCCGAAATCATGGGGTTGCCGCAGGCAAGCTTCAGGATGGGCTGGCCGGTCGCGCGGGACGCAAAGATGGGAGTTCCGGCGGGCAGGCGGGACTCGATCCAGTACTCGCTTCCGTCGCGCCGGACACAGGCAACCCGGTAGGTTCCGGCTTTTTGCAGATGGCGAAGCACAAGGTTGTGGTGGATGTAAGTCACCATCTGGGTCTGCGTGACATGGAAATGATTTGCCAGACGCGCCCGGACCGCCGGGTCTACCGAAGCTTCACTCCCTAGCTCACGAACAGTCGCCGCATGGTAATTAAGGAACGACTCCGCTGGAACCGGCAGGTGCGGGGCCGCGAGGGGCGCGGCTGCAGCGGACGATGCGGCGGCCAGTGCAAGGATCGGCAGAAGAGCTGCGTGTGCTTTATAACTCAAATGCAGTCTCGAAGCGTGATAAGTGCGAAACATTGATTTTCCTTGTCTCTAAAGATTGAGCGGCGGTATGTGAGCGTCAGACAACTCATGCTTGACTGTTATCATACCTTGATATTTCTCACATTCGCAAATCTGACGAACCTTTCCCGCAATGGGAACTAAAATCAGGTAAAAGTACCAGGGAACTGACGACGCTCAGTCCGAAAAGGTTTCCGAAAAGCTTCCAGAAAAGCTTAATGAAAAACATACGTGCATAAATCATGCCAAGCTGCGCTGCACTCACAGCGAAAATACGGTAACAAAAGTGGCCGATTGAGTGTTATAATGACAGGTAAGGAACTAAAGACGTAAATGGCAAAAAAGCTGATCATTGTCGAGTCGCCGGCGAAAACCAAAACCCTGAAAGGTTTTCTGGGCAGCGAGTACCAGGTGGAAGCCAGCATGGGCCATGTCCGCGACCTGCCGGAGAAGAAACTGTCGATTGACATCAAAAACGACTTTGCGCCCACCTATGTCGTCATCCCGGAGCGTGAAGACGTGGTTCGCAAATTGCAAGCCGCCGCTAAGAACGCAAGCGTCGTTTATCTCGCGTCCGACCCAGATCGCGAAGGTGAGGCAATCTCGTGGCATTTGGCGGAAGCGCTCAATCTGACGAACCCGCGCCGCATTCAGTTTAATGAGATCACAAAGTCGGCGGTGCAGGCAGCTTTGCTGAACTCCCGCGAGATTGACATGGACCGTGTCAACGCCCAGCAGGCTCGGCGCGAGCTGGACCGGATTGTTGGCTACAAGATCAGCCCGATTCTTGCCAAGAAGGTCCGTCCTCGCTTGTCCGCCGGCCGGGTGCAGTCGGTCGCCGTCCGGCTGATTGCCGACCGGGAACGCGATATACTGGCGTTTAAGCCCGTCGAGTATTGGTCCATCACGGCGTCGCTGACCCCGGACACACAAAAGCAGAAGTTTGACGCCTCGCTGACCGAGCGCGACGGCAAGAAGATCGAGATCGGCAATCAGAAGTCGGCGGACCAGGTGCTGACGGATTTGGACGGCGCGGAGTACAAAGTCAAGTCGGTCAAGCGCAGCGAGAAGCGTCGCAACCCGGCCCCGCCGTTTATCACCAGCACCATTCAGCAGGAAGCCTCCCGCAAGCTCGGCTTCAACGCCAAGAAGACCATGCAGGTTGCCCAGCAGCTGTATGAAGGCGTGGATGTCCCCGGTGAGGGCCATGTCGGCCTGATTACCTACATGCGGACCGACTCGACACGCATCGCGGACGAAGCGCAGGCGGCGGCACGGGCGCTGATTGTCGAAACCTACGGCCCGAAGTACGCGCCTGCCGCCGGCAAGCAATACAAAAAGGGCGGCGCGGCGCAGGACGCCCACGAAGCCATCCGGCCCACCGATGTCCGCCGCCTGCCGGAGCGCATCGCCTCCATGCTGTCCCGCGACCAGGAGCGGCTGTATAAGCTCATCTGGAACCGCTTTGTGGCATCGCAGATGACCCCAGCGGTCTTCGATGTCGTGACTGTGGACATCACGGCAAAAAATTACACCTTCCGCGCAACCGGCTCGACCCAGAAGTTCGACGGCTTCCTGCGGGTCTACCAGGAAGGCAAAGACGACAGCAAGGCCGTGGACGACGAAGACAAGCAGCCGCTGCCGCCCCTGACGGAAGCGCAGATGCTGAAGCTGTTGGCCCTGACCCCGAAGCAGCACTTCACCGAGCCGCCGCCGCGCTTCACCGAGGCGACTTTAGTAAAGGCACTGGAAGAAAAAGGCATTGGGCGGCCCAGCACCTATGCGTCTATTATCGCAACGATCCAAGACCGGCAGTATGTAGAACTGGCTGAGAAGCGCTTTAAGCCGACCGAGCTTGGCACGACCGTAAACGACCTGCTGGTCAAGCACTTCCCGGAGATTTTGGATGTCAAGTTCACAGCGGCCATGGAAGCCCAGCTTGACGCGGTCGCTGACGGCAAAGAAGACTGGGTCGGCATGATGCGCCGCTGGTACGGCCCATTCGCTGAGAGCGTCACCAAAGCCGGCACCGAAATGGAGAGCGTCAAGCAGCCGCCGCGCGAAGCTGGTCAGGACTGCCCGACCTGCGGCAAGCCGATGGTCATTCGAGCCTCTCGTTACGGCGAGTTTATTTCGTGTTCGGATTACCCAAGCTGCAAGACAATCGTGCGCCCGGAAGCGGAAAAGATTGAAGAAGCCTGCCCGAACTGCGGCGCGGAAATGGCTGTGCGCGTGGGCCGGTTCGGCCAGTTTATCGCCTGCACGAACTACCCGGAATGCAAGACAACAAAGCAGCCTGCCTCGGCAAAGATTGATGTCCCCTGCCCCAAGTGCGGCGGCGAGGTGGTGCAGAAGCGCTCCAAAAAAGGCGCGACCTTCTTCGGCTGCGGCAACTACCCGAAGTGCGACTTTGTCGCCTGGGGCAAGCCGATTGGCCGGGAATGTCCCAAATGCAAGCAGCCCTTGATGGAGAACACCATGCGCGGTGGCCGGGTCGTCGGCATTAAGTGTACCGGCGCGGACTGCGATTACAAAGAGCCGCTGCCAAACAAAGTCAAGGAAACTGCCGAGGGCATGGAGTATTCGGCTGACGGCGCGGAGTATTCCGACGTGGATGCGCCGCCGGTCGAGCTGGGAGCCGAGCGTGAGCTTGCGGCAGTTTAGGAACCTACCCCCGCTCGTCCCTCGCAGATACGCAGTAATGCGTAGCACACCCCTCCCTAAGAAGGAAGGGTCAGAGCCAGACACGGAAGGCTTCTTTCTTCTCTCCTCACCCTTCCTTCTTAGGGAGGGGTATGCTACGCATTACTGCGTATCTGCGAGAGACGAGCGGGGGTAGGTTCCTAAAGTTTATGCAGAGTCAGGGGATGATTTCAAGTTTATGTTAGCGCTGAATTTCTACAGCGATCTCTACGGAGACGCACTCAAAAAAGGCCGCAAGTCGGCGACCATTCGCCTCGGCGACAAAAGCGACAAGTACCAGACCGGGCAGATTGTCTGGGTCACGGTCGGCCAGCGGTTCGCCCGGCGCAAGAAGATTTACAGCGCCATCTTAGACGCCGTTGAAGTCAAGCCCTGCGGGGAGCTGTCGCCGCGTGATGTTCAGCGCGAGAACCCGGAGTTCCGCACCAAAGAAGAAGTCATGCCGCTTTTGGGTCGCATTTATGGCCGAGAAGTGACCGACGAAGACATCTGCACGGTAATCTACTTCTCGCCGGTAGACGAGTACGAGCTATAGCAGTGCAGCATGGACCAGCCTAACCAAGCAGCCGCTCCTCATCTTGATGATTGGGTTTTCGTCAAAGAACGCGGGGCGATTGCCCGCAGCGGACATGTCTATCGCTCTTCCGACGGCAGTCTCTACTTGAGAACGGGTGAGATGACGGCCATTCGCAGTGAGGCGGCGTTCGGAAGAATGGTTTGGCAGAACAGATTTCCCGTGCCGGAAGTGACCGAGATCGGACAGCTTCCCGACGGCTTGGGCTACTTTATCGAGAAGTCCGCCGGTATCGAGAACTTTGGTGATTTGTTTAGCCGCGAGTATGCGGCGACCGGCAGCATCAGCGACAAGACCTTTGATGCCTTCTGCGAGATTAGTATGCGGTTTCTTGCCGCCCAAATCAACTCATCCTGCCGCCAGTCTGGGCCGTCAGAATTGCGGGTTGGCATTCAGCTTGAGAATGTCCAGCGCGAAAACCCTGAGATAGCTGACTTGCTGGAACGAGCTTTCACAAGGGCCGAAGACCGATTACAAGGGCTGCCGCTGGTTTTGACGCACGGCGATTTATCGCCCTTCAACATCCTGCCGGGAGGCGTGATTGACTTTGAAGAACGGTTCATCGCCCCTGCCGGGCTGGATGCGATCACCTGCATCGCCTTCCAGCGGCTTTGGGATCACCCAAAGCCGGACGGAACCGGAACGATGCGCTTATGGGACTTTAGCCGCCAGCGGATTGCAGGCTTTCTCTCGCAAGCGGATGCTCTGTTCGCGGCGCAAAGTTTCCCACTTCTCTCGGTCTTCTTTGACGACTTTTTGATGCTTAAAGCAATCTGGGCTTTGTGTTTTGAGCGCCCCAAAGACATCAGCAGCGCACAGGCCCAGCGCTGGCTCTGGAGAAAGCGCGTTGCGGCCTACTGCGCCGAATGCTGTCTTGCCGGTGAGCCGATTGAGAGCGAGGGGTTCCGGGCGGTTGGACTGGCCCGGGGTTGAAGCGCATGGCGACTGAGTCTATGACTTTAGAACAAACATTATGACTGACGAAATTACAATTATCGGCGGCGGGCTGGCAGGCAGTGAAGCCGCCTGGCAAGCGGCAAACGCAGGCGCCAAGGTACGCTTGATTGAAATGCGCGGGGTCAAGCCGACGCCGGTGCATGTCGGGGATAAGCTGGCGGAATTGGTCTGCTCAAATTCGCTGAAATCCAACTTATTGACCAATGGCGCGGGGCTGCTGAAAGAAGAAATGCGTCGGCTGGACTCGCTGATTGTCGCCGCCGGGGATGCGTCTTGTGTGCCTGCCGGCGAAGCACTGGCCGTGGACCGGGACTTGTTTGCCGCGTGCATTACCGGCAAGCTGGAGAGCCACCCGAACGTCACGCTGGAGCGGGCGGAAGTCACCGAAATTGACGAAAGCGCGGTGCATATCATTGCGACTGGGCCTCTGACATCCGATGCGCTTTGGCAGGCGAAGTTGGGCGGCTGACGGGACAGTCTCAGTTGTTCTTTTACGATGCGGTCGCGCCGACCCTCGATGCCCTCTACCATCAACCGGGACATCGCATTCATGGCATCGCGCTACGATAAAGGCGATGCGGCGTACCTGAACTGCCCGTTTTCCAAAGCCGAGTATCAGGCATTCTATGACGCGCTGCTGGCGGCGGAGCTTGCACCGCTTGGCGAGCATGAAGCCAAGGTCCCCTACTTTGAGGGCTGCCTGCCGATTGAAGTCCTGGCGTCGCGTGGTCCCAAAACGCTGTCGTTCGGCCCGATGAAGCCGGTCGGCCTGACCGATCCGCGCACCGGTCATCGGCCTTGGGCCTGCTTGCAGCTTCGGCAGGAAAACCGGGCAGGAACGCTGTATTCGATGGTCGGCTTCCAGACCCGCATGAAATGGGGCGACCAGAAGCGTGTGTTTCGCATGATCCCTGGCCTCGAAGAAGCCGAGTTCGTGCGCTACGGGGTTATCCACCGGAACACTTATATCCAGTCGCCGCTCGTGATCAATGACACGCTTCAGATGAAAGCCTACCCGAACGTCTTCTTCGCCGGGCAGATCACGGGCGTTGAGGGCTATGTCGAGTCCGCCGCCACGGGAATTTTAGCGGGCCGGAATGCCGCGCGCCATCTGCTGGGACAGCCGCTCCTGACACTTCCCGACACGACGATGCTGGGGGCGCTGGCACACTATGTCGCGCATTATGAGGGCAAAGACTTCCAGCCGATGAATGCCAACTGGGGCATTGTGCCGCCGCTGCCGGAGCGCGTGAAAGACAAAAAAGAAAAGAACACGCTGCTGGCCGAGCGCGGCCTGTCCGCATTGGAGGCATGGATGCCCGCTGCCGGGCAATGATCGAAGCTTGCCGGGATTTGTTTCTATTAGCCCAGGCTGACGTTAAAGGCGCGTCGCCGCACACGCTCAAAGCCTATGCCGAGGACCTGCGGCAATTTGGGGAGTTTGCAGCGGCGGCGGGCGTGACCGACATTCACGCCGTAGACGCAGCGCTGCTGCGAGCATATCTCGCCGAGATGCAGGCACAGAACCTCGCTCGTGCCTCCCGCGCCCGCAAGACTGCTGTGTTGCGCTCGTTCTTTTCTCATTTGGCCCGCCACGGCCACATCAAACGCTCCCCGGCGACCGGCCTGCGGAGCGTCAAGCAGGAACAGCGTCTGCCGAAGTTCCTGCGCCCCGACGAGATTGACGCGCTGCTGGCCGCCCCCGATTTGACAAAGCCCCTCGGCCTCCGCGACCGCGCATTACTCGAAACGCTGTATGCGTCCGGGATGCGGGCTGGGGAGCTTGTCACGCTGTCTCTCACCGACGTTGACTACGATGAAGGTGTCATCCGGGTCATCGGCAAAGGTAACAAAGAAAGGGTCACGCTTTTAGGCCGTCAGGCCGTCTTCGCCTTGCAGCGTTATGTCCGCAAGGGCCGCCCTCCCCTATTAATGCAGGCGGCCGAAGACGATGGAGCTTTGTTCGTCAACCGCTACGGCAAGCGGATTTCCGACCGAGGCATACGCAAGCTATTTGACCGCTACTGCACCGAAGCCTCGACGCACCTCAAAATCACCCCGCACGTCCTGCGACACACATTCGCCACCCATCTGCTATCAAACGGGGCCGATCTGCGCCTCATTCAAGAGCTGCTCGGCCATGCCAGCGTCGCCACGACCCAGATGTATACCCACGTCACCACCGAGCGGCTACAGGAAGTCTACGCACAGGCGCATCCACGGGCAAAAAAATAGACCGGCACTGGAAGTGCCGGTCTACTATTGAGTGAAAGTCGAAGCGACTGAAGACTGTCGAAGCGACTAAAAATCAAGAGACGATTCTCGCGGCTAATCCGCAGTCGCTTCGACTTCTACTCAATAGTAGACCGGCACTTCCAGTGCCGGGCCTTTTTGTGATTAGAAGCTGACCGTCGTGTCTTTCGGCAGGGCGGCAAGTTTGGTTTTGACTTCTTCGGTGGCTTTCTCGAACTTGGGCTTGCCGAGGAGCGCGAACATATTGGTTTTGTAAGCTTCGACGCCGGGCTGGTTGAACGGGTTGATGCCCATCAGATACCCGGAGACGGCAATAGCACGCTCAAAGAAGTAAAGCAGTGCGCCTAAAGAGAACGCATCAAGCTGGGCTAAATGCACGGTGGAGTTTGGGACGCCGCCGTCGCGGTGCGCGAGCGAGGTGGCCTCGTAAGCGGCTTTATTGACTTCCGTAAGTGGGCGACCCTGCAAGTAGCCAAGCTCGTCCAAATCGTTTTCGGCAGAGGGGACGGCCAAATCGGGTTCGCCACCGTCCAGGATGATAAACGTCTCGATGATGTTTCGGCGGCCTTCCTGAATCCACTGCCCCATCGAATGCAGGTCAGTGGTCAAATCTACAGACGCCGGGAACAGGCCAATATGGCTCTTGCCTTCGCTCTCGCCGGTAAGCTGCTTCCACCACTCGGCAATGTAGTGCAGGCGCGGCTCGAAGGACGCGAAGATCTCGGTCGAGTAGCCTTTGCGGTATAAGAGGTTGCGAGCGGCGGCGTAGAAGTAGGCCGGGTTCTTGGTGACATCAGACTCCGCAGTTGCGTCAGCGACGGCTTTAGCCCCGGCGAGCAGTGCGTCAATGTCGATGCCGGCGACGGCAATCGGCAGCAGGCCGACCGGCGACAGCACGGAGTAACGCCCGCCGATGCTGTCGGCGATGACAAGAGAAGGGTAGCCTTCTTCGTCCGCGAACTTCTTCAAAGCACCTTTCTTGGCGTCAGTCGTAGCAACAATGCGCTTCTTGGCTTCCTCTTTGCCGACATTCTTTTCCAGCAAGTCTCTAAAAAGCCGAAACGCGACGGCAGGTTCAGTCGTCGTGCCGGACTTGGAGATCGCATTGATAGAGAACCGCTTGTCGTCCAGCTTTTTCAGCGTCTTGGCATGGTCGTGGGCTGAAAGCGAGTTTCCCACAAACAGCACTTCCGGCCCGTCGCCTTCACCGAGTGCTTCAATGACGGCCCGCGCTCCGAGGTACGAGCCGCCGATGCCGATAGAAATCAGCACATCCGAGTTCTCGCGGATCTGCGCGGCGAGCGTCTTGATAGTCTGAAGCTCTTCCCCACTGACAATCTGCGCGGGGTCTACCCAGCCGAGAAAATCCGAGCCGAGACCAGTCCCCTGCGTCACCTTCTGGTGGGCCAGCGTGACATCGGCTTGAAACGCCTTGACTTCTTCCAAATCAACATCGGGGGCAAGATACCCGTAATCCAGCGAAAGCGGCAGTGCCATAAACGTGATCCTCCAAAAATCTGTAGAACAAAGCGGCCAAATTGAAAAAGCGTCGGAGGCTGCTTGCCTCCGGCGTTGTTATACCCAGTTTATGCCGCTTGCTCTTTTGCAGTCAAGGACGAGAGAAACCCACGACGCAGGCAATCATTATTGAGATAATTGAGATACATCTCCTTGCCCTGCCGGCAGGATAAATTCGTGGAGGCTGCTGCTGAACACCCGCTACTGCCGCGAGCGACCACAATCCAATGGGTTCTAGTGGTATTAAAGTGGAGCGTTTTTGGGTGGACTTTGTGCTTCTGGTATGATATACTGTTCTTATCGTGAGCGCAAGACGTTACGAAGACAGAGCGAGGGGCAGACGCCTCCCGCTTTTTTTGTTCGCTCCTCTCTTTCCTCTTTCAGCCTTTTGAGCATTGAAACCCGGCGTTTAGACTGCATCACTCAGTTTTTTCTGAGACTACTATTTTGCAGCGGGGAGATCTTTCGATTTTTGCCTCTGCTCCTGACCGGTTCTGACCGGCACTACTGAAGAAGGAAAACCATGACGAAAATCGTCTCCCCGAAAGTTGAGTTTAACAGCCTGATCGCTCAGGTGAAGCAGATTACCCCAGAGATTTTCGACACCGACGGCAGCTTCCTCAATCTTGCCCAGGGCGAGTGGAAGTTCCCGGCCACCCCGCGTGACTTCCTCTCGTGCGTGGATGGTTCCAAGCTGGGCGCGTTGCCGATGCTGAGCCGCGACGCCACACTCGCTGCCGTCGAGTTCGCCAGCACGGAGTTCCGCGCCTGGTCTAAAACCGATCTGGACGAGCGCAAGAGCCGTGTCGTGAACTGCCTGGAGCTGCTGGCAGTGAACACGGACCTGATCGCGTACCTGCTGATGTGGGAAATCGGGAAAACATACAAGCTGGCGTTCACGGATATTGACCGCTGCATTGACGGCGTTAAATGGTACGTCGAAAACATGGAAGCGATGATGCAGAACCGAACGCCGCTTGGCCTGGTCTCCAACATCGCGTCCTGGAACTATCCCTTCTCGGTGCTGATGCACGCGGTGCTGACCCAAATCCTCGCGGGGAATGCTATTATCGCAAAGACGCCCACCGACGGCGGCTTCATCTCTCTGAGCTTTGCATTCGCGCTTGCCCGGCGCTGCGGGCTGCCGGTGACTTTGGTGTCCGGCTCCGGCAGTCAGCTTAGCGAAATCCTCGTCCGAAATGAGCATATTGACTGCGTCTCGTTTGTCGGCGGACGGTCAAGCGGGCGCGACATCGCTGCGTCTTTGATTGACAAGCGAAAGCGCTACATGCTCGAAATGGAAGGCGTCAACACTTACGGGATTTGGGATTTTTCCGATTGGGACAGCCTGGCAAAGCAGCTTAAAAAGGGACAGGATTACGGCAAGCAGAGATGCACGGCCTATGTGCGCTTCGTGGTTCAGCGCAGCCTATTCCCGAAGTTCCTGGAAACTCACCTTGACGTGCTGCGCTCCCTGCAAATCGGTAACCCGACGCTTGTAGACAATGCCCACGACGATCTGCCGAACCTGGACTTTGGCCCCGTCATCAAGCCGCAGCAGGTCAAGGACCTGGATGGCCTGTACGCAAACGCGCTGCAAACGGGCGCGACACCGCTGTTTGAGGGGCATTTGGATGACTCCCTCTTTCTGCCGAACCAAGATCGGTCTTCCTACACCGCGCCGCGCTCCCTGGTAGACCTGCCAAAAAGCGCCGAGCTTTACTTCCGGGAGCCGTTCGGCCCGATCGACTCGATTGTTCTGGTCAACCGGATTGAAGAGCTGGTTGGGGAGATGAACATTTCAAATGGCGCACTGGTCGCGGCAATCGCGTCAGACGACGAAAAGCTGGCAAGACATACTGCGAAAGAAATCCGCGCCTTCAAGGTCGGCATCAACACCATGCGCTCACGCGGCGACCGGGAAGAAGTTTTTGGAGGCCTCGGAGAGTCCTGGAAAGGCTGCTTTGTTGGGGGCAGCCTGCTGGTGGAAGCCGTCACCAACAGCACAAACGGTGAGCCATCTAAAGGCAACTTCGACGACTTCACGATCCTACCCGAACAGCGTTAGAGACTGAAGACGGAATGAGACTGAGAAGCCGCTCGGCGCAGTTGCGCCGGGCGGCTTCTTGTCTCAATGGGTGGCGAAAAACGGCAGCAGAAGGCTCACGGCGATCACCCACATGACTGCTCCGACAAGGCAGTCCAAGACCTGCCAGGCATGGGGACGCCGGAACAGCGGTGCGAGTTTTGCCGCGCCGAGCGCGAGACTGAAGAACCAGAGACAGGATGCACAGACTGCACCGAACGCGAAGATAAGGCGAGGATGTGCCGGGTATTGCCCGGCCAATCCACCGACAAGCACAACTGTATCCAAGTAGACGTGCGGGTTCAGCAAGCTCACGGAGAGTGTTGCCGCCGCAATGCCGCCGCGCGTTGCCGGGGCCAAAGTAGGTTCAAGCGCTGCCGGCTGCCGCGCTCGGCGGAACGCGCCTGCGCCATAGAAAAGCAGAAACGCCGCACCGCCCAGCGACGCCAGCCGCGCCAGATTGGGCAGATGCACGATGACGCTGCCGACTCCCACCGTCCCCAGCATGATCAAGAGCGCATCACACACCGCGCAGATTGTCGCCACTAAGACAGCCTGCTCCCGGCGCAGCCCCTGCCGCAGCACGAAAGCGTTTTGTGCACCGATGGCGACAATGAGGCTTGCACCGAGACCGAGGCCACGCAGGAACGCAAAAAGCCAAGCACCGAACATCACAGCCGGGTCAAGGCTTCGCGGGTGCGCTCCGTCTGAACTGTGCCAGTGTTAAGCGTTGTCGCAGGCTCCACTAAGAGCAGATGCACTTCATCATCGGCCACCGGCAGATGTTCGACGCCGTGCGGCACAATCACGAACTCCCCCACGCCAACTGCAACATCACGGTCGCGCAGTTTCATCGTCAGTGCGCCTTTGAGAACCAGGAACAGCTCGTCTTCGGTCTCGTGGTGATGCCAGTCAAACTTGCCTTGCAATTTAACCAACTTGACTTGCATCGAGTTGATGTCACCGACAATGCGTGGGTTCCAGTGGTCGCTGATTTGGGAGAGCTTCTCGGCGAGATTGACAGCAGCAATTTCCATAATGGCCCCTCAAAAACAGAAAGCCCGGCGCGGTGCGCCGGGCTTGAGGCTACTTGCCTCGGAAGAAGCGCTTGAACTTGTACAAAGTCACGTCCCGGTTCATCTCTGCGATGGCTTTGGTCAGCGGGATTTCTTTCGGGCAGGCTTTGACGCAGTTCTGGGCATTGCCGCAGCTTGTGACGCCGTCGGAGCCGGAAATGGCTTCCAGGCGCTCTTCGCGGTTCATGGCACCCGTCGGGTGGCTGTTGAAGAGACGCACCTGACCGATAGCGGCGGGACCGATAAAGTTGGAATGCGTGTTGACCTGTGGGCAGGCTTCGAGGCACGAGCCGCAGGACATGCACCGGGCGAACTCATAGGCTTCCTGCCGGTCGCGCTCGGCAATACGCGGGCCGGGGCCGAGGTCGTAGGTGCCGTCAATCGGGATCCAGCCGCGTATCTTCTTCAAGTTCTCGAACATCCGCGAGCGGTCTACGGCCAGGTCTTTGACGACCGGGAACTTGGACATCGGCTCCAAAGTAATCGGCTGGGCCAGATTGTCAACAAGCGTCGCGCAGCTTTGGCCGACTTTGCCGTTCATCAGCATGGTGCAGGAGCCGCAGACATTCTCCAGACAGTTCATTTCCCACACGGGAGCGGAAGTCTGCTTGCCATCTTTGGTGACGGGGTTCTTGCGAATCTCCATCAAACACGAAATGACGTTCATCGCCGGGCGGTACGGCAGCTCAAACTCTTCCCAATACGGGGCCGAAGTCTGGTCTTTCTGCCGCTTGATTTTGAGCGTGATGGTCTTCTGGTCAGCCATATCAATATCTTTCTAAAAAGTGCTGTTCGCTTAGTGGTCTGGTCGACTGCTGTACAATAATCGGGCGCTTCGGAGCATTCCCGACGCCTAGTGTTTTAGCAATCGCGGCAATGTCGGCTTTTAGCGCGGCGGTTCGCGGGTCCGAGGCGAACGTCAAATCCGGCGACTTCTGGCCTTTGTAGGTAATGAACGTTTGCGTCCCGAACGACGCGCTCCGCATCCCGTGGCCCACAGGCAGGCTAGACAAAGGCATTGCAACGTTTAGGTCTCGGAAGAGCTTGCCGGCATCCTGGAAGGAAATCGGTTGGGTCATAACCGTTGTCACTCTGAGCGCGGTCGTGAACATTTTTGCGACACTGCCGTCTGACGAGACACGGATCTGATAACCAAGCATGTTTGTCGAGCCGGTGTTCTCGATAACAGCAGTTTCCACCAAGACCGCTTTCGGTTTGACCTTCGGTAGCGTTTTAGCAAGCACCGGCAGAGCTGTCAACAACAACCCTACCGCGCCCGCTATCGCTATTCTATTGAGCATCCACATCGCGCTCTCCTGCGACTGAAACCGGGTTGCTGGCCTTAACCGGATCGGCGTCGTCAAGCTGCTGCTTGCCGGTGAGCCAGCTTTTGGCGGCGGTCGCGACTTCCGATTCGTCAGCGTGGCCGTAAGCGGTGTCGCGCCGCGCTTCCGGCGGACGGGTGGACAACTGATCGCCGCCACCGTCGCCGCCCGCGCCTGCGGCAATCTGCATCTCCTGCACGGCGGCTCCGGTCAGGCCGGCTCCCATCGCGAGGACGCCGTTCTTGCCGTTGACGCCGTTTCCATTGCCGTTCGCATGATGGCCGTTTCCGTTGCCATTTGACCCATTGCCGTTCTTGCCGTGTGTGTCAATGACCAGCGTTTCTTTGGCGGCTTCGGCGGTCGGGGTTGCCGTCCCTGCCGTGTCTTCCTCGGCGGCGTAGTTGCGGAGGCGCGGCTTGATCAGCGACGTGTCCACGGCTTCATAGGACAGGCGCGGGCCGTCGGCGGTCCACTCGGCGATGGTGGACTTCAGGTACTTCTCGTCGTCGCGCTTCGGGAAGTCCGGCTTGTAATGAGCGCCGCGCGATTCGTCGCGGGCCAGTGCGCCGAGCGTGATGGCGCGGGACAAGTGCAGCATATTCTTAAGCTGCCGCGTGAACGGGATGAGCTGATTAGTCCAGTTCGAGCTGTCGGCAATAGACACATGCTCGACCCGCTCTATCAGCTCTTGAATCTTGGCGTCAGTCGCTTTTAATCGGTCATTGTAGCGAACGACCGTGACGTTCTCGGTCATCGTATCGCCCAGTTCTTCGTGAATCTTGTATGGGTTCTCGGTGCCGGTAGACGACGCCAGCTTTTCGTATTTGGCGGTCTGCTCTTTCAAGGCACTCTCAAACAGCGACGACGGCAGATCGTCCACGCTCTTCTTCAAATGCTTGACGTAGTTCACGATGCCCGGCCCAGCTACCTGGCCGCTGGTCAGGCAGGACAGCAGAGAATTTGCGCCCAGCCGGTTCGCGCCGTGGTACTGGTACTCCACCTCGCCGACGGCAAACAGGCCAGTGATGGAGGTCTGCTGGTTGCGCGGGTTGCCTTCGGTCAGGCCACCGGTCGTCTCGTCTTTGGCGAAGTCCGTCCATAGGCCGCCCATCGAGTAATGCACGGCGGGGAAGATCCGCATCGGGGTCGTGCGTGGGTCTTCGCCGATGAACTTCTCGTAAATCTCCAAAATGCCGCCGAGCTTGATGTCAATCTGCTTCTTATCCAAATGGGTCAGGTCCAAGTAGACTTGGTTTTGGCCGAAGACACCCATCTTGTCATCCACGCAGACCGAGAAGATCTCACGGGTCGCAATGTCGCGCGGAACCAGATTGCCGTAGGCCGGGTAGCGCTCTTCCAGGAAGTAGTAGCGCTCGGCTTCCGGGATGTTCTCGCCGCGGCGCTCGTCGCCTGCTTTGCGCGGAACCCAAACGCGCCCACCTTCGCCGCGTGCCGACTCGGACATCAGCCGCAGCTTGTCCATGCCGGGAATGGCGGTCGGATGGACCTGGATAAACTCGCCGTTGGCATACTTTGCGCCCTGCTGGTAGACGGCCGACGCCGCCGTGCCCGTGTTCATCACCGAGTTTGTCGAGCGGTTGTAGACAATGCCGGGGCCGCCGGTGGCAAGCACCACAGCGTCAGCTTTGAATTCCTTGATCGCCATCGTCCGCAAGTCCTGCGCGACAATCCCTTTGCAGACGCCGTCATCGTCCTTGATAACGCCTAAGAACTCCCAGAACTCGTGCTTCTTGACCTTGCCTTCGGACTCGGCGCGGCGCGTTTGCTCATCCAGCGCGTATAACAACTGCTGGCCGGTGGTCGCCCCGGCATAAGCCGTCCGGTGGTACTGAGTCCCGCCAAAGCGCCGGAAATCCAGCAGTCCTTCAGGCGTTCTATTAAACATGACTCCCATGCGATCGAGCAGGTTGATGATGCCCGGCGCATTGTCCGCCATGTGCTTGATCGGCGGCTGGTTTGCCAGAAAGTCCCCGCCGTAGACGGTGTCGTCCAGATGCTTCTCAACCGAGTCGCCCTCGCCTTTGGTGTTGACCGCGCCGTTGATGCCACCCTGAGCGCAGACCGAGTGGCTGCGCTTGACAGGGACAAACGAGAACAAGTCTACGGGAATATCCGCTTCCGTAATCTTAATCGTCGTCATCAGCCCGCCTAGGCCGCCGCCGACCACAATGACCTTCGGCTTCAAATTCGTTGCTACTGTCGCCATAGTTTTGCCTCTTTATCTAGTAACAGTCTTCAAAGACTACCAGTTCCTACAAGTTCGTTTTCGCAAATTTGCGCTAAACAGACGCTGTTTGCTCCTGCATCCGCCAAAACTCCAAGAGTGCCGCATATTTTTCCTGATGCTTCATCCGAGTTGCCGCATATCGTTCGGGGTACTTTGCCGTCATTTCAGTTTCTAATGACTTTGCCTCCGACCGGCCCGCCACATATTCAACATAATCCAGGACAACTTGGCACTGCAGCTTCGTCATCAGGCCAAATCGCTCCGCTCTGAATTGCCGCGAACGTTCTTCCCGCATCAGCCGCTGGGCTTCCTCCATGTATCTAAACCGGCTGCGATTGGAACTCACGGCATGGTCTAAGTGAGACACTTCTCCAGTGTCTTTCTTGATGCTCTGAATAAGATAGGCTGGCAAAAAGAAGTGCCAGGGACGGGCACTCAGAACACACATATCCATTTCGAGGCTCTCTGCGCCTCTTGCCCCCTTGCGGAGAAAATGCCGCCAATGCTTGCCGCCTAGCCACTCTTGAACGCCGGAACATTCGTCACACCAGCAAGTTCCTTCGATTATCTGCCCCAAAGGCTGCGGCGTATCGGCAAAAGCAGTTTGTATTTTCTCAATGAGACTGCGTGACTTCTTATCCGGGTATGGCATAGCAACATAGATTACATGGGGCTGAACCCCCATGCTTCAAAGTGCAAGCTCCCGTCTTCGCGGGCGAAGAGCTGAAGCATCCTCAGCTACTCGCCGGGTGCGTCTGCGAAATCTACCTGATCGTAAACCTCAGACAACGCCAGCGTCACGCCGAGCGATGGGATTGCAAGGGCATTTTCCAGACCCGCGACCATGCTGTAATCCCAGTGGCCGTTCTCTCCGCGCTCAAACATCTCCACACGCGGCTCGGTCTGGCTGACCAGCAGGTACGAGCGCAGGGTTTCGATCTGCTGGTAGCGGATAAACTTCTCGCCCCGGTCTTTAGGCTCGGTGCTAGGCGAGAGAACCTCAACCACGACAATCGGGTTCGTGATGACATGCTTGTTGCCGTTTCGGTAGACACTGGGACCGCAGACGACCGACAGGTCCGGGTAGTAAAGCGCCCCTGCCGCCAAAACGTTCATATCCGATGACAAGACGCGGCAGCCGCGCCCGCGCAGGGCCGTCCGCAACTCGCCGCCGATGTTGACGGGAATGGACGCATGAGGTTCCGAGCCGCCGGACATGGCGCGGATTTCACCGTCTATGAACTCGGACTTTTCTGTCGCGTCTTCTTCCCAAGCCAAATACTGCTCTTCGGTGTAACGACTCGGTTCAATAAATTGACGGGCAAGTGCCATTTGTGTTCCTGCTTTGCGGGCGAAGGTTATGGGTTGGGCGTAGGCAGCGTGATCGTCTGGTCTACGCTCATTACGGTCAGGGTGGCTTTAGACTTGGCATCTTTCAGGGCCTGGCCGAACGCCGCCGGGGTGCCGGTGAGCGCAGGGAAGGTGCCGTAATGCTCCGGGATGACGATCTTCGGGTTGATGAGCTTGACGGCATCGGCGGCGCGAGTCGGTCCCATGGTGTAATGATCGCCGATGCAGCAGAGCATGACATCCACTTTGTGGAACTTCGGAATCAGGGCCATGTCAGAGTATTCGTCGGTGTCGCCGGTAACATAGATGACCGGACCGTTTGTGACGGAGATGAGGAAACCGCCGGGATTGCCGCCGAAGTGCTGGTCCATGTCCGGGGTTCCGGGCGGGGGCGTGACGGTCGAGCTATGAATCGCCGGGATGAAGGCGATTTTAACATCGCCATTCAAGAGGGTCAGCTCGCCGCCGAAGTTCCCCTGCGTGTCTCCGCCGGCCTGCGCCTTCGGGAAGCCGCCGTACTGCACCAATGCAGTGCCGAGATCGGCAGTGGAAACGAGCTTCGCGCCGGTGGCGGTTGCAATCGCGACCGAGTCGCCTACATGGTCAAAGTGGCCGTGCGTGATCAAGATCAAATCGGCTTTCGTGATGCCAGCCAAATCCGCCGCACCACGCTTGTTGGAGGGGTTCTGTATCCACGGGTCAATCATCAAAATGTGCCCGGCAGGTGTGGTCAGTTTGAACGCGGCATGACCGTACCAAGTCAATTGGGTGCTTTGTGCAAATGACGGCATGGCAGCCAGAGCAAGAACTGCAAAGAGTGCGAGAGCGAAAAGTTTACGCATAATGGTTTCCAGGACCTACCCCCGCTCGTCCCTCGCGACCCCTTCCTAAGAAGGAAGGGTGAGAAGAGAATAAAGAAGCCTTCCGTGTCTGGCTCTGACCCTTCCTTCTTAGGGAAGGGTATGCTACGCATTACTGCGTATCTGCGAGGGACGGGCGGGGGTAGGTTTCTAATGCTGAGTGACAGCGACGACCGGCGAGGCAGTCGCGATATGCTGAAGGCCATCGGCCCGCAGGTGGGCGATGGTCCACAGTCCCATACCGGCGAAGACCGCGAACAGGCCCCAGCAGACAAACTGGTTGGTGCGCTGCGCCTGGGCCGAGATCGTGATGCCCCAGCGGATGCAGAAGTTCCACAGGCCGTTGGTGAAGTGGAACACGGTCGCAACAATGCCGATGGCTTGCAGCCAGAACAGCCAGGGGTTCGCCATCTGGTGCGACATCGCTAGGTAGCTAATGGCTGTTTCCGGGTTCGGGTTGCCATGCCACAACGCGATATACTTGTGAATGCTTGTGTCCCAGACATGAACGCTGATATAAACCAGCGCAACAAGGCCCGACGCCCGCTGCAAGAAGTACATCCAGTTACGCCCGTAAGCGTACTTAGTCAGGTTTGCCTGCCCGTACATCGAAATCCAGATGCCGTAGACGGAATGGTACAGGAGCGGAACATAGATCAAGACAACTTCCAGCACGGCGACAAATGGCAGGCCGCCGTAGACCCGGATGACGGCATTATAAGCGCCCGGCCCACGCAGGGCGTAGGAGTTCGCCAGCAGGTGCTGCAACAAAAAGAAGCCGATGGGAAAGATGCCCGACGCCGAATGGAGCTTGTGCCAGATAAAGGGGTCATGCAGACGGCCTTTGTTCGGCGCAGCAGGTTCGGTTTTTGGTAGTGCGACAGCCATAAGTAAACCTTTCACGCGAATTGGTGACCGCCTAGTATACCCGGCAGTGGGGGCAAAGTAAAATGAATTGTTTTTGCGGGTATTATAAGCTCAGCTTAATTCAAACTGCGAAGAGGAGGGGTGAACACAAGGTTCAAGCCCTACATTCCGGTCCTGGCCCCGTAAGAGCGAACCTTGTGTTCGCGCTTCTGGCCTGTGTTTGCCCTTTGATCGTATTCGCTTTTTCTTTCGAATGCATTTCCTGACTCGCTATGCTCAACCTAGACAGCCTGCAAATCTTTTCGGACCTTGTAGACACCGGCAGCTTTTCGCGGACAGCAGAGAAGAACTTCGTCTCTCAGTCGGCAGTCTCGCAGCGTCTGAAAGCGCTGGAAGCCGACTATGAACAGACGCTCATTGACCGGGGACAGGGGCGGGGCAAAGTCACGCCGACCGTGGCCGGCGAAGCGCTTTATGCCGGGGCGAAAGCGCTGCTGCAAGGCGCGGCGGCGCTGGACGCCGAAATGCGGCAGCTCTCGGATGAAATTGCTGGAACCGTGCGGGTCGCGACGGTCTATTCGGTTGGCCTCCATGCCCTGCCACCGCGCCTCAAGCCGTTCCTCGCGGCCCATCCGCGCGTCAATGTGCACTTGGAATACAAGCAGACGGATCAAGTCTATGACGATGTCGTCAGCGGGGTTGTGGATGTCGGGATTGTCGCCTGCCCGGTGGCAACGCGCGGGCTGGAAGTCATGGCGTTCGGCGAGGAAGAAATGGCCCTGGTCTGCGCCCCGGAACACCCGCTGGCGATGGGCGAAGTGTCACTGCGGCAGATGGACGGCCTCCCGTTTATCGGCTTTGCCGACGACATCCCGACCCGGCGCTTGGTGGACGAGAGGCTGAAAGCGGCAGGCGCACGGGTCAAGGTCGTGTCTACGTTCGACAACATCGAAACAATCAAGAACTTAGTGGAAATCGGCAGCGGGGTCAGCATTCTGCCCATCGATACCGTGCGCCAGGAGCAGCGGGCCGGGACTCTTGCCGCCGTGCCGCTTACTCCTGCCGATGCGTTCACCCGGCCCACGGGCCTGCTGCTGAAAAAGACCACAGCCAGACGCGCGGCAGTGCAGGCATTTGTGGAGGCGATGCAGAATAAGGGACCACTATGAATCAGTACCTCGCAAAAAAGAGCATTGAAGACTTGCAGGCGGAGGACACCGAGGGCGCAGGGCTGAAGCGCAGCCTGGGATCGGGGCGGCTGCTGGCGCTGGGGATCGGCGCGATCATCGGCGCGGGGATTTTCGTGCTGACCGGTGAGGCCGCCTCGCAGTACGCCGGACCGGCCATCATTTTGTCGTTCGTGCTAGGCGGCATTACTTGCGCGTTCGCGGGCCTCTGCTACGCCGAGTTCGCCGCACTGATCCCGATTGCGGGGAGCGCGTATACTTATTCGTATGCAACCCTCGGTGAACTCATCGCCTGGATTATCGGCTGGGACTTAATTTTAGAGTATGCAGTCGGCGCGGCGACGGTCGGGGTCGGCTGGGCGGGCTATGTGTCGAGTCTGCTGCATGACTTCGGCATCAAAGTCCCGCACCTGCACGGCTTTAATTTGCTCGCCATGCTCGGCATCCTGGCGGTCACGGCAATTCTCGCGACCGGCACAAAGGAGTCGGCGAACGCAAATGCCGTCATTGTCGGCATTAAACTGGTTGTAATCGCGGCATTTTTGGGGTTCGGCGCGTTCCACCTGCACCCGGCGAACTGGCACCCGTTTCTGCCGCCAAATACCGGCCACTTCGGCAGCTTCGGCCTGAGCGGTGTCCTGCGGGGTGCGGGCGTGATTTTCTTCGCTTATATTGGCTTCGACGCCGTGTCCTGCGCGGCGCAGGAAGCAAAAAACCCGCAAAAGGACATGCCGATTGGCATCTTGGGATCGCTCGCTATCTGCACCGTGCTATATATCTTAGTTGCGGGCGTGCTGACGGGCCTGGTTTCCTATAAGACGCTCAATGTCGCGGACCCCATTGCGGTCGGTGTCGGAGCCATTGGCATCGGCTGGCTGATCGAGTTTGTCAAAATCGGCGTCATTGCCGGGTTAAGCTCCGTCATGCTGGTCCTCTTGTATGGGCAGTCGCGCATCTTCTACACGATGGCGAGTGACGGCCTCCTGCCAGCAGTATTCAGCCGCCTCAGCCCACGCTTCCATACGCCCGCCGCCGCGACCTGGCTTCTGGGAATGATCGTCAGCCTCGTCGCGGCGTTTGTGCCGCTCGCCTTGCTCGGCAAGCTCGTCAGTATCGGGACGCTCTTTGCGTTTATTCTAGTCTGCGCTGGGGTGCTGTACCTGCGCCGCACTCAGCCCGACCTACCGCGCCCCTTCCGCTGCCCCGGTGTACCCGCCGTGCCGATTTTGGGCATCGTGTGCTGCCTGTATCTGATCTCCGGCCTGCCATTTTCGACTCAGCTTCGGCTCGTGGTCTGGCTGCTTTTGGGCTTCATTGTCTATTTCGGGTACAGCCGTCACCATTCCAAGCTTCACAAAGCTAATAACTCGTGAATGCGTATCCTGGCCCGGTGCGTCTCTTCCACTAGGTCAGAACTTCCGAAGACAACGAGGCATCTTAGCCCGACAAGCATTCGTGACATCTCGTAGAACGGCCTGCGGCCATCGTAGGCCACGTCCAGCGTGACATATGTTTGGTAGGCTTCAAAGAATGCCTCTCGCAGCGCGTCTTCACCATCGTTAAAGTGCGCGAGTTCAAGCCGCATCAGATCGTACTCGTTGTGACCGATGACGGCCTCCTCCACGTCTACAATGCCTGTAATCCTGCTACTTGCAACAAGTATGTTACTTCGGTGCAGGTCCATGTGCAGCAGCCGGGGCGTGATGTTATAGTCGAGCAAGCCGTCATGGCTGTCAAACCAGGCGCCAATGGGTTCAGCCAAATTGCGGAAGACAGTGCGCGACAGAAACGCAAGCCGCCCGCGCACAATCTCCCGGTGCATCTCGCGCCAAGCGCTAAACGGGCCAATATCCCTGCTCTCCGCTTCTTCAGTAAGCTCTTGTGCCGAACCGGCAATGACTTTTCCATCTCGCTCGGCAGCATCGCCGAACTCACTGAATGTCAGCGAGTGCATCCGGCCCAGCAGATCGCCAAGTTGGATGTATATGTCCGTTCTCTCTGTATCCGACAGCTCAGAATATGCCTGGGAGAGCGTGACGCCGGGGAGGCACTCGGACAGTGTATAGGCAAAGGAAGCAAGGCGGCGGGAACAGTCAGCGACAAGCACCTTTGGCGCAGGAACGCCCTGACTCCGAAGCAGGCCATAAACGATGCGCTCTTTGGTAGGCTTCCAATCCTCCGCAGGGTCGTAGGAGACTTTCAAGATGAAGTTGCCTTGATCTGTTTCCAGAACGAAAACCGAGCCAGAAAGTCCGTTTTTGGGTTTGCTGAATTGCCGCAATGTCAGCCCGGCAGGTGCGAGAACAGCCTGGAGCTGTTCTTTCTGAGGGGTGAGCGACTTGCTGAAAACGGGCGCATTGACTTCCGTGTCATCTGAAATGAAAGGCATTCGGTTTCCCTCACGTGGCTGCAAATCGGCACCGCAAGCCAATCGCTCCAAAAAACTAAAACCCGCCGGTTCACCGGCGGGTTTTGTTCAAAGTCTGATTTGGTCAGCGTCTAATTAGGATAGGACGATCCGCAAACATAGCAGCAATGTTTCTCACTCACATTCCAAGTGCTTGCTTGACCAGACCGGGAATGTCGGCGGTGCTTTCGGCGATGTGGACGCCAGCATTACGCAGGGCGTCTACTTTGGCCTGCGGGCTGCCGGACGTGCCGGAGATGATCGCGCCGGCGTGGCCCATGCGCTTACCGGGCGGCGCGGTGAGACCCGCGATGAAGCCGATGACGGGTTTGGTCATGGTCTTGATGTACTCGGCGGCGATTTCTTCGTCGGAGCCGCCGACCTCGCCGCACATGACGACGGCTTTTGTCTCCGGGTCGGCCTCAAACAAGGGCAGAACATCAATAAAGCGCGTGCCGGGCATCGGGTCGCCGCCGACACCGACGCAGGTGGTCTGGCCGAGGCCCGCGCGTGTCAGCGCGTCTACGGATTCGTAAGTGAGCGTGCCGGAGCGGGATACGATGCCGATGGGGCCGGGCATGAACATCGAGGCCGGGATGATGCCGATCTTCGCGCCCCCCACCGTCAGAATGCCGGGGCAGTTCGGGCCGAGCAAGCGGGACTTGGAGTACTTGACGACGTTGACAGCCTTGATCTCATCCTCAATCGGGATGCCTTCGGTGATGCAGACGATGAAGTCAATGCCGGCGTCCACCGCCTCCATGATGCCGTCCGCCGCGCCGCGTGCCGGAACGAAGATGCAGGTAGCGTCCGCGCCGGTCGCGTTCTTCGCTTCCTGCACGGTGTCGAAAACAGGAACGCCCTGGACAGTCATCCCGCCCTTGCCGGGCGTGACGCCGCCGACAACTTTGGTGCCGTAGGCGATCATCTGCGTGGTGTGAAACTCGCCCTCACGCCCCGTAATGCCCTGAACGATGACTTTGGTATTTTGGTCAACAAGAATTGCCATGAGTGCTCCAATTAATCCTTGCGCCGCTTGAAGTAGAACACCGTCACCGGGACATTCTCGTCTTCCGCGCCGTCTTCGGCATCGTCGTTCGCCCGGACATCGGCGACCGCGTTGACCAGTTCCCAGCCCTGTCCGCCGTGCGAGTTCAGGGTTTCTTCGTCGGTCTCGTCGTCCGAATCGCTGACGATAATTTTGTACTCAAACATATCTGCCATGTGTGTCTCCTCCGAAAAATGTGGGTGCTGTTCACTCTGCCGTCAAATAGTACCCAATAAGCCGCGCCGTGTCTACCAGAGCGTCCAAATGGGTGCGCTCATAGGAATGGGACGCATCCACGCCCGGCCCAATCAGTGCGACCTGCACATCGGCACCCGCCCGCCAGAACGCTTCGCCGTCGGAGCCGTAGTAGGGATAGATGTCGGTCTTCAGTTCAAGGCTGTTGTCATTCGCCAGTCTTCGTAATTTACGCCCAAACTCAATCGAGTACGGCCCGCCGCTGTCTTTGACGCAGAGGGTGCAGTGGAACTCGTCGGATGCCTGCCCATCCCCAATCGCTGCCATGTCCACCGTCAGTAGCTGCGTGACATCTAACGGAAACCCGCCTGCCGCGCCGTGTCCGACTTCTTCATAGTTAGAGATATGAAGAGTCGTTGTCTGCGCCGGCTTTTGCCCGCTCTCAGACAACGCCTTGACTGCCGCCAGCATACACGCAACGCAGGCTTTGTCGTCGAGATGCCGGGAGCGGATAAAGCCGTTCACGACTTCCACGCGCGGGTCGAGATAGACGAAATCGCCGACCGCGATCCCCAGCGCCCTTGTTTCCGCTGCGCTCCCTGTCCGGGCATCCACCCGCACTTCTAATGTCCCCGCCTCACGCTTCGTCTCGTTCACCGCCCCGCCATGCACATGCGACGACGCTTTGTTAAGCTGGACGCTGCCCCGATAAGTCCCCTGCCCTTCAGTCGCCACCGTGACCCCTTCGCCTTCAATCGCGTTCCACGCATACCCACCGATCTGCGACAGCGTCAGCCGCCCGTTTCCTTTGATCTCCTTGACCATCGCCCCCAGCGTATCCACATGCGCCGTCACCGCGCGAGGCTCCGTGTCCGACACGCCCGCAAGCGTCGCCAACAGCACCCCCTTGCGCGTCCGCCGCGTTTCTAAGCCTAACTCCTGCAAGGCAAGTTCGGTGTACGCAATCGCCGCCTCCGTGTCCCCTGTCGGGCTAGGCGTATTTAGCAGGCCGACAAGAAAATCCATTAAATAGCTTGTGTCAATCGTCATCGTGTGCTGCTTTCTCCAACAGTTTTTTTATACCTTCATATTTTTTGAACGTTACGGATATGTCGTATAACTTCGCAAGCATGACGACAACTTCACTCCGCTGTAAATCTTTATCTTTTGTGGAGTTAAGCTGCGCCCGTACAGAAAGAAGGATGCTGAACAGAGTAGATAAGAAAAGTATGAGCTGTTGTTGTTTGAGTAGCTTCAGCGGCATATTGCCGCTTTTATCAGCCATTGTTGCACTCGCGCCTCGTTCCAGCAACAATATAACAGATTTTGTGTTTCCTGGAGCCAGAGCATAGACAAGCGGTGAGGTTCCCTTGCTGTCCTGTGCGTTGATGTCGGCATCATGTTCTAGCAGCGTTGATATGATAGCCGTGTCACCTCGTTTTGCAGCCTCCATCAACGGCGTTCGGGAAAGCTTATCTCGTGTGTCTGCATTTGCCCCGTCATTCAATGCTGAGAGAACTTCGCCTGCGTTTCTCTTTTTCACTCCCCGCCAAAGCCGCTCCGTTTCTTCGCTCATATCTAACTTTCTTTCTGCATCCGCTCACTTGCCTTTGCTTAATAACTCAGCCACGGCTTGGAACGCTTCTTCCGTCTGCTTCTTTTTGTCCGGCCACCTGTTGAACACTTGGCCGCTCATGTGATAGGTGTGCTTAATAGGAAGTGAAGTCAGCAAGCGGATTTGCGGCTTGGCGGACTGCGCTTTCTTGCCAACCAGTACGATCATTTCTAAGCGCGGCAGCAAGCCAAGCAGTTCTTTGAGGTATGGCAGAGCCTGGCGAATGTCTGCGCTGTTGACAGGCAGAATATGCGTGCCGGTGCCGACGTACCACGGGACGATGTTCCAAATCAGCGTGTCGGAGCGGGCAATCCCAGCATTGTGGATCAAGTTCCACAGATTTTTCGCCGTCGGGTCCGGGTTGCAGCTGGACACGAACCCGGACGCTTTTGCTCTTGGTCCCCGCGCTTCCAGAAGAAACAAGACGCGGGGCGGCTTTTGAAGCCGTGAGTGTTGAGGTCATCTGAAGCCTCCTAAGCTGCTGCTGTTTAGTGCCGCGCGTCCATCGGCTGCCATTTGAGGTCGCGGGGGCCGGTGTAGATGGAGTCGGGGCGGATGATGCGGTTGCCGTCGAGCTGCTCGATCATGTGGGCGGTCCAGCCTGCCGTCCGGCCCACGGCGAAGACGGGGGTGAACAGCTCGGAGGGGACGCCGACAGCGTGGAGGATGAGGGCGGCGTACAGCTCGACGTTGGCGTACAGCTCGCGGCCCGGCTTGAGTTCTTCCAAAACGCTGACGGTGGTTTGTTCCACGGATTTGGTGAGGTTCAGCAGCTCGTAGTCGTTGGTGAGGGCCGCCATCTTTTCGGCGGCGGCGGATAACAGGGCGGCGCGGGGGTCGCGGACTTTGTAGATGCGGTGGCCGAAGCCCATGATGCGGCGTCCGGCGTTCATTTCAGAACGGATATAGGCGTCGGTCTGTTCGGGAGTACCGATGGCGCGGAGCATGTCCAATACCGGTCCGGGAACGCCGCCATGCTTCGGGCCTTTCAGAGCGCCGACGGCGGCGGTGAGGGCGGAAACCATATCGGAGTCGGTGGAGATGGCGACGCGGGCGCAGAACGTCGAGACGTTCAGGCCATGCTCGCTGACCGCGACCATGTAGGCGTTCAGGCCGTCCACCCGCGCCGGGTCCGGCTCGGTGCCTTCCAGCATATACAGGAAGCCGGCGGCGAGGCCGTGTTCGGGCTTCGGCTCGACAATCGGCAGTCCGTTTTTGAGGCGATAGGTGTGGGCGACAATCGCGGCCATCTGGGCCTGCAAGCGGGCGGCGCGGCGCTTGGCGGCGGCGAGGTCCAGGCTGTCCACATTGGAATAGCCGACGGACAGCATTGCCGCGCCCATCCGCAGAATGTGCATCCCGGAGGCATGAGGGGAAAGGTCGGCCAGCGCGTCCATGACGGGTCCCTTCAGGGCGCGAGCGGCACTCATGGTTTCCTGGAGGTCATCATATTCCGTCTTTGTCGGCAGATTGCCGTTCCAGAGTAAATAGGCGACCTCTTCAAACGTGACTTTGCCGGACAGCTCGGACACGTCATAGCCGCGCAAGGTAAGGCGTCCGTTTTGGCCGTCTACTTCGGCGATTTGGGTGGCGGCGGCGGTAATGCCTTCGAGTCCTTTGTGGACGACGGGTTCGAGGGTGTTAAGTTCAGATGGCATGGGGATCTCCTTAAATGATAGCGGGTATTGGTGCAGTACCTTTACCCAATTAGCTCTGCCGGGTAGCCGTGGGAATGCAGGGCAGCGACAATGCGCTCCTGGTGCGCCCGGTCTCGCACTTCAATCAGCAGCTCGACGCGGGTGACGCCGAAGTCAAGGTTAGGGCTGAGGCGGTTGTGGTTGACGGTGATGACGCTGCCGCGCTCCTGGGCAATGACTGACAGCAAATTGACCAGCCCGCCGGGGCGGTCGTCGCACGACGACATCAGGTGCAGGTAACGGTCGGCGCGGAGCATCTCGCGCTGGGTCAAGTCGGCCAGTGCCAGCGCATCAATGTTGCCGCCGCACAGAATCACGACGGTTTTGCCGTGCGCTTCGGTGCGATGGTCAAGGAGAGCGGCGAGACCCGCCGCGCCGCTCGGCTCGACGACAAGCTTGGCCCGTTCCAGCAGCAGCAGGATGGCGGCGGAGACGGCGGTATCGGGGACAGTCACGATGTCGTCGGCGTATTTCTGGATGTAGGCGAACGTGCGCGGGGACGGTGTTTTCACCGCAATGCCGTCGCAGATGGTGCGGATGGGGACGGAGCTTGGGACCAGATGCCCGGCTTTCAGCGACTGCATGGCGGCGTCGCAGCCTTCCGACTGCACCCCGACGACGCGGATTTTCGGATGGGTCTCTTTCAGCGCCAGCGCAACGCCCGCAAACAGTCCGCCGCCGCCGATAGGGATAAGGACGGTGTCAACATCGGGAACGTCTTGCAGCAGTTCTAAGCCAAGTGTCCCCTGCCCCGTGATAATGCCGTCGTCGTCAAACGGCGAGATAAAGACAGTGTTGGTTTCCGCGACGTAGGCTTGACACGCTTCGGTCGCTTCGTGGAGATTGGAGCCGGCCAGGATAATCTTTGCCCCGTAGCCTTCGGTGGCTTTGATCTTCGCAATGCTGGCTGTTTCCGCCATGAAAATGGTGGCGGAAATGCCGCGCAGCCGGGCAGCGAGCGCTACACCTTGTGCGTGGTTCCCGGCGCTTGCGGCGGCGACTCCGCGTGAACATTCCTCCGGGGTCAGCAGTGAAAGACGGTGGTACGCGCCGCGTATCTTAAACGAGCCGGTGCGCTGCTGGTTCTCGCATTTCAGCACAATGTCGGCATTGCCGCCGACCCGGCGGCAGACGCTGTCGCTAGTCGCAATCGGCGTGTGGTGTACGACGGATTGTACGCCGGGCAGGGCGGCCTGAATCTGTGCCAGCGTGACGTTCATAAAACGGATTCCATAGCGTGTATGATACTTGGCGGAGGCAAAAAAAGTCAAGCCGGAAACGCTAGGTTGACTTCGTGCGCGATAGCCGGTATAATGGGATGGTAACGGGGTGTAGCACAGTTGGTAGCGCGCAAAGTTTGGGACTTTGAGGCCGCAGGTTCGAGTCCTGTCACCCCGACCATTGACGACTTTTGGGACGCATATTATCTATGCGTCCCTTCTTTTTTGTGACTGCGTACAAGGGGAGAAGAGCGAGTGAAAGCGAAGTGCATGGTCTGCGAGGACAATTACGAGATTGAGCGCGACCGGGGGCAGGTCATTGAGATAGACGGGTCGGGCCATTACATCTGCCACCGGGACTGGCCGGGCTTCACGGCAGGCGTGGATTTGCAGAAAAAAGTCCAGGAAGCCGAGGAAGGCACACACACGGAGCAGAATGAAAGCAAGCGGGCCGAAGCGCGGGCGTCTTTGGTGGCGTTTGACCAGTCGCCCCGCCAGATTGTCGCCCGCCTGGATGAGTATGTGATCGGTCAGGAGCGGGCCAAGCGCGACGTGGCGGTCGGCCTGTACGACCACCACCGCATCCATCAGGACGATTTAGCCCAGTCGGAAGCTGGGACAAAAGCCGAAGTCGAGCTGGAAAAAGCAAATATCATGCTGGTCGGGCCATCAGGCAGCGGCAAGACACTCTTGGCAAAGACGCTCGCTCGTTCGCTCGGTGTCCCGTTCGCCTCCGCCGACGCCACCAGCCTCTCGCCGACAGGTTATACGGGCAACGACGTAGAAAGCATTCTGACGGCGGCCTATATTGACGCCGGGGAAGACTTAGACTGGGCGGGCCGTTCGGTCATCTTCATTGACGAGATTGACAAGATCGCCCGCAAATCTCAGTCCAACCCCAGCATCACCCGCGACGTGTCCGGTGAGTCGGTCCAGCACGCGCTCTTGAAACTGGTCGAAGGGACGATGGCCCAGCTCCCGCTCGGTGCGTCGGGCCGCAAGCACCCGGACGCCCCGCCGGAGTATATTGATACCAGCAAGATTTTATTCATCGGCGGCGGGGCGTTTGAAGGCTTCCCGGAGATTGTCGCCAAAAAGATGAAGCGGCAGACCGAGCGGACGATGGGCCTCCGCGCGAACCCCTCGGCGATTTCCGGCGACCCGCAGCGCGACTATGAAATCCTCGCCGAAGCCCCCGCCGAAGTCCTGATTGAGAGCCTGATCGAATACGGCTTCGTCCCGGAGTTCGCGGGCCGCTTCCCGATCATTGTCCCGCTCGCCCCGCTGACCCGCGACCAGATGCGCCTTGCGCTCACCCAGCCGAAGAACTCGGTCATCAAGCAGCAGGTGGAGCTGTTCCGTAGAGACGGCATTGACTTAAAGTTCACCGAAGAAGCGCTAGATGCGATTGTAGACAAGGCCGTCAATATGAAAACCGGCGTCCGCGCCCTGCGTTCACTCGTCAAGAGCATGACCAGCCAGGCCCGGTACGATCTCGCGGGGGATAAGACAACAACCGCCGTCGAAGTCGGCCCGGAAACACTGGACGATCCCCGGAAGTATATGGCGACAGTAGGTTAGCAGTTCCCGGATTGGGAGGGTAATATGAACTACCGGAAGTGGCCCGCACAGTCAGTTTTGTGGTTAAAAGTTTCGGTTTCATTTTTTGCTATCTACGGCGGATCAGACCTGTACCGCTGGAAAGTTCAAGGCAAGCCGACCGGCCCCGGCGAACTGGTTGACTCCTTCCTAGTTTCCATCGTTGCTGGGTGGGCAGCAACTCTTTCCAGCAATGCCAGAGCGATTGGCCTTCTGACATTGATCGTCACTATTTTTGTGATGCTGATCTGTGGCTACGGATGGGAACAAAAAGTGCATCTTTCCCCGCTGGCCGATGCGGCCCGTGACCGTACCGTCGTACTCTTCCCTCTGCTTGTCGCAGTGAGTGCGATGTTACTTTGGCGGCGACGGGAGCGGCTGAGGGAAATTAGGACCATGCGTTGAAACGCACGGCTATACGGCGCGGAACGTTAGCAGTCTTTGCACTAAAACACTCACGCGTTCACGGGGTTAATTTACGGCGCGGACGCCACAAAACACCGCTTCACGGGGTTAAGAAAGACAAGACGAATATCTAAGTGCCGCGAAAATCTGAGTGCCGCGAAGCGGTACTTCGTAGCGTCTGCGCTGTATAGCCGTGCCATTTATGGCATGGTCCTATCTTCGTTCATCCCATGGGCTGCTTGATCCAGTTGCCTTCGTAGATTGACAGGATAGTATGACTTTGGGTATTACTACGACATGAGCGTCGCCAAAATCACGGTTTCCATAGATGAACAGCTCTTGACCCGGCTGGATGGTCTGGTTCAGTCTCGCGTCTTCCCTAGCCGCAGCCAAGCTGTGCAGTCGGCGGTTCAGGAGAAAATCGCCCGGCTCGGCAAGACCCGGCTGGCGCAGGAGTGCGCCAAGCTTGACCCCGCCGAGGAGCAGGCATTGGCGGAGGAAGGGCTGGCGGCGGAGGCGGCGCAATGGCCTCCGTATTAAGGGGCGAGATTTATCGGGCGGAACTTGACCCGACGCTAGGGCATGAACAGTCCGGACGGCGTCCGGTGCTGGTGCTGAGTGAGGACGTGTTTAATGCGCGGTCCGGCACTGTCATCGCGCTGGCCCTGACAAGCCAGGAGCCGCGGGCCGGGTTTCCGCTGACGCTGGAAATTGTCGGGTCCGGGTTCCCGAAACAGTCGTGGGTGAAAATCAGCCAGATACGGACGCTGTCGGTGCAGCGGCTGGGCAACAAGCTGGGGAACGCTACCCTGGAAGAAGTCACGGCGGTACTGGAAGGGCTGAACGAGATTTTGGGCGCGTGACGCGCTTTACCCGCCGGGCCGCTTGATCCAGTTGCCTTCCCGCACTTCGCGCTCGGTGAGAACGTATGCCAGCAAGAGGGCGGCGGCAAGGGACGGCAACGCGGGGGCGCGGGGCAGCGGCTCGATGTAGTAGACGTCGGGCGGGTCGCCGTCGCCCCGCAGGAGCAGGCAGCGGCGCTTGGTGTCGCGCGTGACGCCGACGCCGCCGCGCCAGCCGCTGCCGAGGATGTCGAAGCCGCCGAGGCGGGAGTCGCCTTCGGTGAGGCGGAAGAACTCGCCGGTGACGCCGGAGCCGCCGGGGTAGTAGGAGGCAGCCGTCACCGACCCCGATGGGCCGGGCTGAAGCAGGGTACGGGTACGGTCCCGGCGCATAACGCCCCACGGCTTAGTCTCGCCCGCCGGCACGACGCCTTCGCCGAGGTGCAGCGACGCAGCCAATGTTCCGTCGGGCCAGGTCGCGACGTAGTACCAGAGATACCGGCGCGACGAGGCGACGACGCCCAGGCGCGTAGACCCGGAGGCATGGACGGGCTTTGCGCGAATGGTCAGAAGCTGATGCAGGGGCGCGAAGATGTCCATAAAACAGTGTACAGGCCGGGTTGACTTTCGCTTGAATTTACACGCATAATAAGGCGGCTTTTAGACAGACTTCAAGTCACAGGAGACAGTTACGATGGAACAAACATTTCTCATGGTCAAGCCCGACGGCGTCCGGCGGCGGCTCGTGGGCGAAATTATCAAGCGCTTTGAGGCGAAGGGCTTCACCCTGGCCGCGCTGAAGATGGTGATGCCGACCCGCGAGCAGGCCGAAGCCCATTACGAAGTCCATCGCGGCAAGGCGTTCTTTGAGGGCGTCGTCGACTTCATCGCGTCCGGCCCGGTCATCGCCATGATTTGGGAGGGCGATGACGCGGTTGCGCTGGCCCGCAAGCTGATTGGGGCGACCAAGCCGACCGATTCGTTGCCCGGCACGATTCGCGGCGACTACGCCAACACGACCGCAAAAAACCTCATTCACGGCTCGGATTCGGTGGAAAATGCCCAAGCTGAGATTGGGATTTGGTTTAAGAACGAGTAGTTGAAAACTACTCGCTAGGTCAAGCGTCCTCCGGACGAAGAAAGCGACATTAGGCTGCTCTTCCGTCTGAAAGACGCCTTTCCTAGCGAGTAGTTTTCAACTACTCGTTTTCTTCCCCACGTCCGCCTACCTCCGCTCCGCCCCTACCCGCTCCCCCAGCAATCGCGCGGCTGCCGCGACTTCGGCATCCACCTCGGCATCGGTCAATGTTCGGTCCGCTGCGCGGAACGTAAAGCGCAGGGCGACGCTCTTTTTGCCGTCTTCAATACGCTCACCCGCGTAAATGCTTTGCAGGGAAATCGCCTCGGTCAGCGCCGGGCTGACCGCCTCCCGCGCCGACGACACGATAACTCCGTAAGGCGTTTCCAAGTCTACGACGACAGCCAAATCACGCGAGGTGGAGGGGAAGCGCGGCAGGGGCGCGTACCGCAGGGCAGGATCGGCGTAAGCAAGCAGCATGTCGGCGTCAAGCTCAAACACAGCGACGCGGCCTGTTGTGGCGGGAACGTCCAAGCATTCTTTGAGCGCATCAGGGTCGGCCTCCGCCACAAAACCGAGGGGATGGCCGGCCAGCGAGATCAACGCGCAGCGGCCGGGGTGCATCTGAGCGCGTTCTTGTGCGCGGAACGTCAGCGGCGGCAGATGCAGAGCGGCGGCAAGCGCCTCGACTAAGCCTTTGGCGGCAAAGAAGTCGGTCGTGCCGCCGGTCAAAACGGCGGCAACGCGGCGCGGCTCGCAATACTCGCCCGGCGCGTCGCCAAGCGCGAACACTTTGCCGACCTCAAACAAGCGCACGTCGGCCTGTCGCTGGCGCAGGTTGCGAGCCAGCGCTTCCAGCAAATTGGGAACCAGCGATTGGCGCAGGCCGGAAAGCTCGGCGGACAGCGCCTGGCGGATTTGGACCCGCCGGCTTGCCGTTTCGGGATCGTCAAACGGCGACGGGGCGGCTAAAGAGTGAGTCATCGCTTCCGACAGGCCGAGGCCGATCAGCAGTTCTCGCAGACAGGCCGCGAAACGGCCTTGCGGCGCGTCACCGCCGCCGGTTCCCTGCGCGGGCGGCAGGGTTTCAGGCAAAGTTGCATAGCCGATCATGCGCCCGACTTCTTCAATCAAGTCTATTTCTTTGATCAAATCGGGCCGGAACGTCGGCACTGTGACGGATAGCGGCTCTGCCGAAGCGTCCACAGCCAGCCCCAGCCGCCGCAGGCTGCCGCTGATTGTCGGCTCGCTGAGATTGGTGCCAAGAATTGCGTTGGTGCGCCGAGACCGGAGCGCAATCACCCGCTCTTGAAGCGGCTGCGGATACAAATCTATGCGCCCTAAAACCACTTCGCCATCAGCAAGCTCCGCCAGCAGGTCGCAGGCCCGTTCCAGGGCAACGGGGGCCAGCGCCGGGTCCACGAACCGCTCGTAACGGTAAGAAGCTTCGGTCGTCAAGCCCAGCGCTTTGGACGTTCGGCGCACTGTGCCGGGGTCGAAATGGGCGGACTCTAGAAAGATGTGCTTCGTCGTCCCCGATACTTCCGTCTCGCCGCCGCCCATAATCCCCGCCACGGCGACCGGCTTGTCGCGGTCCGCGATCACCAGCATCTCCGGCGTCAGACGCCGCTCCGCGCCGTCCAATGTCGTAATTACCTCGCCGTCTTTGGCGAGGCGCACGACGATCTGGCCTTCGGGCAGAGCCGCATAATCAAATGCATGCAGTGGCTGGCCCATTTCCAGCATGACATAGTTCGTGATGTCAACAACAATGTTCAAAGGCCGCATTCCCGCCGCCGTCAGGCGCTTCTGCATCCAGCCCGGCGAGGGACGAAACACGACGTTTCGGATCAGCTTCCCCGTGTAGCGCGGGCAGAGCGCCGGGTCTTCCACCCGGACACCGATCCAGCGCGTGACATCCGCGCTTTCGTCGGGCAGGGGCGCAGGCTGACGGCTCAGGGGAATGTCCAGCGCCGCCGACGCTTCCCGCGCCGTTCCCAGCACGGAAACCCAGTCGCCTCGGTTGGGCGTGACTTTGGTATGGTAGACCGGCCCATCATCCGAGTCCGTCGTTTCTTCCACTTCCAGCCCCGCCAGCGTCAGCGCCGCCGCCAGGGCGTCATCAGAAAGAGGCGTCTCCACAAATTCCCGCAGCCATTCAATCGGTAGTTTCATAGTGAGTTACAAAGTTATCGGAGGTAATTTAAGGCGCTTGGAACCGCTTCCAGCACCCGCAAAAGGTTTGAGATCGCCTTTGACGGCAGCACTTCTCCCTTTTCGTACTTGTTAAAGGCGCTCGGCCCGCCGCCCAGCATCTGCCCGGCTTCCTGCTGGTTCAGCCCTAGCGCCTTACGAATACGCCGAACATCTTGGGGCAGAACAAGATTTTCCGCCTGCGCTTTCAGGAGATTGAGCTGTCGGTCGGACACGTCCATATCTTTTGCCGTGACAACACCCTCGCCGCAGTCGCAGTACCACCCAGGCATCTCAAATGTCGCCGATTTTCCCTTGTAGGTGATTGTCATTAGCCTGATGCCTCTCATCATAGCTGCACCGCACTCATGGCATGTTTGTTCGATTTGAGTATTTTCGGCCATTGTCTTTTTCCTTGAATGAAAGCAGTTTGAACAACGTCACTCTGTCAGCGGTGAACTTGACATACAGGACGCCGATCCGCGTCGGAACATGGTAGACATCCTGCCAGACTTTGTAATCGGCGGTCGAAGTCATTGATTTGTAAAACTGTGATTGCCGCATAGTCTGCAGCGTATTCACGATCTCCGGTTTTCCAAAGCCGAGGTTCGCCGCATCATTCGCTGCCGTAAACGTCATTTGCAGCGACTCAACACTAGAGAATGCCGCCTCGAATGCCTCCAAGTCATACGTCGGCCTTTTCTTCTCAGTCATAGCATTCTCATCCTTGATCATACCACCATTAAGGTAGTTTTGCCATTGAACATTACAGTTTGTCTGGCGGATTTGTCTGCATGTCAATTTCGCCAGCGAACTGTTCACCGTAGTAAGACGCGGCGACTTCAATTTTGCCGATAATGTGACGGTTGAACTCGTACAATTCTTCTGCCGGAACCCACAGCTCTTGGTGCTGTTGTCCACCGACGACTTGGATGGGAAACTGCTGCAAATAGTCGGCGTCTACATCGAACTTTGTCACGAAGCCGGCGAAGCTGTTGCGCTTCGTGTTCCAGTCACGGGCGATCTGCTCGGCGTACTCGAAGTTCATCACGGGGTAGAAGATGGGCTGGTCAACCAGACGCGGCGGGAAGGCTTGGTACCCGGACCCGGCGATGAGCCTGAGTTCTTCGGCGCCGACGGGGCGAAATAGCGTGATGGTGTTTTGCATGGCCGGAACTAGAACTGTCGGAGGAAGCGGAGGTCGTTTTCGGTGAAGAGGCGGATGTCGTCAATGCCGTATTTCGCCATTGGCATTCGGTCTATACCGAGGCCCCACGCGAAGCCGGTGTAGCGCTCGGAGTCAATGCCCTGGGCCTCCAAAATGTTGGGATGAACCATGCCCGCGCCGCCGAGTTCCAGCCAGCCGGTTCCCCAGCGAATGGCGACTTCGACGCCCGGCTCGACGAAGGGGAAGAAGTCGGGCCGGAAGCGTATCTCGACGTCGCCGAAGAGTTGCTTGACCAAATACGCGAACGTGCCCTTCAAGTCGGCCAGTGTCAGGCCTTCGTCTACGGCCAGAATATCTACCTGATGGAACGTGTGCGAGTGGGTCGCGTCGACCGCCTCATAGCGGTAGCATTTGCCGATGGTGGCGGCCCGGATCGGCGGCTTCTGGGACCCCATGACATGAGCCTGGAACGCGGTGGTCTGGGTACGGAGCAGGTGGGTCGGGTCAATATAGAACGACATCTGCTCGTCGAATGCCGGGTGGTCAGGGGGATAATTGAGGGTCTCGAAGTTGTAGTGATAATCCTCAATGTCCGGCCACTCGTTGAACGAGAAGCCGAGGCCGATGAGCGCATTCTTGACCGCCTGCATCTGGCGCGTGATGGGGTGCTGGGTGCCGACAGAGTATGCTTCGCCAGGCAGCGTTACATCTACGGCGTCGGCGGCAAGACGGACCTGACGCTCCTTGGCGGCGAGTGTCAAACGCTTTTCGGCCAGCAGAGCAGTGAGGTCGTCTTTGCGGGCGTTCACCGCCGCGCCAAACTGTGGCTTTTCGGCGGGCGGCAGAGTGCCAACGAGGCGCAGAAGGCCGGTGAGCTGGCCTTTGCGCCCCAAGTACGCGACTTCGATAGCTTCCAGGCCGGCAACCGTAGCGGCGTCGCCGATTGCAGTGTGGGCTTCGTCAGCGACTTGTTCCAGTTGACTGATCGGTGTCATAGCCTAAACCAGTCTTAGGCGGCGACAGCGAAGTCGTGAGTCGGGGCGGCGACGGTGATGTTCAGTGACGCGACCAGCGTGTTGAACGCGGCGTTATCGCTGATTGCCATTTCGGACAGGACCTTGCGGTCAAGCTCGACGCCGCTGTCATGCAGGGCGGCGATGAACCGGCTGTACTGGACGCCCTGCGCCCGGCAGGCGGCATTGATCCGGGCAATCCAAAGCTGGCGGAACTCGCGCTTGCGGTTGCGGCGGTCCCGGTAGGCGTACTGGCCGGACTTCATCACCTGCTCGTTTGCGTTCTTGAACAGGCGGGACTTGCCGCCGAAGTAGCCCGACGCTTCCTTCAAAATCTTATGGTGGCGCTTATGCTTCATTACGCCGCGCTTGACACGTGCCATCTTTGAGTTTCCTTATATTGATAAATTGCTTTGTGTTGATAGGTTGCTTTGTTAAGCTGTAATGCAGTTACTTCGGCAGGCCGTTCGGCAGCATCCGGCGAATGGCCTTCTTTTTGCCGGGGTATAGCTCGATGTCCGAGGTCAGCACACGCATATTGGACGGGCTTTTATGGATGTTCAAGTGGTTGTGGTTGGCATGACCATGCATAAACTTGCCGGTGCCGGTGATCTTGAAGCGCTTAGCGGCTGTCTTGCGGGTTTTAATTTTCGGCATTTCTGTTCTCCTCGTCAACGAATCTCTGAAATTTCTCTTAAACGGCAACGAACCCGGCGCACGGTGTGTGTACCGGGTTCGCTGGACTTCCCGAATACGCTCTTGTTAGGCTTCCGGCTCGGAAGGGTTCGCTTCCGGCTCAGAAGGGTTTGCCTCCAGTTCGGAGGGCTTTTCAGCGGCAGGCGGCTTCGGTGTAGCGACTTTCGGCACGGCAGGCTTCGGCGGGGAAGCCGGCTTCGGTGACGGCGTCCCCCCACCTTTCGCCGGAGTCAGGGTCAAGCTCATGGAGCGGCCTTCCATCGTCGGCGGCTTTTCAATCGCCGCGACATCAGCTACTTTCTGCATAAATGTCTCAAGCTGCTGACGTCCGACTTCCGGGTGGCGGATCTGGCCGCCGATAAACCGGAACGTTACCTTGACTTTGTCGCCGTCTTCTAAAAACTTGCGGGCATGGTTGACTTTGGTCATCAAGTCATGCTCGGACAGCGTCCCATAGCGCGGATCGAGTCGAATGTCTTTCAGCTCGCTCTGCTTGTGCTTTTTGGCGGACTCTTTTTCTTTTTTAGCTTGTTCATACTTGAACTTGCCGTAGTCCATGATCTTGCAGACCGGCGGCTGGGCCTGCGGGGCTACTTCAATCAGGTCAATGCCACGCTCGCGGGCGATCATCAGCGCCTCGCGCGGGGTCATAATCCCAAGCTGGCCGCCATCGTCGTCAATGACGCGGATCTCACGGGCGCGGATACGCTCGTTCATATTGACTCGCGGCTCGCGCGGGTCTCTGCGGAAGTCTCTGTTGTTGATGTCTTGTTCCCTTGTCTTAGTCACCCACTCCAAAAAAGCCGGTGTGCGTGGGCCGACACCGACCGTTTGACAGTATAGCCGAATTTCGCGTGTCTGTCAACTCTCTTCCAACACTTCCGCCACGCTATCGTTCCAGACTACTGCCTCGTCCAGCCCCGGCCAGGGCGGGGTGCCGCAGCAAAGAAAGACAAAGTCGTCTGCTCCAATGTTTTCGACCCAGAACCGATAGCCGGTCGGGATCAGCAGCGCCTCACCCGGCGCAACTTCTACCACCTGCTCCTCACTGCCGTCCGGCGATTGGCGGTGAAAGATGCCCCTGCCGCGCACGATGTACCAAATCTCCTCAATCGTCCGGTGCGAGACGCAGGCCGTCCGCTCGCCAGGTTTGACCAGCGCTTCGGCCAGGCTCAGGCGGCTTGCACCCTGCGGACGGTCAATCAAGACCCGGATTTCGGCCCCATCCGGCGCAATGGCATCCGGCGCTTCCGACCGCGCCGATTTCAGTGCAAGCCGTGTCAAAAAATGCCTTCCAAACTCAGCACAAACCCCGGCAGCACATCTTCCCCAGAGAGCGAAGCCGGGCTGTCCAGTATTTCTACTTCCTGGCCAGGTCGGTAAATCTCAACGCGCTGGCTTTTAGGGTCAAGGAGCCAGCCGAGTCTTGCTCCGTTCTCCATGTATTCGCGCATCTTCTTTTGGACAGTGCTGAGGCGGTCTGTCCGCGAGCGCAGCTCAATCAGGAAGTCTGGACAGAGCGGCAGGAATTGCTGGCGCTCTTCCGGGGAAAGAGCCTCCCACTCCATAATCGGAACCCAAGAAGCGTCGGGCGAGCGCTTTGCCCCATTGGGCAGCACGAACCCAGTCGAGGAGTCAAATACTTTCCCTGCTTTTTCAACACGGTTCCAAACCACAAGATCGGCTGTCAAGTCTGCATTTTTGCTCCCCGTCTCACCGCCTGCGGGTGGCATGATGATAATCTCTCCCTCCTTAGTCAGCTCCATTCGCAAGTCCGGATAGCTCGCGGCAAGAACCGCGAACTCTTCCGACGTATAAGGCTGTGGCTCCTCGACTCCCGGCTGTCCGACTTCCACAGGCTGTGGATTTGAGAGCGGTTTCCGTTCCGCTTCCAGAACTGCCATCATGCCGCCTCACTTTCGGTATTGGGACTATTTCGCGTAGGCCAGCGCGACAATCTTCTGTGCCGCTTCCTGCATGGTCTCGGCGGGAATGAGATTGGTGGTCTTGAGAAGCTCCGCGCCTTCCGCCGCGCGGGTTCCGGCGAGGCGGATGACAATAGGAACCTTCACATCGAGCGATTTGACGCCTTCGATGATCCCTTTCGCCACTTCGTCGCCCCGCGTGATGCCGCCGAAGATGTTGAACAAGACGCCTTTGACGTTCGGGTCGGACAGGACAATTTCGAGGCTGCTTGTGACCGCTTCGGCTTTTGCGCCGCCGCCGATGTCCAGGAAGTCCGCCGGGGAGCCGCCTGCCCGCTTCACTTCGTCCATCGTCGTCATCACCAGCCCCGCGCCGTTGCCGATAATGCCGATATCGCCGCCTTCCAGCCGGACATACTGGATGCCGCGCTTGTGCGCTTCCACTTCAATCGGGTCCGTTTCCGTGTCATCTTGCAGCGCCGCAAACTCCGGGTGCCGGTACAGGGCGTTCTCGTCAATGTCCCACTTGGCGTCGCCCGCAATGATCGTGCCTTCTTTGGTGATGACCAGCGGATTGATCTCGGCCAGCGTCGCATCGGTGCCGACATAGGCCGCGTAGAGCGCCTTCAGCACCGGGATCGTCTTGTTAATCAGCGTTTTGTCGAATTTGGCGTCAAACAAGACTTGCCGGCAGGCGTAATCGGGCAGGCCGAGCAGCGGGTCAATATACAGACGCGCGATGTCGGCGGGGTTGTTGTGGGCCACTTCCTCAATGTCCATGCCGCCCTGGGTCGAGACAATCAGCACGTCCCGCTGCCGCACCCGGTCCTGCGTGACCGCGACATAAATCTCTTTGTCAATGTTGACGGCTTCTTCCACCAGCAGATTGTTGATCTTGAGGTCCGAGTTCGCCTGGGCAAAGAACAGCGTCTTGCCCAGCAGGTCCCGCCCAATCGCCTCCGCCTCGTTCGGGTCCGCCGCCAGCTTCACCGCGCCTGCCTTGCCGCGCCCGCCCGAATGCACCTGGCCCTTGATGACCACCCGCCGGGCCAGCGCCGCCGCCGCCGACCGCACTTCCTCCGGCGTCCCCGCCACCTGTCCTTCGGGAACCGGAACCCCGTACTGCTTTAAAAGCTGCTTCGCTTGATATTCGTGAATTTTCATGTGTGATGCTCCCCATCGTGAGTGAAAGTTTTATGCTGTCATTACTATACCCTGCTGTCGAGAGATTGCTGCCGTTCCGGGCATTCCAACCGACTATCCCTTAGACAAGGAGATTTAAGCAATTTTGTCGAAACAAGAAATACACTTTTGGTTATGAGGTTAATTTGTTGAGTGACCAAAGCTTCTTGCAACAATTACAGCAAGATATAGCAACTATCCAAGCGACCCTTACGACAGCAGGTTCTCCGGCAAACGAAGCACAAACTGAGTCCCTTGTGATTGACCCAATTCTCAAATCGCTGGGGTATGCAACTACGGATTATATCAAGCAAGGATTTTCGACCACTGCGAAAAATTTCCCAGATTACACGTTGCTGCCAAACAGTTCTCATAAATGGATACTTGAGGTTAAGAAGTATGGGCATAGTTTGACTTCATCGGATGAAGTTCAGGCTACAAATTACGGCTTTCAAGAAGCAACGGAATGGGCTGTACTGACCAACGGACGAACTTGGTATATTTACAACATCCCACTCAAGAGTCAACAACGCCGGGTTCTCCAAATAGACAACGTATTCACGGACAAGAACGCTTTACAACTGCTCGCTTGCCTTTCGCAACAGGGAATGTTAAACGATGAACTTATAAAAGCGTGGAACTTGAAGCGTGTTACACAACTAGTCGAGGCAGAAATAAAAACAGCAGGCTCTTCCCTTCGAAGTCAACTTTGCCAAATTGTCAAGTTGCAGATTAACTTGCAGATTAATGATACTGTTATGGGTGATGTTCTCACTGACATTATGGACAGTTCGCGAACACACCCTTCCGCAGTTCCGGTTCAAGTGCGTGATGTGCAAACACCTGTGGTTGAAGTTTCGGAAGATCTGATAACAATACCCTTCTACACGTTTGGCGATATTTTGGCAGACCCTTTGCTGGGTACTAAGCAACGCCCAAATGCAATAGTTTTTGGGGAAGGCCAGCCTGTCTCTGTGAAATCCTGGGCTGATGCAGGAAAAGCAGTAATTGAAGTTTTAGGCAGCAAGTACCCATTACCTAAACTCCCATATATGAGCGGCAGCAAGGGAAAAAATTACTTCCTGAACACCACAGCAACACATAGCGATGGCAGCAAGATGCGGTCTTATCGCGAGGCTCAAGTGGGTCCAGCGACAGTTTATATTGATACACACCGTAGCGTAAGGGATTTGAGCGCGTGCATTGTCATATTTCTTAAAGCTATCAATGCTCCGTTGGATGCTGTCAAAATCAGCATCCAACCACCTAAGCAGGTATGACTTTGCCATCCTGCCGAACTAAACTGGTGGATGCCTGCCAGCAAGCGCTAAGACTTCTCGCAGGTTGACGACGTTGTAGCGGTTCAAGTCCAGCCGAGTGATAGTTACTCTGCCCGTGGGCGTGATGCCGATCAACAGCCGCGTATCAGCACTCCACTGAAAATGCTCGCTCCATTGATCGCGGCGCGGGTGGTAGAGCAGTGCCAAATCTCTGGTCTGCGGGTCAACGGCCTGTGTCGCCGTGAACTTGCGGCTGTTGCAGCCTTGACAGGACCATGCCAGATTATCGAGGTCGCTTCTCCCGCCAAGAACGACAGGAACAATATGCTCGGCGGCGAAATCGTCCGGCGTGTGGTCGGCGGGAGACGCGCAGTATTCGCACCTGCCGCCAGCTCGGCTCTCGATAATGCGCCTGATGCTGATGTTAACCAAGGGGGTTACTCAACCGGCATCGGGCGCAGGCCAAGCTGCTGGGTGAGCGCATCCAGGGACACCTGCCGAAGTTCGGCCAACTTGACGAGGTAGCGCAGACGCTCGACATGCCAGGCTTCAAGCTGATCGGACATTCCGATTAGCTCCTGCTGTTCCTGTGGGGTCAGCGTCTCGGCGCGTCGCTTTGCGATGAGGCTGCGGTAGGTATCCCAAAAGGATTCCGAAAAAATCCGATTGATTCGGAGCAGCAGATCGGATTCAGTGAGCGGGCGGGCAGGGTCATACTGGCGCACACGGGCTTCTACTGCCTCACGCATGAGCGCGGACACGTCCAAGCCTTCCGCCTGCGCGACTTCGTGAACGCGAGCTTCGATTTCCGGCGGCAGGTCAACCAAAAGTGTCATCGCAGATTTCTCCCCATTTCACGCATTTTACCAGAAACGGCAGGCGGTTAGGCCGCCTCATCCGTAAGATCAACCGGGATGTCTTCGGGCGCAACCGTGACGACTTTGCCGTCCTGCCAGATGACGACCGACTGGCCGAGGCGCTTGTGCTGACGCAGGGCATCGCGGACGGCTTCTTTGGCGAGATAGTCCAAGCGAGCGTCATCCTCGAAAAGAGCCTCTAAAGCATCAATTTGTCCGTTAGCGGTGCTCATCAATCATCTCCTGCCGGATTATTTTCCAAGTGGCTGGCTGTCGAACTCGGCACTGCGCGACAAGAGTTGCTGCCCCCAGGCCGGAATTATCGTACAGCCGCCAGTTGTCTACGAGTGGCTGATAAACCTCAAAGAACGCCTGCAAGCCCGCCTTGTAGCGGCGGCGAATAGTCACTTCCGGGATGTTGTGGCCACCGCTGCGAACTCGCGCCGCAACGCGCTCCACAGCAAGATCGGCGCTCGGTATCCAAACGAATACCAATGACACAGTGTAGCCAGCATCCTGCCAGTGTGGAATGCGCGTTGCCAGAGTGCGGTTTGCTAGATTCGTTTCCAAAGCAAAGCTAGTCTTTGCCTGTATTGCTTCGTCCATCTGCGCCAGCAAAAGACGGCCTGCCGCAAGGTCTGCATTCCGCCCCGGCGCAAGGGTAAGTGTACGAGCAATGTTGTCGGCGTTCAAAAAGGGCACACCGGCCGGGACAAAGCGGGCAGCCAGTGTTGACTTGCCTGCCCCGTTCGGCCCGGCGAGGATGACGATTTGCGGCATTTTCTACTGCCCCGTGCCGGTGGACGGCGGCGCTTGGGCGGGAACGGAGGAGTCAGGCGCGGAACTCGGCGCGGGACCCGTCGGCGTCTCAGTGCCGGAAACACTGGGCGCGGCGACAGGCGAAGGTGATGCCGAGGGGGGCTGTGCCGGAACACCAAACGGAGCGCTTCGAGAGGGAAGACTCGGCGGTGGGACGGAGCTCTGCGGCGGTGCAGGGTTCAGGCCGTTTTCCGGCGGCAGGACATCCGGGCGGTCGCCGGGTCCGGTCGGACGGAAGGACGGTCCGGTCGGACGGAACATTTGGCCGGGGTGTGCCGGGTCAAACCGGCGATATTCCGGACTGTCGCCGCCCTCGAGAGGCCGGCGCAGTGTGACAGGATTGGATGGCGGCGAGGGCCTCAGCACAATGGGCACAGGCGCACTTTGGGCCGGCGCGGAGGCCGGGGCAGCAGGCACGGCCTGACGCCGCGCTTCGTAGGCCCGGAATGCCGCCATAAAAAGCAGACCGAGCGTGACGGTGAACGCTAGTGTCACGCCGAATGCCGCCGCGCCGCCGACCGCCCACGCCCGCTGCACCGCCATATACTGCGGCACCCCGCCGAGAAACCGCCGCCGCTCCCAGGCCGTCCGGTGTCCGGTCATTCCCAGGTAGCAGCAGAGTCCGAACACAACTAGCGCCATCAGCTCGCTCGGCAGTGCATACCCCGCCGGCAGGATGAACACGTTGAAGGCCGTCAGAAACAGTCCCGCCACGATGATGCCGCTCCCCAAGCCAGGGGCACGGTGGAAAAAGCACCACAGCCAGCCGCAGAAAAACGCACCCCAGTTCCAGTGCAGGTCTTCAATTTCAGGCGGCCCGCCGCGCTCTTCCCCAGACGAATTATCGAATTCTTTGGGCTGGAACTGGGGCAGTGGCGGCGGCGCGGGCTGAGGCGCAGTGACAACCTGCGGCACTACCGCCGGCGGCCAGACAGACGCCGGCGACCGGGCAAACTCTTCCGCCGCCACTCTCCGGCACCGAGGACAGTCTTTCTCGAACGCGCTCAGGGCATAGCCGCACTTCGAGCAATCCATTGGATCAGCCTTTCTCACGTACCGTCACTGCCGCCGCCATCGGCGACCACAATCTCCGCTCCCAGCAGGGAAGCTTGCACCTGCTGCACCGTTTCCGGCAGGCCCGCCCACTCGTCCAGAACGGGGATAATTACGGATAAAGTCACAGAGAGTGTTCCGCTGCGAACGCACGTAGTGCCTGATTAGCTGCTTCCGAATCGGCGAACTTGGCTGCGACATCTGGCGAAAGAACGACAATCCGTGTGCTGGCAGCATAACCACCCTTGAGAACAGGCTCAAGCGGACGAAACGGATAAACGGTTGCCTTCTGCTTCTCACTACGCCAGCGGGGCGGCATGAGGCTCAGCGAGTTTATTATTTCGTCGTAGCCACCTGTCCACTCTTCAACCGTCAGCTTTATGCCGTCCCAATTCCAGAGGTAGCGCTTCTGCACCGTGATATTGAACGCGCCCTTTTTATGGTAGAAAGTCACGAGTGTTCCCTGCTCCAAATACCACACGAAGGCTTTTGCCCGGCTGCCGGGAATGTCTTTAATGAGATGCTTGCGGCAGTCGGCAATGACGGAAGGCGAGCCGTCCATACTTTCGCCGCAAAAGATTTCGGAAAAAAGGTCTGTCCATGCCCAGTCGGGCAGCTCGCGTATCTGCCATTCGTGGTGTATCTTCTCCATGGCTTCAATGTAGGCCAGCGGGTGCGGGTATTGTAGCGCGTCGTCCGTAATCGTGCCGTCCTCATGGCGAACTGCGCTCGAAGACATCTCGCTGATGTAGTTCCAAATAGCTTCCTCCGTCGTTTGCCCCTGAGCGAAGTAGACGACGGAATGGGCGCTCCGCTCGAAAATTAGGTATCGCCTATCCATAGAGGTTTAGCTTAAACGTCAGCTTTCTTCGGCGTACTTTTCTTTCAGGCCGGCGACGACGGTTGGGTCCGCGAGGGTTGACGTATCGCCAAGGGCGCGGCCTTCGGCGATGTCGCGGAGCAGGCGGCGCATGATTTTTCCGCTGCGGGTCTTCGGAAGCTCGGCAGCTGAACAGAATATCATCGGGGCGGGAGATGGCACCAATCTTCTTGGCGACGTGGTCCTTTAATTGGCCGGCAAGCTCGGATGTGCCGCCGATGCCGTCTTTGAGTGTCACGAACGCGGCAATCGCCTGGCCTTTGATCTCGTGGGTGCGGCCGATGACGGCGGCTTCGGCGACCGCCGGGTGGTCTACCAAAGCCGACTCGACTTCCATGGTGCTGATATTGTGGCCCGCGACCAGCATAATGTCGTCTACCCGGCCCAGCAGCCAGTAGTCGCCTTCCTCGTCGCGCCGCGCTCCGTCGCCGGGGAAGTAGTAGCCTTTGCCCTCGAACTTGCTCCAATATACGCTCTGGTAGCGGGCGTCGTCGCGCCAGAGTGTCCTGAGCATGGACGGCCACGGCTTGGTAATCACAAGGATACCCGTCTGGTCCGTGCCGTGCGGCAGCGCTTCGCCGGACTCGTCCACGACTTCGGCGCTGATACCGGGAAACGGGCGGGAGGCCGACGCAGGCTTCAGCGTCGACAGTCCAGGTAGAGGCGTGATCATAATTGCGCCGGTCTCCGTCTGCCACCAGGTGTCTACAATCGGACACTTGCCCGCCGCCGATGTTTTTGTGATACCAAAGCCAGGCTTCCGGGTTAATCGGCTCGCCGACCGACCCTAAGCAGCCGTAGGCTGGACAGGTCGTGCTTTGCGGGCCACTCGGTCCCCCACTTCATAAACGCCCGAATGGCGGTCGGGGCCGTGTACAAAATCGTGATGCCGTACTTTTCGATCAAAGTCCAAAAGCGGTCTCGCTGCGGCCAGTCGGGAGCGCCTTCGTACAGGAACACCGTCGCGCCGTTTGCCAGAGGCCCGTAGACGACGTAGGAATGACCGGTCACCCAGCCGACATCGGCGGTGCACCAGTAGACATCGTCGTCTTTCATGTCAAAGATGTACTTGGTCGTGACCGCCGCGCCGGTCAGGTACCCGCCGGACGTATGGAGTATCCCCTTCGGCTTGCCGGTAGACCCCGACGTGTACAGAATATACAGCGGGTCTTCGGCGTCCATCGGCGGCGCCTCGTGCTTGATACTTGCCTCGTCCATCAAGCGGTGCCACCAGAAGTCGCGGCCCTGCTTCATGGAAACGTGCTTTGCGTCTTCGGTCCGGTTGACGACAATGACTTTTTCAATCGTTGTCTCGCCTTCCAGCGCCTTGTCCGCCAGGTCTTTCAGGCGCACCGGAGCACCGCGCCGCCAGCCGCCGTCGGCGGTAATCAGCAGCTTGGACTGACTATCCGAAATGCGCTCGGCTAGGCTATCTGACGAAAAGCCGCCGAAGACGACCGTATGCACCGCGCCGATGCGGGCGCAGGCCAGCATGGAAATGACGGCTTCCGGCACGGACGGCAGATAAATCGTAATTCTATCGCCTTTGACAATGCCGAGGCTTTCCAGCACGTTCGATAGTTTGCAGACTTCTCGGTGCAAATCCCAGTAGGTCAAGACGCGCGTGTCGCCCGGCTCACCCTCGAAAATCAGCGCGGCCTTGTTACGCCGCCCGTCGGTCAGGTGCCGGTCCAGGCAGTTCGCCGCGACGTTGAGCTGCCCCCCGACAAACCATTTGGCGTGGGGCGGGTTCCACTCGCAGACCGTCTCCCAGGGTTTGGTCCATGTCAGCAGATCGCTCGACTGCTTCGCCCACCACCCTTCCGGGTCCGCCGCCGCATCTTCGTAAACCGACCTGTCACTGATATTCGCCTGCGCCGTAAACTCTAGTGACGGCGGGAAAGCTTTCAAATCATCTGCCACTGTGCATGATCTCCTGTTTGCAAGTTCAAAGAAAAAAGTGGGCGCAGGCCGAAACCGGCATTGGAAGTACCGGTCTGCTCTTGAATGGAAGTCGCTTCACGACTGAAGATAGGCCAAATGCTGCTGGCATTTGGTCTCGCAGGGATTTTCGCTGAGAAGCAGACCGGCGCTTCTGATGCCGGCCCGGCGTCTTTCGCCGGATACGTCATTCCATCGGGTACTTGAGGCCCCACTGAGCGCGGAGCGTGTCCAGGGTCTGCATGATGGTCAGAGTTTCGTCGAGCGGCATAATCGCACTTTCGGTTTTGCCGGCCCGCAGGCAGTCCTGCACTTCCTGCGCCTCGTAGTTAAAGCCTTCACCCTCAAACGGGACATCAATCTCCTCAGTCTTGCCACCCGCGCTCAGGGTCAGATGCACCGGGTTCCAGAACGGCGCGTGCAGCTTCAAAGAGCCGTCCGTGCCGAAGATCGTCGCTTCCGACGGCGTGCCGATCCGAACGCCGGTGACGATGGATGCAAGCTGGCCGTTGGCGTATTTCAGCGAGACGGCGGCCATTTCGTCAATGCCGGTTTCGCCCATCTGCGCCAGCCCGGACATGTCGGTCGGCGTGCCGAAAATCATGGACGCCAGAGAAATCGGGTAAACGCCGACATCCATCAGGCCGCCTCCGGCCATCGCCAGATTGAATAAGCGGCCTTCAGGGTTGACACCGGTACGGAACCCAAAGTCCGCTTGCAGCATCCGCGCCTCACCAATCGCCCCAGCGGCCAGCAGCTCGCGCACGCGCACCATGCCGGGAAAGAACCGGGACCACATGCCTTCCATCAGAAACAAGTCTTTCGACCGGGCTAGCTCAATCACTTCCGCGGCTTCTTTGGCGTTGACCGTGAATGGCTTTTCGCACAGCACGGCTTTCCCATGATTAAGACAGAGCAATATGGCGTCTTTGTGCTGCGGGTGCGGCGTCGCAATATAAACCGCTTGAACGTCCGGGTCTTCCGCCAGCGCCTCGTAGCTGCCGTAGCGCTTTGGGGCATTAAACTTGTCCGCGAACTCGTCCGCTTTCTGCTGGGTGCGAGAGCCGACTGCGTACAGCTTTCCATCGGGAACCGACTGCAAGCCTTTCGCGAACCGCTGCGCGATAGAGCCGGGGCCAATAATACCCCAGTTGATTGTTTCGGAAGAAATTGGTGTCAAAGAATTACCCTCACGGCGTTGATAGGCGTTCTTTCGCCGCCACGCTTCGGTTTTCCTGCCCGGAACTGCTCCCTGCGGGGGATGAAAAATCTGGGTACAATTTGTTGCATGGAACCAGACAACAATTCCCAGCATCTGACGGAACGCGAGCAGAAGATTTTGTTCCAGCGCTGGGAAGACCAGCAAAAGCAGGAAGTCGCCGAGCAATCGGAGCCAACGGTGAAGGACATTGCCGAGGCTTATGGGATGCCGCCGGAAGAAGTCAGCCGTCAACTTGGTGAGGTACGTGTCGAGGAAGCGCAGCGAGCAGCCGCCGCCCGTCAGCGGCGGGCGGGTGCGGTGCATACCCTGCGCGGAGGAATGATCGCATTGGTTCTGCTGGGTCTAGGCTGGGCAGCTGTGACTCACCTGCATTCCATTCACCTGGGGGAAACTTCGGTCAAGTCTGCGGAACGGCACGAGAATCAGGGAGACAAGGCATTCAACGCGGCAAATTATTCCGCCGCCGAGGGTGAGTACCTGCTGGCGGTCCAGCAGCAGCCGAATATTGCCATGTACCGCAACAATCTGGGAGACGCGCTGTATTCCCAGAAAAAGTACCCGCAGGCCCTGCCCCAATATCAGGAAGCAATGCGGCTCATGCCAAACCGTGCGACGTATGTTCAGAACCTGGCCGACACACTCCTGGATATGGGCCGTTATGCCGAGGCCGTCTCCTCTTTTCGTGCCGCACGCACGCTTGATCCTGCCAGCACAGCCGCCGATACGGGCCTGGGGGCAAGTCTCGCCAAGATGCACAGGTACGCGGAGGCCGAGGCTGCTTACCGAGAGGCCCTGCAACTGTCCCCTGCCGATGCCGACGTCCTCGACGGCTTGGGGGCTGCCATCGGCGAGCAGCACCGGATCGCGGAGGCGGCGACTGACTTCCGTGATGCGGTCACTCTCGCACCCGGCAATGCCCAGTACCGCAGCAACTTAGACATCGCGGAAAAGATGCTGCAAAAGGGCAAGCACTGAGAAGGTAAGCATTAAGCGGATTTCGGTCTTAAAATAAACTCAGCTGCAAGGCGGTGTGGCCGGGGGTCCAGACGGCGGAAGGGGAGTCGCGCTTTGCGACATCGAAGACAACAGGGCAGTTGGTTTCGACGGCGACGGTGGCTTTGGCGTAGCCCAGGGCAAGCTTCGGGGTGTTGTTTTCTCTGGACAAATGCGCGAGCCAGACCGTGTGCGGGCCTTGGTTCAGCGCGTGTTCGCAGAGCAGGCCCACGGCGGCTTCATTGGACAAATGGCCGTGGTCGCCTAAGATGCGCGACTTCAAGTAGCCAGGGTATTCACCGCCTGCGAGTCGGTGAACATCGTGGTTTGCTTCCAGCACAAGTAAATTAGCCCCACGAATCGCCCAGCGCACCGTGTCGGTGACATGACCAAGATCGGTCAAATGGCTGACTTTCTGGCCGCTCGGCGCATGAACAATGTTGACGCCCACAGGGTCGGCGGCATCATGCGGCACGGAAAACGTCTCAATCTCCAAATCCCCGATGCGCCACTGTGTCGCCGACCGGCAGGATGAGATGCGGCGTCTGGGTCTTGCGCCGGTAGAACGCCGTCAGCGTCCGCTCGCTCGCAATCAGCGGGACGCCGTGCCGCTTCGAGAGGGCATGGGCGCTCTGGATATGGTCGGAATGCTCATGCGTGATGACCGCACCGCTCAGGTCGCCCGGCGCAAGCCCTTCTTTCGCCAGCGCGGCCACCAGCTTCCGCATCCCCACCCCGGCATCAATCAGCAGCGAAATGTCGCCCGCGCGAACCAGCGTTGCATTGCCGGATGATCCCGAAGCAAGCGCATGAACAGTAAACGTCGAACCCATGCGCCCATTGTACCTCATGCGATTAGTTTGTTTGCAGAACAGACTTCTTCTCTGTGACGGGGATAACAATGGTCATCTGATGGTTTGCGTCGGTGGTTTCGGTGAGAGGGCCGACGGTGCTAAACTTACCCATGTTCCAAACGCTGGTCATGTCCGTTTGCATGAGGTGGGCGTTGAACACATCCCCTGGCTTGGATTGGATCCGCTGCATGATCTCTGCGGTAGGAACCTGGGTGTTGCCTTGAATTTGAATTTTTGCGATATGTGTTTCTTCCAGCGGTATTGTGAGAGTCCCGGTGACCGGATCAATTCGCGTGACGCCTGCATCCGCAAAAAATCCCTGGTTCCAAAAAGGGCCATTTGTATGGTTCAGCAGCATGTTCATATCGCGCGTCAAAGAGGTCGTGTTCAGGACCGTGTTTTCCTTTGTCATCATCCTAGCCCTGAGCAGCACCGTGGGAATGCTGGGCTGCCCATCAGGAGTGTTCGCGGTGAACTGAATCACCTTGATAAAAGGGTTTTCGGTCACGGTGTAAGTCAGATTCATACCACCATCTGGGTCAACCGAGGCGCTTTCAGTGACACCGCCTTGAAAAAGGCCCAGCCTCCCGATGGCCTTCGTATCCTGCTGCGCCGCGACCGCATCATACAGCCCGCCAACTTTTTGGGAAAGAGCGACCAGAACGCAGGCGTCGGAAAGGGCAACGGGGCCGCGATGAATAACAGTGATCCGACTGATTTTGACTCCCGAAGCTGCGACAACCGGGTGCAGTCCTGCATGGTTGATTACGGATCTCGCCGCAGGCGCGGCCAAAGTCGTTAAGGGTAAAGCAACAACGATGCAGGAGGCGGCAGCAATGGTTGTTGCTGTGACAGTTTTAATTCCCATGACTTTCAATACTCCTTTCGAGAGCAGCAGGACACTTGCAGTGAGAGCAGGCAAGCAAGCGCCGACTCCACGTACCCATTGTACCCTACCCTCTTGGATAAAGACTTGGGTGAAGTGCTTCGTTCTTTAGCATACGAATTAAGCGTACGGGATTTTTCTCTGTCTTGACTTCCGAAGTCGCGCGGCGAGTTTCCAGCACCCAGCCTTTATCTGACTGATGCCAGTCATCATCCACAGTCTGCTGCAACTGCTCGCAGCCGGTGTCGGGCGATCCAGGCAGGCTGGTCCACCGATACCAAACGATGTTGGTCGAAGCCACCACCAAATTACCGGAACGATGAGTGCCGACACCAAAATGGTGAAGCTCAATCAGCGCCGACGGGCCAAGCGGGCCGTCAATCTGTGCCATGTACTGGCTCAGGTTTTCTCGCTGTCCGGCGCTGTCAATCGCCCGGAAGTTAGGAGTGAACATGGCGGTGAACTGGTCTGTCTGATGGTACTGAAGGTCCTCTTCCGCAGTTTGCAGGGCCGTGGCGATTTCCGCCTGCTCTTGAAATTCTTCCGGTTTGGCTTTCTCTAGACCGGGGATTTCCACAACGGGAAGCGTCAGCAAGTAACCGCCGTCTGTTTTGGCTTCTAACTGAAATGGGCCGACCAAATTGAACCAATACAGGTCGTACACATGAGCCAGTGAGTGCTGGATTTGCTTCTCATTGACTTGATCCCCGGCATGAATGTTGAAGGCCGCTAAAACGGCGCTTGCCGGCACGATTTTGTTGCCGGTGATACGCACTTCATCAATGTGAAGCGGCTGAGTTTCGGAGACAGCGAGAGCAGGTGAATGAACCTTGTGCGGACTTAAGGCATGAACAAGGGAAGGAACTGCGGCACTTGCCAGCAGCAGACTGGCAGCAAGAGTGGCGTGCTTGATCTTTATGATCTTCATGGTGTGTGAGACTCCTTTCGAGAGCAGCAGGACATTGGCCGTGGGGCCTGTCGAAATGGCTTGAAGCATTCCGGCGTTGATTACTTCGGCGGCGTGGGCGGGAACGGGATGCGCGGCTTCGGCGGTTAGGAAGCTGGTAAGAACAAGGCCGGTCACGACAATACCATGGGCAGTGAGGTAGCGGCGCAGCCTTTCCAAGGCGCGGATGACGCGCATCCGGGCGGCGTCTTCGGAGACGCCGAGCAGTGCGCCGGTTTCGGCCAGCGTGTGGCCTTCCAGAAAACGCAGCAGGACGGCGTCGCGGTCAGCGGGTTTTAGTGACGACAGAGCGGCGTTCAGTAGCGGCTCGATGCTGTCCCATTCGGGCGCGGGCGCGGTCTGGGCGTGGGCTTCCTGCATGACGGCTTCTTCCCTTCGACGACGACGCGCTTCCTGCTTGCGAACATCTTTGGCGACAAAGACGGCGGCTTGGTACAACCAGCCGGCAAGACTGGGACTGGCGCGAAGCGTTTTTGCTTTTCGCGCCAGCAGCAGAAAGACGACTTGAGCAGCATCTTCGGCAAGCGGCTCCGAGCCGGTCTCGCGGCGGCAAGTGCGGTAGACAAGCGGCAGATGCCGGGCGACGATCTGCGAAAAGGCGGCCTCAGAGCCGTCTTGAGCATATTGGGTGAGAAGGACGTTGTCCTGCATGGTCCTGCATGGTCCATTTCCGTGTTGAGAGTGGCGCTAACAAAGAAAGTATGGACGGCAGCAGCAAAAAGCGAACGAACTGGCAGGGAAAAGATTTTGGCAGGGAAAAGATCAGCCGACAACTTGCTTGAGCATGTCGGGGCTGGACGTGACAATGCCGTCTACGCGGCAGACATGGTGCATCCGGCGCATATCTTCGGTCAGCTCGGCGTTGGTTGCGTAAACCAGAATGTCGCGGCGGTGGAGGATTTGGACCAGCTCCGGGGTCAAGAGGCGGTGATGCCAGGTGACGGCTTCGGTGTCAAGCTCTAACAGCAGGCGGGGCGTGATGAGGGCGGCATCGCCAATGTCTAACGAGTACGCGAGAGGAAGACGGGGATCAAGGCCGCGCAGAATGCGCCGAGAGGCGTCCCCGGCACCAGAGATCAGAAGATGAGACACTGGAAACTTGGATTTGCGAACGGCGCGGGCAAGCAGACCTTCAGTGCCGAGTTCTTTGAAATCCAGCATCAGACCAACACCGGTGTCTTGAGCCAGCGTCAGCACGTCTTCGAGCCTCAAAAGCGCCTGGCCCCACTCGCCGCCGTGCTGACGCCACTGAGACAAGGAACGGTCCCGGAGAGGCACTTCTTCGCCGTCCAGTAGATGGACGTTTTCCTGGTCCAGCACCAGAGCGTCGTCACGGGTGCGCCGGACATCCACTTCCAGCATTGTCGCCCCGGCGGTAATGGCTCGCAGCAGTGACACCCGCGTGTTGCCCGGCGGCTCCAAAAGCGGAGCGCCGCGCTGGCCGACAATGGAAAATGCACGCAGTTCAGACGCCATAGGAGATGTTCTGACAGAGGAAAAGGGAGAGCTATGCTCTCCCTTTGAGTTCTTCCAAATGATGCCGCCTACCGGACTTGAACCGATGACACCTCAATTTTCAGTCGAGTGCTCTACCAACTGAGCTAAGGCGGCTTGTTTTATTGTTGTGTTCCAAAACACATTTGACCGGCTTCGCTGCAACGCGGTTCGACGCCGGTGGCGCAGCGAACATCGCGCTCAGCGGTTCCTGCTTTGATCTTCTTCCATGAGTCGTTGTACCACATTGGGAAAAGATTGTGCAGCTTTTCGGTATCGTCCCGGTGGTCAAGCTCCACGAGGAGATCGGCTTCTCCAAACCGCGGTCACGGCATTTCATTGACACTTCCTTGTCGGTTAAACATCCCTGTCTTGCGGATTATACCCACTGCCTCACGAAAACGCAAGTAGTGGGCGGACTTTTGCCGTGACTTGTCTTGAAGTTTAAGGCATGGCCAGCAGGACAATCCTTTGTTCTGCCGGTGACGAGGCGGGCGTCCAAACAGGAACATCAAAGCCAGCGGTCGCCGCCTGCTCCGGCAGCCTCACAAGATGGTGTCCGGCTTCCAGGCCATCCACGCGCAAGCAGCCCGAAGTATCTGTTGTCAGCACGCCGGGCCAGATCTCGTCTGTAAGCGGGCCGTCAGGCCGCACGATTTTGACGTTTTGGTGGCGCAGAGGCTTGCCCTGCTGGTCGACAAACTTTAATGTTATGGGCAGGCCAGGCGGCGCGATGTCCAGAGACATTTCGGGAAGTGGTGCCGCGCCGACAACCAGTGTCTGCGCCCCAGAGAGCCAGATAGTGTCCCGCGCTGCCTGCACCTGGTAGGTCCCCGGCGTCAAACCCGCCAGCGTCCATGTCCCATCCGCCTGCGCCGCCGCTTCGACAGTCAGTGCCTCGTTTAATCGTCCTTTGCCCAAGTAGGCGGCCCGGACCCGGAACTGCGACGGCAGGCCCGAAACACTCTGTCCGCTGACCGTGACCCGTCCATGCAGAGCAATCGCCGGGGGCAAAACCAGCCGCATTTCTTGTCCCGGCAAGAACGGCACGATTACTGCGCCGCTTTGTCCAGGCAGCCAAGCCGCCACCACCGGTCCCGGCGGACTGCCCGGCAGCGCAACACGGGAACGCGCGGAGCTGCGCCAGAAGTCGTTCAGCACGAGCCGGCCCTGCGTGTCCGTCCGGGCCATGCGAAGCGGCACCGTGTCCTCCGGCAGAAAAAGCGCGGCCCGTGCTCCCCACGCCGGCGTTTTGCCGTCCGCGAGATACACAGTTCCCGACAAAGGAGCCGCGTAAAGCGCTTCCTGCGCGGCGGTACTTTGGGGACTCAGTTCCGCGTAAATGACCTGTCCGGCTTTCACCGTCACAACAATCTTGCCGGCATTGAGACTGCCTCCCACCGGCGCAGAGCTAAAGCAGAAGAGGTGCAGGGTGCGGCGGCCTGCGGGAAGCGGCCCCAGAACGTACTCTTTTAGGGCAGGATCGAAGTCAACTTCGGTGAACGGCTCGTCGTCCGTCTGGCGTCCCTCGACGTAATACTTTCTTGCCGACGCCAGAGGACCGATCAAGCGCAGGCGCACATAACCGGGCAGTGCCGGGCCGAGCGTTACCAGGCTTTCTTCGCCGCCTCGGACACACACAGTCTGCGGCAACGGCTGGCCGCTGCCGGCGACAAGAGCGGCATCCGAGGGCAGTGGGCCGCTCTGCGGGCTTGGCAGGACCCGTTCAGGCCGGCTCATGATGTGCGCCGTGAGAGTATACGAGAAAAAGTTCAGCGGGACGTTTGCGAATACGGCCACTCCTTTTGTGTCCACAGTCGCCGCATACAGAGTGCGATGGAATGGGTCACGGACCGTCACCGTGCCGCGCAGGGGCTTACCCTGCGCGTCTCTCAGACGGACCCGGATGCTGGCCGGGCCGACGCGCTCTGTAGAAACGGCAATCGGCTGAGAAGGCGCAGCCGCCGCCGAGACCGCGACAAGGGCGGTTCCCTCAAAGTACGGCCCTGCCGGCGCGTTCGGGTCCAGCGGGCCGGTCGCAAACCGCAGCGTGGCCTGGAACAGCCCCGGTACGATGAACGGCTGTAGTTTACTCGTCGTACCGTCCGGTTCTAAAGATAATGTGCCGTAGTTGGATTCATGGGCCGTCGCCAGGCTGACCCGGTTGGGAGCAGCGGGAGGCGTGTGACTATCTAAGCCGACGGCGCGAAAAGTGACTGGGCCGGGGATTGGCAGGAGGCTAACAGTATAAACAGAGCTTTCCCCGGCCTGCACGACAACGCCGGTGCTGGCGTTGAATGGGGGAACGGACGCCTGAAAAGCATTGAAAGGCGCTCGGTTCGCGGTTACGTCCCACAGTCCCGGCGTCAGGTCTTGGAACCGCACCGTCCCGTCCGGCTCGGTTTTGGCGCTGGGAGACAGCAGCGCCCGCAGCGTCTGCGCCGCTTCGCCGCGGTCTCCGTAGCGTGAGAAATTGGCAGGGATTAATGAGTTTTCGCCCTGCGCGGACAGTGCCACCAGCATATTCGGGGCCGGCTTGCCGTCCTGAAGCACCCGGACGGTCAGCCCGGCATGAGACGCAGGCAGGACAAGGTCTTTCTCAATGTCCCGCCACTGGCCCGGCACCCCGCCCATCTCGCTCTGCCCATCGGCAGCGGCAAGGCCGTAGCCCGGCATTCGCGCTACGAGATGCACAGACGGCCCGCTCGGCGAGCTGAGGTAGAACAAACCGGCCTGGCGCGGTGCCTCAATCGGCAAATCGGGGATGGCGTATCTCCCAGCAGCGTCGGTTTTCGCGGTCAGCACTCTTTGGCCTCCGCCCATTCCCACCGAACAAACAGCAAACACGTCTGCGCCGGCCACGGGTCGGCCGCCGGCATCCGTGACCCGGCCTCGCACCGACGGCGCGGGACTGGGGAGCGTGGCGGCAGGCGCGGCTACGGCAGGCTTCTTCGGGCCGAGCGTGATCCCCGCCATTTTCTCGCCGGGCTGTACCGTGACACCTACCGGCTCGCTTTCACCGCGCCCATTTTCCAGAACTAAGCGATGCTGACCGGGCAGCACGTCGCTGAGTACCCAGCGCCCGTCGGCAGCGACAGCAGCACGCGGGACGTACCAAAGGCTGCCGGTTTCAAGTATGCGTCCGTCGCTTTGATGAACCGCTGCGCCCGGCCTGATTCAGTGCCGGGGCGACCGTGCCGAAAAGCGCGGCAAACGGCGCAAGCGGCGGCAAAGACGGCGCGGTCATCTGCCCCGCCGACGCACTTCAAACGTTCCCGGTAAAACCGAAGCCGATGCCGGGAACAAGGACCTGAAAGCTTTTGGAGCCGGGGAAGCAGCGCAGGCGCAGCCGGCCCTCGGCATCGGTCCGGCTTGTGGTGACAATCGCCCCGCCGGAAAACGACGGCTGCTCCACAGGAACCGCCTGAACGTCCCGGTCCCGCAGCGGCTGACCGTCAGGGCCGCGCACGGTCAAGTTGAACGATGCTGGTGTCGGGGACAACGACCGAGAAGACCGGATGCGCTCCGCCAAGAAGCCATTTTGTCTCGCAGGGGCGAGTCGCTTCCCGCAGCAGGTCCCCCGCATCCCGCGCCGGGTCTGATCCGTGCGGGTCTGGCCGCACCGCCAAGCGGAACCGTTCTGTTCCTCGGTTGGCGGCAAGCGCGTAGCAGGCAATGGAGCGGACGCCGATATAGTCGCTGAGCGGAGGCAGCGCCGGAGGCACATTCCAGGTGAACCGGCCCTGGTTGTCGGTGACAACGGTAGACTGGTCGCCCAGCGTAATCATGTCGGTCTGGCCGGGCGGCAGGCCGAACAAGTAAAGCGTCACCCGCGCCACCGGCTTCCCAGTTTGGGTCGTTGCCACGCCTTCCACCGTGCGTGCGGGAGGCGTGTCACCGTGTGCCGGCGAGGAGCCGCTGACGGCGGCCAGAAGACAGGTCAAGAAGATCAGCCCAAGGCACGATGCGGGAATTGCCATACAAATACTATACAGGAAACAGGGTGGTTTGACAAGACACGCCTTGCCGCCGCTAGGTATACTCAGAGTATGACACTTGCAACTTTTATTGACAGCGGTTATGCTGACAGCCGCGGCGTTTCGCTCTACTACGAAGCCATTGGAGAAGGTCCGCCGCTGATTTTGCTGAACGGCGGGCCGGGTTTTCCACATGAGTATTTGCAGGCAACCAAAGTGCTGGCGTCCGAAGCAAAGCTGGTCTATTTCGACCAGCGCGGAACGGGAAAATCGGGCAAGGCCGACCCGGCAGAGTATACGATTGCCGCCAATGTCGCCGATGTCGAGGCCGTGCGAACCGGGCTGGGTCTCGGCCCCTGCGCCGTCTTCGGCCACTCGTGGGGTGGGATGCTGGCACAGGCGTATGCCGTCGCGCACCCGGAAGCGGTGACGAAACTTATTTTGGCCGACACATTTTCAACCATCGCCGACCTCAACGCGATTTTGGCACAGATGCGGGCGAGTGTTCCGGCAGAAATCCAGGCTGTCTATAACCGGGAAGAGACCGCCGGCATCTACCGGGAGGGAGGTCAGTACACCCCAGCCTATCAAGAGGCGCTGGATGCCGCCTACGACGCTGTTTTCTTAAGCACCCCGCCGCCGGACTACCTGCAAAACGCCTTCGCGCACATCGCTTATGATGTGTACCGCGCCATGTGGGGCGACCAATCGGACTTCCGGGTCACCGGAACGCTGGCGGAATTCGATGTTTGGAACGAGCTGCCGGCTATCGCGGTCCCGACGCTGGTGTTGGTGGGCGCAAGCGACATGCCGACAGTGGACATGGCCCGCGCGGCGGCAGAGCGCATTCCCGGCGGGAGATTAGAAGTCTTCGGGCAGACGCGGCATTTTCCGTTTTTGGAAGAGCCGGAGAAGTTCGCACAAGTCATGCGAGAGTTCCTAGCAGCGTAATCCCACAGACCACAAAAAAGCGACCCTGTGATTTCAGGATCGCTTTTTTGTCTTGATTTCCGCGCTATAAGCCAATAGGCGAGGAGGGATTCGAACCCCCGACCTCTTCCGTGTAAAGGAAGCACTCTAGCCACTGAGTTACTCGCCCCAGTTTTGGAAGTATACCTGTCTCGGCGCATAGTGTCAAGATGAACCCAGGCAACAGGTAGAATCCCCACATGAAAATTCTCTTTTGCGCGGACCCAGTTCAGCCCCGTCAAGTCGAGCAGGGCAATCCACAATCTGTGGAACGAGGTTAATGCGCGGCGTCCAGACCGGCGGCGGGGGCTTTGGGTTTGCCCCGGCTGATGAACAGCAGGGCGGCGGGGATGGCAAAAAACGAGATGGCGGCGATGAGCTGGAACGCATCATCATAAGCCATTGTCAGCGATTGAACTTGGACGGTCCCTTCAATTGCGCCGACGGCGGCATTGTGGGCGCTCGTAAGGCTGTAACCGTCAGCCAGGTACTGGCTCGACAGGCCGGCAATCCGGTCGGCAAGGACGCTGTTGCCCGAATATAAGTTGGAGATAAGGTCCGAGCGGTGATGCTGGCCCATATTAGTCACGAACGTGTTGACAATGGCAATGCCGAAAGAGCCGCCAAGCTGCCGAAAGAGATTGGTTAGGCCCGCTCCCTGGGCGATCTCCGCCCCCTTCAGCGAGGAAAGCGAAGCGACCGTCACCGGCGTCAGCAATAGTCCAAGGCCCGCACCCCGGAAGATCAACCCAAGCTGCACATCGTCCGCCCCGCTTTGCGGCGTCAAATGCCCCAGCATAAACTGGGAAAGCGCGAAAACGCCCAGCCCCAGCACAACTAAAATCGGCGGCTGCATCAGCGGCTTTGCGCCGTTCAAAAGGCGCCCGCAGAGCATGGTCCCCACGATAGTCGCGACACCGCCGGGCAGAAACAGCAGGCCCGTTTGGGTCGGCGAAAAGCCGAGAATACTCTGTACAAACAGCGGCAGGATAAACACGCTGCCGTAGACGCCCACGCCGCTGATCAGCAGCAGAAACGAGCCGGCAGAAAGATCGCGGTAGCGCAGAACGCGCAGGTTGACCACGGGCCGCGTGTTGCGCGGCGACAATTCCCACAAGACAAACACGGTCATCGCAACAACTGCAGTGACTGTCAGGCGCGTGATCCAAATGTCATCAAACCAATCGTAGCGCTCCCCTTCTTCCAAAACATACTGCAAAGACCCCAGGCCGACCGCAAGCAGGCCGATCCCCTGCCAGTCCAGTCCTTTTGACTTTTCCTGAAGGGCTGAGTCCGTGAGAAAGCGCCAGACAAGGGCGGCAGCCACAAATCCAAGCGGGGACTTGGCAAGGAAAATCCACTGCCACGAGTAGTTGTCCGTAATCCAGCCGCCGAAGGTCGGCCCCAGGGTCGGTCCAATCACAATCACGATAATGTACAGCGACTGGATCATGCCCTGCTGCTCTTTGGGAAACACTTCGCGCAGGCTGGCCTGAGCGGTGGACAGCAGCGCCGCGCCGCCCGCACCCTGAAGGATTCGGCAAAGGATCAGTGCTCCCAGCGAGCTTGACAATCCGCATAAAATGGAGGCAAACGTAAACAGCAGGATAGAAGCTGTCAGGTACAGCCGCCGCCCGAACACGGAGGACAGCCAGGCCGTCAGCGGCAGGACAACGACATTGGCGAGAATATAGCCGGTGGAGACCCAGGCGATCTCGTCGGAAGTCGCCCCCAGATTGCCCTGCATCTGCCGCAAAGCGACATTCACGCTGGTCGTGTCCAGCAGCTCCAAAAAAGCGCCGGTCAGCACGGCAATCAAGATAATCCAGCGGAACGGGTTCAGAACCGCCATCGCCGGTGCGGCAGCAAGCGGCAGAGGTGCCGGAGGCTCGGGCGCCGCCAGGGGAAGAGAGATCGGTTTTTCGAGAGTAGCCACGGCGTCTCCCTTTCTTGCAAAAGCGTGTAGATACACGCTTTTAACGGCGTCCTGCCCGCTTAGGTTCCCGTGGCTGTCAAGTTTGGAATTATTTGGCGTGATTCTTTGCGAATTATCTGGCGTGTGATGGCTCGGTCTTCTTGGTGGACAGTGGCCCTGTAAGCTGCGGGGACATTGTACGACAAATAATTCGCAAAGCGACACCCGCTGTCATTTTAGCCCCCGGTTAGTACTCGCAAGAAGCGGGAGTTTCGACAAACCTTGTTGCAACTTTGAGGGCCTCTTCGATGAACGCGATTGTCTCGGCATACTCGGCCTGATCGGCAGGCTCGCTCACATGGCCGATACCGCGGGCTGCCCAGGCCCGGTTAATGAGCGGCCTCCATCGAGGCTCCAAGGCCGTCATCGCCCACGCGACCCCGGCACGCTTGGAGTGAATCTCACCCGTCTTCACAGTCACAAGCATGCGGCAGAAGTTGAAGATGGCATACGGCTGCCCGAAACGGCTGTTCCAGAAGGGATCGGCGAACTCGCGGACGATGCGGGCCATGTCGGCTAAGACTTCTTGCCTGAGTGCTTCGGGAGGAACAAGATCGACGAGTGAGTGGGGCGGCGGTCCCCCCACCACGATCCCTCGTTCGCGAAGTGTCCATCGGGCCACCAGCGTGTTATCGTGGTTCTTCCGCTCCAAGTACGTGCTTCCATTGTCGAGATACCAAAGGTCACTCGGGGGGGCATCCGTAGGCTGAAGCAGGTTACGAGGGAAGTAACTGCCCTCCAGGCTGGTTTCCCAGTGCCCTGGCGGAGGCTCTCCACGCGGCGTCGGGCAGTCCGGACGGTAGCGCCCGCCCAGCGAGAAGATATCGGCGTGAACCTGATCAATGGCCTGGACCTGCTCATCGGTCAGATCCGTCTCGATGACAACGATGAAGTCGATATCGCTGCTCTGGTCAAAATCGCCGACCGCGAGCGACCCCTGAAGATAGACTCCGGTAAGGTTAGCCCCGAGCGCTGCCGACACTCGGTCCCTGAATTCTTGAAGCAGGCCGTTGAGGTTTGGATAAGGGGTCGGCGACGAATACATAGAAAGCAATTACATCACATTCCGCCATTCCAATGGCAGTATTGGTAGGTCGCTCATCCGTACAGCGTTCCCACATGTTGTGTGGGCATTATACGCCAAATAGCGCCGAAGAAAGTACGCCAAATAATTCCGAAAGTCACATCGTGGCGAAACCCCCAGTCTAGATTTATTTTTGGGTCAGCGCGATCAGCGCGGCGGCATGGGAAAGAAGCGCCTTTTGACGTTCACTGCCCAAGCGCTCGCAGAGCGCGGCTTCCGCTTCGCGCCAGAGCGGGATGGCCTGCGCCAGTGTCTCCTTGCCCCGAACGGTCAGTGTGATTTCCCGCAGGCGCTTGTCTAAGCCTGGCACAATCTCGACGAGACCGTCGCGCTGCATCAGTTGAAGGTTGCGGGTCAGTGTCGTTCGGTCTGCGGCCAGGGAGTCTGCCAGCCGTGTCATTGTGGTGATGCCGGCGTCCGAAATGTGACTCAGAATGCCGAACTGCCCGGCCTGAAGGCCCGTTGGGGCGAGGTAGCTTTGCAGAAACTGCGAGGCCGCCCGCGCCGCCTTCCGCAGATTAACACTCGTGCAGGTAGAGACAACTGCGCTTGCGAGGGCTTGCAGGGTTTCCTTCCTCTCCGCTTCTGTCGCCTCAGTTTCCATAGATGCTGCGAAAACAGCGTGACAGGGCTGCGGGGTTCCCTTCCGGCGCAGGAGTTTCACTGCGAGGTGCTTGGGGGCATTGATGTCTTGCGGCGGCTAATGTTTGTCGGCGCTCCTGCCGACCGGAGCCGGGCGCGGTTGTCCGCCGCCGCACGTTCAGCATTGACACCGGCGCTTACCGAGGCGGCAGGCTCACCGCCCTGCGCCGGCTGGAGTGCGAGGTTGTCTCATTTCTGCCGCGTTTTGCAGGGTAAGAATAGCGGGCGGGCGGGCGCTTAGGCCGGGTCTCTTTCTCAGGCTTCCGCAGGCTCATTCCCCACAGGGCCAGGGCATACAGGCCGAACGCCCACAGCCAGGGTTTCCCGTGCTTTGGAAGAGACGCGGCTTGCCGGACTCTGCTTGCTGCTTTTGGCGGCGGAAACAGCGCGGCCTCGTCTGTCGCTGCCGGACCTTCGGTCCACGGCGATGCTGAGCGCCCGGCGAGGCTGTGGATCAGCACCGCGTACATGCCTTCGCGGCGCTCAAAATCGGCACGGTCGGCGGGCGAGCCGTAGTGCGTTTCAACCAAAGCACTGGGAACGCCTTCGCGCGTGAACCAGCGGTGGGCGAGGTGCGGGTCGGAGCCGTCGCCCCAGGCAGTCGGATGCACGGCATACCCGGAGCGTGCCAGGTCTTGGACTTCCTGATGCTGCCAAGCGTGCGCGGCGCGTCCCCCGACCGACTCCATCTCGCGCGGGATTTCCAGACAGTCGGCGTCGTACTCGTCATTGCCATCCCAGTTGTGGGCGTCTACGACCAGTGCCGGGCGGATGGATTTCGCCGCTGCCGCGACGGCCAGCGTTTCCGGCTGGGTAAAGCGGCCCCAATCCCGGTTTAGGTCAGCATTGGCTCCGTTCCGGCGTGTCCCAGCCTCTGCCCCATCCGGGTTGACCATCGGCACAACGTACAGCGTGACATGGGAGAGTTCCGAGCGCAGGACCGGATCGCCGCCGGACGCAATTCCGTGGATCAGCCGCAGCAGCGCTTCGGTAGATGCCGGCTCGTCGCCGTGCTGCCGGCACAGCACGAGAAGCCGCCGGGTCTGTGCAGGAGCCGTTTTGGGGTCGGCCAGGCGGACGAGCCAAATCTGCCGCGTGCCGCCTGCCGATCTGCCGACCGAAACCACTCGCACGAGCGGTGATTTTTGGGCGTCACGCTGAAGAAGCGCCGTCATTTGGGCATAGGTCGTGATGCTGACGGGCTGCGCGGCAAGCGGAGAGGCAAAGAAAAATAGGGCAGCGAAAAAGCATGGGACCAAAATCCTGCGCTGCGGGGCGAAGCGCCCAGTGACCGCCTTCGCGGGCACAGGATTGAAATGTTCTTGTCTGGCTCTTTCTCCACGAGGGTGGAGAGTAGGCGTCCGCGCCCCGCAGCGCAGGACTTTGGTCCCACGCTTTTCTTTCCCGTACCATTTCCCTGCCTGATTAACTTCTAACAAGCCTCTCACTCAAAATGCTCAGTGAAAACGCGCGGCAGGCGAGCGCTTGCCATCAGCCGCCGGGCGGGAATGCTTACGAGATCGCCCGCTTTCACAGCGGGAATGTCCGTGACATCTACTAAACACGTCTGCATGGCAACGCGCCCGACAACCAATGCACGGGAGCCGCGCACTGTCACCGTGACTGGCGCGGGGCGGAACAACTGACGCAGGCCGCGCAAACCCTTTGACGCGCTCTGCGGCGCGGTCGTGAAGCCGTCAGCATAGCCGACCGGCAGGACAGCAATTTTCGAGGGCCGTCGGGTGACAAACTCGCTGCCGTAGCCGACGGCACTGCCTGCCGGAAGGTCACGGACGAGGACTATCTGCGCCTGCATCCGCCAGGTATCTTGCAGCGTCAGCGAGCGCGGCACGGCCTGCGACGGGTACTGCCCGTACAAGATCGTGCCGGGCCGGACGGCGTCCAGACGCATTTCGGGAAAACGCACCAACGCCGCCGAGTTCGCGCAGTGCCGCAGGCCGGGGTCAATTTGTGCGTCTCTCAATTCCGCCAGCACTTTCTGGAAGACGGCAAACTGCTTTTTTGTGGCCTCTTCCTCTTTTTCCAAAGCCCGCGCGAAGTGCGTATAAATGCCAGCAAAGTGCAGCGCGGGCGCCGCGGCGATCTGCCGGGCAGCGGCGAGCGCATCGCTCGGCAGAACGCCGAGACGCCCCATTCCCGTATCGACTTTGAGCTGCACCGCAGCCGTCACCCCCAGCCGCCCGGCGGCATCCGAGGCTGCCAAGATGGTCTCGCTGTCACAGACTGTGAGATCGCAGTCTGCCGTCAGCAGCGCGTCTGCTTGGCCTGGAAGTGCCGGCAGGAAGACTAAAATTCGCCCAGTGATGCCTGCCTCGCGCAGCTCCAGCGCCTCGGCGGGCGTCGTCACCGCAAAGAAATCTGCTCCGGCCTCCTGGAACGTCCGTGCCGTTTCTCCTGCCCCGTGCCCGAACGCATTGGCCTTGACGACGGCGATTGTCGGTATGCCTGGCCCGGCAAGCGCCTGCACCGCGCCGAAGTTGTGCCGGAGCGCGGAGCGGCTGACCGAAATCCAGGCATCAGCAATCCAGGCATCATGCGGTTGAAGAGTCACTCGGAGCTTCCTGTCGGCGTCGCCGGGGTTGGGCTTGCCCCAGCCTCGGCTTTCAGCGCATCCCGGTCGCCGCCGAGGTAGCGAAGCATGGTCAGCATAAACGTTTCGTGTGCCGCCGCGCGTTGTGTGACCGTGCGGCCACTTCCCGTGAGACGACTGGTCTCAAATAGCACACTCGGGACACCTAGCTTGATCGCGCTGAACCGGTGCGCCAGCCGGGCCGGATGCATGTCAGTGATCGTGTGGCTGACGACTGGAAAACCCTCGGCGGCCATTGCGCCGGTCACGACACTTTGCGCGTCCTGACAAGCCGCAATGACGCCTGCCGACGCCCCGCTGCCAGCGCTGACGACTTCGGTGAAATCCGGGCGCGTGTCATTCGGGTACAGCTCGTGCTGGTCTGTCATCAGACTAGGGTGCAGGCGGCGGATCTCGGCGTAAAGCGCCCGCGTTTCCGGCTGGGTCCGCTCGATCCAGTCGCGGTTCATGTCTGCATCGTGCGCGTTGTGTCTCAAAAATGCTTCCGAGCCATCCGGGTTCGCCATCGGTACTACAGAGACTGTCACCGTTTTCAAGTAGTTTGCAACAGGTGTACCGTCCTCGGCTTTGACTAACTCATTGATAAACGCCAGTGCGCCTTCGGTAGACGCCGGCTCATGCCCGTGCTGGCGGCACAAATAAAACAATCGCTTCGGGCCGCCACTGCCGAGCGTGACCATCCAAAGGCTCCGGCCTCGGACTGAATGGCCGATGCTGGTCAGAGCCATACGCTTCTCATGCGCTTTGTCGAACTTCAACAGCGCTTTGAGTTCCGCCGTCATCGCGCCGTAGCGCGTGGTTCCTGGCGGGCGAACTAAGTTCTTTTCAGCTTGAGCTGGGGCGATCTCCAGCAGGAGAAGAGCAGCAACAGCGAACATCCAGCGAAATATCATAAGTCTTACTTCCGAAACAGCAATCTAGGGTAATCCCATTGTCTTATATTCCGGCTTGAGGCGCACAAGTTCCTGAAACTCCGAATGAGCCTGTTCTGGTTTTCCCTGGGCAATCGAGAGGACTCCGCGATTGTATCGGGCCAGCCAGCTTTCCGGGTTGACGGCCAGTGTCTGCGCCCACAGCGCGTCGGTGCTGCGCCAGACCGCCGTCTGCTTGACCGTGAGCATTGCCAGCAGGAGAACGACTCCGCAGGCGGCAGCGCCGGCGAGCCGCTGAGACGGTGCCCGCGAGACCGCTTCCGCAAGCAAAAGCGCCGGGCCAAGCATCGCCAGGTACAAGTAGCGATCTGCCACGGTCGAAAAGGTCTGGAAGCGAAACGGCACGAGTCCCAGCACCGGCAGCAGGGCCAGCACAAAAAACGCCGCCGGGGCCAGCAGCCAGGGAAGGCGACGCCGGCTTAGCCAGAGCAGCCCCGCAAGCACCACGAGGCCGATGGCTTCACACCAGAGCATGGATGTTTCGCCCAGCACGACATCCGGGCTTCGTCCATAGTCCACGCCGAGGAAAACAGGCCAGACCAGATGCCGGACCGAGAGAAACAGCGCGTCCACCGCCAGCAGCGGCCTATCCCACCAGGGGGTGACTACACTTGCCAGCATGACTGGCTCCGCAAAATGCGTCAGCACCACCATGCCCAGACTGAGCAGGCTCCAGGGAACGAGCCACTTAAGACTATCTCCACGAAAGGCATTGGGCCAGGAACGACCGAGCCGATGAGCGTCCAGGGCTAAAGCCAGCATCGGCAGGACAACGCACGACGGCTTCGACAAAAGAGCCAGCACGAAGCAGAAGACTGCCAGCACATACTGCCGCCTGCTGCCGTTCTCCCGGAACTTGCTGTACTCCCAAAGCGCCAGCAGCGAAAAAAAAGCGCCCAGCAAATCGGTCAGCCCAGTCACCCAAGCGACGGGTTCCACCTGCACCGGATGCACCGCAAAGACGAGTGCTCCAAACGCCGCCGCCCAATCGCGTCGGACACAATCGCTTCGCACGAGCCGCCGGAGCAGAGCGAAGACCAGCAGGACATTGAGCGCATGAACCAGCAGACTAAACTCATGAAACACATGGGGGTTAAGAGCAGCCCCCTCTCCATCACTGAGGTAAGGAGCGACCTCAGCATTCGCAGCCAGCAGCGCGTATACGGAATAGACGACTGGACGGTAAACCTGGCACGTCTCGCCCATCTCGGAGCTGATCCAGAAATGCTTGACGCTTTGCACTGTGACCGGATTCAGATAAGAGTTTCGGTAGACGTTGATCTCGTCGTCCCAGCGCACGAAAGGATGCCGGCAGATCGGGCCATAGACCGCGGCGCAGGCGGCGAGCAGCAGCAGGACAATCAAGACAGGCCGAATGGAAGGCGACATGGTTTGATTGTCGGCGTTATCCTCGTAAGTTTGCAGGGCCACGCGAGCGTGTTACCGGGGTTTCAGCCGGCGCACCAATTTCTGCGCGGCGGGCTTACCCTGCGTATACACCCAGTATGCAGGCTTCTTGTAAACCAAGTCAAACTCGCCGACATACTCGACGTAGCGGGTCCCGAAGCCTTCTTTGAAGCGATTAAGGCCCTGTAAATGGTCTTCTTTTTCCAGCTCTGCCGCCGCTTCCCCTTCGATTCGGCGGCGCGGGCTGACGCCCCGGAAATCGTACCACGCGCAGCCGAGGTCCCGCGCCCAGCGGATCATTGCCCACTGCATCGCGTAGTTCGGCATGAGGTTCCGCTGCTCGTTAGACGACGCGCCGTACACATACCAGGCTTTATCCCCAATGGCGAAGCACAAGGCACCGGACAATATCTGTTCCTCGTGCTTCGTCAGAAACAGCTTCGCCAGACCCGCCGGGACCAGATTATCCCAAAGGGTCTCAAAATAGGACAGCGGGCGTGGACGGAAGCCGTCGCGCTCGCCGGTCACCACCATTAAGTCATTGAAGACGCCGAGATCGGCGCGATTAGGTGCGCTGACGACTTCAACGCCATGCTTCTCGGTAGACAGCTTGATGTTGCGGCGGGCCTGCGGCTTGAACGATGCCAGCAGATCGGCTTCCGTGCGGCCTGCCAGATCAAGCTGCATGACGCAGCGCGGCTGTGTCCCGCCAAACCCCTGCGCGTCGGCGGTCGCGGGCGGCGCGAAGCCGTGCTTTTCTAGGAGCGCCGTGACTTCGGCGCGTTCTATTGGGACAGCCGGGTCAATTTTCAGAAACGCCGCGCCGTCCGCCGACGCGCGTTTCTTGATCGCATCCAACAGAGTGGTTAAAGCGGCATCATTCCAGTCCGCCAGCAGAGGGCCGCGTGGGGCGTAGTAGAACGGGCCGACCAGCGGCAGAGTGCGCTTCAAAATCGCCGCGCCGCCGACCAGCGTTTCGCCGTCAAAGAGGCCGAGCCGCAGGGGGGACCAGTCGGGGCTTTTGACGCCGCCCCATTCCCAGGACTGCAACACGTCGCCTTCGGAAATGTGCCCGACAAATGTATTCCAAGAGACATGCTCGGCGGGAGAAGAAAGTTCGTGGACGGAAAGCGAGGCGGAAGAAGACATTAAACAAGTATGGCACAGGCAGGGGCGCGTGTCAACCGCAGCAGAGAGCGAGGGAGTGAACTTCTCTCGCTCCCAGTTTCCCCTTTATATTCCTCTCCGCGCTATCTGCCGCTGCACAATCGTCAGAAAGTTTTGCAGGGCCGGCGATGGGTCATCGAGCCGCGAAACCACGGCAAGCTCCGTGCGGGGCGCAGGCTCCTCTAAAGGCCGGTAGGCAACGCCGTCCCGATGCAGATGCCGGACGCTCGACGGCAGCAGCGCGACGCCGAAGCCTGCTGCGACCAAACTGAGCGCGGTCTGCATTTCGCGCACTTCCTGGACAACGCGGGGCGTGAAGCCTGCGCCTTCGCAGGCGCGGCGGACAGCTTCCGCATAACTTGGCATCGGCAATTCCGGGAATGAGATAAACGGCTCGTTCGCGAGTTCCCCTAAACGCAGAAATTCCGACTGGGTCAACAGATGCGTATCCGGCAGGGCCGCGAGAAACGGCTCCCGCTGAACAGCATGGACGACTGCATCCGGCTCCGGCGCGTAGGGCCGGGCGAAGCCGACATGAATGACTTTCTCGCGCAGGGCCGATGCCTGCTCGGCGGCGTTGAGTTCTTGCAGCGAGAGCGCGACATCGGGGAATGCCGCCCGGAAGTCGTGAAGAACCGCAGGCAGCAGATCATATGTCGCCGACGCCGCAAAGCCGATGCCAAGCCAGCCGGTCTCTCCCCGCGCCGCGCGTCTTGCCCCGTCCGCCGCCGCGCCCAAGTGCACAAGGATTTGGCGGGCTTCGGCGAGAAACGCCGTGCCGGCGGGCGTAAGCTGTACCCGACGGCTGGTCCGGGCAAACAGCGCCACGCCAAGCTCCCGCTCAAGCTGCTGGATTTGCTGGGAGAGCGGCGGCTGGGCAATAAACAGCCGGGCAGCGGCCCGCCCAAAGTGCAGCTCTTCGGCAACCATCACAAAATACCGTAGATGCCGCAGTTCCATAGGCTGTACCTCTTGATCAAGCGCCAAAGATATATTGGACACATAGAAGATTATAGCGCATAATGAACGCATGGAAGACGCAAACCCGAAGCGCACGGCAAAAGAGCAGTTCGACAAGCAGGCATCAGAGTACAACGCCCAGTGGAACACCTGGAGCGAAGAAGCGCTGAACGCCCTGCTGGACGCGGCCCAGCCTCGGCGAACTGACGTGGTTCTCGACGTGGCAACGGGAACAGGCTTTACCGCGCTGGCCTTCGCGCCGCGGGTACAGTCGGTGATTGGCCTCGACGTGTCGCCGGGGATGCTCCGGCAGGCCAAAGCTCACGCCGCCGAGCGCGGCATCACCAATGCTGCCTTTCAGGAAGGCGCGGCAGAAAGCCTGCCGTTTACTGACGCCTCGTTCGACCTTGTCACCTGCCGGATTGCGCCGCACCACTTTTTGAGCGTACCCAAGTTTTTGGCCGAGACCACCCGCGTTCTGAAGCCCAGCGGAAGCTTTGTGCTGGCGGATACGACTGTGCCGGATGATCAGCCCGAAGCAGCGGACTGGCAGAACGCAGTCGAAGTGTTGCGCGATCCGTCTCATGTCCGTAACCACACGCCGGGCGCGTGGCGTCAAATGACCGAAACCACCGGGATGACTGTGACCGACTGCCACACGGAAGGCAGCGGGATTACGATCCCTTTGTCTGATTGGATCATGAAAGCCGGCTGTACGCCGGAGCAGTCCAACGCCGTACACCGAATGTTTGCCGCCGCCCCTGAAAGCGCCCGTCAGGCGTTTCGAATTGTCAGCACAGCAGACGGCGAGACCATGTTCACCTGGCCGCGCGTCCTGCTGCGGGCGGTGAAATAGACTTTTGCGCTATACTATCGTTTTAGGAGAAGATGTTATGCCAAAGACAATGTTCGAGAAAATCTGGGACGCCCATAGTGTTCGCGAAGAAGCCGGGCAGCCGGTGCTCTTGTATGTAGATTTGCATTTAGTCCATGAAGTCACGTCGCCGCAGGCGTTTGAAGGACTGCGGCTGACCGGGCGCACAGTGCGGCGGCCTGATCTGACCATTGCAACAATGGATCACAATGTCCCGACGACGAACCGCTCGCTGCCGATTGTAGACCAGATTTCGCAGCGTCAGATGTCGGCGCTGGCCCAGAACTGTGCAGATTTTGGGGTCACACTCTACGACATCCATTCCAAGCGCCAGGGCATCGTCCATGTCATCGGGCCGGAACTGGGATTGACCCAGCCCGGCATGACTATCTGCTGCGGGGACAGCCACACCAGTACCCACGGTGCATTCGGCGCTCTGGCATTCGGCATCGGCACATCGGAAGTGGAGCATATTCTCGCGACCCAGTGTTTGCCGCAGTCTAAGCCCAAGACAATGGAAATCCGGGTCAACGGACAGCTCGGCCACGGCGTCACCGCAAAAGACATTATTCTGGCGATTATCGGCAAGATCGGCACCGACGGCGCGACCGGCTATGCGGTCGAATACACGGGTGAAGCCATTCGTGCGCTTTCGATGGAAGGCCGCATGACGGTCTGCAATATGTCCATTGAAGCCGGTGCCCGCGCGGGCATGATCGCGCCCGACGACAAAACATTCGCATACATTCACGGCAAGCCGTTCGCGCCCGCAGGCGAAGATTGGGACACCGCCGTCGCCGCCTGGCGCGAGCTACCGTCTGATGCCGGCGCAGCCTATGACACACTCGTTGAGCTGAACGCCGCCGAGATCGCCCCGCACGTTTCCTGGGGAACATCGCCCGGCATGGTCGTTCCCATCACTCAGGCCGTCCCCTCCCCTGATGACTACGCCGACCCCGGCGACCGCCGAGCCGCCGAGCGAGCATTGGAGTACATGGGCCTGACCGCAAACGTCCTGCTCCAAGACGTGCCGCTTGACACTGTCTTTATCGGCTCCTGCACGAATGGCCGGATTGAAGACCTCCGCGCCGCCGCCGCCATCTTAAAAGGCCACAAAATCAGCCCCGGCCTGCGGGCCTTGGTCGTCCCCGGCTCCGCTCAGGTCAAAGTCCAGGCTGAAGCCGAGGGTCTGGACATTGTCTTCAAAGACGCCGGCTTCGACTGGCGCGAAGCCGGCTGCTCCATGTGCCTCGGCATGAACCCGGACATCCTAGAGCCTGGCGAGCGCTGCGCCAGCACATCTAACCGCAACTTCGAAGGCCGTCAAGGCAAGGGAGGCCGCACCCATTTGGTCAGCCCCCAAATGGCCGCCGCCGCCGCCATTGCCGGACATCTCGTAGACATTCGGGACTGGTCGAAGAACTAGCGCAATATGTCATAATCCCAGAGGAGCAATCGCCGGATGCTTACATTTGAGTTTGTACGTCTTGGCGTTCCCTGCACAGTACAAACACGGAACAGGAGCCGTATGGACAACTATAAAAAGGACATCAGGCGAGCCGCCGTTGCTCGCTGGCCTGGGAATAGTTCATCACTTCTTGTTCCAGTCAGCGTAACACTCACCTATTTCTACACCAACGACCTGTTGGATGTGGACAATGTCATCAAGCCAGTGCTGGATCAGCTCAAAGGGATTGTTTATGCAGATGACAAACAGGGAGTCAGTGTCACCAGTCGCAAAATCAGCATCGTCAGCCACGAAGCAGTATTTGCAAATGCTTCTTCGGTACTGGTCTCTGGATTGCGGTCTCGAAGCGATTTTTCTCATGTCCTCGTTGAGTGGGAATAGGAGCAACTATTATGGAGACAATAATTGAGCGTGAGCGTGAGCGTGCCGCGTCAGTAGCAGGCCGCTACCGACAACGCGGTTATCAAGTCGTAGAGGAGCCGACTGTCGAACAACTGCCGGATTTTCTGCGAGAACTTAACTTTCGGCCCGATCTTCTGGCTACGAACGGCTCGGAGTCTGTCATTGTAGAGATTCAATCTTTTGGACAGGTTGCACGCTCTCAAGTAATGGAGCAAGTGGCAGAAACTGTAGAACGCCATCCAAAATGGCGGCTAGAGCTTATTCTCGGTCATCTCCCTGAACCGATTGACCCAGAGCAGGCTGCTGGAGGACTACAGGCTATTGGAGAACTAGGGTCTCCGACAATCGGGTTTTCGGAAATTGAAGGACGGATTGAGAACAGCAAGTACTTGGCTTCAGTGGGCGAATTGCAGGCTGCTGTCATCCTGCTTTGGTCAGCACTCGAAGCGACCCTCCGAAACGGATTGCAGCGAGTTCCTGCCAGTTTTATTAACAACGTGCCAGCAGCAATTCTTAAGCAGGGCGTCGCCTATGGCTTGATGGACCCGGAGGATTATGAAACGCTGAACCGACTGCTGCCTGTACGAAATGCAGCAGTGCATGGCTTTGCAGCGGCGGTAAACGTGGATTTGCTGGAAAAGGCTACCCGCATCACAAAAAACGTTTTGGCAGAAGTCAAAGAATTAAGCGATCCGCCTGAAGGCGGGTAGAGGGAGCACCATTGGAACCATTTACAAAATTAACGGGGCTTGCAGCCCCTTTGGACCGGGTGAACGCGGATACGGACCAGATTATTCCGAAGCAGTTCTTGAAGCGCATTGAGCGGACGGGCTTTGGGCAATATCTGTTCTTTGACTGGCGCTATAAAGCCGACGGCAAGACGCCGAACCCGGAGTTTGAGCTGAACTCGCCGCAGTATCAAGGCGCACAGATACTGATCACGGGCAAGAACTTCGGCTGCGGGTCATCGCGCGAACATGCGCCCTGGGCGCTGGCGGACTACGGCTTCAAGGCCATTCTCGCACCGTCGTATGCCGATATATTTTACAACAACTGCTTCAAGAACGGGATGCTGCCCTTGACGCTCCCCGAAGAAACGATCAACCTCCTGCTGGCGCGGGCGAAGACGCCGGGCTACACGATGACGGTGAACCTGGAAAACCAGACGGTCAGCGATACGCTCGGCTTCACGGCGGCGTTTGAAGTAGACCCGTTCCGCCGCCACTGCCTCTTGAACGGCCTGGACGACATCGGCCTGACCTTGCAGCATGAGCCGGACATCACGGCCTATGAGTCCGCGCGTCCGGCGTGGAAACGTGGCGCGGCAGCTTAATCCAAAGCACTGCTCTCGCGGCAGTCATAGGCGGCGCGGGCAGTCAGGATAGCTTGGCGGTGATTTTCCGCCCAGTTCGCCAAAGCGGACAGCGGCTCGATGAGTGTCCGGCCTAATGCTGTCAGCTCGTATTCCACGCGCACGGGGACCGACGGGTGAACCGTGCGCTTTACCAACCCGTCGCGCTCAAGCTGGCGCAGGGTCTGGGTCAGCATCCGCTGAGAGATGCCCTCGGTCGAGCGGCGCAGATCGCTGAAGCGCATCCGGCCGTCTTTGAGCAGAATGACCACCAGTACGCTCCACTTGTCCCCTACCCGGTCCAGAATGTCCCGCATGGGGCAGCCTTCGTCCTCTGCTTTCATCTTTTGCTCCTAGGTTACTTGGAAGTAACCAGATAATCAAAAAGTGCCGTCTTGACAGCGCTCGCGCTCAGAGTGTACCCTAGTTACGAGAAGTAACCTACTTCTTGTCAAGAACCAACATGAGGAGGCAAAAATGATTGCTGTCACTGGGGCCACCGGGAAACTGGGCCGTTTAGTTGTTGCCGGACTGCTTGAGAAAGCCCCGGCGTCGGAGATTATCGCGGCGGTGCGAACGCCGGAAAAGGCCGCCGATCTGGCCGCACTGGGGGTGCAGGTGCGGGAAGCGGATTACGAGAGGCCCGAAACGCTGGCGTCGGCGCTGCTCGGGGCAGACAAAGTCCTGCTCGTTTCCGGCAGCGATCTGGGCGCGGACCGGGTCGCCCAGCATCAAGCCGTGATCGACGCGGCGAAAGGTGTGGGGGCGACGCTGCTTGCTTATACCAGCATTTTGTATGCCGATACGTCGCCGCTGAAGCTGGCGGCGACCCACAAGAAAACGGAAGAAAATATACGGGCTTCGGGACTGCCGTTTGTATTTCTCCGCAACGGCTGGTACTGTGAGAACCAGACGGCAGCGCTCGGCCCGGCCATTCAGCACGGAGCGATGCTGGGCTGCGCCGGGGACGGACGGTTCGCTTCGGCGGCGATTGCGGACTACGCGGCGGCGGCGGTTGCAGTTCTGACACGTCCGGGCCAGGAAAACAAAGTCTACGAGCTGGCGGGAGACTATCCGTACACGCTGGCGGAGATGGCGGCGGAAGTCACGAAGCAAGCCGGCAAGCCGGTCGTCTACACCGATTTGTCGCCGGAGGCTTATCAAAACGCGCTGGTCGGCTTCGGCCTGCCTGCGTTCATGGCGGAACTGCTGGCGGATGCGGATGTCGGTGCGTCGAAGGGGGAATTGGATGACACTTCAGGAGGGCTGCACAGGCTGATTGGGCGCTCGACAACGACACTGGCAGAAGCCGTCGCGGCGGTATTGAAGGAATGATGCCGGCAGCAAAGAACCCGGCTCTGAAAAAGCCGGGCTATAAGTTCACAAAAGTCCTCCGGGCTTGAAGCCTCTCAGCCCCGGAGGGGCTTCGCGCACCCCTAGCCCGGCCTTTCAAGGCCGGGTTCTTTGCTACTTCAGCGCTTCTTCCGCTTCCAGCTCGCGCAGGAGCGGCTCGGCGCGGGCGACCAGCTCGTCTTTTCGGGGACGCAGGGTGTCGCGGGTGTCGCAGTAGACCGCCAGAGCTTCCAGGGGGCTGAGGGCTTCGGTGAGCAGCTTGGAGCGGACGGCGTCGGTGTCCCGGACGATCTCTTTGTGCAGGGTCACGGTCAGAAAGGCCGCGCCGAGGGCGGCGCGGATGTCGGTGTCGCGGACGGCGGCCTGCTGCTCGGAGTTGATCTTGTAAGAGATTTTGACGATCGCGCCGTCAATCGGCTGCTTTCGGATGGCGGCGACAATCGCCTCAGTCGGGGCATCGCCTGCCGTGGTCACATCGGCGTCTATTTCGACAAAGGGGCGTGTCTTGACCGTGACGTGCCTCACTTCCGTTTGCCCTTTCAGCAGGTCCACCAGCGCAAAGCCTTTGTCTTCGGAGCGCTCGCCGAAGTCAATGCGCTCGACAGACCCGCAGTAGACCACCGGCGGCTGCTTGCCTTTGTTGAGGTCCTGGTAGCGGTGAATGTGGCCGAGCGCGACGTAATCGAATGGAGCCTGGGTGAGCGTGGACAGCGGCACTTCGGGTTCGTTGGTCAGATACCCAACTTGGTTGGCGCTGAGCTTCGCATTGGTGACAGAGAAATGGCCCATCAGCACGGTCGGCAGATCAGGGTCACAGGCGGCGGCCAGCATGTCAATCCCCGCCGTGTAGCGGTCTACGATAAGCTGGGTTGTCTCCTGCACTCCTTTGTCTTTGTTTTCCTCACGCGACAGCACCAGACTTTTGATTAAGTAGGGCATGGCGGCAATTTGAACGGAGTTACCGCGCTTGGTCTGAACGACAGACCTGCCGGGGGTGTCAAAGACGTGCAGCGAGCCGCCCGACAGTGCCCCGAAGATTTCGATGGCGTTCGCCCGGCCTTTGGTGTTAGGGATGTCATGGTTGCCTGCCAAGAGGACGACGGGGACGCCCGCTTGGGTCAGCTTCGCCAGGCACTGGGCAAACTCGCGCTGGTGGGTCTGGTTCGGGTCGCGCGTTTTGTAGGCGTCGCCGGCAAACACGGCCAGCTCGACATCGGCTTCCAGTGCAATGTCTATCGCCTCCAGAAGCGCATTGCGGAAGTCCAGCAGGCGCGATGGCAGGCCGGTCTGCGGGTCGAACCGGCCATAGTTTTCGACGCCGAAATGGACATCACCAAAGTGCATCAATCGGAGGGGAGGGGGCATGGGAAAAGTATACCCGAAGTCAAGCCGCCCGCGACAGCTCGTGCGCCTCAGCGGGGCCGCCATCGTCCAGCAGGCCAAGAAACACCGAAACCAGGTCCGGGTCGAAGTGGCTTCCGGCAAGGTGGTGCAGATGGTCTTTGACCCGCTCCACCGGCCAGGCGGCGCGGTACGGTCGGTCGGATGAAAGCGCGTCCCAGACATCCACTAAAGCGAACAAGCGGGCGGAGAGAGGGATTTCTTTTCCTGTCAGGCCCTGCGGGTAGCCGGTGCCGTCCCATTTCTCGTGGTGGCAGTAAGGAATGGTTAGGGCGGGGCGCAGGAACTCCGCCGGGTCGAGCATTTCCTTTGCCAGCGCCGGGTGGCGGCGCATGACCTCCCATTCGGCGTTATCAAGCGGGCCAGGCTTGAGGAGAATTGCGTCGGGAACTCCCATTTTGCCGATGTCATGCAGCAGCGCTCCGCGCCGGACATGGACTATGTCGGCTTCGGAGATGCCAATCGTCCGTGCCAGCCGCAGGGTCATCTCAGTGACACGGCGCGAATGGCCTTCAGTCTCATGGTCGCGCAGGTCGAGGGCACGGGACCAGCCTTCGATCGTCGCGTCATAAGCATGCAGCAGTTCGGCGTTGAGCGCCAAATTGTTTTCTTCAGCCCTCTTGCGCTCGGTGATGTCCTGGAACGTCACGACCGCGCCTGACATTGCGCCGTCCTCGAAGATCGGCGTCGTGATATACTCAACCTCCAGCACCGTGCCGTCCTTACGCCAGAAGGCTTCATCGCCCGCCCGCCGGGTTTTCCCGTCGTGAAGGCAGTGGTAGATTGGACAATCCTGCTGTGAATACGCGCGACCGTCCGCATGAGAATGGTGCAACAGCGTGTGCATCGAGCAGCCGATCAGCTCGGAAACGTCATACCCCAGCATCTTTGCAGCCGCCGGGTTCACAAATTGCGTCATTCCAGCCGCATCCAGCCCATAAATGCCTTCCCCGACAGAGTTCAGCAGCAACTCATTCCGCCGCTGCATCTGCGCCAGTGCCGCCGTTCGGTGCTCGACGCGCGTTTCAAGCATTTGATGCGATTGGATCAAGATTGCTTCGGCAACTTCAAGCTGTGCCTGCCGCAGACTGACCTGGGACATTTCCTGCAGGCTCTGACGGCAGGAGACCAGCAAAAACGTGTCGGTGAACAGCACCCATCCTGCATGCTCAACGGTCAGCCACGGGGCAGCGGATGCCAGGCCGTACATAGACTGCGGCCAGAATAAGCCGCGCACGAGGTGGTCCACCGCTGTCACGATTGTTGCCGAGACAAGGACGCGCCAGTCCCGGTAGAACGCCAGAAACGCCAGCGAGCCGAAGATATGGAAATGGGTCGCGATACGTCCGTCGCTGACATGGATCAAGAGCGCGGACATCAAAAGCTGCGAGACCGCGATGACCTGCCGAGTCAGTGCTTGTCCAGGGCAGAGCAGAGCGAGGCAGATGGGGAAAATGCTCAGCAGGCCGCCGAGAAAAATCGCGGCTAAGACATGCGGATGGATTGCACTTTGCGTGCCGGCCCAAGTACGCGGCGACAGGCAGCACGCGACGACCACGGCACCGGCCCATTGCAAAATCATCAGCCCGGCGAACATCTTGTCGGTCCGGCAGTAAATCGCCTGCCGCTGAGCCTCAAAGATGCTTTCTGCGTGCGACTTGACTTCAGCAGTGTTCAAGGAGGGTGCTAGCGGAGCCATGTCATGCCCTTCCAGCTGAACTTTCCGTGCGCGGCGGTGCCATGTGCAGGAGTGCGATCTGCCGTCATCGGGCAGCCGTAGACCGGTGCTTGGCTGGGGCCGGAAGCGCCATGCAGGAGTGCCGCCACCGCCGACAAACCCGCGTTGTCGCCTTCATGGCCGCGCGATCCTGTCAGCCCACCATGATAAAGCAGACGTCCATCAGGCGCGTACAGCACCGTCTCGCCGGAAGTCGCCGCGCCGAATAGACGGGCAGCGGTGCCATTATTGTCGGTCGCGACCGAGACGCCGGGGATCGCCTCGGCCTGCCGCCGCAGATCCGTGTCGGCAAAGGTTTCGGGGCAGCCCGCAGGCCGCAGAAACAGCACCGACATAGTGGCTTTATCCGGGCAGAGCGCCACCAGCCGGCTTAGTTCTGTCAGACTTGCCCGACTGCACGGGCACTGCGGATGAACCAGCATGATCAATGTCGGTTTGTGCGCGGCAAGCGCAAGCTTCCGCAGGTGAGCCGGCGGGTGCGCGGCAGTTCCCGCCGTAGCATCAATTCTTTCCAACCAACCGAAAGAGGAAAGCGTCAGCAGCAGCCAGGCCGGCACGGCGGACGCGAGGAATAGCTTTGGGAACTTGGAAAGCATGAAGGGGTGCATTTTCTTTATTATCGACGAAACGTTCCGAACTATCCACCCTGTTTCTGAATGACAAGAAGGGACACAGCCGGCGGTGCGTTGACACCGTTTCCCGGAATACGCTATACTATCGGCAGAAAGGGGCCATTACCTCATGGTTCTTACCTGGGATCAGGACCCGCGCGAGCTGTACGCGGGGATTAAAATTGGAGACATCGTTCAGACACTTCTGGCCGATCAGTTCACGGTTCATACTGACGAAGCCCGCGCGAGTGAAGGCGAGTTTCCTGAGCAAAACATTCGGCTTCTGGCCGAGCGCGGCCTGCTCGGCATGAAAATTCCGACCGAGTACGGCGGTCTGGGCCTCGACACGCTGAACGTTACTTACGCCGTCGAGCAGATCGCCCGCATCGCTCCGGCGACGGCATTTGTGCTGCTCCTGCACACGCTCACCGCGAACCGAATCAACCAGGCGGGGACAGAGTACCAGAAGCGCAAGTACCTGCCGCTGATCGCCTGCGAGACTTTAGGCGCGTCGGCGTGGTCGGAGAGCGGCGTCGGCGCGGACAAAAGCGTGCTGAACACCAAAGCCTACTGCGAAGATGACGTCTGGCATTTGAACGGCCAGAAAGCGTTCTGCACCGGCGCAGGCCATGCCGGCGTCTACATGGTCATGACCGACACAACCGAAGGCAAAGGCTTCTTTCTCGTTCCCGCCGACAATCCTGGATTACGCATTGGGGAGCCGATGGACTCGATGGGGCTTCAGGGAACACATTCGGGCGTTGTCGGTTTGGATCACGCGCTCGTTCCCGACTCCGAACGGGTCGGGACGCCGGGGAACATCGGCCCGATCATCAATTTCGACATGCAGAGCGGTCTGCATTCGGGCATTGTCGCAACCGGCATTGCGCTGGGGACGTTCGGGCGGCTTTTAGACATCGTAAAAGCCAACAACTCGTTTGAGAAGTACGAAAGCGTCCGGGTGCGTGTGTCCCAGCTTGCGGCGACTCTCAGCGTCATGCGAACACACGTTTACGCGCTGGCGCAGATGGCGTCTTTGCCCGATACCTCCCGTCCGCCGGTGGAAGCCGCGACCATGACCGCCAAGCTGTTTCTCTCCGAGAACGCCTTGCAGATGACCACCGACGCGATTGCGATAGCCGGCAAATCGGGCTACCTGCGTGAGAACGGCTTAGAAAGACTGCACCGGGACGCGCTCGGCATCGTCATCGCCGCCCCCATCAATGGCCAGGTTCTCGGCAGCATCGGCGAGTCCCTGCGCCGGACCGACCGTTCCTCGCATCTTTATAAGGTGTAGCAGAGCTATCGGAACCGGCACTTCCAGTGCCGGTTCTGACGACTCGCCTATTTTCAACAAATGACAGACATCCCCAAAATCATGGGCGTCATCCCCGCCCGGTACAACTCGTCACGTCTGCCGGGGAAGGCCCTGCGGGAAATCGCGGGCCGCCCGATGATCCACTGGGTTTACTTAAATGCCAAGCGCTCGCCGCTTTTGACCGATCTTGCCGTGGCGACGGACAGCCCGGAGATCCGGGAGTCGTGCGAGGCTGCCGGCATCCCCGTCTTTTTGACCCGCGAGCATCCGTCGGGAACGGACCGCGTGCATGAAGTTTTGACCCGCACCGATGCCGACATTTATGTCAACATTCAGGGTGATGAGCCGACCCTGCGCCCGGATCATCTTGGAGCTTGATGCTCCAGCCGTTTTTGGACGGCAGCGGCACGCAGGTCACGACGCTGAAGGTGGCGATTTCCGCCGCTGAAGCCGCCGACCCGAACAACGTCAAAGTCGTGACGGCAGACAGCCATTTTGCGCTGTATTTCTCGCGCTATCCCCTGCCCTACGACCGGGCAGGCTTAGGTTTGGCCCAGCACTTCAAGCACATCGGCCTGTACGCCTACACCCGCTCGGCGCTTGCCCTCTACCACAGCCTGCCGCAGTCAACGCTGGAGCTGACCGAGAGCCTAGACCAGCTTCGATTCTTGCAGAACGGTGTTCCCATTTATGTTGCCGAAACGCCCCATGACACGGTGGGCGTGGACACCGAGGCCGATTTGCAGCGCGTGATTGCCCTGTTCGAGACGGTCAACAGCGCGTAATTTCCCCCTAGCCCCCAATAATGGGGGAAGATGATATTTTTCGTCTGGCTCCCCGCCCTGTTTAAACAGTGGTGGGGGCTGGGGGCCCTTTCCATCCACTTATGTATTTTCTTTACAGCCTCATCTTTTCATCTTGGATACTCTTCATGACCCCCTACTTCCTGTACCGGGCCTGGAAGCACCAGAAATACCTGCCTGCGCTGCGTCAGCGCCTCGGCCATCTTCCTGATAGTCTGAAATCCGATGGCCGCCCAACTATTTGGATACACTCCTGTTCCGTCGGCGAAACCCTCAGCGTTCAGCCCTTAGCGCAGTCTCTGCACGAGCGGTTCCCGGACGCGCGTCTCGTCTTTTCGACCATCACGAAGACCGGGCAGGCCATCGCGCAGGAGCGCTTCGCGAAGTACGGTGCCGGCAACTCGTTCTACTTCCCGATTGACCTGGCTTCTATCGCAAACAAAGTCCTGAATACAATTCAGCCGAGCCTGCTGATCACGATTGAGACCGAAATCTGGCCCAATGTCCTGCACGAAGCGAAAAAGCGAGGCATTCCGATTGTCATGGTCAACGGGCGCATTTCGGCTGAGTCATTTACCTACTATCGGTGGGTCCAGCCGCTGATGGGTCCGGTCTTTCAGAACTACGCGCTTCTCTTAATGAAGGCCCGCGAAGATGCGAACCGCTTGCAGCGCATGGGCGCCCCGCCGAGCAAGATCAAAGTCAGCGGGAGCATCAAGTACGACCGCAATGTCGCCGCCGAGAAAGAGATCACCCAGAAGCAGGCCGCCGCCCTCGACACTGCCCTCGCGCTGACTGCTACGGACGCCCCGCTGATTGTCGCCGGCAGCACGCATGACGACGAAGAAGCAACGCTCCTGGAAGTCCTGCGCCGCCTCCATAAAATACCGGGCTTAGAAACGACGCGCCTGCTGCTCGTCCCGCGCCATCCCGAACGCTTCGCCGCCGTCGCGCAGCTCGCCGAGCGTCAAGGTTTCACCGTCAAGCGCCGCTCCGACCCAACGCCCGGTGACACGTCCGCCGCAGTCTTAGTCTTGGACACCCTCGGCGAGCTGGGCACTGCTTACAGCTTCGCCACCGTCGCGTTTGTCGGCGGCACGCTCATCCCCCACGGCGGCCAGTCCATCATGGAACCCGCGCTTTATGCCAAGCCCATTGTCGTCGGCCCGTCCATGCTGAACTTCCCCCAAATCATTGATGATTTTATTGACCGCGGCGGCATCGCCCAGATTGCCGCCGACGAGACCGACAAAGAGGGCCAGAAAGCACAACTGACCGACGCCTTTGCCAAGCTCCTGCTCGACGCCGACGCCCGCACCGCAATGGGCCGCGCCGCCCTCTCGGTCTTCGAGGGCAGCCAGGGCGCGACCAAGTTCACCGTAGATCACATCGCCGCCATTTTTGAGGAGACGTTGAGAAAATGAGCGAAATCCTCGCCCGCATCCGCGTCCGCGAAACCCACGGCATCCGCCGGTTTCTGTATCCGCTGACCTTTCCCGGCTACCGCTTGTCGCAGGACGATTACAAGCGGTTTCGGGAGCATCGCGAGTCTTTGAGCCTGTGCTATTTGGATGGTGTTCCGGTTCCATTGGATGTGAGTGGGACTGATCTATGTTTTGGAGTTTCGCTTGCCCCCCATGAGGAACAGGAACTACTGCTTCGGCTTGACGGCCCGCGCGTGATGGTCGAGGACGCGCTGAACATAACAGTTAACGAGGATTTGGTTCAAAGTCGGCAGAAGCGGTTTGCCATGACGTACACGGCTGATGGCAGTGTGCAGGAAGTCATCTATGACGGCGTGAGCCATCTTCGCTCGCCGACCACTCTCACCTGCAACGGCACAATCGCAACAGATTTTGAGACCACAACAATTAATAGCAAGCCATCGTCGTTCTTCGTACACACCGCGGCGAGTTATGGTCGTTTCGCCACGGGGACGCATGATGCGTTTGTGACGACAAGAACAACCGCGTGCAAATCCTGGATTGAGCTGGACTGCGGTATTGACGGTGCAAATCCAAACGATGAAGTTGTCTTCACATTGCCGCTTGCCGTTACGTCCCCTACCCTCACCTGTGACTTCGGCGTCGGAGGGTATGTGTTCGGAAAGCTAGACAGCAAAGCCACGGAGATTGTCTGGCAGACGAAGTTTGGGGATGCGCCTTATGCTAAGTGGACAGTGACGACGGCGGGGCGTGTGGATTATGTCGGGGAAGTAAAAACCGAAGAAGCGTTTGTCTCGCAGCGCTGGTTTCATTTGATTGACAGCGATAAAGCATTAGCGGTCGCGGTTACGCTAGTACCGGAAGGCTGTCAATCTATGACGGTTAGGCTGACGCATGACGGTGACGTTTCCATTACATTCAAGTTAGGCGGCAAAGCCGAGATGGTCGCGGCGTTCGGCGTCTGCTACCATTTTCTGAATGATGTCCCAGCGATTGCCGCCGCGACCAACCCACAGTCCATTTTGCTGCCGCCGATTGTGGAAGTAATGCCAAGCGATTTGACGGGGTGGCGGGAGTGAGGCAATAAAGCAACAGAAGGAACCATGCCATGAATGGCACGGCTAGACGGCGAAGACGCCACGAAGTACCGCTTCGCGGCACTAGGAACCGAGCGATCTGAATTCTTAACCGCGCGAAGCGGGTGTTTTGTGGCGTCCGCGCCGTCTAGCCGTGCCATTCATGGCATGGTTCTTATCAGCTTTGCTCTAAATCAGCCCCTGCAACCGCTCTTTCAGCCGCGTGTGCCGGTGAATGTCGCTCTGTTTCTTGACGGCCATCGCAATCGCGCGTTTCGGACCGATGATAACTGCAAACTTCTTGGCGCGGGTGAGGGCTGTATACAGCAGATTGCGCTGCAAAAGCATATAATGCTGGGTGTGAATGGCAAGCACAACGGCGGGATATTCGCTTCCTTGCGCTTTATGGATGGAGCAGCTAAATGCAAGTGTCAGCTCGTCAATGTCGGTGAATTCGTAGATAACTTCGTTTGTGCCCTGAGCGTCGGTGAAGGCGACGGTCAAAATCTCTTCTTCCAGGTCAATCGCGACGACCGCGCCGATGTCGCCGTTGTAGACGCTTTTATCGTAGTTATTGACGATCTGCATGACCCGGTCCCCGACGCGGAACAAACGAGGGCCGCGCTGGATTTCGGCCTTATCGAAGCGGGGCGGGTTCAGGACTTCTTGGAGGCGCGTGTTCAGATGGGCCGCGCCCGCCGAGCCGCGCTGCATCGGGGTTAAGACCTGGATGTCGCCGGGGGCGTAGCCGCGCTTCGGCAGGCTTTTCGCGACCACGGCGACGACTTTTTCTGCAAGCTCGTCGGCTTCGCCTGCGTCGAGCCAGGCGCAGTCGCGGAGCGCCGACGGCGGCGGCAGCTCCGGCAGACGGCCTTGATTGATCGCGTGGGCGTTGGTGATGATCAAACTTTCAGCGGCCTGGCGGAAGACCTGGGTGAGGCGCGAAACAGGGACAATGCCGCTGTCTATCAGATCGCGGAGAACATTGCCGGGGCCGACCGACGGAAGCTGATCCACGTCGCCGACGAACACAACCTGCGCATCCGGCGGTACGGCTTTTAGGAGCGAATAAGTCAGTACCATATCGAGCATCGAGCTTTCGTCCACAATCAGCACGTCGCACTCTAACGGTGTATCCAAGCCGCGCTTGAAGCCGCGCTGCTCCGGGTCGAACTCCAGCAGACGGTGTACGGTTTTCGCTTCCCGCCCGGTCACTTCCGCCATGCGCTTCGCCGCCCGGCCCGTCGGCGAGGCTAACAGAACATCTTTCCCCAAATCCTCAAACGCTGCGACAATCGTATTGGTAGTATAGGTCTTGCCGACACCAGGGCCACCTGTCAGCACGGAGAAGCGCGACAGCAGAGCCGTTTGGACGGCTTCGCCCTGCTCGGTGGACAGCGGAAACTTTTGAGCGGCAAGAAGCTCAGACAGCCACTTGTCAAAGTTGGGTTTCGGCGGCGGCACGGCAGACGTAAGAAGCGACTTGATGCGCTCAGCGACGCCGATCTCGGTCTTGTGGAGCGACGGCGTGTAGACGGCGATCTCGGTGTCGCCCATCAGTGCAAACGGCTCGGTGATCAGCCGCCCGGAGTCGGCGAGTATTTTGATGGCTTCGGCAACATCACCAGCGCCGAGTATCTCGCCGGCTTTTGTGGTCAGCTCGGCTTGGGTCAAGTAAGCATTGCCGCCCGATTCGACCGCTTCGTTCAGCACATACACGACGCCCGCTTCAATCCGCCGGGGGTCGTCCTCGGCGATGCCGATGGCGCGGGCGATCTTATCCGCGCTTTTAAACCCGATGCCCCAGATGTCCGACGCGAGCTGGTAGGGATTGCGCTCGACGACTTCGATGGATTTACTGCCGTAAGCTTTGTAAATCTTGACGGCATACGCGGGCGAGACGCTGTGGGACTGCAAGAACAGCATGATATTCTTGACTTCGCGCTGGTCTTTCCAGGCGGTTGTAATCTTCGCCAGCGTTTTCTCGCCGATGCCTCCGACACCCAACAATTTGCGCGGATGGTTCTCGATGATGTCTAAGGCTTCCTCGCCGAACTTCGCCACAATGCGCTTTGCCGTGACTGGCCCTACCCCTTTAACCATACCGGAGCCGAGATACTTTTCAATGGCAAACGCGGTCGCCGGGCGGACGACTTCGTAGCGGGCAACGTTCATCTGCTTGCCCCACTGGGCATGGTTTGTCCAGGTGCCGTAGCACAGCAGCGACTCGCCGACGACGGGATTAGAGAAATTGCCGATGATGGTGATGACATCGCGAGCATTCGGCGGCAGCAGCCGCGCGACCGTGTAGCCGTTGTCTTCGTTGTGGAAGGTAATGCGCTCGATGACGCCTTCTAAAGCGTCAAGCGGCGGGCCATTTTCGGAGAGGGTTGCAGAGGGTTGAGGTTTAAAGGCGCACACGGAAAGAGTATACCCGGTCAAGCCCCCAACCCCCAATAATGGGGGAGTCAGAGTTAGCAGAAGAAGCCGCTCGGCTTCCTAGTCTTGCTCCCCCATTATTGGGGGTTGGGGGGGCAACTTAATCTTCCACGTAACCTGGCGTGAAGCGCTCCAAACGCCCGGCGAGTTCTTTGACGATGTCGGCTTTGACGGTGATTGTCTCCGGGCCATAATCCACAGAATGGACTCGGCCCATCTCGTAGCACTGGGCGACGATGTCGGAGCGGCCGTAGGGAAGAACAAGCGTGACGGTTGCCAGCAGAGACTGCAAGGTCGCTTCCATGCGGTCCATGAGAAACGGGATACCGTCGCGCTTAGTCGCCGACAGGTAGCACGAGTTCGGGGTCTCAGTAATGAGCGTTTGCAGCTCGTAGGGGTCTTTCACGAGGTCGGCTTTATTGAATGCCGTGATGATCGGCTTGTTTTCCGCGCCAAGCTCGGCCAGCACTTCGACGACCGCCCGCATCTGCCGCTCGCGCTCCGGGTGGGCTGTGTCCACCACATGGATCAAAAAATCGGCCTGGACGACTTCTTCCAGGGTTGCCCGGAATGAGGCCACGAGATGGTGCGGCAGGTTGCGGATAAAGCCGACCGTATCGGTCATCAGCACCGACCAGCCGCCGTGGGGCAGAACCACCCGGCGCGTCGTCGGGTCCAGGGTCGAGAACAGCATCCGGTCAGCCAGCACTTCCGCGCCGGACAGCAGGTTCAGCAAGGTAGATTTGCCCGCCGACGTGTAGCCGACCAAGGCGCAGGTCGGGAACGGCAGCTTGTGGCGCATCTGCCGCTGCTGGGACCGCTGTTCCTTCATTTCGTCAATCTCGCCGCCGAGCAGGGAGATGCGCTCCTTGACCCGCCGCCGGTCGCTTTCCAGCTTGGTTTCGCCGGGGCCGCGCCCGCCGATGCCGCCCTGCTGCCGCTCGAATTTCGTATACAGCGAGGATAGGCGTGGAAGCAGATAATTAAGCTGGGCTAATTCTACTTGCAGCTTGCCTTCCCGCGTCCGCGCCCGCTGGGCAAAGATGTCCAGAATAAGCTGGGTTCTATCTAAAACTCGCCGCTCCAAAGCATTGGTCAAGTTCCGCTGCTGGGTCGGCGACAGCTCATCGTCAAAGATGACAAGCTCCGCGTTCGTGCTTGCCAGCTCCCCTTTGAGGTCTTCCACTTTGCCCGGCCCGATATACGTTGCCATGTCCGGGGCGCGGCGGGACTGATGGAACTCGCCGACCACCCGTGCCCCCGCCGTCATTGCCAGCTCTCTGAGTTCAGAAAGCCGCATCGCCATGTCGTCCTCGCCGCCCGCCAGAGACAGCGAGACGACTAAAGCCCGTTCTTCCGTCGCCGTACTATAAGAAAGTTGTGCCATAGATACAGAGTATACCCAAATGGCGTTCTACACTGTTTTGTCTCGGTTGACATGCGGAGGCACAGCTTCGACTAAGGCGCGAACTGCTTTGTTGACCTGTTCCGAAGTCATGAATATCTCGGCAAGGTCTTTTTCCAAGATAATCGCTTTTCGGCGCATCGCTCGATCGGCGTAGGAGTTCGGCTTCGCTTTGCTGTAATCAAAGTCATACTCAGGCTGCAGGTCATCTTCCAAGTCTTCATTTGGATCGTTATAGACGCGCACTTCGTGCTTCATATCTTCGTGCTTTATATCTTCGTGCTTTATATCTTCGTGCTTTATATCTTCGTGCTTTATATCTTCGTGCTTCTCCTTACGTTGCCAGTCTTCACTTTCTCATTCGTGTGCCTTCACCTTACGCGGACGTGGATGGCGCTCGTCGGCGATGATGTCGGGGGCGGCGGCCAGCAGATCCGTGAGGTAAGCCACTTCCGCCTCAAGGCGGTACTCAAAGTGACGGAGCGCCCATTGCTTAGCTGCACCGACATAGTCCCGTACTTTTTCGTTGATCTGTCTGCTCTCCGCCAGCAGCGCCCGCGCCTTATCCAAGCGTTCAGCTAAGACTGGCGGCAGCGTGTCTAAAGTTTCAGGATCAAGCCGCGTGAGGGCAAGGTCGAACGGATCGAATTTGAACTCGATCTCGCTCAGCCCTGTACGCCGAAGCGCCGCGAGGACCTCGCACCCCGCGTCGGTAATCTCATAAAGCTGACGGGTTGGTCGGTTCCCTTCGCGCTCACGGCCCGCTTCCCGCAGCAGCCCTTCCGAAGCGAGCCGCTTCATCGCTCCGTAGACCGCACCCACGGTGATATCGGTCCAGAGATAGACGCGGTTGTTCTCGGCTTCAAGCCGCAGACGGTGACCGTGCATCGGGCCGTATTCAGCAAAGGAGGAAAGAATAAATAATCGGATGGAAGACATATTGCTTTTGCGAAAGTAATTGGGTATGATATTCTTAATTGCTCTTGCGAGAGCAATCGAAAAACACTATCGTTTTAGTATACCTTGATTTACCGAGGAGGATTTCACCATGCGCGTTTTTGTGACCGGAGCGACCGGCTTTATCGGCTCCGCGCTTGTGCCGGAGCTGATCGGAGCGGGGCATCAAGTGCTGGGGCTGACGCGGTCGGACGCGGGCGCAGCGGCGCTTGCCGCCGCCGGGGCCGAGGCGCATTTGGGGACACTGGAAGACCTGGACAGCCTCCGCAGTGGGGCCGCCGCCTCGGACGGCGTCATCCACTGCGCCTTCGACCACGATTTTTCAAATTTCGCGGCGAACTGCGAGAAGGACCGGCGCGTCATCGAGGTAATGGGTTCCGTGCTGGTCGGCTCTGACCGCCCCTTGATCGTCAGCGGCGGCGTGGGCGGCCTTGCGCCGGGCCGGCTAGTGACGGAAGACATGACTTATCCGGCTAACTCACCGTTTCCCCGCGTGTCCGAGCAAACGGCGCTGGCAGCGATCCCGCAGGGCGTCCGCGCGATGGTCATGCGCTTGTCACAGATCCACGACCCCGTCAAGCAGGGCCTCGTTACCTATTTGATTGCCGCAGCACGTGAAAAAGGCGTGTCGGCTTATGTCGGAGACGGCAGCAACCGCTGGGCGGCAGCGCCGGTGCAAGATACTGCCCGTTTGTACCGGCTGGCGCTGGAGCAGGGCGCGGCGGGGGAGCGGTTCCATGCCGTCGCCGAGGAAGGTGTCCCGCTACGCGAGGTTGCCGAAGCCATTGGTCAGGGTCTCAAAGTACCGACGATTTCCGTCTCGCAGGAAGAAGCCGCAGCGCATTTCGGCTGGATGGCTATGTTTGCCAGCATGGACATCTCGGCATCGAGCACCTGGACTCAGGAGCGGCTGGACTGGCATCCGACCGGGCCGGGGCTAATTGCCGATCTGGAAAAGATGCAGTACGAAGCTTGACGAGGCTGCCGACTTGCGGGGTAGACACTCGGCAAGCCGGTGACTTTTTTCCATGAAAGATAAATCCCATTGCCAGCAAATACCGCCGCTTGGCTCAGAGCGAAGCAGGCCCAGCTTGAAGTCAAGCCCGCGCCGTATACGCCCCCACGCGAGAACGAGATCGTCGTCAGGAACCGCGCTGTGGCCGTCAATCCTATTGACTGGATACTCCAGGCCATCGGTTCCATCCTCTTTCCCTGGATCAAATATCCGTTCATCCTCGGCTCAGATCTCGCGGGCGAAGTCGCCGAAGTGGGGTCCGCCGTCACACGGTTTCAAGTCGGCGACCGTGTTCTCGGTCATGCGGTAGGATCGGCCAAGACGCACAATTCTGCGGCGGAGGGCGCGTTCCAAGCGTACACCGTTGTCCTCGCTCACATGGCGTCCCCAATCCCCGCCACCCTGCCCTACGAAAGCGCCGCCGTTCTTCCCCTGGGCCTGTCTACCGCCGCCTGCGGCCTGTTCCAGAAGGACTATCTGGCGCTTCAGTATCCGTCACTGGCCGCGAAATTCACAGGGAAAACTCTTCTTATCTGGGGAGGCTCAACAAGCGTCGGCAGCAACGCCATCCAGCTCGCCGTTGCAGCGGGATATGAGGTCATCACGACCGCCTCACCCCGGAACTTTGAGTACGTCAAAAAGCTCGGCGCAAGCCGGGTCTTCGACTACAGCAGCAAGAGCGTCGTCCGGGACGTGATCGAGGCATTCCAGGGGAAGACACTTGCCGGCGCTCTGGCTATCGGAGCCGGATCAGCCGAGTTTTGCGTGGATATTGTCCATGCCTGCCAGGGCAGAAAGTTCATCTCCCTTGCCAGTACGTCCCTCTCGTTTGATACTCTCCCGCCGCATCCCGGCATCGGCGCAGTGCTTCCCCTTTTCTTTCAGATTGTGTTGTCTACCCTGTCGCTGGGAATGAAGTGCCGCGCGAGAAACATCCGCACCAAGTTCATTATTGGTGATACGCTGATAGACAACGAGGTCGGCAGAATTATTTACGAAGACTTCTTGCCCCAAGCCCTCGCCGAAGGCCGGTATGCCGCCGCCCCCGAACCATCCGTGATCGGAACAGGACTGGGCTGCATCCAAACGGGGTTCGAGGTTCAGCAAAAAGGCGTGTCTGCTCAGAAAGTAGTTGTCACTTTATGAAAATGATCTTGGTTATCGGCGCATCGGGCTTTGTCGGGGGACATCTGGCAAGGGCGCTGCTTGCGGACGGGTACACGGTCCGCTGCCTGGCGCGGGACCCGGCTAAAGTTCAAGACTTGGCGGCGCTCGGCTGCGAGGTCGTCAAAGGCGATATCTCCGATCTCGCCTCAGTGCAGCGTGCCGTGGAGTCTGTTCAGGCCGTCTACATCTCCATCCACACGCTATCGCCCCAGCCGGCCAGTACGCCGGACCAGCGCTTCATGGCGGTCGAGAGAGAGGGGTTACAGAACATCGTCACAGCTTGCCAAGAACAGAACGTGAGCCGCGTGATCTACGTAACTTCTTTCGGGATCACGGCGGATGCCGCAAGCGAGTGGCTGCGCGAGCGCTGGCAGGCCGAACAATTTCTGCTGGGCAGCGGTCTTGACGCAACAGTGATCCGTCCGGGCATGATCGTCGGTGCGGGCGGACGCGGCTTCGGGATGCTGGCAAGTCAGGCCACAAAGTCGGTCGCCGTCGGTTTGGGCAGCCGGCAGAAGATGCGCTCCATCGCTGTAGATGACCTGATTTATTATCTCAGAGGCATACTCAGCGACCCGCGTGCGTACCGGCAGTGCTACGACGTGGGCAACGACGACGTGCTGACAAACAGTGAAATGCTTGATGCCACGGCAGAAGTCTTAGGGCACAACGCTCCCCGCAAAGTATCACTCCCGCCGGCACTCCTGAGCGCGTTCGCTCCGCTGATCGAACGCACGGCGAAGGTGCCGAAAGGAGCAATGCGCGGATTTCTGGACAGCCTGGAAGCGGATGCAGGCAGCGACCCTGCGCCGATACGGGCAATCCTGCCGAGGCCGCTCCTGTCCTTCCGGCAGGCGGCGGAACGGGCGCTAGCGATTCAGTGAACCGTAGTGCGGTCTCTTTGTACCTTTCCGCCCACCAAGCTCCCAGTCTGCTCGCATTGACACACGCTCCTGCATTGACACACGCCGCTGCCTGTGCCATAATCGCACTCAAAGCGAGTTTGTGATGACATACAAGACTATTCTTCTTTTTGGGGCACCCGGCAGCGGTAAGGGAACGCAGGGCAGCATCCTCGGCGCAATTCCGGGGCTGGTGCATGTGGCCTGCGGCGAGATTTTCCGGGACCTGCGGGTCGGGACACCCCTTGGCCGGGTGTTTCTGGATTACAGCAGCCGGGGGGCGCTGGTTCCCGATGATTTCACGGTGCAGCTCTGGCAGGAGTATGTGGAAAGCTTCGCACGTTCAGGGCGGTATGACCCAAGCACGGACATTTTGGTTCTCGACGGCATTCCGCGCTCCGTCGCGCAGGCACGGCTGATGGACACGCTGATCGATGTCCGGCGGTTATTTTATCTGGACTGCGCCGATAAAGAGCAGGTCGTTTTGCGGCTGAAGCGGCGGGCGATCCATGAAAACCGTTTAGATGATGCGTCGGACGTGACCATTCAGAACCGTTTGTATGTGTATGAGGCCGAAACCGCGCCGGTACTGGGCTACTACGCGCCGGAAATCGTGCGCCGCATTGACACCGGGCGCACTCCGATTGAAGTGCTTGCGGATATCTTGACCGATGTCCGGCAGCTTGTAATGGAGTTAGAAAAAGAAAAAGGCGTAGGCGCAGCAGCGACGGGTTCTTGATTCCCGGCGGCTTGCGAATCACTTACATCATTTGGGAACACTTTTCCCGCGAAATGGGTTATAATAGCAGAGAATACATGGGGGCGATTGGTTTCGATCGGGAGATTGATCGCGTGGGTTGCGAGTCGAGGCGCCGTGGGCCTCGTTAAAAGCGGCAAAAAAACAAAAGCGAAGAATACTTCGTTCACCACAGCGCGTTCCTACGCGCTGGCTGCTTAGTTTTCCCCGCAAGGGCTAATCTAAACAGTTAAAGCGGCGCCTACGGGCGTCCCGTCCCCTTCCTTCTCGCCCGCCAGTGGAAGTTCGGATGTCAAATATGCGGGCTACTGTCAGCGAGCCGCGGTCCGGCGCAGACGGGAACTAAAGGACAGCTAGCGCGATGGGCAGCCTGCCGACCGGCGGCCTCCGTGCGAAATTCAAACGACCGGCTATGCTTGTAGAAGCCTGCGTATTCGCTGCTCGACACGAGGGTTCAAATCCCTCCGCCTCCACCATTCACAGAAGCCGTCCTGCTCACTAGCAGGACGGCTTTTTTGTTGCGTCACGACAAACTATGGTATCATTGAATAAATAGGATTGAAACAGCCCGCGTCAACACAACTCATCTTTATTTTCTGCCCTTTTCTCTTTTATGGAACACCCAATGCACCAAGCCGAAATTCTGGCGAGACACCGTTTAGATTTGCCGGAATTACGGCAAGTTCAGACGCTGGCGGACGAAGTAAAGCGCGTAGATGGCGTGACGCTGAAACTGGACTGGGAGGCGGTGGCGGAAGGGATGCCAGATATAAACAGCAGTTTTTGCTGCTACGATAGAGATACTTTGGCAGGCTATGCGTTTCTGGAAGGACGCGGGGAGCTGGAATGGACGGCGGCGGTGTCTCCTCAGTTTCGGCGGCAGGGGATTTTTAGGCGCCTGCTGACGGCGGCGCGGGCGGAAGCGCAGCGAATCCATGCAACAGAGATGCTGGCAATCAACTACCGGAACTCGGAGTCAGGGCAGGCAGCGGTTCAGGCATTGAAGCTGCCCTACGTCTTTTCAGAGTACCGGATGGAAGCAGCGCTCGCAGAGATGCCGGTGCTTGATGCCGGACAGATACAGCTTCAGCGTGTGGACGTGGCAGAAGTAGAGGTACTGGTGCGGATGACGGCGCAGATATTTGGAAAACAAGAGCCGCTTGAAAAGTTCTTGGTGCGGCTGGCCGAGCCGGAGTCGCGGTACTTTTTCGCGGGCGCTGAGGGAACACGAGTCGGGCAAATCGGCGTCGTAGACAAAGGCGACGGCATTTACATTCGCGGCGTGGGCATATTGCCGGAGCATCGGCGGCGTGGGCTTGGGCGGCAGCTATTGGCAGCGGTTCTGACACTGCTGCGGGCGGAAGGACAGACGCGGTTCGCGCTGGATGTGGCGACGGAAAATCCGGCGGCGCTGTCCATCTACAAAGCCTGTGGGTTTCAGGAAACGACGGTTTATGATTATCACAGCGTTTCTCTCGTAAAAGAAACTTGACCGATGAGTCAAACCTGTGTTAAAATGCTGTACGGCCTTGTACGGACACTCAAATAGACAGTACAGGAAACAGCAATTATGAAGTTAAGATTACCATTTGCGGTTCTTTCTCTTTTTCTGCCGGTGCTGGGCGCTTACGCTGCTCCGACGCCTGCGACCATACTCATCGGCGGGCATGTGGTGCCGTTTCAGGTCAAGCCCTATGTCGGGACCGACGGACAGGTCATGGCACCGGTGGATGCCGTGCGGCTGATGGGCGCAAACTACCGCCCGAACTCAAACGGGACGGTGACGATTACGGCAGCGAGCGGGCAGCAGATTACGATACCGTACACGCTGACTAATCAACGGTACTGCGTTCAATTCCAGAAAGTGGCGCTGGCGCTCGGCGGCATGACCGACTGGCAGCCGACAACCGCGACGCTGACCGTCCGGGCTAGGCTCCAGATGGTGCGCCAGAACCTCGACCAGCTTTCTATTTACACCTCCTACCCCGTCTACTACAGTGTCCGGCGCATCAGCAGCCCGGAGCGGCTGTATGTGGACTTGTACGGAATGAATTTAGGAACGGCTCCGGCAAGCGTTCCGGTCAGCGGCGGGGACATCGCGCAGATTCGCTCCGGGCAGATCAATAGTCAGACTGTGCGGATCACGATTGATCTCAAAGGTGCGAAGCCGTTTCAAGTCCTGAGCGGAATCGAGACCAGCCAAGTCAAAGTCGCGCTTGGCGGTGCCGCCAATCCCGCCGCGCCGCCCCCACCGTCCGCCGCCCCACCTCATCTCGTAGCTGCGGCAGCGCCGCATCTGCCGCTTAACCCGCACGTCGTCACGATCACCAGCGTTGACTACAAAGTCGTCAGCCCGGCGCTGACACAGATCACGGTCAGCACGGACGGCCCGGCCAAGTACCGAACTGAAACGCTGGACAGCCCCAACCGGCTGGCGTTTGATCTCGCGGGAGCGGTTTTAGACAAGGGTGTGAAGATCAGTCAAGCCGTAGATAATCCGGTCATTAAAGCGATCCGCGTGGGACGGCTGCTGACCCCGCAGACCAAGTTCGGGCGGGTCGTGCTGGACTTGTCCCGCATGGTCGGCTTCACAGTAGACAGCCACCCGACCGACAGCGGCATGACCTATCTCATCAGCGTCATCACGTCTGACCCCTCCGCGCCGGAAGCGATTGTCGCGCCGGTCGCTCCCATTGGGCCGTTCGTGCCGTCGGTTCCGACCTCGGTCTCACTCGCAGGCAAGATCATTGTCATTGACCCCGGCCACGGCGGCAAAGACCCCGGCTCCTCTGCTCAGACTCATCCCGACGTGTTCGAGAAAGACATCACCCTTGCCATTGCCCGGCGTGTTCAGACTGTGCTGATGCGAAACGGGGCGACGGTAATTATGACCCGCAACAGCGACTTCTACACCACTCCTGACTCGCGGCCTCTCATCGGAAACAACCGTCACGCGGATTATTTTATCTCCATTCACTGCGACTCCAGCGATGCCGGCCGGAATACGCTGGCGGGGACGACGATTTACTTTCACGGTCACAACTCCGTGTGCCGGCTTATGGCTTCAGACATTGGGCGGCGCATCAGTGAAACATCTGGAATTTCTTATAATGGGGTCAAAACCGACTTCATCCGCTTCCCCACCGCTGGCTTTGCGGTCCTGCGCGGGAGTGAGATGCCCGCGGTCTTGGTGGAGGCCGGCTACATGAACAACGACCGGGATTTGGCGATCCTGCGGGACGACGCGGGGCAGCAGCGGATCGCCGAAGGAGTGACGGCCGGCCTGCGCGACTTTATCGCTGACCAGGTGCGGATGCTACGCTCCGCGCAAATTCTGCCGAGCGAGGCTGTCAGTGCCATCGGGAGTCCGCGCTAATTGAACCGTTTCTTTGCCGCCGCCTGCCTTGCCGCCGGGCTGGGACTGCTCGCGTCCGGCTGCCACGGCCCGGCAGCGACACGTAGCAGCCCAGCGCCGGCAGAGTCTCAAACTGCGACGCCGACGGCCCAGCCGTCGGCGATCCTTCCCTCCACACCCCCTGCAAAAGTCGTCGTGTACGTGCTGAACCCAAAAGCAACGACGGAAGAAACTCTGCTGATGCCACGTGAGGTCGCGGTCAAGCACCCCGAATCGCCTGCCAAAGACGCCGTTGATGCGCTTTTGGAAGAGCGGCATTCCCCGCTTGCGCCGGGCGTGGCCCTGCGCGGCATTTCAGTAGACGGCGGGGTCGCGATGCTGGACTTCTCGCGAAATCCTGTCAATGAGACTGGCGGCGAAGATGCCCAAAGCACTGCTTTAAAGGCGATTGCCCTGACGCTGGGCCAGTTCCCGGAGATCAGTCAATACCAGATCAAAGTGCAGGGCCAGACTGTTCAGTCGTTCGGCGAGTTCACCGCGGATGGCCCGATGGACGTTGCTCGCCCCGGTACGGCGCTGGAAGCCAAAGGCAGCCCCTAATGCTTCCAGTCAAAACGCTCCCAAAGGCGGACATCGGCGTGTTCGACTCCGGCCTCGGCGGTCTCTCGGTTCTGCGCGAAATCCAGCGTCAAGCTCCGGGCGCATCGGTGCTGTATCTTGCGGACACCGCGAATGTCCCCTATGGCGACAAGCCGATTGCCGTCGTGCGCGATTTGGCCCTGAAGCTCACGGATCGCCTTGTGGACGCTGGGGTCAAGATCGTCCTCATGGCAAGCGGGACTTCCACTGTCGCGGGCCTAGACGCCGCCCAAAGCCGGTTCTCTGCTCTGCCGATTGTCGGCACGATTGCGCCTGGTGCCCAGGCCGCTGTGTCCGGGACGACTGGCCCGGTCGGCGTGCTGGCGACCAATGCGACGGCGAGAAGCCGCGCATTTACCGAAGCTGTGCAGGTTCTTGACCCCAGCCGCCCCATCCTCGAAATCGGCTGCCCCAAGTTTGTGCCGCTTGTCGAGGCAGGCCATGCCGAGACCGAAGAAGCCCAGGATGCGGCGCTGGAATACCTGCGGCCGCTGCACGCCGCCGGGACGCAGACCATCATCCTCGGGTGCACCCATTTCCCCTTTCTGCTGCCTGCACTTCAGTGTGCCATCGCCAAGATCGGCGACCCGCACTTCCAGCCGGCATTCGTTGACCCGTCAGAAGCCGCCGTTCGGGCCGCGCTGGCATTTCTGCCGCCGTCTGCCTTCCCCGAAAGCTCCGCCGGGGTCATCACATTCGCCGCATCAGGCGATCCCGAAGACTTCCGGCGCTTCGCCTCGCTCCTGCTCGGTGCGCCCATTGCCTCGGTCGCGCCGCTTGCGCTTTAGCGGGTATACTGCCGTCATTCTACACCCAAATCCCACGTTTAAAGAGGTTTTCCATGCCCCGTGAAGATGGCCGCGCCCTTGGCGAGTACCGCCCGATCACCCTGTCCCGCTCCTACGCCCGCTATGCCGAAGGCTCGTGCCTGATCGAAGTCGGCCAGACGAAAGTCCTTTGCACCGCCAGTGTCGAAGACAAAGTTCCGCCGTTTCTCAAAGGCAAAGGCACCGGCTGGCTGACCGCCGAATACTCCATGCTGCCCCGCGCGACCCATACCCGGTCATCGCGCGACACCCAAAAGCCCAGCGGGCGCACGGTCGAAATCCAGCGCCTTGTGGGCCGGTCCCTGCGCTCGGTAGTCGAGATGGATGCGCTCGGCGAGCGCACCATCACGCTGGACTGCGACGTGTTGCAGGCTGACGGCGGCACTCGAACCGCCGCCATTTCCGGCGCGTTTGTCGCTCTGGTGGAAGCCCTATCATGGATGCGAGGTAAAGGTCAGATCAAAACAATGCCGATAACCGAATGGGTCGCGGCTGTCTCCGTCGGCGTCGTCAAAGGCGAAGAGCGCCTGGATTTGGCTTACGAAGAAGACTCGCAAGCGTCGGTGGACATGAACATCGTCATGACCGACACCGGCCGCTTCATCGAGGTTCAGGGAACTGCTGAAGGAGCGCCGTTCGACCGTGACCGCCTCAACCGTCTGCTGGATTTGGCCCACGGCGGCATTCGCCAGATGCTCGCCAAGCAGCGCGAAGCACTGGACGGGCTTTTGTAGGAGGCAGGTATGGACATCGAGGGCAAGACAGCTTGGCAGACTGCGGCGGGTAACGGCAAAGAAACGCATTATGCGAAGTTCTGCTTGGAGCAAAACGTGGTCATCTTCGGTCCGGGCCGTTACGGTGCCTGGCCCGACTGCAAAACGCCGATGCTTATGGCCGGATGGACGACGACAAAAGCGGGAATTATTAGGCGCTTTGCCGAAGACGTGAAACATGACGATGTTGTCGTATTACGGATTGGCACTCAGCAGGTTTACGGAGTTGGCGAAATCGTGGGCGGCTACGACTTTAGCGAACGCTTCAGCGATGTTCAGGGCTGGGACTTGCAACATTTTCGGCAGGTGCGCTGGCTTTGGCACCTCAACGGTGAATCTGAACAGTTTCCTGTGTATTCGTTGAAGCTGGGAAGTTCTGTGCAGCATCTTGTGTCGCCGGTGGCTGGAAGCGCTTGATGTGACGGGAGCATGAAGCTAGAAAGGCAGCAGGCGATGAAGTCAGTCAACGGAGCTTCAATCCTAGTCTACGGCATTCTAGGGTTCGTTCTCTGCCCCGTTTTTGGGTTGATAGCGTGGAGCATGGGGACGAATGCAGTTCGCACGATAGATGAGTCGGAAGAGGATAGCTATGACACATCGCAGCGCGGACTGGCGAATGCAGGACGCATCTGCGGGATTATCAGCTCGCTGCTCTGGCTGGGCTATCTTCTCCTACGGCTGCTGACGCTGAATGCAGGACACTAAACTAAAAATGCAAAAACTCATGCTGGCGACGACGAATGCAGGTAAAATCGCAGAGTTCCGGTTTCTGCTGGGTCAATGGGAGCGGTGGCGGGATGTTGAGCTGCTGACGCCCAAAGGCTGGCCAGCACCGCTGCCGAGCGTAGATGAGACGGGAGCGACATTTGCGGAGAATGCGCGGCTGAAGGCAGCCGCGCTGTCGGCTGCGACGGGGCTGCCGGCATTGGCGGATGACTCAGGGCTGTGCGTGGATGCGCTCGGCGGCGAGCCGGGTCTGCATTCGGCCCGGTGGGCCGGCGAGGGTGCCACGGATGCAGACCGGAACGCGGGGCTGCTGTCGCGGCTGTCGGGCATCAGTGCTGAGAGGCGCACAGCCTATTACGTCTGCGTGGTTTCGCTGGCCTGGCCGGATGGAGAAAGCGTGGAAGCTGAAGGTACCTGCGAAGGCAGAATTCTAGACAGGCCGCAGGGTACGAGCGGCTTCGGCTATGATCCGCTGTTCTTTGTGCCGGAGTTCGGGCGAACAGTGGCCGAACTGACGGCAGGTGAGAAAAGCCAAATCAGCCATCGGGCGCGGGCGCTGGCGGATTTGGACGCACGGCTGGCCGCAAGCGATTTCCGCGGCGCCGTTTAGCGGGCGGGGAGGTCAGGGTATATGAACGCAAGCTTGAGTGTGCGGAGAACTTTATAAATGCATTTAGAAACCTGGGCGGAGATTTCTCTGCTGATCTTCGGCGGCCTTTTTTCGCTGATCACAGTGGCTCTTTTTGGGGCAATCGCGTTTGCGCTGAACAAGCTTGTCTCGCTGCTGGCAACGATGACGGACAAACTGGATCCATTGATCGGCAAGGCTTCCAATGCCGTGGATACGGTAACGCGCGTGACCACAAACGTTGGCGCGAAGGCCGATCAAGTGCTAGTAAAAGGTGAAGCGCTGACCGACGACGTTTCCGGTCGTGTCGAAAAGACAGCAGGCGTCGTACAAAGCGCGGTAATCGGGCCGTTGATCAATGTCAGCAGCCTAATCAATGGCGTTACAAAAGGCTTTGCGGTTTACGCCCACTCGGGTTCTGGAAACAGTGCCCAGGCAGACGTGCAGGAGCGGAACGCGAAAAAGTACGACAAGAAGGCAGAGTAGCGAAGACTGAGTTACCAAGAGGCAGAGCAAAAAATGGCGGATAATGAAATCGAAAAAAATGTGAGCGCAAAAGGGTTCGGTGCCGGAAGCGCGGGTGTGGACACCGGTAGCACGGCAGAGAACATGAACGTCCCTCATCGTGCCGAAGAGGACACGGTCAAAGCGAACGGAAATGGCGGTGGGTTTGTGACGGGATTGCTGCTTGGCAGCGCCCTGGGAGCCTTGCTCGCGTTTTTGTATGCTCCTCAAGGCGGTGAGGAAACACGCGGCTTAATCAAGCAGAAGACCAATGAATACTCCGACACGGCAAAAGCCAAAGCGGCAGATCTGTCGGATACTGCAAAAACAAAAGCCGCCGAAATTTCTGGCAAGGCCAACGACACAGTGGACAGTGCAAAAGCCAAAGCAGGCGAAGTTTCCGATACCGTCAAGGCCAAAGCCGCAGACTTGACCGCCACAGCGAACGACACGATTGCCTCGGTTAAGGACAGCGCTCAGAGTCTGGTAGACACGACAAAAGCAGTGGCCGACGACCAAAAGTCGCGCATTGCTGAAGCCGTGGATGCTGGTAAGCAAGCCGCGCAGGAGACCAAAGAACAGCTCACTGCCCAGGCGGAGATGCCGGTGGAACACTCGGCAGAAACCATTTAACTCGACAACACAACACCAAATTCCTAGAAAGAAAGCAGTACAAGGGAAAAATTATGGCAAAACCAGGACCAACCGCAGGCTCCGAAGGAGCGCGTAAAATCGCAGAAGCCCATCGTGGCTCGCATGATCATGATAAAGAAGGTGGTTTCGCCGCAAACCCGGACCTTGCCCGTGAAGCTGGGCGCAAAGGTGGCGAGACCGTCAAGAACCGCTATGGACCGTCGTTTTACCAGAGCATCGGCCGCAAGGGCGGCGAGACTGTAAAGCGCGAGCGCGGCACGGAGTTCTATGCTGAGATCGGCCGTCGCGGCGGCGAGATGCGCGGGCAGCGGGCAGCAGCCCTGCGTCAAGCGAACCCGGCGACGGACACCCCGGCGACCCCAGACGCGCCGCGCCGACGTGGACGGCCTTCGAAGAAAATCGTTTCCGATTAACCATCACGACAAAAGCCTCCGGGAGTATTCCCGGAGGCTTTCCCTTGTAGGACCATGTCACGCATCGGGTGCGACGGCGATGGCTTCGATCTCCACCATGACATCCAGCGGCAGGCGGGCAACTTCGACGGTCGAGCGAGCAGGCTTGACCCCAGTGAAATAAGGCCCGTAGACCGTGTTCAGCGCAGCGAAATTGTTGAGGTCTTTCAGAAAAATTGTCGTCTTGACGATGCTGTCCAACCCTAATCCCTCTTGCTTCAAGACGGAGGCGAGGTTCCGCAGACATTGGCGCACCTGTGTCTCAAAGTCCCCCTCCACAATCCGGCTGGTCGCTGGGTCGAGCGGCAACTGTCCCGAAACATAAACAAACGGGCCAACCCGCACGGCGGGCGTGTACGGCGCTCCTTGCAGAGGCCCGCTTTCAGTGTGTATCGCTTTTTTTTCCATGCCCGTATTATGGCGGCGATTGCCCGCGTTGTCAAATCCCTGCTATAATGCAGCATGAAGGCGATGATACTGGCGGCGGGCGAAGGAACACGGCTGCGCCCACTGACGGCGACCCTTCCCAAGCCGATGGTTCCCATCGTCGGGGCACCGCTGCTGGCGCGTACTTTGGTCTGGCTGGCGGGCGAAGGCGTCACCGAGGCGGCGATCAATCTATTCCACCGGCCGCAGAGCATCCCAGAGTATTTCGGAGCTGAGTTTGCGGGTGTCCGGTTGCACTACTTATTTGAGGAGACCTTGCGCGGCACGGCAGGCGGCGTCAAAGCCGCGCAAAGCATACTGCAAGACGCGCCGTTCTTTGTGATCTATGGGGACAATCTGGTCTCTGCCGACCTGCGCCGCCTCAGTGCGTTCCATGCCGGTCACGCCGGCGTCGGCACAGTCGCTTTGTTCGAGCATCCGAATCCGTCAGCGGCAGGCATTGTCGGCCTGGATGAGGACAGCCGCATCACACAGTTTGTCGAGAAGCCGCCCGCGGACCAAATCTTCAGCAATACCGCCAATGCGGGCGTGTATGTGCTGGACCCGGCGATCTTTGAGAGCATTCCCGAAGAGGCTCCGGCAGACTTTGGGCGCGACATTTTCCCTGCCCTTCTGGCACAAGGCAAGGCGCTATACGGTACGCCGCTCGGCGGCTATTTGCAGGACACAGGAACACCGGCAGCCTACCGGCAGGCGAATTTTGATCTGCTGGCGGGCCGCACCGGAGTACGCTTTGACAATCCAAAGCTTTGGGTTGCGCCGACAGCCCAGATTGGCCGCGATGTAACATTCACCGGACGGAATGTCATCGGCGACGGCACCGAAATCGGCGACGGTGCTGTGGTCACGGACACTATTCTGCTGACCGGCGCAAAAGTCGCGCCCGGCGCACGAGTTCGAGACAGCATCCTCGGTGACAGCTTTACACTGGAACTCCCTTAATTGCGAAAGACCTATGATTATTACACAAACTCCGCTTCGCATCTCGTTTGCCGGCGGCGGGACCGACTTCAAGGGTTACTACGAGAAAGACGGCGGCGCGGTCCTCTCGTCGGCGATTGACAAGTATATCTATGTTGTCATTAAAGAGCGGTTCGACTCCAAAATCCGGGTCGGCTACACGCGCACTGAGATGGTAGATGAAGTTTCGCAGATCGAGCATGAGCTGGTCCGCGAGTGCATGCTGCTGACGGGGATTACCGGCGGGGTCGAGATCGCGACGATGGCCGACATCCCCTCCGCGGGCAGCGGCCTGGGATCGTCCAGCACGGTCACGGTCGGCTTGCTCCACGCGATGCACGCTTACCAGGGACGCTTGGCGACCGCCGAAATGCTGGCGCAGCAGGCGTGCCAAATTGAGATAGACATCTTGGGCAAGCCTATCGGTAAGCAAGATCAGTACATCGCCGCTTATGGCAATTTGCGGCGCTTCGAGTTCCGCGCCGATGATTCCGTGGACGCTTTGGCCGTTGAATTATCTGAGGAAAAACGCCGGCGCTTCGGCGAGTGCCTCATGCTGTTTTACACCGGCATCACGCGCAAGGCTGACACAATTCTTAGTGAACAGAAGGCTAACATTGAGGACAAGCGCGTGTTTCTAGACCGCATGAAGGCACAGGTTCCCGAAGTTGAAGCGGCGCTCACCGAGGGCAACATGAACAAAGTCGGCCGGCTGATGCACGCGGGCTGGGAATGGAAAAAACAGATGGCAGGCCGCATTTCCAGCCCGGAGATTGACGCGCTCTATGAAAGTGCACTGGATGCCGGAGCCACCGGCGGCAAGGTCGCCGGGGCAGGCGGGGGCGGCTTCCTGCTGCTGTACTGCCCCCCTGACCGCCAATCGGCTGTCCGCGACGTGCTTTCCGACATGAAAGAACTGCCGTTCAGCCTGGAGCGGGACGGGACGAAAGTGATTTTCAACGCCCGGCGCTAGTCGTGGCTACTGCCCTGTCGTGCCGCTGCTGACGGGGGGCGCAGGCGGCGTGGCGGATTGTCCGGTCGCCGGAGCCGAAGTATCCGGCGGCGGGGTTTGCGTGCCGTCGTCAGGGGCTGTGCCGGTCTCGGATGGCGAGGCCTGGGCCTGATCGTGGATCACAATGGTTTTGGTGACGACCATCGGCTTCGGCTTGGCTCCGCCGGTGGTGACGATCAGGAGCTTGTTCTTGATGCTGCCGGCGCCCGGCACGTTCTGGGCCGTCGTTTGGGCCAGCCCTTTTTGCTGCTGGTTCTGCACCGTGCCGTTCAGCGTGACGATCCCGGCGGTGGCGACGACTTCGACGCGCGAGCCAGTCATCTGCTTGTTGTGAACAATAGCCGTGTTGATCTGGTCGGCAAGCGCCGAATCGGTCCCGCTTGAGCCGCCCGGTCCGGCATTGGTGTTGATCTTCGTGTCCGGCACTTGCGCCGTGGTCACAGCGCCCGGCGCGGACATCGTTCCCGATGGGACAACCGCGGTGTTCGAGGCCGACGGGGGCGTGACGATGGTCGGGGCGGGCGGCGTGTCGTCATGGCAGCCCGCGAGAAGAAAGACTGTGACAATCGCGCCGGCGGTGAGAGAAGTTCGGAGTGGATGTGTCTGCATACTGGTTACCTTTTGCTGGTGCTTCGCTCTCAATATACCATGCTGGGTATCGGATGTGAGACAATCGTTTGGCGGCTCAACTCAGCCTGTGACAAGCTGAAGGGCATAGCGAGGGTTGTAGGCACGGTCGCAGGAGGCGCAAGAGGCCGTCCGAAGACGGCGATGACGCTCGACGCGCCTGCCGCACACAAGGCAGGCATAAATGTAGCGGCGGGCACGAACGACACGCGGCGGGCTGGCATATCTCTGCGTCGCACCCAGCGCGAGGGCAACGGCCCAGAACGACGCGCTGTGGTTCGGGTGGAGGATATGTGCAACTTCGTGCCGAAACGTGTTCATGGTTTCTGGCAGACCATATTCGGTGTAGGCCTGCCAGCTCAAGACAATTCGGTGGCGTGATGGCTGGTAGTAACCGCCAAAGGTCTTGCGCGTGGACAGCACGATTTCAGGCAGGGTCAACCGGCCTTCAAAGTGAGCTGCGTTGAGACAGTGAAACTCAGCGCACAGAAGGGCGTAAAGCGCCTGTCGCTCAGGAGAGATTTTAGACTTCAAGGCCAATAATTTCGTAAATGACCGGTGGCAGAACGGGCGGCTCTGGGCCGATCTGAAACGCCGCGAGGACCTGCGATGCGACTTCCCGTGCGGCAATCTCACTTCCAGTGTAGAGGGTCGCGATGATGTTGCCTTCCGCCACCGTGCAGCCGACCGTTTCCCGCAGAACGACCCCGGCAGTCGGGTCAATCGGGTCCTCTTTCGCCGCCCGGCCCGCGCCGAGGCGCATGGCAGCGAGGCCGACCGCTTCGGCGTCCACATGGCGGACGACGCCACTTTGTTCCGCTCGAACCTCCCGCTTGACTTTTGCGATCGGCGGCTTGGCAGCATGCGCGAGATATTCCGGATCGCCGCCCTGCGCCCGCACGATCTCCGCGAGCTTCTCAAACGCCGCCCCCGATGCGATCTGTGCGCCTGCGAGCGCATGGCCTTCATCAAGGCTTGCGACGCGCCCGGCCAGCAGGAACCCGGCAGCGGCCAGTGTGCAGACTACAGTTTTAAGGCGCGTCTCGGCCCATACGTTGTTTTGAAGCAAGGAAACCACTTCGCGCACTTCCACCCGGTTACCGACGTTGTAACCGAGCGGGACATCCATATCCGACAGCACAGCGACCGTTTTTCGTCCATGTGACGCGCCGATTCGAATCATCAGTGCGGCAAGTTCTCTGGCTTCCGGCAGAGTCTTCATAAATGCTCCGCCGCCGACTTTCACATCCAGCACAATGAAGGGGCAGCCGCCGGCGATCTTCTTGCTCATGATACTGGCAGCAATCAGCGGCAGGGACTCGACCGTGTCGGTGGCATCACGCAGGGCATACAGCAGGCGGTCGGCGGGAACAAGCCGGCTGGTCTGGGCGCAGATGCACGCCCCCACCGTCCCGACTTGCGCGAGGATTTCATCCGTGGTCAGCGCCGTGCGTGTGCTGCCGAGCGACTCCAGCTTGTCCAAAGTGCCGCCGGTGTGACCGAGGCCGCGCCCAGACATCTTCGGGACCTGAACGCCTGCCGACGCTAAGATCGGGACGACAGCCAGCGTCGTTTTGTCCCCTACCCCACCGGTGGAATGCTTGTCCACGCACGGGCCGGACAGTGACGACAAATCGAGCGTGTCGCCCGACGCGACCATGGCCGAGGTCAGCGCAAACGTTTCTTCCTCGGTTAAACCACGCCACAGGACGGCCATCAGCCAGGCGCTGATCTGGTAGTCGGGGATCGCGCCATGCACATAGTTCTGGATCAGGAAACTGATCTCCGCCGCCGTGTGCGCGTCGCCGCGCCGCTTTTTCTGGATGATGTCTACTGCCCGCATACTGTTGATTGTATCATACTTTCTGCCAGGCGGCAACTCAGGCACAGGACAAATGGGTATGTTGCGCGTGTGATTATTGACTTTCACTGCCATATCACGACGCCGGGCAGCCTGATGCCTGCTGCCGGGGATGACTGCTACCGCACTTTGCCCCTGTCCTGCTGGCCGAAATGGCCACGAACGGCATCACGCAGTCGGTTGTCGTCGCGATAGACCCGTTCGTCCCGACAAAGAAAGTGCTGGACACCTGCGCCCACCTGCCGGACCTGCTGCTGCCGTTCGGCTCGTGCGACCCGCACAACCCAGCTTACCAGGGAAATTTTGCCCACCTGCTGACGCGGCCCACTGCCGGCCTCAAGTTCCACGCAGGCCTGCTGGAAACGCCCTGGCCGTCTGCCCTGCACCGGCTGCTGTCCAGGTTCTCCACGCTAACTTTCGTCTGCGATCATTCGGGGTAGGACACGCCCGGCGCGGCGCTCAAAGCCGCTCTCGTCTACTCCAACCTCTATCTAGAAACAAGCTGGCAGCCGCCCCGCCTTCTGCGCCACCTGTGCGACAAGCTCGGCCCGGAGCGCCTGCTGTTCGGCTCCGACTTTCCGCTCTACTCCCAGAAACGCGCCCTCAAAAACGACCGCTCTGCTTTTACCGAGCGAGAGTTTGCTTTAATTGCGTTTGAGAATGCGAAGCGTCTGCTGCGGCTCTAGTCATCTCACCCCGCCTTGTTCCTCGGCGACCTTCTCCTTCCGAGAGGAAAGGGTAAAGATTATTCTGAAGGAACTAGCGACAAGGGGCTGCCACTTTTTATCTCTTCCTAACCCTCTCCTTGCTTAAGGAGAGGGTCACCGAGGAACGAGGCGGGGTGAGGTACCTTAAATCTCCCCCTCGAAAACTTCCGCAGCCGCGCCTGTCATGTAAACATGGTTGTCGGTCTCTGACCATTCAATGTCTAAATCACCTCCGGGCAGGTGGACTAGGACGCTCCGGCCCGTTTTACCGTTCAGCACACACGCGACGACTGCCGCGCAGGCACCGGTGCCGCAGGCGAGAGTCTCTCCCGCGCCGCGCTCCCACACGCGGAAGATAATTTCGTGGTCAGAAACGACCTGAATAAACTCGGTGTTGGTGCGCCGCGGGAAGGCCGGGTGATGCTCGACCTGCCGACCGACCGTTTCCACGGAATAGTCTTTGACATTTTCGACAAAGACGACCGCATGAGGGTTGCCCATCGAAACGGCGGTGACGTGCAGAGTGCGGTCAGCGAGTGTCAAGGGCGCGTTGATGATCGGGGTGTCGGTGTCGGACAGGATAGCCGGGATTTGAGCCGGTGTCAGCACCGGCTCGCCCATATCCACTCGCACGGTGGCGGCTTTGCCGTCCGGCCCCACCATAATTTGGAGGTGCAGCAGGCCCGCGCCGGTCTCGACCGCGATTTCATGCTGCCCCTGCGTCAGCCCCCGGTCAAAGAGGAATTTGGCGAAGCAGCGGATGCCGTTGCCGCACATCTCGGCCTCGGTGCCATCGGGGTTGAACATCCGCATCGCGAATGGCACGGTTTCACCAGGCAGCAAAGTGATTACGCCGTCGCCGCCGATCCCGAACTTCCGGTCGCACAGAGGGACCGCCTGCTGGCGGCACTCAGCGAGCAGTGCGCCGCCGTCTGCGCCAAGGCAGTTGACCAGGACAAAATCGTTGCCGATGCCGTGCATTTTCGTAAAGTGCATGAGAGTGTTCCTGCCAGGAGCGTGTTTAGGAAATTGGATCGGTTTGAGCGGCTTCGGGCGTCGCGGACGCCGGAGCAGGATTTGGCGTCTGCACGGTTACGGCGGCATCCGGGTGCGCGGCGGCGGCGGGAACCGTCACCGGGGCGGTCGGGCTGGGATTAGCCTGCGCTGCCCCCTCGCGCAAAGACTCGGCGTATAGGTTCTGGATGGGCCGCATCGGGACAATGCTGGTGATGGCGTGCTTGTAGACAAGCTGGACCGGCTTGCCGGGGCTGTCCAAAAGGATGGTGAACGAGTCGAACCCGCGCACGTTGCCGCGAAGCTGGACGCCGCCGAGGAGGTAAATCATCACGCCGACATTTTCCTTGCGGACTTGATTGAGGAAGAGGTCCTGGAGGTTCATCTGCGGTTTGTTCATATCGTCTGTGCTGCCTTTTGTGTCAAACTAAAAATGGCCTCCGCAAGCTGCTCCGCCGTCTGGCCGTCGGCATCGAGCCACTGTACGCGCGGATCAGCGCGGAACCAGATCATCTGGCGCTTGGCAAACCGCCGTGTATCTTGTTTGAGCGTTTCAATCGCCGTGTCCCAGTTGGTCTCGCCTGCGAGAAATGCGGTCATATGCCGGTAACCGAGCGACTGCATCGGCTTCAAGTTCGCGGAGTAGCCCGCGTCTAGTAAGCTTTGGACTTCGGCAAGAAGCCCGTCCGACAGCATTTGGTCCACGCGCGTTTCGATGCGCTGGTACAGCAGATTGCGGTCGCTGAAACGCAGGCCGAACATCTGCGGATACTCGCCGCTCTGATTCGCCTTGCTCTGAATTGCCTGATTCTCGGCATGAAGCGCGGTCAGGGTACGGCCCGTCGCGGCATACACTTCCAAAGCGCGAACCTGCCGCCCGATGTCATTGACATGCAGCCGCGCGGCCGCATCCGGATCTATTTGTGCTACTTCCGCCAGCAGCCTCGCGTTGCCATGAGTTTCGGCGAACTCGCGCCACTTCTCGCGCAAAGCGTCATCAGGTGGGACAGCGGGGATGTCCAGCCGGGTCGTCAGCGCCCGCATATACAGCCCGGTTCCGCCGACAAGAAGTGGGATCCTGCCGCGCGGCGCTGTCTCATAGCACGCGCGGTCGCCTAGCTGCTGAAAGTCCGCCAGAGTCCATTCGTCGTCCGGGTTGGCAACGTTGATGGCATGAAAAGTGGCCTGGCTCTGCTCGGCGGCGGTAGGCTTCGCTGTGCCGATGTCCATGCGGCGGTAGACCTGCATGGAGTCCGCGGACACGATTTCCGCACCGAGACGCTGAGCCAACAGAACGCCCACGGCGGTCTTGCCGGACGCCGTCGGCCCGACGAGGGCGACGCGGTCTCTAAGGCTACCAGTCAGCACATTCGGCACAGCATAAGTATAGCATATCCGACCTGTTTACACGGCTTTTACCACTGATGCGGCTTTTGCCAGAGCGGCATCAATCTCCGCACCGTCCGGCTCAACCAGCATTATGTCGCCAATCCAGAGCGTTGGGGTCGCGGCCCGTCCCGTCCAGGCAATGACCTGCGCTTCGGCGTCCGGATCGGCATCAATATCAATTTCATCCCAGTTTAGCCCGCGCTGACGCAGGTGATAAGAAGCCCGTGCGACATCGGGGCAGCCGGGACGGCTATACATGGTAATTTTCGGCTGGCTCATCGGCACATCTCCATTAGTCTTTGGGCAATTACTGCTGCCCCGTCCGTGGGGAAAGCGCCTGGGTTTAAGCGAGGCGTGAGCGCAGAATGAAGCGCGTCTTTCCAGTCGCCGGCGTGAAACGCAGCTTCCGAAATCTCGACACCGCCGCCCCACTCATTCATCCCCGAAACCAGCGCGTCATGCTCGGCAAAACCGTGGCGCGGCAGGTAAATCAGCGGCACAGAGTTTGCGATGCACTCGGTTACGGTTCCGTAGCCGGCTTTAGAAACAACGGCGTCCACCGACGCTGCGACATCGGCGTAGCGCAGGACACCAGGGTCGAACACACGGGCATTGGCGAGAGGAACGGGCAACGGCCTGTCCAGCAGGAACACCCAATCGGCAAAGCGCTCCAACCTCGGCCAGTCAATCTCAAGTCCCCACCCGCCCAGGTACAGCAGCGCTAAACGCTTGCCCGCGGGAATATCCAGAACTTCCGTCAGAAGATCGCGAATGACGCTGCCCCGACGGGCAACCAGCGGGACGCGCTCGGCGTCGGGGAATAAGGCCAGCGTGGACAGCAGGCTCAAGGAAGTAATCAGGGCAACGGTTGCTGACGCATATTCTTCCGCCATCTGCGCCAGCAGCCTGTCATCTTCAGCAGTCTTGGCGTACTCCGCGTAGATATCGTGCCAGGTGAAATTCCCCACGGCAGCGCTGAGAATACCAGCCTGATGGGCGGCGTATAGCGGGAACGAGGGAATGTCGGAGGCGACGCACTTAACGCCGCGCTCCCGCAAAAAAGTGACTTCGTCTTGGAGATGCACCTGGTTATGGCGGGCAATTTCGCCGTAGCGCGTCAGCGTTTCGCGCTTTAAGACGGAAATGCTGTCGGACTGGAGGCAGCCGCAGTCGTACTCGGCAGCGACGTACACAAACTCGCGCCCCGGCAGTTCTTCCCGGAACAGCCGCTCCGGGGCGGTCGTTTTGACAATCAGCGGCAGCTCCGGCGGCAAGGCTTTCAGAATTTGCGCGGTGCGGACGGCATGACCAAACCCGTGGCCGGTGACATAATAACAGAGCATGACTTGCTTTTACTCAGTCTTGCGGTGGATCAAAGTTGCCGTCGCCTGGTCCAGCGGCTTAATGACCAGCGTATCAATGTTGACATGGGCAGGCCGTGTGACGGCCCAGACAATCGCATCGGCCACATCATCGGCAGACAGTGGCGTCATGCCCAAATACGGCTTCTTCGCCCGCTCGACATCGCCCCCGAAGCGAACCACGCTGAACTCGGTCTCGACCAGCCCCGGTGCCACTTCGGTCACACGCACGGGCTTCCCGACCAGCTCCACCCGCAGCGTTTCCGTGACGGCCTTGACCGCGTGCTTCGCCGCCGTGTACCCACCGCCGCCGGGATACACTTCAATTCCGGCGACCGAGCCGATCACGATGATATGCCCTGCCCCCGACGCTTCCAGCTTCGGCAGCAGCCCGCGCACCATCCGCATAGTTCCCAGCACGTTCGAGTCGTACATGGTTTCCCACTTCTCGTCCACAGACTCGGCGACCGGCTCCACGCCGAGCGCACCGCCCGCGTTGTTCACCAGCACGTTGACGGCGGGGATTTGAGCGCAAAACGCTTCGACACTCTTGACGTCCGTAACGTCCAGTTCCAGCGCTTTCGCGCCCAGTGGCTCGGCGACAGCTTGCAGTTTGTCCATCCGCCGCGCTCCCAAGATAAGATCGTAACCGGCAGCGGCAAGGTGCCGGGCGGTCGCCGCCCCAATTCCACTGCTGGCTCCGGTCACGACCGCGATAGTTTTGTTTGTCATTGTTTTACTTTCATATAAAGCGTGGCAATAAATTGCGACGCCCCTTGCGCTTTAAGCGCCTGCCAGAAACTTCGCCGCGTCCAGCAGTCCTTGCTGCTCGGCTTCGGGGCTGTCGTGGTAGTCGCTGTCTTCTAGCTCAATCGAGATCGCACCTTTATAGCCCGTGTCGGCTAAGATGCGGCAGACTTCAGTCCAGGGCGTGCCACCGTGGCCGGGGATGGTGTAGCGCCAGGCGGATGCGCCGCAGAACGGGTCTTCTTTGTGGGCGGCGGGCAGCTCGTGGCCGTACTCGTACAGCTCATCGGCGAGTATCAGCGTGTCTTTGCCGTGGACATGGCCAACACGCGGGGTGAACTCTTTGAGGAACCGAATGGGATCAATGCCCATGCGGATCAGGTGCGACGGATCATAGTTGATGCCGATGGACAGCGAGGGGCAGGCAGCAAAAACGGCCCGGAATGTTTCCGGCGTGCAGACCAAAGACCCCGCGCCCGGCCAGCCTTCGATCACGAGGCGGCCTCCGGCGGCGTCCAGTGGGCCGGAGATAGCTTGCAGTCCCTCGATCAGCAGGCCGAGGTTTTCCGCACGGGGGCGGCTGCCGTCCGCCGGGACCATCACGGCAAAGTAGTTCTGCGGGCCGCAGGCGGCGACATACTCGCCGATCTGCGTGATCGCGTCGGCACGTTTGGCAGCGTCGAGAGCAGTCAGCCCTTGCCAGTTGATCATATCCACCGAGCCGACGCGCAGGCCGGCGTCCTGCACGGTCTTAATGTCGGCAGGGCCGCGCGAGAGGTCAATGACGCCGAAGTTGTTGGCTTTCGCCCAGTCAATCGCCGCCGGCAGATCCCGCTGCCAGGCCCAGCCGCCCCGCCGGAAGCCGACCGGAAACCCGCCCGTGCGTGTCGTGAATGGTGTCATAGTTGTGAGTCCTTACAAGAATTCAGAGCGAGACGGCGTGAGCGCCTCGCGCGGCGCGGCAGGCATAGACCGACGCAATCGTGCCGGTGCGCTCTTTATAGTCGGCGGCCAAGACGCGGCAGAACTCGTCTGCGGCCTCGGCATAGACCAGGTTGATTGTGCAGCCGCCCCAGCCACCGCCAGTCATCTTGGCCCCGATGCAGCCGGGGATTTGCGATGCCAGGGCAACCAGCAAATCCAGCTCAGGCGTCGTGTTCTCAAATAGGTCGCGGCACGAGATATGGCCTTCCGCAAGGAGCAGACCCATCTTGGCAGCATCGCCTTTTTGGGCGGCGTCACGCATAGACAGTACGCGCTGATCCTCGGTCAGGACATGCTTCGCCCGCTTGCGCTGGTTATCCGGCAGCTCGTGTTCACGGGCCAGGAACTCGTCCCAAGAGACTTCGCGCAGAAGCTGCTTGCCAAAATGCGCCGCTGCCGCCATGCACTCAGCCCGGCGCGTGTTGTAATCGCCGCCGGTCAGGGCGTGCTTGACATTCGAGTCGCAAATCACCAGCGCAATGTCGTCCCGGCCCATTTTCACTGCCGAATGTTCCAGCGTCAGGCAGTCTAAAAACAGCAGGCCGCCGTCAATGCCAAAGACGGACGAGAACTGATCCAGGATGCCGCACTGCACCCCGACGAACTCGTTTTCCGCCCGCTGAGACAGCCGCGCGATCTGCATTGGGCTGGCATCATACGGAAACAACTGCTTCAAAAACAGCGCCGTCGCCACTTCCAGCGCCGCCGAGGACGACAAGCCCGCGCCGCCGGGAACGTTGCTGTGGATGACCGCCGAAAAGCCGCCGATCGGCACCCCCTGCCGCTGTAATTGGTCCACCACGCCCAGCACATACGATGCCCACGAATTCTGCGTGTCCCGCGCCAGCACGTTCAAATCGAACTTCGCGGTCCGCCGGAAGTCCGCGGCATGAAGCGTGATCGTATCCCCGCCTGTCGCCGCCCCCGCAACGACTGTCGCCTTGTCGAGCGCAGCGGGCAGCACAAAGCCGCCGTTGTAGTCGGTATGGTTGCCCATGATCTCGACCCGCCCCGGCGCCATCGCCGCCGCCGCCGGTGCCGCTCCAAACTGCCGCGTGTACGCCGCGACCGCGTTCTCGATCAATCCATTCTCCCCAAACGCCATTGTTTTCCCCTATCTTTCCGCCCCCGGCTCTTCACACCATTATACCGCGCTCTATCCTTTCGCTGGAAGCCGCTCGTAGATGCCGTTCTCGCGCCGCATCAGCTTGGTATCCACCATTTCGCGCCGCAGAGTGGCGTAATCCTCATGGAAGTCCAGCAGCCGAAAGCTGACTTCCTGCTCGGTATAAGTTCTGCCGAACTCAAACTGCATCGCCAGATACCGCAGGATAACCTCACGCTTCTTCCGCTGCGCCGGGATTGTCTTCAGACGGTTATTCACAAAGAAGTCACCCAAGACTTTCGCCTCTTCCGCCGTCCATTCCCCGCCGCCGCCTGCGCCAACCGGCTTCGCGTCCTGCTTCAAGGCCGCAAGCGCTGCAAACACCGGCTTCGGCTGATACCGCCACCGGAAGCCATCTTCCGCGAACGTCTCTTCCAGCAGCCCCATGCTCTTTAGAAACCAAATGTGGCACATCGTCTCGGCTTCCGTCAGATTCGCGGCCCGCGCCAGCGTGTGCAAAGGCAACGCTTCGTCGCAAAGCAGTCCCAGCAGCTTGACAATTCTCTTATCCGCGAGTACGCGCAGTAGTTCAGACGGGTTGGTCATGGGGCGTATTTTTTTGCCGACTTCAACGGCAATGTCGTTCTCAGCGCGTTCACGAGAGCCATTGCCATAACGAGAAGCATTGCAGCTTTAAAGGCATGAGCATGAGTAACGACCATCACTGCATAACTCGCCGTGAACAGCATGACCGCCAACAATGCGCCGCCTGTTCTCAGCCAGGTCTCACGCGAATGCTGCCGCCGCTCCTTAGTAAACTTCCAGCCGCCGCGCAGGCAGAGCAGGAGCAATCCTCCAAGCGGAAGATACAGCAGTGAATAGAAGTTGTTCATGCTGGAAAGCCTGTAGATGTCAAGTTCTTGCTTACAGAGTCGTGTATTCGGCGTTGATGGCGGCGTAGTCTTCGGGGGTTCCGACATCGTACCGTTTGCTCACGATGTCAAGTGGCGGCTTTATCGCGTTCCAGCAGTTTTCGCAGAGCGTCGTTGACAGCCTGCTCGGTGGGGAAGGCGGCGGCGATGTCGGGGGCCAGTGTGATCATGCGCGTCTCCGCCAGGCGGGCGGCGAAGCGATTAGGACGGGCCTGGCTGTAGTCGAAATCGTACTCCGGCAGCATATCATCCGCCATGAGCTGTTCTACGAGTTCGTCGGATAGGGGCGGCTCTTGCGGTGTTTGAGCTTGCGGTGTTTCAGGAGAGGTTGTCTTCATATGTTTTGCGCTCCCGGCGCGTCGCTTCCCGTGCGCTGATGAGCCGAACGTCGCGTGTGCGCTCCGTAAAGCAGACATACAGCAGTCGGCCTTGTTCCGAGTAGCCGATGATAATCTCGCGCCGCTCGTGTTCGGAATGCAGCAGGTCATCAAAGTTCACTGCAAGCGGGTCCCGAAAGACGCTTTGCGCTTCCTCAAAGGATACCCCGTGCTTCTGGTAATTCGCTCTTGCTTTCAGAGTATCCCAAAAGAAGCTCATGCGTCACACGCCTTCGTACTCGGCGTTGATGGCGGCGTAATCTTCGGGGGTGCCGACATCGCGCCATTTGCCTTCTAAAGCGATGCCTTTGGTGGGGTGGCCGTCGTTAATCAGGGCGGTGATGGCGTCGGGAAGCTCGTATTCGCCGCGTGCGGAGGGGACGATCTTGGACGTATACTCAAAGATGAGCGGGTCGAAGATAAAGAGACCCGCGTTGTTCCAGTGGGTCGTCGCCGTGCCTTTCGGGGGCTTTTCTTGGATGCGCTCGATGCGGCTGTCGGCGTCCAAATACACAGCAGCGCCGGCCCAGGGGTCGTCCACCCAGTTGAGGCCGACATAGGTTTTAATGGTCTCCGTGCCGCCCTCTGCGTCGTACTCCTGGGCGAAGCGGCCGTAGTTTATAGGGTCGAGCATGATGTCGCCGTAGGTCATCAGGAACGGGGCGTCGGATAGGGCGGGCGCGGCGGTGTTGACGGCGTCGCCGACCCCGCGCGGCACGTCCTGCGGGACATACTGCACGTTCCAGCCCCAGTGGCTGCCATCACCGAGGTAGCCTTCCAAGATGTCGGCCTTGTAGCCGGTAATCAGCACAAACTCGCGGATCGGCGTGGCCCCGGCGATGGACGACATGATGCGCTCGATCATCGGGACGCCGCCGATAGGGATCATGGGCTTGGGCTGGTTCGCGGTGAGCGGGCCGAGGCGGGTGCCGCGACCGGCGGCAAGTAGCAGAGCTTTCATGATGACTCCAATCAGGCAGATATAGGAACCCTGTGCTGAAGCACACGGCTATTGGGCGCGGACGCCGAAAACTACGCCTTCGGCGCACTGGGAATGGATTGATCTTGTCTTAGCCCCGCGCTTTCCAGGTCTGCCTTCCAGGTAGCCAGTGCTGACCAGTGTAGAAGCGGTGCTTTCGGCGTCTGCGCCCAATAGCCGTGTGCTTCAGCACAGGGTTTGGCCCGACGCCGCTACATCCGGGCGTATTTCAGCGATGCGGCGCAGGAACACACGCGCTCGGCGGGCAATGTCGCGAGGATTGTCTTTAAGACGCGCTTGACGTTTTCGGTGTTCTGGGCCAGCACAGCGAGGACATCGTGCGCCTGTACCGCTGCGGTGTCCGAGACCAGCCCGGCGTCGTAGTCAGTCACGAGAGAGAGTGTCACATAGCACAGCTCTAGTTCGCGGGCTAAGATAACTTCCGGGTACTGGGTCATGGAGACGATGTCCCAGCCCCTCTGCGTGAACCAGCGGCTCTCGGCTTTGCTGGAAAAGCGCGGGCCTTGAATGACCGCAACAGTTCCCCGCTCATGTACGGTGACGTTGTTCTGCTTGGCGGCGTCAATGGCGATCTGGCGTACCTGCGGGCAGTAGGCATCCGCCGACGACACATGGACCACTTCCGGGCCGTCAAAGAACGTGTCGGCCCGGCCATTGGTCCGGTCTACAAACTGGTCGTTGATCACGAAGTCGCCCGGCGCGATGTGCGGCTGCAGCGAGCCGACGGCGCTTGGTGCAAGAACCCGCGTCACGCCGAGCTGCTTGAACGCCCACAAGTTTGCCCGGTACGGGACTTTGTGCGGCGGCAGCGTATGCGCTTTGCCGTGCCGGGGCAGGAACGCGACTTGACGCCCGGCAACCATCATCAGTGCAATCGGGCCGCTTGGCGGACCGTAGGGGGTGTCTATGGTGACTTCTTCGACGCCGCCTTCGGCGAACTCATAGAACCCGCTGCCGCCAAAGATGCCGATTTCTGCTGTTTGGTTCATAGTGTCTGCTGTGTTAGAGTGTCTTTAATGCCGCTTCCGCCGCCGCCTGCTGGGCTTCTTTTTTCGTTTTACCGGTTCCGGAACCCGCGATAAAGCCGTCAAGCAGCACGTCAAGCGTGAATGTCCTATCGTGCGGCCTGCCCCGCTCATCCGTCACGACATAGACCGGTGACGACAGGTGCTTCGCCTGACGCAGCTCCTGCAAAACCGTCTTTGGGTCGCGCCAATCCCGCTCGGCATTGACGACGGCGATTTCCGGGGCGAGCGCAGTCAGAATAAAGTCACGAGCAGCGCCGTAGCCGCTTTCGCGGTAGATGACCGCGACGAGCGCTTCAAACGCATCGGCAATAATGGAGGCCCGGTTCCGCCCGCCCATCTGCTCTTCCGTGCGGCCTAAACGAATCTGCGTGGTCAAATCTAGACGCCGGGCGGCAGCAGCCAGGGCATCTTTGCAGACAATCAGCGCCTTTGCCTTTGCCAGCTCCCCTTCACCGCGTGTCGGAAACTGCGCGTACAGGTATTCCACAACGACCAGCCCCAGCACGGAGTCGCCGAGAAACTCCAAGCGCTCGTTGGAGTCCAGCGTGTGGTCCGGCACCAGCGACTTGTGAGTCAGCGCCTGCTTCAGCGCAGCGGGATCTTGGATTGGCAAGGCTTGGGTCATAGAGTGAATCGTAATTGTCAACCAGACGGTAACGGTCGAGGAGTTGAAAACTCCTTGCTAGGTCAAACGTCTTTCAGACGGAAGATTGCCGTTGCCAGTCTCTTCTCTTTCGTCCGCAGGACGCCTTTCCTAGCGAGGAGTCTTCAACTCCTCGCTCTTACACTGCTCCCTTACTCTAAAGCCGCCACCGCTTCGGCGATACGGGCGACGCCCTTCTGGATGTTCGCCATCGAGGTCGCATACGAGAGGCGGATGTTGGCGTCAGCCCCAAAGCCAGAGCCGGGAATAACTGCGATCTCGTACTTTTCCAGCAGGTACGCCGCGAAATCGTCCGAGCCGCCGATGGTGCGGGGCATATCGCCGTCCGGGGTCCAGTTTTTGCCGTAGAGTGCAGAGACGTTCGGGAAGACATAAAACGCGCCGCCGGGGGTCGTGCATTCGACGCCAGGGATGGCGTTCAAGGCCGGCACAATCCAGTTCCGACGTTCCTCAAATGCCTGCCGCATGGTCTCGACCGACTCCTGTGGTCCGTTCAGGGCTTCCACGCCCGCCGCCTGCGTGATGGAAGTCGGGTTGGACGTGCTTTGGTCTTGAATCTTGGACATTGCCGCGACAATATCAAGGTCTGCCGCTGCGTAGCCGAGCCGCCAGCCGGTCATCGAGTGGGCTTTGGAGAAGCCGTTGATGGTAATCGTTAGCTTCTTGATGTCGTCGCTCAGTGACGCCGGGGAGATAAACGCACTGCCCGCGTACAAGATTTTCTCGTAAATCTCGTCGGACATCAGATAGATGCCGCGTCCCGCGCACAGCTCGGCAATCTCCCGCAGAGCGCTCGGCGTATAGACTGCGCCGGTCGGGTTTGACGGCGAGTTGATGACCACCATCTTCGTTTTAGAGGTCAGCACGGCTTCGATTTGGGCCGCCGTAGACAAAAAGCCCGTGCTTTCGTCAGCGGTCACAATGACAGGAACACCATCAGCAAGCTTGACCTGCTCCGGGTACGAGACCCAGTAAGGCGCGGGAATGACCACTTCGTCGCCGGGGTCGAGCATCGCCTGCATCACGTTGTAGATGGAATGTTTTGCGCCGCACGAGACAATGATCTCGTTGCGTGAGTAGGTCAACCCGTTGTCGCGCTTCAGCTTTGCCGCAATGGCGTCTTTGAGGGCGACGGTGCCGCTTGATGGCGTGTACTTGGTATCGCCCCGTTCCAGCGCGGCGACGGCGGCGTTTTTGACATTCTGGGGCGTATCAAAGTCGGGTTCTCCGGCACCGAAAGAGACGACATCTTTGCCTTGCGCTTTTAGCGCATTGGCTTTGGCCGTGATAGCGAGGGTCGGTGATGGGGCGGCATTTAAGGCCCGCTGGGACAGCATTCTTTGCTGGGGCGGCGTGGTCATGGGCGTGTCTCGGTCCTAAAAGGGCGTTGCCGTATTGTAGCCGAAGGGCGGAAGGGAAGTCAAGAACCCACCTCCTTGCTTCGCTCATTCTTCGCTTCGCAGGGGTCCTCCCTAAGAGGGAGGACAAAGAGTTTAGGACGCAACGCGGGCGGACAATGAGCGAAGCAAGGAGGTGGGTTAGATCGCCTCCCAGTCCACCGGCAGGAGGGCGGGATTTTCGGCGGCGCGGCGGCCCGCCTTCGCCAAATCGCGCCAGACGCCGCCCACTTTGACGCGCACGATGTCCGCCGTGAAGTCGTTGTTCGTGCCGTCTTTCACGGAGTTCGAGAACAAATACGAGCCGACCCCGTAGACATCGGCAGGCACGTTATTTTCCTCAAATTCGCGGATTTTGATCGGTGTAAAACCACCTGTCACCGTGATCTTGACATTCCGGCAGTACGCTTTCGCCCGCTCCAGCCAGGGAAACGGAATTGTCCAGCGCTCGTACGCCTGGTCAATTTCGCGCCGCAGCTTGTAGACTAAGCGGGCGTTGACGCCCCGGTCCAGCCTCTTATCGCCGAGCGGCTCCAAAGAGCGGTCCATCAGATTGCCGCTTGTGTCTGGGCGGACCCCGTACAGCACATACTTTTGGGCTTCTTCGTGCTGTCCGGCATTCACCAGTTCCATGTGCTTTTGAAACAGCATCTGCATTGTCGCCAAGCTTTCGCCGACGCAGTCATTGTTGAAATCTACGAGCGCGATACGCTGAACCGACGGCGGCAGGACACGCGCAAATTGCAGCACCGTTTCCGCCGTGTCGCCGAGAAAGCAGGCGATGGCCGCGTGCGCCACTGTCCCGCCGCCTGCGCCGCCCCACCAGTCCCCTTGCTCATCGGTGGAAACGGCACTTTGCACACTATGGCCGTGGGCTTGATTGAAACGCTGCACGGCGATATGATAAGAATAGCCGTCGCTGGCCTGGACTTCGTGGGCATCAAATCGGGCAGGAAAGAACAGCACTTCCTTGCCCCGCGCCGCCGTCAGGACCTCATACACATTCGTCGCCACCCGTGTCCCGCGTGTCAGCGCTCCCAGCGTCGGCGTTTCCAGCATGGCAAAGTCCCGGTAGCGGCCCCGGACTTTAATGACCGGCGTGACTGCGTTTGGATCACCGCCATAGGGCGCTTCAAAGCCGTCCTGCACCGCCGTCACTTCCAGTGTGTCATACGTTGAAACCCAGTTATCCTCGGCGTCAAAGTACCCCGTGCAACCCTTCAGCATCGCCAGCACCTTGTCCACGCCGGCTACCACCGAGAATGGCTGCCGCCGGGTGAACCACTGCATCTCGACCTCCACGTCGCCGGTCTCTATCCCGCCAAACTCGTACTTCTCGTTTGCCAGCGCCGACAGCAGGGTGACAATGTTGCCGAAATACTTGTCCGAGTACCACCCCCGCCGCATCCGGTCTATATCCAACTTAAACGTCTCGCCCCGCAGCCGCGTCCCGTCAAAAATGCTCATGTTGTGTCCTTGCAAGAGGAGCGTGGGAGTAAACTCCTACGCTGTGGGGCGAAGCGCCTAGTAACCGCCTTCGCGGGTACAGGAAAAGACATCGGTAACAATCTGCTCCTTGTCCGCGCTCTCCGAGTCGCCAGTGCGGAAGGCGGCCACTCGGCGTCTGCGCCCCACAGCGTAGGATTTCAATCCCACGCTTATTCCTCCCCTGCCGTCTGACTCTGCATCGCCTCCCACGCCTTCATAAACGCTTTGAGCTCCGGCTCCTGATACAGCGCAAACACGACCCGCTCTAAAGCCGTCTCCGGGTGCGCGTCCAAATACTCCGTCACCGTCCGCAGGGCCAGCGGCGCGGCTTCATTGATTGGGTATCCATAAATGCCGGTTGAAATGGAGCAGAACGCAATCGAAGTCAGCCCTTTTTCGTCCGCTTTTTCCAGGCAGGATCGGTAGCATGACGCCAGCTTCGCCGACTCGTTGGCGTTCCCGCCCTTCCAGACCGGCCCCGGCGTGTGTAGGATATACGGCTGAGACAGCCCAAATCCCTTCGTCAGCACCGCCGACCCGGTCTTGGTCCCATTCGGCGCGACCCGGATCAGCTCCGCCATCAGCGGCTTCCCCGCCGCCCGGTGAATGACCCCGTCAATCCCGCCCCCACCCCGCAGCGCCGTATTCGCCGCATTCACGACCACGTCCACATCCTGCTCAACGACACTGCCTTTAACGATCTCGATTGTTATATCTGCTCTCATAGCCAACATAATCCTTCAAAAAAATCCCCCAAGCATTACCAAATAGAGATATAAATTTTACAGAATTGTGGATTATCTAAATCCACTAAAATATCACCGCCCTGACCATTAATATGGTATGCACGAAACTGTGTCACGTTTGCAGCCTTCCATACTTCAGAACTGAAACCAAAAGAAGCAGGCGCATCCGAGACACGCTCTCTGCCAATCTTTGCGTTGGGCGGGTTATAACTCTTAATCCCAGGCTCTTTGAGGAAAGCCGCCAAGTCACTTCTCGGCAAGATGAAAACAGCAAACGCCTTATGGAGCGGGTAAATTCCGAAGGTGTTCACCATACCCGCATCCAGTATCTGAGCATGAACGGGGATGGGAAAGCCTTGCTGGCTGAACACAGAAGGATCAGATGTCCGGTCGAACGCTGGGTTGAGCAGCGCCTTTACCCCCAGAATGAGGAGGAACAAAAGGACAAGGCTTATTACGGTTGCTGAGAGCTTCAAAGCAAATTTTGAGCGGAGCATCAAAATAACGCCTCATTCAGCAATTTCACAAGGGCGGCTTCGTCCCAGCCGTAGCCGATGTCGTCGTAGGTGATGCCGCGATTGGTGCGCTGCCCGGTGCGGACAGGGACGCCGCCGAGTTTCTCGTAGAAGGCGCGGGCGGGGTTCCGAACGTGGGTCCAGAGGAACAAGTTTGGGTAGCCGTTCTCGCGCAGACGCCGGGCGGCGGTCGTCAGCAGCCGTCGCCCTAAGCCCTGACTTTGAGAAGACTGCAAGAGGTAGATCGTTTGGATTTCGGCGGTGTATTCGGGGTCTTGCGAGTGAATAGCGCCGCCGTGGACGAAGCCGACAATCTCGCCGCTGTCGGTTTCGGCGACAAATGTGCAGTCGCCGGGGCTAGGCTGAGAAATCCGCTCCTGCCAGGTTTCGGTGCGCTCGGCGACGGAAAGGGCGTCTAAATGCTCTTGGGGCATAATGCCGGGGTAGGTGGTGCGCCAGCTTGCGACATGTACCCGCGCGATCCCGGCGGCATCGGTGAGAACGGCTTCTCGAATGGTGATCGGCATGGAAGGAGTTTACCCGATGAAGACACGAAATGCAGAAACCTCACCCCGGAACTCCGTTCCGATTGGAACAAACCGGAACGGTATACGCAGTAATCCGCAGGATACCCTCTCCTTAACAAGGAGAGGGTGGCAGCTTGCTGCCGGGTGAGGTCTCTTGTCGCGGGGGGGGGTTCACGCCTTCCCGACCGCCACTGCCCCCTCGTTGTCGCAGGAATACAGGACGGGCTTGTCGTCTTTCATCGTCTCTAAATGCACCGGGCGGGACCAGAGCTTTTGGATGTTTCTGAGGACCCGCTCGGTGTAGTCCGGGTCCAGCGCTTTGCCGTCGAAGGCGTGCTTCAGGTACATTTCGCCCCGGTGCTTGTAGTCGCCGTCTTCCACGGTCAAAATCGGCTGGCCGAAGTTTGTCATGGAGTCAACGATTGAGTCCCGGACTTTGCGCCAGTCGGTGTCCTGGACGACCCATAGCTCTTCTCCGTCCACTTCCTGGAGCTTGTAGGTGTACAAATCCAGCTTCTTGACCAGCGGCTCCGTGAGATACTTCCGGAGGAATGTCACGTCGTTGTCTTCCTCGCAGACCTGGAAGATCTTGGCTCGGCCCTGGCCCGACGGGCGGGCGATGGCGCGGCCCATCCAGTCGGTTTCTTCTTCGTCACCGACCTCGATTTTGCCGTCCCAGCGCCGTTCGATGTCTTTTAAAATCTGGAACCCGACATAGTACGGGTTCATCTGCATCTTGGACCCGGACGGCGACAGGACCGACGAATGCAGACGCCGGAATTCCCAATGTTCCTCGCTGGTCAGATCGAGAGCTTCCAAGATCTTCTCGTGCCAGTAGGACGCAAAGCCTTCGTTCATGATCTTGGTCCGCATCTGGGGCAGGAAGTACATCATCTCGTCGCGGATGATCTGCAAAATGTCCCGCTGCCACTCAGTCAGCTCCCGGCCATATTCGATCAGAAAGCGCAGCAGGTCTTTTTCGGGTTCCTCCGGGAACTTCTTGCCTGCCGGGCGTGGCCGGTCGGCATACCCGGAGACGTTCCAGATGTCGTCGTAATCGGTCTCGGAAGGCCGCCCGGCGCTGAGGCGGTCTTCCTCGTGCTGCTCGCGGGTCTTGCGCTTTAATTGAGGGGAAGTCGGATCGAAGTGTTCTTCAATCGTCATCACCGTATCCAAGAAGTCTTCGACTTCGCGCCAGCCGAACTCCTGCTCATACGCCCGGATGCGGTCGGCGTGGAGACGCATCTGCTCCACCATGCGCCGGTTCGTGTGGGCGAAATACGAGTTGTGCTTAAAAAAGTGGCAGTGGCCCAGCACATGCGCGGCGACAAACTTGTGCGAAAGCATGGAGTTGTCTTCGACTAAAAACGCCTGGCACGGGTCGGTGTTAAAGACAATCTCGTAAATCTTTGACATGCCGTACTCATACGACGTTTTCTGCCGATGATAGTCCCGCCCAAAGGTCCAGTGCGAGAACCGGGCGGGCAGCCCGTAGGCGCCCAGCTCATAGATGACATGCTGAGGCGCAACCTCAAAGTGGGTCGCATAGGGGTCCAGCCCAAACTCCTGCGCCTGGTCCCAAATAATTTCCAGCCACTTGTTTAATTCTATCGTTTCCGAAGGTGAAAGGCCCATTAACTTGCTCCTTCTTGCCGCTCTAATACCTCGCGCACCATGAATACGAGGATGGCGAGAATTTTGTCTAGCTCCCCAATGTTATACTCCGCCTCATCCAAGACGACTTCGGAGCCGGACAGTTGCAGAAACTTCCACAAGCACCGGCGAAACAATCAGCTCCGAACGCGCTTTTTCCGTGCTGACGGCCAACGCAAGCGCCATTGTCTCATTCAATGTCTCTTGCAGACGCAGACTCGGCGCAAGCGGGGCAGCCCCCGCAAAAACCGTGACTTCCGACATAACCCATATCCCAAACTGCTGTATCAGAAGATCAAGGCTAAAATTATTGTAGGCCATCGCTGAAATCTCCTAAACGATAACCCATGTGCCGCTTTGAAACGACTCAACAGACGCCAGCGCCAGCCGAAGCGCACGGAGGCCAGCCTCAGCCGGGACCGGCGGCGGCTCGCCCTGACGAAAAGCTTCCAGCATCACGTCTATGTACGCATCAAACGTGCGCTGGAACTCCCGGTCTGCGTCATTAAAATAGCCCGCCGACCAGACTTCCGCTGTTTCGCTGCCTGCTCCCTGGAACGAATAACGCCGCACGGTGTCTTCAACCAGCACGCGCCCTTTGGTGCCGTTGACTTCCACCCGATGCGTATCAGGATAGGTGTAGGACGAAGAATAAGAGCCGACAAGGCTGCCCAAAGCGCCACTCTCAAATTTGAGCGAAATCGTCATGTCCTGAAAACTGCCCGGCGTCGTCTTATCCGACATCTCGGCCATCACAGAAGAAATCGGGCCGCACAAATACTCCAGCATATCAAAGCCGTGGCACTGCGTTTCAATGAGGTTGCCGAACGGATGCCCGGCCCCGCCTTCGCCGCCGAACCGCCAGGTCACAAAGGTCAGGTCGCCGAGACGCCCGGCGTCAATTACCGCTTTCGCCATCTGCACCGGCTTTGCATACCGATGGTTGAAGTTAATGGCAAAAAATAGGTTTCGGTCGGCGGCTTCCGAGAGCAGCGTACCGGCTTCGGTGAGATCGAATACCAACGGCTTTTCCACCAACAGCGGAAATCCGGCTTCAATTACTTGCAGCGTCGGCGCAAAATGTCCTTCATTCGGCAGGCAGATAGAAACGAGATCAGGCTGCTCCCGTTCCAGCATCTCGCCGATGTCTGTGTAGGCTTTGGTCCCAAACTCCCGCGCCCGCGCCTCGGTCCGCTCCGCCGTGCGCCCAGCAATCGCGCAGAAGTCCACATCCGGCCGGGCCGCAAAAATCCGTGCGTGCTGCCGCCCCCACCCACCTGCGCCGACGAGAGCAATTTTGAGTTGGTCCGTCATATTTCAGCCTGATCCGCTGCAATTAGCCAGTCTCTGAGTGTGTCTAATTCTTTCCACATCTCCTTTACCGTTGCGTACTCGTAGTACGTCCGCCCAACCTGATAATTAGGGTCTTTATCGGCAACCCGCCAATCCACGAACTCAACGTCGCTCATCGCCGAATGCCAATAACGCTTCTCCCAAGCGCGGAGCGAACCGATGAAGCTGTAGGTCAACTCGTTCATGGCTTTATCAAATCATCACTCACCCGCAGCAGCCAGCGTTTTGCCTTGCGATATTGCAACCTTTGAAAAACCTAAGAGCGATTTAGGAATATCTTTTTCCCCCCATCGTGTTTCGATCTCCACTTCAATCTGATCTCCGTCTCGCAGTTCCTGCCCTGCCCGTGCCAGCAAAACGGCATCCCGCACGGGAATTGTCACGGCGACCGATTTTTGCCCGCCGTCCGGCCGTGTCACGATTTTACGAAGCGCCAGGCCCGGAGTTTCGCCGCTGTCAATTCGGGCGAACTCAGCAACGAAGGTTGTCTTTTTTGTTTCCAGCATCGGTTTCTCCTCTCGTTCGACCCTTTCTCATTCAGGCTCGATTTCCATGCAAAATCGATGTACTCGACGGTTAGATCCAAAAGATGACAGATCGCGAGTTCTCCGTGTTCACGGGCGAGCGCCAGTGCAGTTTGGCGATCTTGTACAGTGATCGAAACATCCAGATAAACAATCCCCTCCTCGGCAGAAAGCCAGATGCCTACCGAGTTTCGGGGTTCGGCAAGCAAATCCAGATTTGCAGCGGCAAACGCTGCGATGACTTCAATCGAGAAATCGCTTTCCTCAATCTGCTGGGTTCGGTCCCCATAGACAGAAACGGCATGAAGGTCTTCTCCGGCTAAACTGCCGGAGCCAAGACTGAAAGTGGCACCATTCGCCTGCAAGTATAAGCCCCAGACACTTTGGGCGGCGCTGACGACATCCTCATTGTCCACAAAAACTTTCTCCTCGAATTCGGCAGGCGCTCAATGCGCGGCAGTCCCGACCGGGCCTTTGGCGAAAAACTTCTTGAGGGCGGGCCAGACATCTTCCTTGTCGTTGATTTTGACCAAAACAACTCTGGGGTCTGCCGAGAAGGCTTCTTCATAGGCTTGGCCCAGCGGGGCGAAGCCGAAGGACGACTGCCAGCCGTCGCTGCCGATTTCGCCGTAGCCGATGAGGTTGCACAAATCGCGCATCTTTTTGACGAGGTCCACGCACTCGGCATCGCCCCAGTTGTAGCCATCGGAAAAGAGGAACGGATAGATGTTCCACTCGCGCGGATTATACCGCTTGCCGATGATGTCGAGCGCCAGCTTGTACGCGCTGCTCATGCGGGTCCCGCCGCTGTCGCCGAGGCCGAAGAACTGGTTTTCCGTGACTTCTTTGGCTTCCGTGTGGCAGGTGATGAAGACGATCTCGGTATTCGTGTATTTTGTCTTCAAGAACTGGGTCATCCAGAAGTAGAACGACCGGCAGATGTACGCCTCGAACTCGCCCATCGAGCCGGACACGTCTCGCATCGCGAACACGACGGCGTTTCTTTGCGGCTCGGTAATGATCTCGTAGTTCTTGAAGCGCTTGTCTTCCGGGCGCACTTCCCACTTGTTTTCGTTGCCGAGCCGCGAGTTCCGGCGATACGCTTCCAGCAGCGTCCGCTTGCGGTCCAGGTTCGACGCGATCCCGCGCCGGGTGATGGTATTGAACTCCATCTGCTCGGACAGAATCTGCTTGGAGCCTTTGTCTTCTAAATTGGGTAGCGACAAGTCTTCGAAGACCATTTGGGCCAGCTCATCTAAAGTAAACTCGGCTTCGTAGTAGTCAATGCCGGGGTCCTGTCCGGCCTGCTTGCCAACCCCCTGCCCTTCTTTGTCCGACGGAGCGCGGCCCAGAACGTCGCCAGGCTTAGTGCCGCCTGCACCCTGCCCGATCCGCTCCCGGTCATGGGGATCAAAGCGAATGCGCGGCAGTTCTAGGCCACGCACGGGGACTTTGACGATCTTGCCCCGGTCCGCCGTGATGATGTCCTGCTGGGAAATAATATCGCCCAGATTTTTCTTGATGACTTCTTTGATTTTATCGTTGTGCCGCGTCCGGTCCCGGTCAGCCCGCCGGTGCAGGTCCCAGCTATCGTCGGACAGGGAATACAGGGGATCAGCCATAATTATCTTCTTTCCTTCGCATCAAGGGCCGCAGTGCGAGCGGCGACAATCTGTTTGACGGCAAAATACTCCTGAACGTTCTCGGCCGTAATCATGCCGAGCAGCCGGCCTTCCACGGCAGGGTCAAGGACCAGCAGCGGGCCACCGGACGCCTGCAAGATCGGCAGGGTCTCAGCAAGGCTGTCGTCCGGCCGCACCATCGCAAACTGCCGGAACATGGAACCCGCGACATAGCCTGACGGCCCCGCCTCGGCCAGCCCGCGCAGCAGACCGTCACGGGTCAAAAGTCCCTGCACTTGGTCGCCCAGCACAACCGGAAAATCCTGCTGGGACGTGTCCAGAAGCGCATCAGCGGCTTCTTTTAGCGTCGCGCCGGTCGTCAGCGTCCGCACATCGGTCATCATGGCGCTTCGGACAGCAACGCCCTCACCAAGCGCCGCCTGCTTGTAGGCAAATGCTTCCTGGCCCGCGCCCAAGTAGATAAAGAACGCGATGAACATCAAAAACCACTGGCCGCTGAAGATCGCCCAGATGCCGGCGACAATCGCGATGGTCTGTCCAATCGTCGCCGCGATCCCCGTCGCCCGCTCCGGCGGCATATTCAGCGCAAGTAGTGCCCGCAGCACCCGTCCGCCGTCCATCGGAAACGCAGGGATCAGATTGAACAGCACCAGCCAGACATTTGCCAGCAGCATTTTGGCGAGAAACACCGGCAGGGTCTGCACCGGCGACTGCAAAAGCGTCAGCATCGGCGGCGCTTTCATTGCCGCCAGTATGGCTACCAGAAGCAGTGCAATGACCACATTAACGGCAGGCCCGGCGACCGCGATTGCCAGCTCCTGCCGCGCCGTTGGACGCTTCTCGATCCGCGCGACGCCCCCGATGGGATACAGCGTGATGTCCAGCACCGGGATGCCGTACCGCTGGGCAACGACGCTGTGCCCCAGCTCATGCAGCACGACGCACAAAAACAGCGCCAGCACATAGGCCACGCTGAGGCCCCCCGCCCGGTGCGGCCCGGCCAGCCCGACCCAGAGCAGGAACAAGAGAAACGTGAAATGCAGCCGGATCGGAATCCCGGCGACAGTCGCGATTCGCAGCGCCGACAGACCCGCCTGCGGCGGCGCAGGTGCATTTTGAGGCGCGTGCAGAGGTTGAGGCATAGTATAAGTTTACTCGCTGTACTGTGCTGCCAGTTCCGGCGGCATGCAGTTCGGCGTCCCCGACTGCTCAGATTTGCGGATGACGCTGATCGTGCCGTCCAGCTCTAGAAATGCATAGCGCACATCTTCAATCGTGATCATATTCTGGCCGCGCAGGCCGGCGTTCAGGTCAGCACGGGAGACGGCATATTTGTCTAGGTTGTCGTCAAGCGTCCGCCCATTATGCACCAGCAGGATCGGCTGACCTTCCAATATCCGCCGCGCTTTGATGTTCTTTGCCGTCAGCCGGTTCAGCCCCGTGCTGAACAGCAGCAGGGTCGCCGCGCCGGTAAGCGCCCCCAGCACCGAGTTGTCGTCACCAATCAGCGCATTCTGCACGATATTGGAGAGCAGCAGCACGATCAGGAGGTCAAACGTCGTGTTCTGGGTCAGGTCGCGTTTCGACAAGAACCGGAACGCCAGCAGCAAGGCGATAGAAACCAGCACCGGGCGGACAATCTTTTCCAGCCACGAAATCTTTGGAATGAGAACGTCATGCCACGGAATAGAAAAAAGTGCGTGTTCCAGTTAGCTCTCCTTGGACGCTTCGATACGCCCTAACAGTTCATTGATTGTCCACGCCGCTTCCGGCAGCGCCAGCGGCGAAAGCGTGTCCATTCCCGATAGCCGCGTCACGCTCCTGTAGCCTTCCGCTGACGGCTCCCGGTGAACCATAACAGCGTTGTCTTTGACCAATACGACCCAGTAGTCGGCGACAGCCGCCTGCGCGTACAGGAGCGCTTTCCCGCCGAGGTCGTATTCGAGCGACGAATCGGAAACTTCAAGGAGCAGCACAACATCCGCCGGAGTCGGGTGTAGGTCCCCGTAATCCTCTTCGCGCGTGAACATAATGTCCGGGATCGGCTCACCGTCGAATGCAATCCGTAGCGGGCATTCTTCGCACACAAAGCAGTGCGGCTCCAAAGCTGTCCGCAGGCGGCGGGCGATGCGCCTTCGCAGACCCGTGTGGCGGCCACCTTCCGGCATCTTTTTTTGTATCCTTCCGTGAATGAGTTCCAGCAAGCCGGGGTTTGTGAACTCCCCGGCATCCGCCGCTTGATAGAACTCTTCCACCGTCCAGTGGCGTTCACTACTTTTTTCATGTGCGACAAGCGGGAACGATATTGTCATGCTCATGCGTCAGTCCTCTTTTCCGATCAGCTTGTCCACAGTCCAAACAATCTCCGGCAAAGCAAGCGCCGAGAGTGCATCAGTCCCCGCAAGCCGTGTCACGCTTCCGTAGCCTTCCGCCGACGGCTCCCGATGAAATAATCGCATCGTCTTTTTCCACAACCGTCCAATACTCACGAATGCCTGCCCGCGCGTACTGCTCGGCTTTGCCGCCTAAATCGTATTCTAAATTCGTGACTGAGACCTCGACAAGAAGTTCCAATTCGTCCGGCTCCGGCTGATGGCTGTTATAATCCGTTTGCCGTCCTTTAAGAACCAGAATGTCGGGTATAGGCTGACTATCAGCGGCGATCCGAACCGGCTTTTCCTCGCGGACGGCAAGCCGTTTTCCGGCGGCGTCACGCAGCATATCGGCGATCACCGACGCCAGCGTCGAATGGCGCGGCCCTTGTCTCATGATCTCAAAAATTCTTCCCTGGATCAGCTCCAGCCGCGCATCATCTCCGAACACGTCTGCATCGTCAGCTTTAGTGAATGCGTCTACTGTCCAAAGATACTCAGACGACTCGGTGCTGCCCTCCGCCGCAGAAACATCCCGCTCTTGAACGTCCTGTTTTTCCAGCAGTGCCGTCGCCATGTGTCCCTCCATTAGTCTATGTGGAAAATTAGTCCAGAACGGCCTGCTCCAAGCCACTTTTCGATGGACTGCATCAAATCCAGAACAATGTTTGTCGTGAAAGGCAGACTTTCTCGCTGAAGGCCCTTGTGAGCAGGTGCCTGCTCAATTTCACTGTAACTCAGCCAGCTTAGGCTGGGATTGTCTTCCCCAATAATTTCTGAAACATCCCGCCGTGTCTGGTCAGAAACGTTCTTTGGCAGACCGCCGCGCATCGAAAAAAGCGGCGCTGGATCGCCCGGCTGAGATCGGATACCGGAAATCGCTGCGAAAAACCGATAATCTTTCGCATGATAAAAGTCGTTAAAGTCAGTCAGCGGGATACAAAAGTCGGGCGGGTGAGAAAAGGGCGGCTCCGCCGCCCTCTCCGGGTAATACAGCGCGTCATCGTCGTATTCAATCCAAGCGTCTATTGCAGAACCCATAGAAGCCGCCTTTAGCGATTGAGCAATGTGCCGACGTACTTCAGAAGCTCGTTGGCGGACTGCTCGGTGTAGCCCTGGTCTTTGACCAGTCTATCCACCACGTCGTTGATGCGGCGGAGCTGTTCTTGGTTCGGCGTCTTGGTGCTGGTCGTGATCTTGACGATGTCTTTCAGGTCCGAGAACAGCTTCTTTTCTAAGGCTTCTTTGAGGCGCTCGTCGGTGCCGACGCCGAAGGAGCCGCCGCGCCTTGACACGGACGCGACGGAGCGCATGATGCCTTCTCTAAATTCGCGCTTGGCATTTTCAGAGACGCCGATCTGCTCTTCAATCGAGCGCATGAGCCGCTCATCGGGTTCGACATCGTCGCTGGTAATCGGGTCCTTGACTTTCGTGCGGTTGCAGAAGGCGTCTACGTTGTCCAAATAGTTATCCAGAAGCGTTGTGGCAGACTCTTCGTAAGAATACACGAAGGCCCGCTGAACTTCTTTTTTGGCAAGCTCGTCGTAGTCTTTGCGGGTCTCGTCAATGAACCCCAAGAGGCGCCGATGCTCCTCTTCGCTGCTTGTGTACTCTTGAAGGCCGTCGCGCATTCCCCGAAGAACGTCAATCGGGGTGACATAGCCTTTGCCGCCCTTGACCAGCGCCGCCGAGATACGGTTGATGACAAAGCGGGGAGACACGCCGCTCATGCCTTCGTCCATGAACTCTTCCTGCAATTCCCGAATATGCTTCTGGTCCCAGTCCCCGACCTGCTTTTCGCCGTCGTACAGCTTCAGCTTTGTCATCAAAGACAAGCCCGACTTCTTGGACGGCTTCAGGCGTGTCAGCAAGGCGAACATAGACGCCGTACGGAGCGTGTGTGGGGCGATATGCACGGCAGTTAAATCTAAGCGCTCATCCTGAAGCTGGGACTGGCCGATGAGCTTCTCGTAGATTTTGATTTCTTCGGTCAGGCGCAGGTTGTACGGAACGCGCACCACGAAGATGCGGTCAATCATGGCCTCGTTCTCTTTGTTGCCGAAGTACGAGTTGTACTCGTATTCGTTGGTGTGGGCCAGAACTACGAGGTCGGCATAGATGAGGGCGAAACGGGAGGCTTTGATGGTCTGCTCGCCAGCGACCGTGTTCAGCTCGTACAAAAAGCGCTTTTCGGCTTTGAGCATTTCGATGAACTCGATCACGCCCCGGTTGGCGATGTTCAGCTCGCCGTCGAAGTTGTAGGCGCGGGGATCGGATTCGAGGCCGTACTCGGTCAGGGCCTGGATGTTGACCGAGCCAGTCAGCTCGGCCACATCCTGCGACTTCGGATCGGCAGGTTTGAACGTGCCGATGCCGCGCCGCTCGCGCTCCGACAGGGAAATGCGCTCCACGGGAACATCGTCAATTTTGCCGCCCCACTCGTGCTTGAGCCGATAAGCGTCCACGGGGTCCAGGTCGCCTTCAATGTGGATGCCGAACTGCTCTTTGAAGCTCGCTCGCAGCTCTTCGGGAATGAGGTGCAGCGGCTCTTCGTGCATCGGCGAGCCTTTGATGGCATAGACCGCGCCTTCGTCCGTCCGCGAGTATTTTTCCAGGCCCTTTTTCAAGAGCGTAGACAGGGTGGACTTGCCGCCGCCGACCGGGCCGACGAGCATCAAAATCCGCTTGCGAATGTCTAAGCGCCGGGCCGCCGGGGCGAAGTATTCTTCGACGAGGTGCTGAATGGTCCGCTCCATGCCGAACAGCTCGCCCTCAAAGAACTTATATGTCTTCGGCTGCCCTTCGCCGGGGTCGTCCACGCCGCCCGCGACAATCATATCAAACATTCGGGCGTGCGCCAAATCAGAAACGCGCGGATTTTTGGCGACAATGTCGAGATAATCTTTGAACGTGCCTTCCCAGTGCAGCTTGTCCGCAAGCTGCCGATGCTCTTCCGCCTGTTTCAGAATGTCCCAGTTGCTCATGCTGTATCCTTTCGTGCGTTGCTGAAATCGGATAAGAAATTCAAAATGACAAAGCCCCGGCGTCTGTAGAGTGTCTACATCGCCGAGGCTGCGCCCGTGTCCCTATGCCTGCTGAGTCTTAATGCGTTTTTCGTCTGCGCTGCCTCGTCGTGCGGAACCCGTTTGAAGAGAGGGTTCTCCTGTGAAGGTGGGTGAGGGGGAAACGACAGACGCTCATTGTCCGCTCCGAGTGCCGCCAGGTGCGGGCGCGATGGCCCGAACCGGCGTTCTGCGCTGAACTTGGTCTACTCTTATTATACCATAGCTTGCGCCGATAATGAGATTACGACGCGGGCGCGGCATTTGTTCCAGTGTCATCTTTGTTCTCCTCCGGGTCAGGCCGCAAATGATGCCAGAGCCAGAACGCGAACAAGACAACCAAGACCGCGGTGACCCCAAAGTCTGCTTTTTGCAGCCAGATATGCACCTGCGCCCAGTGCTGGCCGAGTTTAGTCCCCGCCCAAGCCAGCCCATAGCAGAACGGCAGGGCACCGACAAACGTGAACGCGCAGAATTGAGGAAAGTTCATCCGGGCGATCCCCGCCGGGAGCGAGATAAATGTACGCACAATCGGCAGCCAGCGCCCGAAGAAGACGGTCCAGACGCCGTACTTGTGAAAGAACGCATCGGATTTATCCAGATCCCGCTTGCGAATCAAGACGAACTTGCCATACTTGTCCAGGAATGCCCGTCCGCCGGTGTGTCCCACCCAATATGCCAGCACCGAGCCAAGCAGATTGCCGAGCGCCCCAATAAGTGTCAGGAGCCAAATGTTCGGGTGGAAGCTGCCTGTCGGCGCGGTAATCTGCGCCCCGGCGAACGGCATGATCGCCTCACTCGGCACGGGAATACAGGCCGATTCGAGAGACATCAGCAGCAAAACGCCGGGGTAGCCGAGCATCGCGATGAGATGCGTTATACCCTCAATAAGATGCTGCACGGTGGTTTGGGTTCTCCTTATGACCCGGCCTTGAAAGGCAGGGCTGTAATAGCGCGAAGCCCCTTCGGGGCTGGATGCCGTATGCTCTCTCCTCAGCACCGGAGGCGCTTTGTACGCTTTTAGCCTGGCCTTTTAAGGCCGGGCCTGATTTGACAAAAAAGCCCGCTTCCCATCATAAAACAGGAAGCGGGCTTTTCCAATCAACAAACCTAGTCTACTAATTGCAGGCCGGTCGGCGCGGGGGCCGGGGCAGTGGGATACACGCTGATACGGCGGGTTTCTTTGCTCTTGCCCTCAAACTTGACGTAGCCTTCGATGAGCGAATACAGCGTGTGGTCGCGGCCCATGCCGACATTGGTGCCGGGGTCGAACTGCGTGCCGCGCTGACGGATCAAAATATGTCCGGCCTTGACATGCTCGCCGGCGAACTCTTTGACGCCCAGCATTTTCGGGTTGCTGTCGCGTCCGTTACGGGTCGAGCCGACCCCTTTTTTGTGTGCCATTTCGGTTTCTTTCTGCGTAGAGACTAGCCCGCTGAGATGGACTCGATACGGACACGGGTGAGCTGCTGGCGGTGGCCCCAGTGCTTGTGAATGTTCTTTTTGGGCTTGAACGTAAAGGCATCAATCTTTTTGCCTTTAGTCTGCTCCAAAACAGTCACGGTCACGGTCGCACCTTCGACGGTCGGCTTGCCCCACTGCGGATTATCGCCGCCAAGATACAGCACTTCGCCGAGCGTCATCGTCGCGCCGGCTTCGGCCTCGAACTTATCAACGGTGAGAATGTTTTTTTCTTCGACCCGGTATTGCTTGCCGCCGGACCTGACTATTGCGTACATGAAGCTGCGTGTCCTTTCGCGTATGCGAACTTGTAAAAGTTACTGTCTCAAAAGTTTATCCTGAGACGACAGGCGATAGTATGACACAGCGCAAGGCCGTTTGTCAAGTGCGTTCGGCGAAGGCACTATGCCGGAACCGAATCGTAGACCTGTACCCGGCTCCACAAATGGCCGCACTCGGAGATCATGCGCTGGTGGCTGGGATGGATATCGTAGGCGTCGTGGGCAGCTTTGTCCGTAAACTCGATCAGCAGCGCGACGGCATAAGTATTCTCGACTGGCCCGCCGGACGTGCCGCCGGGTACGCCGAGCGTCAGCTTGAGAATGCCGGGAATATCGGATAAGTGGGATCGGCAGGAGTCAATCGTCTGCCGTGCGCCGCCGTCTGTGCTGTCTTCGTTCAGCCAGAAATAAACCGCATGATAGAATGGGCCTGCTGCCATAAGATTGATCTCTTTTCTTGATGTTTTTGCTATTTTGGCGGTTTCGGGCGAGGTGGCCATACTGCGGAGGCACTAGGACCCGCGCAGGCAGTCATTAGGAGTCTGCGCCCCACAGCGTTGCAATTTATTGCCACGCTTCTTACTGCCTTCGTACCCTACACCCCCACCCGCTCACGATTTCCACTACCGCCGTTATTTCCGCCGCCATTGCCGCGTCCGTTCTCCGAGCCTTGCCCTTGACGCTCACCCCCACCCTGGCTTTTGCCGTTGCCGCTGACGACAACATCGCCGATGGCGACGGAGCGGCGAACATCAGTGAGGCGTACTTTGACGGTCTGGCCGCCGTAGCGGGCACCGTTGGTCAGCTCGATTTGATAGGCCCGCTGGGGCAGCAGATGCCCGGTCGCCCACGGGGCGCGGTCGGAATGGGGATCGTCGCGCCCGACTTGGACTTCGACAATCTGGCCTCGGCGAGGCGGCGCGAGAGGCTGCTCAAACTTTTGCAGAGTGCCGGGGTCAATGTCGAACTTTTCGACGTGGTGCCACGACGGGACGGAGCGGACATAAATGGAGCGGCGAAGCTGACGCTCCAGCTCTTCAATGTCCTCGCCCTGAGCGCCGATGAGATGGGCGCAGACGTCCGGGTGGGCGCTGACCACGAACGCTTCGTGCTGTGTGGTCGCGGCAAGCTTTCGCAGCTCACGCTCGACTTCCAGCGAGACGGTTTCGGCGGAGTCCACCCGGCCCAGACCGTGGCAGTACGGGCAGATCTCGGTCATGGCCGTATCAACCGTCTCGCCGGTGCGCTTGCGGGTCATCTCAATCAAGCCGAGGGCCGAGATGGACGAGATTTTCGTGCGCGAGCGGTCGTCTTTCAGGGCTTTGACGAACGCATCCATGACCGCTTTTTTGTCACGGGCGCTGTCCATGTCAATAAAGTCGAGGACAATCATGCCGCCGAGATCGCGCAGGCGAAGCTGCCGGGCGATCTCTTCGGTGGCTTCTAGGTTCGTCTTTAAGATTGTGTCCGAGAGGCCGACGCTGCCCGTGAACTTGCCGGAGTTTACGTCAATCGAGACAAGCGCTTCGGTCTGGTCAATGATGAGGGAGCCGCCCGACGGCAGCGGGACTTTGCGCTGCAAAAGCCGCTCGACATCGGCTTCAATCTTGAACTGCTCGAAGATCGGCTTGTCGCCGTCGTACAGCTCGATGCGGTCCTGAAGGTCGGGAGACAGCCGGGCGATGATTTCATGCGCTCCGGCATAGTCCATGGGAGAATCAATGACCAGGCGGCTGACGTCGGAGCCGAAGGCATCGCGTAAAATCTTCAAGACCAGGCCCATGTCCTGATGCACGAGCGCAGGGGCGGGCGTGGTTTTAGCTTTCGCCTGAATGCCGTTCCAGGTTTCCAGCAGCATCAAATAGTCCAGCCGCAGCTCGGCGGCGGTGCGGCCTTCCGACTCGGTGCGGACAATAACGCCGGTTCCCTGCTGGCGGAACTTCTGGACAATCTTTTTGAGGCGGTCCCGCTCTTTGCCTTCTTCAATCTTGCGCGAGACGCCGAGATTGTTGGCATCAGGCATCAGCACCAGAAAGCGGCCGGGCAGAGAGACGCGCGACGAGACGCGGCTGCCTTTGGTGGAGCGCGGGCCTTTAACGACCTGCACGAGTAATTGATCGCCGCGCTTTACCAAATCGGTAATATGCAAATCGCGGCGATTGCGCCGCGGCCCGCCGTCTTCGTCCTCTTCCGGCAGGATGTCGGCGACGTAGAGGAACGCATTGCGCTCCAGGCCGATTTCGACAAACGCCGCGTCCATTCCGGGCAGGACATTGTCTACTTTTGCTTTATACAGGTTGCCGACGACGCGCTGTTCGCGCTCGACATGCAGCTCGGTCAACTGCTTGTCCACGAGGACCGCGATGCGCGTTTCCCGGTGGTCCACATTGACAATGATTTCTTTTGCCATTTTCTTCTATTCTTTCTTGTTCCCCCTAGCCCCCAATAATGGGGAGCCAGAATAGGATTAGGAGAAGAACCTGTAGGGGCGCCGCTTGCTGCACCCTTTGTTCCTAATCACGCTCCCCCATTATTGGGGGCTGGGAGGACTCTTAAACTTAAAACTATTGACCCGTTAAGTGCTGCCAGAAGCGGCGCAGCGGGCTGGTCTGGGGGACGGGGGGCGCAGCGCCGGTCTCGAACGAACTATCGCCGAGATCGGGTCGGCCTTTCAGACCCTCCACCACAATCGGATATTCACCGGGGCGCAGATAGCCCAGGCGGCGAGCTTCGGAGGCCACACCATCGGAGGTTCGCAGGTACGCTATTCGGCGCTCTAACTGGACATTTTGGACCGCAAGTTCTTCACTCTGGCGGCGGGTTTCAGCAAGCTGGACACGCTGGCCGCTGGCTTCCCGGTAGGGCTTGACGGCTTTAGTGACGAGACACACGGCAAGAAACACGGTGACGGCGATCAGGCCGACCGACAGGGTCGCCCTCGCCCACAGGCCGAGAATGCGACGGGGACGTTTGGCACGCTTTCGGCGTCGGTCAGCGAGTTCGTCGGTCATAAAAAATTATTCCGGGCGTAAAGGCTGGCCAATACGGTGAATTTTGATAAAGTTCGTCGAGCCGGGCCGGCCCACGGGGACGCCGCCGGTCAGGACTACGGTGTCCTCATTCTTCACAAAGCCGGTTTTGCTGGCGGCGTCAATGGATGCCTGCATCATGCTGTCGGAGTCGTCAGCCATGTCTACCATGACGGGCTGAACGCCCCACACCAAAGCAAGCCGCTGGTAGGTCTCTTGCCGGTTGGTCGCGCAGATAATTGGGGCGCGGGGCCGGTAGCGGGACACGACCCGCGCGGTACGGCCTGTCGCCGACGCGGTTAGAATTGCCGCGCAGCTCAAATCGTGGGCGATGTCGCAGGTCGCCTGCCCAATCGCGCCGGTGATGGACTTGCCGGTATCAAAACGCATTTTCTCGTCTAAGATTTTCGCGTAGTCCATCGAAGACTCGGTGTGCGTCGCAATCTTCGCCATCATCCGCACGGTCTCAAATGGGTACGCACCCATCGCCGTCTCGCCCGATAGCATGACCGCATCGGTGCCGTCGAAGATGGCGTTCGCCACGTCGGACACTTCCGCGCGGGTCGGGCGCGGGTTTCGGATCATCGAGTCCAGCATCTGCGTTGCCGTGATGACCGGCTTGCCGGCGCGATTTGACTTATGGATCAGCATCTTCTGGATAATCGGGCCTTCGTCAATCGGCACTTCGACCCCTAGGTCGCCCCGCGCGACCATGATGCCGTCTACCGCTTCCATGATCGAGTCAATGTTTGCAATGGCTTCATGCTTTTCAATTTTCGCGATAATCGGGATTTTCGCCCGCGCCGCCTCGCAGACCCCGCGCAGAACAGCAATATCGGACGCCGAGCGGACGAACGACGCCGCGACGTAGTCCACTTTCTGGGCGATCCCGAACTTCAGGTCTTCCAGGTCTTTGTCAGTCACGGCGGCGATCGGCAGCGAGACGCCGGGGACATTGACGCCTTTGTGCGAGGTCAAAAGCCCGCCGACTACCACGTCGCAGACAAGAGCGCCGCTGCGCTTTGACTTGACCCGCAGTTCCAGCAGCCCGTCATCGAGCATCAAGTGCGTTCCCAATGTGACCGCCTCGAAAATCTCCGGCACCGGCAGATTGATCTCGTGTTCATCTCCCGGCACATCGTCCATCGTCAGCGTAATCTCTGCACCGGGCCGCAAAAGAACGCCGTCCCCAGCCACATTTCCTACCCGTACTTTCGGCCCCGATAAGTCCTGCAAAATCGCCAGCGGCACGCCCAAATCCGCCGCGATCTCCCGCAGCGACGCCACCACTTCCGCGTGCTGGGCGTGCATACCGTGCGAGAAGTTCAGCCGCGCCACGTTCATTCCCGCCTGGACCAACAGCCGCAGGTTTTCCGGCGAGCGCGTCGCCGGCCCAATGGTACAGACAATTTTTGTTCGGCGCATGAGTTAAGTGTCTCCGTCTGGACGAAAAGTATCCGAACCAACAGTATTATAACTGATTGCCCGCCATTCGTCAACGGCGGACAGCAAGGGGCTTGGAGATTATCCCCATGAGGTGAGGTGACATACTTCCCTTGACATTGGGGCCGTGCCCGGCCTATAATGGGAAATAATGTCCGTTTCCGTGATTATACCTGCTTATAATGAAGCGGTGCGCCTGCCTTCTACTCTGGCGGCGACGGCGGCGTATTTTGCGACGCGCGGCGAAGCGTTTGAGATTTTGGTCGTGGACGACGGCAGCACGGACGCGACGGCGGCAGCCGTCAGCGCGTTTGCACAGCAGCGGCCTGAGATTGATGTGCAGTGCCTGAGCTACGGCGGCAACCGGGGGAAGGGCTACGCAGTGCGCTACGGGATGATGCGGGCCTCCGGCGAGAGGCGCGTCTTCTGTGATGCGGACCTTGCGACCCCCGCTGAAGAATACGATATTGTGCTGACAGCGATGGACGCGCAGAACGCGCCGATTGGGATTGGGTCGCGGCCTCTGCGGACTTCCAGCTTATTGGTGCATCAGCCCTGGTACCGAGAGCAGCTTGGGCGCTCGTTCAATGCCGCCGTCCAGATTCTCGCTGTGCCGGGGATCAAAGACACGCAGTGCGGCTTTAAGATTTTCACAGCGGACGCGGCGAAAGCGGTCTTTTCACGCTGCCGGATTGACGGTTTTGCGTTTGACAGCGAAGCGCTGTTTATCGCCCGGCGGCTCGGCTACGGCATCGCCGAGGTGCCGATCCGCTGGTCGCACAAAGACGGCTCGAAGGTCAGCATGGTCCGGGACGGCCTCAAAATGCTGGCGGATTTGTCGCGCATTCGCTGGATTCATCGGCAGCTCAAGCACCCCACCCCGACGATCATCTCTGAAGTTTAATTCCAAAATATGAAGCATGAAGAATATGAGCGGATGTACCGCTTTGAGGACCGTTACTGGTGGTTTATTGCCCGCCGCCATTTAATTACTTCTTTGATGGAACAGCATTACGCCCGCGATGGACAAATCCAAATACTTGACATCGGCTGCGGCACCGGGGCAATGCTCGATGAGCTGAAACCATTTGGCCCGGTGGTCGGCGCTGACTTTTCCCCGGAAGCCCTAGAGTTCTGCGTCACGCGCGGCGCTCCCGCCGAACTTGCCCGCGCAGATGTCCGCCGGCTGCCGTTCGCCGACGCCTCGTTTGACGTGGTCACAGCAATGGACATCATTGAGCATATTGACGACGACAAAGCGGCCTCAAGCGAGATTTTCCGGGTGCTGAAGCCCGGTGGGCGGCTGTTTGTGACCGTTCCGGCGTTTCCGTCGCTCTGGAGCGAGCATGACGAAGCCCTCCACCACCACCGGCGCTACACAGTCCCCCGCCTCCAAGACCTGTTTCAGCGAGTCGGCCTGCGCGTTTCCAAGATTTCCTACACCGTGACCACGCTGTTCCCGCCGATCTGGGCGTACCGGCAGATCAGCAACCTGCTCCCAAAGAAGCGGGCCGCGGGCGAGAAAAAGGCCAATTTGGTGAACTTCGCCGGGCCGGTCAACGCGGCCCTGCTGTCACTGTCGCAGTGGGAAACAGGCTTGGTCCGGTCGCTCAACCTGCCATTCGGCGTTTCGGTCGTCTGCGTCGCCCGAAAGCCGGAAGGCACGGCGGGTGCCAAGAAAGTCCCGGCGTTATGATCCGGGGACGAAGCTTGGGCCTAGCGGCCGGGGGCATCGGCCTGGGCCTGCTGGCGTATGCCGCCGGCGTCGAGCCGTATGCGATTGAGACAGTGCATCTGGAATTGTTCGCCCCGCGCCTGCCGGTGGAGTTCGACGGCTACACCATTGTTCAAGTCTCCGACCTGCACATGCGGCAGATGGGCCGGCGCGAGAAACTGTTAGAGGCGTTGCTGCGCGGTCTGCCCCCGGCAGATTTAGTCGCCGTCACCGGTGATTTAGTCCATACGCCCGCCGGCACCCTGCCGTTTTTGGAGATGGCGAAGGCGTTCAATGCGAAAGACGGCGTGTTTGCCGTCTGGGGCAACTCCGAGCATAAAAACGGTGTCCGGCCCTATGCCCTCGCCCGCACCCTCGGTGAAAATGGCATCACGCCGCTGATGAACGCGCATGTAGTGATTGCGCGGCGCGGCGCACAGATCGTCCTGGCAGGCGTAGACGACCCCGTGAACGACAAAGACGACATTGCCGGAGCACTTCGAGGCGCTTCCCCCGACCTCTTTACGCTGCTCCTGATGCACTCCCCCGACCCTATCGCCGAAGCGGTGCTGCGCGGCGTGGATGTGGTGCTGTCCGGCCACACGCATGGCGGCCAAGTCCGCCTGCCCTGGTACGGCGCTTTGTACACCCATTCCCTGCTCGGACGCCGCATGAGCGACGGCTACTACAGCCGGGGCCGCCTGCGCCGGGCCGTCGGCATTCGTCCGGGCCGCACCCAGCTTTATGTCACGCGCGGCATCGGCATCAGCGGCCTCGCCCTGCGGTTCCTGACCCGCCCTGAACTCACCATCCTCACCCTCCGGCGCGGCCTGCCGCATGTTCAGCGTACTAAATAATTTTTCCTGTTTTTCTAATTTTGTTTCCGCTTCTGATTTTGCGTCGTGAGTAGAAGAATATGCAGCAACATTGCTGCATAAATCCAAAAACCGCCAGAAATTGGATAGAATGTATGCTAGGCTGATTGTGGAAAGCTATGATTTGCTTTGCTGCTGCACTCGAAAAGGAAAACCATGACAAACATCATCAAACGGCCCGCCGCACTTGTCAAACAAGGCAACCTCAAACTTTACACAACTTCGCTCAAAGTAAGCGACCTTCTCAGCAAAAACTTTTACGACATTGAAAGGCTTGACCCTGATGACCTAAATGACAAAGGTTTTCAGCGCGTCTTGAACAAGACAAGGTCTAAAAGGCTGGCAGATTACATTCTTGATGGTCAAGCGACGCACGATGCCTTTCTGCCAACGAGCGTTTTCTTGGCGACAGATGGTGATGTCGAGTTTGACGCAACGAACAACACAATAACTTTTGATGTGGATAAAGTTGGTCCTTTTAGCGTCGTTGACGGCCAGCATCGGATAGAAGGGCTGAAACTGGCGGCTGAAAAAAACGACGATGTTCTGAACTTTGAAGTGCCGGTTAACATAGCTGTCAATCTGCCGAAAATCGCGCAGATGTGTCACTTCTTAATTGTCAACACAACGCAGAAGAGTGTAGACAAATCAGTGGAGCAACGAATTTTTGCACGTCTCACAGATGCTATTTCCGTTGCCGATGTGCCAAGCCTGCCGAAATGGATTCGCCGTATTGTTGAAAGTGGCGATGACGAAAAAGCCTTGAAGTTTGCTGATTACCTCAATGACACTGCGGCGTCGCCCTGGTACGGCAAAATCGGAATGGCGAATCAAGACCCAAAAGCGAAGACAATCAACCAAAGTACATTCGTGAAAGCGTTGACTAAGTATGTGTTCACTGCTAATAATCCAATTCTTGTTCTTCCCTTTCACAAACAACAAAATGTTTTTCTCAACTACTGGCTAGCGCTTGCGGCAATCTTAGACTCCGACAAGCCGACAGTGCTTTACAAATACAACGGCATGGAGCTTTTTTGCCGCTTTTCCGTTCCTCTGTTCACAAAGTTGCACAACAAAGGCGACTACAAAGTTGCCACAATAGAAAGCACTTTGCGGGAAGTTTTTGATAATCTTGACGGAGAATTCGCGGGGCTAGGCCATCCTGATTGGTGGTTGAGCAGCACAGGCGCAGCCGGAGGAATGAACTCTGCCGCCATTGGCAAAGCGCACAGCGAATTGACAAAAGCACTTCACAAAGTGCAAACGGTCTCGGATATATCTTTATGAACGTCAATCGCCTTGCGCCTAAAGTTGTAGACCGCTTATACTTCAATCTTAGCCAGTGGAACCATGTTCCAAAATCTGCCGGATGCTATGCACTGACCACGATTGACGGTGAAATCCTATATCTGGGTTTGTCTAAAAATCTCCATCGGCGGTTTAGCGAACACCGGGATACAGACGCAAAGCGGTTGCCGACACAGCACGGTTTAGCAACGTGGTTTTACTATCTGCTTTGCGACTCGAAACAACTCAATCGTGTAGAGCGAACTTGGCTAAATGAGCATGTGACTGAACACGGCACTTTGCCTCTGTTGAACAAGATTAACTCGCCTGTTCATTGATGCCATTGACATTTTAGGAGAATGTTCCATGCTGCCGGAAAGAGCCTATCGTTACTTGCTGATTGATCTAGAGTCCGCCCCCGATGTTCTGGGCAAAATGCTCGAAACTGTTACCGACCCCGCCGTCTACGACTTCCGGCCTGACCCGGAGCGTTTTACCCTGCGCGAAGTGCTGGCCCACCTTGCCGACTGGGACAAAGTGTTCTTAGGCCGCATGATGCAGACCCGCGATACAGAGAACCCGACGCTGCAAGGCATTGACGAAGGCCAGGTGGCTTTGGACAATGACTACGCCCACGCCGACCCCGCTAATAGCTTGAACCGCTACAAAGCAAACCGCGCCGAACTCGTCGGCTTCCTGCAAACACTGTCCCTCGCCGAGTGGGAGCGCGTCGGCAGTCATACCGAGCTTGGCCCGGTTACCCTGACCACGCAGGCGTCCCTGATTGCCTTTCACGACGGTTATCACCGGCAGCAGACTGTCTCCTACATTTCTTTGCTGGAAAAGTAGGACCGGATCTACAGGAGTGTCTTCGCTTCTACAGGAGTGTCTTCGCTGGGGCGCTCCAGGACAGCACTTCATAGTTACTGGTGGTCGTAGGAAAGACGGGCGGAGGGTTGACTGCCAGCCGCCCGTCATAAACGCGCTGCGTGCTGAGGCCCGTCTGAATAGACGCCGTGCCGCTCAGCATGCCGAATGCACTTTCATGCCCGACGAGAAAACTGCCCATGGAAATGAAGTGTCCGGCGGGACGGGTGCCGCTGTCAGTCGCGTCAAAGGTACCGAATGCAAGTGTGGCGGCATCCACTTCCACCTGGGTGAGCGGGAGGCCGCTGACGCCGGTATCCACGATCTCGATATTGCTGGAAATCAGCCCCAAGGTTCCTGCTCTCTGCATGAAAACCGGATCAAGCGCTTCCGAAAGCGGCTGGCCGGTCACGTCCACTTGGCGCGGTGTGTTGTAGGTCAAGCTGCCGTTGATGTTCATGTTCTTGCCGGCGGCAGTCGCGATAGTCAGCCGGCTCTGGCCCAGCAGCCCACCGAGATTCGAGACCTGGTTGTCGGCGATAATGCCGTTCAATCCCCCGGTCTTAGGAGCAATCTGGCTGCCGATATTGCCATCGCAGTAAACAACGCCGTTGGTCGCACCGCTGTAGATTGTCGTGACAATCAGCGGCAGGTGCAGCGGTGCAGGAGACTGGGTGACGGCAACAATGGTCTGGTTCAGCAGAGGGTTCAGAGTGACCAGCGTTGACAGCGGATAGCCACCGGCATCGGTCTGCTGAATAGTGATGGCCTGAATGGACGCTGCGCCCAGCGACAGGGTCATCTGCGAGATGTCTCCATGAACATAAAGGCCGCCGACGGCCGTGCCGCCGACAAGAATACCGCCTGTGATGCTGCCGCCGGTACTCGGAACAAAAACTCCGGTCTGCGAAGGCGACGGCTGCCCTGCCAGAGCCGCCTGCTGCTGGACGGTACTGGAAGTCGGAAAAAGAATCGTTGGGACTCCGGCATGGACGGAAGCCTGCCCGCCTGCCGCCAGCGAGTTCCAATCGGCGGCGGACTGCGGGGATGCCACTGTCGCCGGCGTGTTCAGGAACCAGTGGATTGACGCGCCACTGAAAGAAACGGCATCCGGGTCCGTGTCACGAAAAATGGGTGTGCTGCTGCCGTTTTTCCAGACGATATTCTCAGGGGTACCGTCGGAATTGTTGCAGTGAACAGGTCCGTCAAACATAGCCGTGCCGCTGGCCCAGTACGAGTTAGTGGCGGAATTGTCGGAAAAGTAGCCGAACTTGGCGAAGCTGACCTGCTGAACATAAGCGCGGACAATCTGCACTGCGGGTCCGCAGGTTCCCGTGGCTTCAATGAGATACCGCTTTTGGACGGCAGAGGCATTGCCGCTGTCGGGATAAATCAGAATGCTGAACGTCTGCCCGGAGTCGGACGGATTTGGGAAATTGACCACGGCCCGCTGCGGGCTGCCATACACGGCGGCTCCCCAGAGCGCCGGCGCGAACGCCGTCGTCTGCGCGGGCGGCGTGGGCTGGTTATGAAGCCACTGCAAAGTCAGCTCGACACCAGAGGCCGCCAGCTCCTCGGCAGTCGCTTCCTGACTGCGTGTCGTGGTCAGCTGCAAAGCGTTTGCCGTGGTTGACGCCGTGCCGCTGCCTGACCCGCCGGCAAGGCCGGTGAGGCCAACCAGCATCAGCGTCATGATGCCCAGCAGGACAAGCATGGACGATGCCACGGCCATGCCGCGCTGCCTGCTGCCTTTTCGCCGGTTGTGATTTTTTCGATTAGTCGGATTGCCAACTGCCTGCATTAGTGGCTCCATAAACAGCAGAAGAAGTCGGCTCGTGGTCGTTGCCTAGCTCGTGGTCACGCAGCAGGACACACTTGCCGACGACCAGCGCTTCCTGAGTTCCTGTCGTCAGCTCACTGGTCTGCGGCTGGGCGAAGGAAGAATAGTACGCGCTGACCAGCTTGATCTGGAGCTGGTACGGCAGCGCCGACGGTGGCAAAGTCGCAGTGATGGGCCGGCTGAACTGGACGGCATTGACAGCAAGAGGACTCAAGGAGCCGGTCAGCGCCTGGCTGACCGCCTGCCCGCGCTCCGTTCCTGTGATCCAGAGGCATTTTCCTGATGACGCATCCGGTGTCCCATCACTGTCGGCTCGGTAAATCCAGAGCGGGCTTGTCGGAAGAGGCAGGCTGCGATTGTAGGGAGGCGGTGACACGGGCAGCATCCCCCCACCGGCATTCTGCACGGTGGCGGCAGCGGCGGCTGGAGGAACAAGCTCTACCCCCGTAAGCAATATGCTTCCGTTGTCCACAGCCTGAAACGCCGACACTGGGGCTGTGCCCGGCGAGGTCCAGCCGGCCTCGCCAGGCAGAGCAATCCAGTTGGCTTCCTCGGCGTCTCGGACTGTGCGCTGGACGGCATTGGCCGCATCTGTCGCGGCGTAGCAAGCCGCCTGACTGGAAACTGTCAGCCGCGTGGCGGCGACATACACCGTAATCGCCCCGAAAAAGAGCAGAAGCGTCAAGCCTGTGCCGATGATCGTTTCCACCAGGGTAAACCCCAGCCCCCTTCCCCGCTTTTTCGAAAGAGAGTTCTTCATCTTTCACGCAATTCCACCGCTACGCATGCGGCATTTGTATGATGAGGCCGGACATCGTGTAACTGCCCCCAGAAACCGTGCTTTGGGGCCACTGCACCGTCACTGTCACGCTGTCCACTGTTCCTGCCGGCACGGAGGAATTCTGGGTGGCGTAATCCGTGACGGTTACCGTGGCCGTGGTTCCTGCCGGATAAATGCCGTTCCCACTGCCGTCTGCGCCCAGGTGGTCGCTTGCGGCAAAGCTTGCCGTGTACGGCACGGCCAGGCTGGTGGCGCTGCCACTGTCAAGAATACCGAGTCCGGAAAGGGAAGCGGGATTTTGAGTCGCCACAAACCCTGCCGCACGGATCTGAGCGATCTTGTGCTGCGTCAGCGCCGCCGCCTGGGCGTAATGGCTGTTGATTCTCGACCCACGCAGCGAAACCGGCAGCACGGCAGAGAACACCAGCCCCATCATGGCAAAAATGGTCAGCGCAAATACTGTTTCCAGCAGCGTGAATCCTCGATAGCTCTTGCTGTTCATTCCCAGTCATTATTGGCATAGACGACAGAATCTTTAGGCCCCGTAAGAATACTAAGGAGACTTTGTCATTGTGCCGATATATAGTCTCGATGAAAGACTTTACATCCCAACATAATTTGGCCGAAGAGACCCTGCCGCTCGAAGAAGCGAGACTGGAAGCGCTGCAGGGCTACGGCATCCTTGATACCGGGCAGGAGCAGGATTACGACGATCTGGCGGCACTCGCGGCAGCCATCTGCGGCGTGCCTCTGGCGTTGATTACGTTTGTAGAAGAGAAAACCCAGTGGCTCAAAGCCGGTGTGGGCATGCCTTGCCTGCGAACGGACCGCTCAGCCTCTTTCTGCACCCATGCGATCCGGCAGCCCGCACTGATGGTGGTTCCCGATACCTTATGTGACGCCCGATTTGCCGACAACCCATTTGTTACCGGAGAGCCGCATGTCCGGTTCTATGCCGGAATGCCGCTGATCACCCCCAGCGGGCATGCGCTTGGAACAATTTGCGTTCTGGACACACAGCCGCGCTGCCTCTCGACGGTCCAGCAAAACGCGCTGAAGGTCTTGAGCCGGCAGACGATGAACCTGCTGGAACTGCGCCGGACGGTCTGCCGCATGGAGCGGAACATGGCTGAGCGTGCCTACACCCAGGCCGCACTGCGCCAAAGCGCGGTCCGTCTGCGGGAAAGTGAGGCGCGTATCCAATTGATCTGCCAGGCCGGCGGGATCGGGCTGTGGGAGACGGATTTTAGTCAGAGAACAACACTCTGCTCGGAAAGCTACGCCCAGCTGTTTGGCCTGGAGCTGGCTGATTTTGACGGAACTACGGAAATGGCGCTTTCGCGGGTGCATCCCGAAGATCGAAAGCGTTTAACGGAAGAAGGAGCACGGGCAGCAGAAACTTTGTCGCCGCTGTCGCTGGAAATCCGTGCGCTTCAGCCGGACGGCGGGGTGCGCTGGCTTCTGATTAAGGGAGAGTTCAGCACGGATGCTGCGGGGCATCCCGCGAAGATCAGCGGTTCCGCCACGGATATTACGGCGCGGAAGCTTGCAGAAGAAGCGCTGAAACAGACCGAGGAGCGCTTCCGAACAGTCGTGGGAGGGGCACCGCTGGTCCTATTTGCCCTGGACGAATCAGGCCGGTTCACGATGTCGGAAGGCAAGGGTCTGGAGCTGCTCGGTATGGCACCGGGGCAGGCCGTGGGACAGCTCGCCCGCGACCTGTACGCAGACTTCCCAGAGGTTTCGAGACAAATAGAGCGTGCCTACGCGGGAGAAGCCTTCAGTGCGCGGGCGGTTCTGGGGGCGCTGACATTTGAAACCTGGTATTCACCGGTACATGAGGCGGACGGCAAAATCAGCAGTGTCATTGGCGTTGCCTGTGATGTCACCTCGCGGCAGCAGGCGGAAGATGCGCTTCGCAGCAGCGAGGCGCGTTTCCAAGCTTTCATGGACAACAGCCCGGCCTCAGCCTATGTCAAAGATGATCAAGGGCGCTTCCTGTATGTCAATGACGCTTTTATTCGGATGCAGGGTTACACGGAAGAGCAATGCCTCGGCAGAACCGCGCAGGAGGTCTGCGGCGAAGAAGTCGGCGCAGACCTTCATGCCACGACAATGGAAGTGATGCAGGAAGGACATCTGGTGGAAACACTGCATGAGCTTCAGAGGCCGGACGGCAGTATTCTGCACTGGCTCGCGTCTCGCTTTACGTTCTATGACGCGAAAGGGCGGCGGTTTTTGGGCTGCACCGGGCTGGATGTCAGCGAGCAGAAGCGAATGGAAAGCGAGCGCCTCGCGGCCCAGCAGGAGCTGGAAAATGCGCTGTCCCAGCTTCATGCGACATTAGAGTCCACCACTGACGGCCTGCTCGTCGTCAACACGCAGGGGAAGAAGCTTTGCACCAACCGCAGATTCTATGAGATGTGGCGTGTTCCGGAGACCGTTGCCCAAGACCATAGGGACTCGGTGCAGATCCAGTTCATCTGCGACCAGCTTCATAACCCGGAGGCTTTTGTCGCCAATGTCCTGGAGCTGTACGCTCAGCCCCAAGCGGAAAGTTCTGACGTGCTGGCCTTCAAGGATGGGCGTATCTTCGAGCGGTATTCACGTCCACTCGTCATCTCCGGCATCTGCCAGGGGCGTGTTTGGAGCTTCCGCGATGTGACGCAGCAGGAAAAAAGCCGGCAGGAACTGATTGGTGCCCGGAACCACGCGCTTGCGTCCGCTCAAGCCAAGTCAGAGTTTCTCGCGAACATGAGCCACGAGATCCGGACCCCCATGAACGGAATTCTGGGAATGACGGCCTTGCTGCTGGGAACTCCGCTTCTGCCGAAACAGCAGCACTGGGCCAGAACTGTCCAAACCAGCGCCGAAAGTCTGCTGACGGTCATCAATGACATTTTGGATTTCAGCAAGATTGAAGCCGGCAAGATGACGCTGGAAGCCGTAGACTTCAGCCCCCATCGGATGTTAGGCGAGATTCAAGATCTGCTGGCCCCAAGGGCGGCGGAAAAAGGCTTAACGCTGACGACTTCTCTGACTGCGGATCTGCCCACACATCTGCGCGGGGACCCAGCCCGCCTGCGGCAAATCTTGGTGAATCTTGCCGGCAATGCCCTCAAGTTCACGGAGCGCGGCCAGGTAGCGATTGAAGCAAGCGTCGTCAGAGAAACGGAGAGCCATGTGGAGATGCGTCTGTCTGTCCGCGATTCGGGCATCGGCATTCCGCCAGAGCGGCAGCAGGCGATTTTTGACAGCTTTACCCAAGCCGATGGCAGTGTCACCCGTCGCTACGGCGGAACGGGCCTTGGCCTAGCGATCTGCGTGCGCCTCACGAACCTGATGGCGGGCCGGATTGGGGTAGAAAGCGAGCCGGGCCGCGGCAGCACCTTCTGGGTCATGCTGACATTGGAAAAAGTGGCCTTGAATGAAACGGTCCCGGCATGGGAAGGGGCTGCCGAGCCGCCGCAGGCCGCGCCGGAAGAAACGCTGGGCCTGCGTGTTCTACTGGCAGAAGACAATCCTATCAACCAGGAAGTCGCCTGCGGATTTCTGGAACTGTGGGGATGCACGGCCAGCGTTGTCAGCGATGGCTGGCAGGCCTGCCTTGCCGCGCGTGGAACGCAGTTTGACCTGGTGCTGATGGATGTTCAAATGCCGGAGATGGATGGCCGGCAGGCGACTGCTAACATTCGCAGCCGGGAAAAGGGGACCGGGAAGCACCTGCCGATTATCGCCATGACGGCGCACAATATGCAGGGGGACCGCGAGCAGTGCCTCGCGTGCGGTATGGACGATTACATCGCAAAGCCTGTGGAACCCGCCGCGCTGCTGGCCGCGCTGAAGCGCTGGGGAAGACCCAGCCAGACTGTACCTGCCTCTGCTCCGCGTGCCACTCCTGCTCCGGCGGCTGTCCCTGCTTTACTTGCTGTCCCTGCTCCGGCAGCTGTCCCTGTCATACCGTCCTTGCCTGTCTTTGATAGGGATCGGCTGCACCGAAGCTGCGCCGGCAAGGCGGCGCTTGAGCGGCGGATTATCAGCGAGTACCTGCGCCTGACGCCGTCAATCTTGGAGAGGCTGCACGCGGCAATCAATGCGGAGAACGCGGAAGGCGCTCGATTCGAGGCTCACACGCTCAAGGGCAGCAGCCGGACCATCGGCGCAGAAGCGCTCGGCGAGGCTGCTTCGGAACTGGAAGCGGCTGCAAAGGCCGGTGAGCTGACTTCTGGCCGTACCACTTACGCGCTGATTGAAGCCGAGTGGAGCAGCCTACGGAACACGCTGGAAGACTGGCTGAAGGCACAGGAGACTTTATGAACATTCTTGTGGTGGAAGATGATCCAATTTCCGGATTGGTTTTGACGACGGCACTGGAAGACCTCGGCCATACGGTGACGCTGCGGGGCGACGGACAGGAAGCCGCGATGCTTCTTGAAAAGGGGCAATTCGGCAAAGAACGGTTCGATCTCGTCATCACCGACTGGATGATGCCTTATGTAGACGGGCTGGAACTGTGCCGCCGCATCCGTGCCCAGCGCAGTGCGCTCTATACTTATGTGATCCTGCTGACCGTAAAAGGTTTGCCGGAAGAGCGTCTGGAAGCACTGGAAGCCGGAGCGGACGATTTTCTGATCAAGCCGCTTGATCCTGCCGAGCTGATCGCCCGCATGGAAGTGGCCCGGCGGATCCTCGGCATGAAGGCCGAGCTGAGTGTCGGTGGCGGGGACTTCCTGCCAAAGGCGGCGCAAGTCGGTGACGTCTTGCTGTCGCGTGGCCTTCTGACACGAGCACAGCTCAAGCAGCTCGTGGAAGTGGAACAAATCCCTGCCGCCCATCTCGGCGATGTGGTTCTGGAGCGCGGCTGGGTAGGAGAGGAGCAGATCACGCAGGCCCGCAGCCTGGTGATGGATGTTCCCTATGTGTCGCTGGAAGACGAAGCGATGGACCCATTCGTCCTGTCGCTGATCCCCTACGAGATCGCACAGTTCCACAAGATGGTTCCGCTGTCGCTGACGGACGACGGGGACCAAAAGCGGCTCCGAGTCGCCATGAAAGACCCCTGGGACATTGAAGCGATTGACTGGGTACAGCGCGAGGTTCGCCGCCGGGTCGAGCCGCTGCTAGCGAGCGAAGGCGCGATCCTGAAGGCGCTGAAACGCGCTTACCATGATGTTCAGGATGTGGTTCACGATGCTGTGATGTCGGATGCCTTGCAGCAGGCGACAATCCAGCCGCTGGCGGGCGGCTCCGCCGTTGACACGGTGGATGCCCGCGAGATGCTGCGCCAAAGCGACCAGGCACCGATTATCCGGTTCGTCAACACTCTGCTGGCCGACGCTATCTACCGAGGCGCGTCGGATGTGCATATCGAGCCGAGCAAAGATGAGTTCCGAATTTTGTACCGCGTGGACGGCCAGCTCAGCCGTGTCCGCACCGTCACGGCCGCGTTCTTGGCCCCGGTCACATCGCGCCTGAAAGTCATGGCGGAAATGGACATCGCCGAGCGCCGTCTGCCCCAGGACGGGCATGTCGCGCTGCGGGTCGCCGAAAAAACGGTGGATATGCGGGTGGCGACTCTGCCGACACATTACGGCGAGCGGGTCGTCATTCGCATTCTCGACCGCACGCTGGCCTGTCTTCAGATAGAACACCTCGGCCTTTCGCGGAGCAGCCATCAGGCGCTGACGCAGCTTATTCACAAGCCCCACGGCATTGTGCTGGTAACCGGGCCGACCGGGAGCGGCAAGACAACAACCCTCTACGCTTCGCTGAACGCGCTGATCCAGGAAAACCGCGAGCGGCGGGGCCGAAAGAACATTCTCACCTGTGAAGACCCGATTGAGTACCAGATCGAAGGCATCAGCCAATCCAATGTCAACGAGAGGGCCGGGCTGACATTCGCCCGGCAGCTCCGCGCGATTCTGCGCCAAGACCCGGACGTGATATTGATTGGCGAAATTCGTGACAGCGAGACCGCCGACATCGCCTTCCGCGCCGCGATGACCGGCCATTTGGTGCTGTCCACGCTCCACTGCAACGAGGCCGCGGGGGCCGTCAGCCGCCTTCAGGACCTCGGCGTCGCGCCTTACCTGATTGCCTCCTCACTCGCCGGCGTGGTCGCGCAGCGCCTCGTCCCGCGCCTGTGCCTGCACTGCCGCCGCGCTTACACGCCGTCCCCGGAAGACAAGCGCCTTTTCGACGCCCCTCCCGAACGTCTGTATGCGCCTGTCGGCTGCGGACAGTGCAGCGAGATCGGCCTTAAAGGCCGCATGGCGATCCATGAGGTCATGGTCTGCGATGACGAGCTTCAAGCCGCCATTATGGACCGGGCCGATACCCGTATTCTGCGCCGCGCCGCCCTGGCGAAAGGTATGATCTTGATGACAGATGACGGCTTGGACAAAGTCAGCCAAGGCTTAGTGGCCCTCGAAGATGTTCTCTGGCGGACCGGAAACCTTTCCGGCTAATCAGGCACACCGGACAGCCAAACCGGCAGGCAGCAAGCGTTGAGGGACGGGGAAAGCGGGTACAGTTCTCTCATCACACTTCAGAGGAGAACACAATGACATTGATCACGACACGCGATGGTACGAAGCTGTACTGCAAAGACTGGGGAACGGGGCGGCCTGTTATTCTGATCCACGGCTGGCCTCTGTCCGCTGATAGCTGGGACGATCAGGCGCTGGCACTGGCCGACGCGGGCTACCGGGCGATTGCCTACGACCGGCGCGGCTTCGGGCGGTCGGACCAGCCCTGGAACGGCTACAATTACGACACGCTTTCCGATGACCTCGCAGACGTGATGGAAGCGACCGGGGCGGAGAACGCGGCTCTGGTCGGCTTTTCAATGGCGGGCGGCGAGATCGCCCGGTACCTGTCCCGGCACGGCGGGAAGAACGTCACCCAAGCCGCGCTGATTTCGTCGGTTGTGCCGTATATGCTGCAAACCCCTGACAATCCGACCGGCGTGCCAGAGCCGATGTTTGCCCAGATGACTGCCGGCATGAAGACCGACCGTGCGAAGTTCTTTGCTGACTTCTTCAAAAGCTTTTACGGTGTCACCCTGGTCAAGCACCCCGTCAGCGGTGAGCTTTTGGAGAATTCGCTGGACGTAGCAATGCAGGCGGGGCTGAAGCCGACACTGGCCTGCGCGGCGGCATTCGCGACCACCGACTTCCGTCCCGACCTGGCGGCGTTCACGATGCCGACACTTATCATCCATGGCAATGCCGACCAAACCGTGCCGATTGACGCGACGGGCCGGGCAGCGGCAAAAGCCATTCCTCACGCCAAGTTCATCGAATATGACGGCGCTCCCCACGGCCTGTTTGCGACCGAAAAAGACCGGCTGACGGCGGATTTGCTGGCGTTCCTGGGGTCTGTATAAACCGAGCCGAACTGCCGACAATGGAAGCATGGCAGACAGCATTGAACGGCTTGCATACCGCAAGATCAGCGATTATGTGCTGGTGCGTGCAATCGGACGCGGCACGCACTACACGCTTTACCAGGCAGTAGACCCGCGCCGGGGCCAGATGGTGGTCATCAAAATCCTCCATGTGACCCCGGACAACCCGGAACCCGGCACGGACCCCAATCTTTCGGCGGTGCTGGAAGCGCGGCTTCAGCGCGAAGCGCACGCGCTGTCGTCGCTCTCGCACCCCGGTATCCCGGCGATCTATGAAATGGGTGAGCAGGATGGCCACCCATTTTTGATCATGGAGTATCTCGTCGGCCATCCTCTGCGCCAGCATCTCGACCAGCGCTCGCTGACAATGCCGGAGACACTGGACATTTTGACCAGGGCGGCGGACACGATTGACGCCGTCCACAGTGAGGGCATTCTACACCGGGATATTCGTGCCTCAAATATCATGCTCCTGCATGACGGGCGCGTGAAGCTGGTGGAGTTCGGCCTAGCGCGTCAGCCGGGCGATACGACCGTGACGCTGATGGGGGCACTTGTCGGCGAGCCGGCGTACATGGCCCCGGAACAGCTTCGGGGCAAGCCCGCGACTCCACAGTCCGACCTCTGGGCGCTCGGCGTCCTTTTGTACGAGATGCTGGCAGGCCGACCGCCGTTTGAAGGCGCAAACTTCCAAATGGTCGCGCACCAAGTCATCATGGGCGAGCCGGCTCCCATACCGGGTCTGCCGGATGCGTTGCAGGCAGTGCTGGCACGGGCGCTGGAGAAGGACCCGGAGAAGCGCTTCCTAACTGCGCTTGACATGGCTCACGCCGTCAAAAGAGCCGCTGCCGGCTATACCGCCCCGGTTCAGTCGGTGCCGAGCTTCCCTGCCCCGGCACGTTCGTTCTCGCTTGCCGCCGCGCCGCCGAAAGCTTTCGTTTTGGCCGGTGCCGCACTTGCCCTGCTGGTGACTACCGTACTGGGCGGCTTCCTATTCACCCATCCCTCTGCATCGGTTCCCGTCGCCGCTCCTGCGTCCACGAAAACCATAGCGCCGTCGGACCTGCAAAAGTATCTGTCGTTTCATCCCGCCGCAGCCCCCGGTGCCCCGCCTCCCCCTGCCCCGGCCGCCGCTTACGCCGCCGACCGCACCGCCGGGCCGCCGTAGTCTGTTTGACTACGGCAGCCTCGGCGACGGCGGCCAGGTGTCTGAAGCGGCTTCTTCCTGCGTCGGCCCTGCCGCTGTCAGTCGAACCGCCCGCGTGTTCCAGGCGAGATGAAACGGCAGGCAGAACGCAAAAAACAGCAGCGGCAGACACAGCACGCTCCCAATGAGCAGCCCCACTAAACTGGGGTCGCTTCCCATCGCTGCCAGCGTCCCCAGCGTTTCCGTGACGCCCGGCGGCAGATGCCAGTGCTGCCGCACGGCCAGCTTCGGCCCTTCAACGCAGACGACTCCCGCCAGCAAAACCAGCACCGCCCCAGCCCCCGACAGCGCCGCAAACAGCCGCGCCCACACCCAGGGCCGAATGGCCTCAGTCCGCGCCGGACGCAGCGCCAGAAACGGCCCCCAGGTCCAGTCCATGTCGCTCTGCCAGTTAAAGAACTGTTCCCACTTTGCTTCGCGCTCACGTCTCATCATGCCGCGACGACTTCCGGTTCCGAGGCTTCAGGCGGCTTCTGCCGCCAGGAGCGGACAGAAACAGCCCAGCCAACAAGAAGCAGCAGTAGTCCCGCGCCTCCGTAGCAGGCGAGAGCCAAAATGCTCAGACCGCCGTTCGCCCTGTTTGCCAGGCGCAGGGCCGCGTTCAGGCCCAGTTCATGTACATCCCAGGCCGTGCCTCCCAGCAGAACCGCGTCATAGACAAAATGGGTCAGCATTGCCGGAAAAATGGACCGGCTTCGCAAAACCAATATTCCGAGCAGCGCTCCCAGCAGAACCCGCACGACAAACCCTGATAAATCAAGATGAATTGCCGAAAACAAAACAGCCCCAAGCCCAATCGCGGTCCAGACTGGCATCCGCTTGACCAGCGCCCGTTGAAGCACGCCCCGGAACAGCAGTTCTTCGCTGAACGCCGCCGACAGCGGTATCAGTAGCGACATGGCAATGGGGTGCTGCTGAACCAACGGCAGCAAGAGCGCATTGCTGGCATTCTGACCGACCATGCCCTGCGGCCACACATGATTTTGCAGGACTTCTAGCACCTGCGCCGCCGCCATAAACCCCAGCGCCAGCAGCGCCGCCCCCAGATATTGCCGTCCGCCGGCCCGTCGCCAGGCAAACGCCTCCGCGAGCTTCTGCCGCCCAATCAGCGCCCAGAGCAGAGCAGGTAACGCGCACGTCAGCAGCTCACCCACGACCATCGCCACGATGACTACAATTCCAAACCAGAAAGGCATATGAGAGGGAAAATTAGGCATACTTATGTCCTCGGCAGATCGTCGGCAGAAGCTACCGGCGGTGGGGGCCATACGCCTGTCAGCACCACTGCAATAGGCGGCGTCAAAGCCGCCTCACGGTTCGAGCGGTCGGCACGGCGGTTCCAGGCCCAGCGCAAAGCCGAAAAGAAACCGAAACTCAACCCGCTCATTGCTACTACACACTTCACATAATCCAGAGGTGGATCATGCTGAAAAAACCTGTGCAAGCTGAAGCTATAGAGGAGCTTAACCAGCCGCCAATGCAGGTGGTAAATGTGGTGATGCAGGTGAGCCGACAATAAAGCAACAGCTAAGATTGTTACGATGCCAAAGATGCAAACCGCAAAGTAGAAGGTGATAAAGAGCGAAAAGATTGCTGCCGAGCGCAATACAGGCTTTATAGGAACTATGTCAGTCACGAGCGTTTGCTCAGGCGGAAACGACGACCAACTAGGCCACTTAACTCCCGATAGTCGCTTATTCGCTGAATGTCTAGTAAGAGCGTTTGCGAGGTCTTCCAGACTGTCGAAATCCACCTGTAAGCGCATGGTCCCTACCCTTCCGCCGCCGGCCTCAACTTCCCGCTTCATCTTAGTCCCGCGAAGCGGTACTTCGTGGCGCTTCGCCTGGTAGCCGTGCCATTTATGGCATGGTTCTTGGCGACGGAGGCCAAACGCCGGACATCTCGGCGGGAACCAACTCCGGCAGCACCGGCTCACGGCTTAAATGGTTTGCGCGGCGGTTCCAGGCCCAATGCTGGCAGAAGCAGTACGCCACGCAGAAGACCAACAGCAGAACGCAGATGGATAGGACAGCCTGGGGCGATGACCTGTTAATCCAGCTTTCGGTTGCGACCACAGGCAGGATTTTTGGGTCGTGATGCTTCGCCGCCGCGTAATCGTAGTACGCAAGGACGCTGCCCAAAATTCCTCCGATAGGGGCAGCAAACAAAGTGCAGTATCCGAGAAGTTTCAGCCAAAATTCGAAAGTCATCCGCACATCTTTGGGCGGACGCAAATGCAGAAGTGGCCCCCAACCCCAGTCCATGTCACTCACCCAGTTAAAGAAGCGCTCAAGTGCATCAACCATATCTTTGCAGGCTTATACGCAAATGGTAGGGAGAGGGTTCGGGCAGCCGCGAAGTTACTTGTTTGCTTTGGCGTAGTCGGCCAGCAGGCCATAGCGGAGACCACGGACGCTCAGAAGAAAAGACGGGGCGGCGAAGTGAGCCAGCAGAGCGTCTAAGATCAGCGCTCCGGCGACAATGACATCAGCGCGTTTGGGTTCAAGGCCGGGAATGAGGCGACGTTCGGCCAGCGGTGCAGAAGAGAAGTGGACCAGGGTAGAGGCGATCTGGGCAGAAGAAACAGACGCGCCGTGGATGCTGTCAGGATCGGGCTGAGATTGGCCGGAGGAGACGGCGGCGATGTTCAGGGCCGTGCCGCCGATACCGGCGACAAGCAAAGGAGTATTCGGCGGGGGGAAAGTCGCGAGGGCATCGGCGGCAAGTTGCCGGGCTGCGGAGATTTCTACGGGTGCAGGCGGGTCGGAACGTAGAAAGCGCTCGGTCAGGCGCACCGCTCCGATGTCGAGGCTTTTGTAGCGCCCTACCCCGTTCGCGTCGCCTAAAATCAGCTCGGTGCTGCCGCCGCCGATGTCGAAGACCAGCAGCGACGCTTCGGCAGGGATGCCGAGGCTGCTGTCAGAACGGACTGCCGCGTAAGCAAGCTGCGCTTCGCGGTCGCCGGAAATAATTTGGACTTCGACATCGGCGGCAGCTTTGATCTGCACCAGAAAGTCTGCGCCGTTCACAGCGTCCCGCAGGGCGCTGGTTCCTGCCCCCAGCACGGTTTCGGCCCCCGCCGCACGGGCGGCAGCGGCGAAGCGGACTACGGCTTCCAGCGTGCGGGCCATCGGCACGTCGCCGAGCCGCCGGGACTGATCTACCCCTTCGCCGAGCCGTGTCACGTCTGAGTCTTCCGAGACGACCGACAGCAGGCCGTCCGCCGAGACATCGGCGACAGTGATCTTGGTAGAATTGGTTCCGATGTCAATAGCGGCAAGGCGCATGGGACTACTCCGCGTACTTCAAGATCGCCGACGGCGGCAGGCCGGGTTCCAGGGTCAGCACGGCATAGCGGGATTTGCCGCCAAAGTCCCGGCCCAGGCTGCCGGGATTGATCCATAAAATGCCGCCGACCCGGCGGACAAACGGCGTATGCGTGTGGCCGCAGACGACGACTTGGGCTTCAGTTGTTTCGGCCAATTCAGCAAGCCGCGCGTCAGGTGTCCAAGCTCCTAAGCCTTCTTTGCCGCCGGGGGAATAATGCGTGACGATGATTGAAACGCCTTCCAAAGTGAGAGAAGCTTCGGCGGGCAGGTCCAGCAGCCATTGCCGGGTGCTGTCCGAGATTTCTGCGCTGCTATCTTGGATCGTCTGGAACTTGTCGGGGCGCAATGCTGCCCATTTTTTGTGATACTCGGCCTCACGCTCCGGGAATAGGGCAATGTTTTTGTCGTAGTTGCCTTTCACCGAGACGATGTTGGGACGCTCGCGCAAAAACTGAACACAGGCTTCCGGGTCAGAGCCGTAGCCGACGGTATCGCCCGCGTTCAGCACAGGCCGGTCTGTGAGGCCGACGGCTTCAAGCGTCGTCCAAACGGCGTGAAGAGCGCGACGGTCGGCGTGAATGTCACTCAGAAGGGCGTATTGCACAAGAGCTTTCAAGAAACACAGAGGACACGGGGCTAAACCCCCGTGCTTTGAAGGTGCAAGCTCCCGCCTATGCTTTCGGCATTACTGCGTATCAGCACTGGCTACCCAGAGGGGTGCGGGCGAAGACGGTCGAAGTCCTATGCCCGCGCAGGCGGGCATTTGTCCCTTAAAGCACGGGGGTTCAGCCCCGTGATTCTTACCATCCACGGCAAGCTTTAATCGTCCAAAGTTTTTTGCAGCCGCTTGCGCCGCGTTCGCAGTTCTTCAATCAGAGCGGCCTGCTTTTTTGGAGACAGCTTCTGCTTGTCTTCAGCAGCGCTTTGCAGGAGGGCGGCGATTTTGTCCAAGGTCTTAACCGCTTCCTGCACCTGCTGGGCGGACAGCGTATCCGGGCCTTCGGCAAGCTCCGACGCCACCGAGTCAATCTTATCAAGCTGGCGGTCTAAGGCTTTATCGCGGGATTTGGCCGGGATCTGGTCTTTCAGGCGTGCGGCGGCGTCCCCCAGCTTCTGGAAGACGTCCTGGACATCCTGGTTTGCCGATGCCAGCGCCATGTCAATATCAGGCGGCGCGGCGGCCGGCAGCGGCGCGGAGGGCGAGCCAAGCCAGGCTTTGATTTTGACAGCATTGCCCATGCCGACACCTTTGACTCCGCCGATCTGCTCGGCGGTTGCCCGCCGCAGATCGTCCTGCGTAATCAGGCCCACTGCCGCCAGTGCCTGCCGCCGGGTTTCGCCGAGATACGGGACGCCTTCCAGCTCAGACTTGGGCGTATCATTTTCGGCATTATTCCCATTCTTGGCATCGTTCCCATTCTTGGCATCGTCGCCGTGCACGGTCTGCACGGCTTCTTCCAATATCGGCTTCTCGGCTTCGGTGTGGTCTGCGGCTCTTTTGTTCATGGGTTGGGTACACTCTCTTGGGTGGGGTCTTCAGATTGGACGAGCATTTGCAGGAACTCGCGCTTGAAGCCCTGTTTTTGCAGCTTGTCCCAGTAAGTGATGAACTTACGGTACAGCACGGCTCGCTCAGACTGCTGGCTGCCGATCAGCCGTTCCAAGCCCGGACGGATTTCCGGGCGGTGGGCCGCATGGGAGTCTAGAAACGCTTGCAGCAGCGGCCCGCGCACATCCCGGTCATGTATTTCGCCGATCTGCTCTTGAACAGACTTGACCTGCGACGACAGCTTCTCAAACTCTTTGCTCGTGAAGCACGGCGCGAAGATTTCCAGCGTGTACCGCAGACGCTTGGACGCGATCCGCATATTGTGCAGCTCGTCCACTTTAGCAGGGTCCGAAATATAGGGCGCGAACTGGTACAATTCTTCCAGGCGCGTGTGCAGCATCAGCGGCGCATTGGAGCGCAGGGTTTCCTGCGGGTTGACAGCGTATAGCGGCAGCGCCTTAGCCATGGGACGCCTCCAAGCTGCCTTTCACGCTGTCTTTGAGCGTGTTGTCTCCGAGCAGCTTGCCGAAGTCTTTGACAAACATGCTTTTTTCAAGGCGGTTCAGCTCTTTAACCAGCAGGACGCGCTGCTGGTCCCGCTCCGACTGCAAGTGGGAAGCGAACGCCTGCAGCCCGACTTTCTCGCTTTCGGGAGCAGCGTCTATTGCGGCCTGCATAAACTCAATCTGGACATCGCTGTCCCGCACTGCGCCGAGCGCGTCGGTCGTTTTGGCGACTTCTTTCTCAAGCGCAACAAACGGCTTCGGCGGGAACGCAGCGGCAAAAACGGAAAGAGCGGCGCGGAGGCGGCGGGAGGCGACACGCATGTCGTGAAGGGCTTCGATATCATCGCCCTGCCGTGTGCCGTCGAGGTGAGACATCATTTCCAGAAGCTGCTGACGGAGAGAGCTGTGCGCCGCTTCGACAAAGGTGGCATCCGGCGCGATGTCATAAGCAGATTTAGCCATGTGTATCTGTCATTCTGACGTGTTTTCATGTGTTTGTCAAGGGAGACATGAGGAAACGTCATGACCCGGCCTTGAAAGGCCGGGCTAGGCAGGCGCAAAGCCCCTTCGGGGCTGGGGACTCTGGAGTCGCGGAGCGACTTCGTGAACTACTAGCCCGGCCTTTCAAGGCCGGGTTCCGATACACATCTATGTCCATCATACTTTCACCCGCACACATTGCCTACGGCGAGCGTCCCTTCCGCTTGGAACCCGGCACCGTAGCGCCAGACAGCGACATCTATGCCGCATCGCCGGAAGACCGTGCGGCGTCAGTCAAAGCGGCGCTTGACTTGGGCATCACCTACTTTCACGCTGCCTATGAGCGTGAGGCACAGTCTCTCGGACAGTCTTTGAAGACACTCGGCGTTCGGGACCAAGTCACCCTCAGCACGACCGATGGAGATGCGCTTGACCGCTGCCCGGACACAGAGGAGGGCGCGGCGGCAGCTATTCGGGGCGCGGTCGCCCGCAAGCGGGAACTCTTAGGTGTGGGCACATTGGATGTCTTTCTCCTGTATGACTTCCGTCCGGAAACACACACGCCAACGCGACTGGCAGGAGCAAAAATCGCACTGGCAGAAGCGCAGTCTGCGGGACACATCGGGTCTGCCGGCGTGACCTGTTACGGCGCGTATGACTTTCTCGCAGACACATTGACGGCAGACGCGCTGACACTGGATGTCGTGATCGCGCGGTACAATTACCTGGACCAGAAAGCGGGCGAGAGGCTGTTTCCCGTGTGCCGGTCCAAACACGTCACGGCGCTGGCCGCACAGCCATTTGCCTGGGTCAGCGGCATCCCGTTCGTGCGGTTCCCGAACACCTGGCGCTACCGCAACCTGACCAAGAACTTCTATGGCTTCACGGCCGGGCAGGCGCATCTGTACTGGGTGATCCGGCAGCCGAACATTGACGGCATTTTAGTCTCGATGCAGACACCGGAACAGATTGCAGAGAACGTCGCGGCTATGCAGATCACCAAGACGCCGACGGGCCTGGAGTCTTTGTTCGACTCCTTTGCCGAGGCTATCACTCAAACAAAAGAAGGCTGGCGCGGACTGCTGCAAGACGAAGAGTGGGAATACCGCACGGCAGCCGAAACACGTCTCGCAAGAAAGAACAAACGGATAGGGTGAGAGAAACTACCGGAGTTGTAAGAAACCCCGGCACCTCGAACGGTTTCTGAGACCACAACCAGCAAGAATAACAGAAAGTACGAAAAACCGTGATAGATTTATCGAGTGATACGGCAACTAAGCCGTCAGAGGGGATGCGGCGGGCGATGGCGTCGGCGGAAGTCGGGGACGAGCAGCGGCGGGAAGATGCCACGACGAATGAGCTGCAAGAGCGCGTTGCAGACATGCTTGGCAAGGAAGCGGCGCTGTTTTTGCCGTCGGCGACCATGAGCAATCTGATTGCACTGAAAACGCATCTCAAGCCAGGCGATGAGTTTATTGCGACCGACAACGCTCACATTGTTGTCTGGGAAGGCGGCGGCTATGCGGCCGTCGCGGGTGCGTCAGTCAGCGCCCTGCATACGGAGCACGGCGTGTTTACCGGGCAGCAGGTGCGGGACGCGATCCGGCCCGATGATCCCCATTATGCCCGGACGCGGCTGGTGTGTGCTGAGAACACACACAACGCCGGCGGCGGAACAGTCTGGACACAGGCCGAGCTGGCCGACGTGTCGGACGCCGCACGGGCAAACAATCTGGCGATGCACCTTGACGGGGCGAGACTGATGAACGCGGCGGCGGCGGCGCAAAGGCCGGTGCGGGAGGTTGTCAGTATATTCGACAGTGTCACCCTGTGTCTGTCCAAAGGTCTCGGCTGCCCGATTGGAGCTGTGCTGGCCGGTTCCAAAGACTTCATTGAGGCAGCCTGGCGACCCAAACATCTGCTCGGCGGCGCAATGCGCCAATCGGGCGTACTGGCGGCGGCGGGATTGTACGCTTTAGAGCACAACTTAGTGCGGCTGCCCGAAGACCATACGAATGCGAAGCGTCTGGCCGAAGGTCTGGCCGAGATGCCGAATGTGTCTGTGGATGTGTCCCGCGTGCAGTCTAACCTTGTCTTTTTCACGGTTCACGGCATGAGCGGGAATGAAGCGCGGGAACGGAGTGAGAGGCACGGGGTCCGCTTCAGCGGCTCCTACGGGATGCTGCGGGCCGTGACACATCTGGACGTGTCGGCAGCAGACATTGACACGGCGCTTTCGGCAGCCCGGCAGGCGTGGAGCTAACCTGGCACTTCCAGTGCCGGGTGCCTAGAATGGAACACACTTGGACATCAGCGTAATCGGGGCAGGCGGGGCGATTGGGCGCGAGATTGTGGCACAGCTTGTCGCCGGACGGGTGCTGAGGCCGACCGAGCGGCTTCAGCTTGTCGGCAAGCGAGGCGGGGCATCGGAGCGGGTGCTTTACGGGCTGCGCTCGGACCTGACCGACGCTTACGCCGAGAACGCCCCGCAGATGGATATTGCTCTGGGACCGGCAGAAGTGGTCGGAGACATTGTCGTCATGGCGGCGGGTGCAACCCCCGGCCCAAGCTCCGGCGGCGGGACGATGACACGCGACGATGTGGCGTCGGCTAATCTGCCTGTGTTTGCGGCCCATGCCAAAGCGCTGGCAGCGCACGGGCAGGGCCACGAAGTGGTGCTGGTGGTGACAAACCCGGTCGAGCTGGGCGTTTCGGTCATGGCCCGTGAGCTGGGCGCACGACGGGTCATCGGCATTGGCGCGTACTCGGATAGTCTGCGCTTCCGGCGCGAGATCGCTGCCGATTTGGGAGTGCCACGCCAGCTCGTGTCGGGGTATGTGGCCGGGGAACACGGAGCGAACTTGGTTCCCCTGTGGAGCAGCGTCCGGGTCTATGGCCTCAATGACCTGGAGACGGCTGAGGCGGTGCAGGCTCTGCGCGGCGCGGGAACGCTGGCCGACTACCCGGCGCGGGTATCTGCCGCCCGTCAGTCCATTGCCCATTTGGTCGGCACCGAAACCTGCCTCGCGTTTGAAGCCGTCGAAACCCTGCCGCCGGATGTTCGGGTGCAGCTTCGGCCCGAACTGACTCATCTGTCGGGGTCACGGACAGTCATGGCGACGGCGAACGTCACCGTGGACATGGTCCGGCAGATGATGGAGGGCCGGGAAATGAGCGTTGCCGGCCAGGTTCTGCTGGAAGGCGAGGGCGTCTACGGCATTCGCGGCGTCCTCGGCCTGCCGCTTCTCGTGTCTAATCAGGGAGTCGTGCGTGTTTTGTCTCCGCCACTTTGGCAGGAAGAAGCCCGCGCCCTGCACGAAGCCGCCGCCGCCATTACTGAGAAAGTGTCGCGATGGCAGGAGAGTCATACCGGCTGAGAAGCTAAGGCACAAGCATGAGAAGATAAGACGAGTAGTTGAAAACTGCTCGCTAGGTTAAGCGTCCTGCGGACGAGAGAGCTGCCGCAATCTTTCTTCTACCCGAAGGGTACTCCTCCTAGCGAGTAGTTTTCAACTACTCGTCCTGTTCCCTCTTTCGTTACTCGTCACATCCCTTCTTTTCCGCTGCTTCACGCGACTGTGTGCAAAATCACCAGCAGCGAACCGGCGCTGATGGCGAGCCACAGCCCGATCCCCTGAGCCATCGGCTTCCAGCCGACGACGCGCAGGGTCTTTTGGGAGATGCCAGCGCCGATCAAAAAGAGCGTCAGGGTCAGGCCGACAGTCGCGACGTGCGAGATGGTCGGCGACGCGGCGGCGACGCCGGGGATGAAGCTGCGGGCGACGGAGGCCAGCAGGAACAGGCCGATGAACCACGGGATTTGCAGCTTGCCCTGCGCCGCCTGCGGCGTTTGGCCGGGGTCGAAGCCGATAGTCGTGTGAGTTACTCCGGCAGCCGCCGGGGCGGTTCGGCGGAAGGCGAGGGCCGCGCCGAGGGCGACAGGAACAATCCACAAGGCACGCGAGAGCTTGACGGCGGTGGCGGTTTGAAGCGCGGGCAGGCCGTAGCGAGCCGACGCGCCGACGACGGACGAAATATCGTGAATGGCGACGCCTGCCCAGGTTCCAAACTGGGTTTGGGACAGATGCAGGGCATGGCCGATCAGCGGGAAGACATAAAGCGCCACGGCGTTCAGCAGGAAGACTGTTCCCATCGCGACCGTCATTTCTCCCTCGGCAGCCCCAATCACCGAGCCGACGGCGGCAATCGCCGAGCCGCCGCAGATAGCAGTTCCCGACGTAATCAGTGCCGATGTCTTCACGTTGATTTTCAGTAACCGGCCTGCGAAGTACCCTAAAACCAGTGTGCCCGTGATGCTTCCCGCCGCGAACAGCATCCCGCTTTTGCCGGCAGCCAGCACAACGGCAAGGTTCATGCCGAAGCCGAGCGCGACAACGCAGGCTTGCAGCAGGATTTTAGCAGTGTGCTTGCTGGCTTGATGGTACGGGTTTTCTAAAGTCAATGCCAGCCCCATACCCAGCGCCAGGGCCAGTGCGGGAGACGCCCATGGCGATAGGCAGAACGCGGCGGCGGCGATGAAAAGCGCCTGCCGAACAGGCAGCGAGAGTGCGGGGCGGCGGGTCTGATGTGTTTGCATAGTGGGGACCATGAGGCGGCTCTCGTTTCGGTTAGGTTGATCTATGCTTCTACTTTACCTGCTGGCGCGGTATAATACAAATACATCTTTTATATAGGTGCGATAATCTAGAGTTATGAACTTGAACCATCTCGCGATCTTTCATGCGGCGGCGGAAGAAAGCAGCATGAGCCGGGCCGCCGAGCGGCTGTTTATCAGCCAGCCTGCTGTTTCCAAGCAGATTGGGGAACTCGAAGCGGCGCTCGGCGTCTCGCTGTTCGACCGGCTGCCGCGCGGCCTGCGGCTGTCAGTGGCAGGGGAACTGCTGGCGGGCCATGCACGGCGATTGTTCGCCGTGGAAGCGGAGGCGGAGCAGGCGATTGCAGAGATGAAAGGGCTGAGGCAGGGGAAACTCACTCTCGGTGCAAGCCTGACCATTGGGGATTATCTTCTGCCTAAGCTGCTGGGGGTCTACCACAAGCGGTATCCGGGGATTGAGCTGCATCTGGAGATAGCCAACACCCAGGTTATTGGGCAGAAGCTACGGGAAACGCTGGACTTTGGGCTGACGGAAGGCTTTGCCGAAGACCCGTCACTGGATGCCGAGATTTTTGCCGAGGACACGCTGACAGCTATTGTCCCGCCCGGCCATCCGCTGCTGGAAGAACCTGCCGTCACGGCGTCACGGTTCTGCGTGGAGCCGTTTTTGATGCGTGAGCCGGGATCGGGAACGCGCGAGGTCGTAGAGCGGGCGCTTCTCCGGCAGGGAATCACCGTGCGTCCTGCCCTGTCCCTCGGCAGTACGGAAGCGATTAAACAAGGCGTGGCGGCAGGGCTAGGCGTGGCGATTGTGTCCCGGCTAGCTTTAGAAACGGAAATCAAGCTCGGCCTGCTCTGCCCGCTGCCGCTGTCCGGCCTGACGCTTGTACGCCCGCTGCATTTACTCCGCCTGCGCGGCAAGTCCGAGAGTGCAGCAGCGCAGGCGTTTTTGGCCCTGCTCCGAGACTATTTCTGAGGGCCGTCGGTGAGAAAGCTCCGGGCTTCGGCGTCTTTAAGTCGTTGATAACGGATTCTGATCGGCTGGTCGGCGGGCATCTCGGAGGTCAACAGCCGGTGAGCCAAAACCACGCTTTTCGCCAGCCGCATCAGCCGCAGCACATGGACGCTCGGCAGGTCTTCAGCATCCACCTTGAAATTTTTAAACAGCGCATAGGTACTTTGAAGACGGCTTTCGCCCTGCTCATGCAGATCGGCGGACAGGGCATTTAGCGCAGTGCGCTGCGCGGGCGTCGCCCAGGCAGTCAAATCGGCCCACGGCGTTTCGACAAAACTAAACCCTTCGTCCGGGACAAAGCGGCGCAGGAAGACATCCGACGTGCAGACGGGCGTGTCAATGGAGTTGTCGTGGATGAGCGTGTAGGCAAACGCTTCGTCCATGCCGACTTTGCCATCATGGTTGTAGTCCGCCCCGGTCACGGGCAGGCCGAGGCGCGACTTGCCGCTCAGAGCTTCAAAGAAGTAGCCGGTAAAGTCGCGGTAATCGGCTTCGTTGATTTCCGGCGTACAGCCTGCCGCCGGACGGGCCGAGATAGACGCGAAGAAGCCGCACAAATCCCGGTGGATGAGCGGCGCTTTCGGGTCTCCGTTCTCAAACAAGAGGTTGCCGAAGGAACCGGAAAAGCACTCGACCATGACCAGCGTGACCGGCGCGGACTCCGGCAGGGTCTTGATTTGGCCCGCAAGCGTTCGGACCGACAAAGTGCCACCGTTCCACAGGTCGTAATCGTTGTTGTCCAGCGTCTCGCCGCCGGGGCTGCCGTGGCCGGTGGCGTAAATCAGCACCGGGGCGGACGCCGGGCCAGATGCCAGCGTCTGGAACTCGGCTTTAATCGCCGGCAGACTGTCCGGCCCGTCGAGGCGCGGCAAATGAGGGCTTCGGTAGTACTGCCGACCGCTGCCGTCTTCACACAGCACGTCTTTGGACTGCGGTTTACCGTCATAAAACAGCACACGCTTTTCGGCCTTCGGCAAAAGACGGTCGACATAGCGCACATTGCTTTCGATCGCGGTCTGGTTGTGCGACAAGTCGGGGCCGCCGCCGAGCATCAAAACCCGGAGCGGCGGCGGCGCGGGTTCTCCGGCGGCCAGCGCTCCGGCGCAGACGGCAGAGGCAGCAAGGAGGCAGGCAGCGCGTCGGACAAAAGTGTTCATCGTTCTATTTCTAAGAGGCTATGTAGAAGCGGATTTCACGTGGCTGAACCCCCGTGCTTTGAAGGGCAATTTCCCGCCTCTGCACTGGCAGGCCCGGAGGGGCGCGGGCAAAAGAGCTTCTCTCCTATATCTTCGCCCGCGAAGGCGGGAGCTTGCACTTTAAAGCACGGGGGTTCAGCCCCGTGAAACCGTTTCTACACAGTTTCAAAAGCCGTAAAAAATAGCCCATCGGGGATTTGAACCGCCGGTTTCCGCGCCGAGAAGCGCAGCGTCCTGGGCCGGGCTAGACGAATGGGCCGCATTGAGAAATTATACCCTCCATTAGCGGGGCTTCGCACACCACCAAACTACACCTTCATGGTCGAACAGAAGTGCTTTCCGCCCTGCATCAAATGAGAGAATTGCATAGCTCTCAAATGCCTTTGTCGCGGCCTCTGCCGCTGTCATTTTGCATGGCTCAGAAGTCAGGTCGAAGTAGACGCCCCGCACATCCCCAAGAAGACGCCGCAGTGACAGCGGCCATGCCTGGGTTCCTTTCAGTAATTCACAGTGTTGGTGGTTGCCGTGAAAGGCGAAGCGGTCTAGAAGTTTTTCAGCCGAGCGGCGGTGCTTCAGTTGCTCGCTGCCGGTGATGGTCTGTCCGGCCTTACTAAATGGCTTCTCAACCAGAAGCTCAAGCCAGCGTGGCTGTATGTCTTTGGCAACGAATTGCTCGATGAACGCTTGGATATGCGTTTCGGCCTCCTCAGCAGGACACGGCACAGGCTCAACAATGACAAACTCAAACTTCTCGGCGGCAAGATTACCGGCAATTTTCGACTTGGACATTCGGTTCTCCTATGGCACGGCCCAAATGTCCGTCCCATGTTTCGAGAACAGCGGCGGGCCGGTGCCTTTTGTCAGGGCATACACCCAGTCGGCGTAGGACGGCGCTTTGGGATCGGGTGGGTTCAGCGGGAAGCCGCCTTCATAGACCAAAATATGCGTGATGCCCAGCTTGTGCAGGTAGGCTTTTAAGTCATCCGCGCTGTGAAACGTGTCGTAGGGAATGTAAGTGCCGTGGATGGCGTCGCCCCACAGATACGGCTTGTCGCAGTAGAAGCCGAGCGGGTTGCCGTACATGACGATCTTCGAGCCTGCCGGAAGCTGCGTGTTGAGAAACTGCATCGCGGGATATGGCCCGAAGTTGTGGGCGATATAGTCGTCACGACTTTCCTGCCCAAAGACGACCGGCGCTTCCGCCGTCAGCAAAATTGTTCCGATGTAGCCGGAAAACAGCAGAGAGCAGACGCCGAGGGCGGCCAGCGCGTAGCCGGATTTGAGGCGCAAAGCATACGCTTGGGTCAAGACGTAGGCGGCCAGGAGGCACAAGACCGGCAGGAACGGCAGCAGGTAGCGGACATACTGCATGGTGCCGACCCACAGCAGCAGGGAAGTCAGGGCGAAGAGCGCTAAGGCTTTGACTTGCCCTGACGCGCCGCGCACGAACGCCGGAAAGAACAAGGCCCCCAATAAGACCGGGGACAGTGCGCCGGTCACAAACTGGTGATCGTTGAACGGCTTCGGGTACGCCGTGACATGGCCCGGCAGCAGGAACATGGTGAGGTTCCAGGGGACAAGCGCGATGTCGGACAGGCTGTGGCCCATGCCGAAGCCCGCAACCGAGTTCGCATAGAAGTCCGCCGCCCCTTTGTCCCAGTACCGACCTCCTAAAATGCTGTAGAGAAACGGGTAGATGGGGTTGCCGGTCAAAACGGCGGACTTGACAAGCCAGGGCGCATCCACGAGGAGTGCGAGCAGGCCCCACACGGTCGCCGCTTTGATCGCGGCAAGCGGCGTCTGTTTCAGGCCGCGCCAACACCAAATAAGCACGCCGACGGCAAGGAGGACCAGCGTTCCCAGGGCCGTCGCTTTTGTGGAGACAGCGAGGCCCATCAAGACTGCGCTGAGACGCAGCCAGCGCGGGTCGCGAAGCGTCATCCCCTGCCCCAGCGCAAGCAACGTCAGCGTGGTGAAGAACGCCGTCGCCAAGTCCACATACGCCGTTCCCGCTTCCCAGAACACCAGCGGCATAGACGCCAGCAGCAGCGCGGCGACTTTTCCGGCGGTTGATGAAACCAGCCGCAGTCCCAGCGCGTAGACCGCCAAACAAGTGCCGACGCCACAGGCGAAGTGGAACAATTTTGCCAGCGGCACGCCTCCGATTTGGAGACCGTACACGTACCACATCTCGGCAGTGAACCCAAAATTGGAATGGTCTTCCCAGGGCAGGTAGATAATGCGGTGGGCCTGCAAATACATCTTGGGGTCGGCCAGATGATACGCAACGCTGTCCCATTCTAAGTTTGTAGTCGGCGGCGCGAAGCAGCCGATCAAAGAAACCAGCGCGAATGCCGTAAAGGCGGCGGTCAGCAGCCAGTCCCACCCCGTCAGTCGAATGGTCTTGGCCCAATCGCGCCCTTCCGCTGCTATAGAAATATGCTGCCGTCCGCCCAGCGCAAGAAGCGCGATCAGCAGCAGAAAGCCCAGCGGGCGGTACAGACCGCCGGCGAGGCCGAGCGCCAGCATTAGCAGCGCCAGCAGGCCGAGGCCGAGCGCAAAGCCGATCAAGTTCCGTTCCAGACGGGGCGTGTCCGGGCCGAAGCCAAAAAAGCTCAGGAGCGTTCGACCCGCCGCGACTGCCCCCCAAGCGGTGATGAGGAATAAAAAAAGGTCAAGCAAAAAGTTATCCAGAAAGCGGCAAATCGCCACCGGGTTCATCCCGTGGCGGAAGTCAGCGCAAGTCTACCAGCCGCCCCGTCACGACCGGCTTTGCGGCGGGGCCGTTCCAAGTCAGCGTCGTTTCGCCTAAATAATGCCCGAACCAGCCAGCCTGTACAATCGGGACGCCATTAATAACGTGCGGCTCGTACAGCTTGTTGTGGCTATGACCGCCAATGATGAGATCCACTTCGGGACAGGCCGCCGCGAGGCGCTCGTCTTCCCGCAGGCCGATGTGCGTCAGTGCGATCAGAATGTCGGCCTCGGAACGGAGCCGGGCGATCTGCACTTTTGCCGTTTCTACAGGGTCGTCGAAGACGAACGCGCTGATCAAACGTGCGGCCATGCGCGGCGTCACCATTGGCACGGTTAGGCCCAATATGGCGACTTGTAGACCGTTCGGGAGTATCTGAGTGAAAGACGGTACAACCGGCAGGATCTCGCCTTTGTCTTCGCGCCAGCGGATGTTGGCAGACAAAGTGGGAAACGTGGCTTTACTGAGCTTCAGGCGCAGAAGCGTGTCGGCGACATGAAACTCCCGGTTGCCCAGCGTCATCGCGTCGTAGCCTGTGCCGGACATCAGGGTCAAAATCGGCTCGCCGCCGGGCCGGACACCGACATTGCCTGCCGAGACGGCGTCGCCGGAGTCCAGCAGCAGGACGTTTTGGTATTTTGATTTTTCCGACGTGATGAACGCTGCCTGTGCCGGGGTCAAGTGGTTATGGAAATCGTTTGTATGCAGCACCGTCAGCGACTTGGGCAGTGTCATTGGCGCGGTGCCTCCGCGTGTCTCACGCCCGCGAGGTAAGCGGCCACGGCTTCGTCTAAGCGGCCTTGACGGCGCAAAATCTCTTCTACGGCATCGCGCACGGCCCCTGCCCCGCCCCGGCGCGGCGTGATCCAGTCAGCTTTTGCTTTCAATGTCTCGGAGGCATCGGCGACGGCGATTTTGACCCCGGCGACGGCAAACGCAGGCAGGTCGTTGATGTCATCACCGACGAACGCCATTTCTTCGGGGGTGAGTTCATATTTTGCCATGAGCTGCATGAGCGCGGCGGCTTTGTCGCCGCAGTTCTGCACCAAATCGGTCACTTTCAGCTCGGTCATACGGAGTTCTACGGCCCGGCTCGTGCGCCCGGAAATCACGGCAATTTTTAGCCCTATTGACTGCGCCATGACGATGCCGAGGCCGTCGGCGACATGGAACGCTTTGGCCTGCCCGCCGTCACTGCCATACAGCAGAGTCCCGTCGGTCAGCGTCCCGTCCACGTCCAGCGCGATCAGTTTGATTCTTTGCATCATGTCAGAAGAACTCTATCAGTACTTGGCCGAGCGACAGACAGAGTGCGGCAGACGATCTGGGCACGGACACGGCTCGGTTCGGCTGGTTTTCGGGCGGCGGAGGCCAAATTTCGCTTATAACTACACGATCCCCGCTTTCACGAGGTCTTTCAGCGTGAGCATTCCCAGCGGGCGATTTTCGGCGTCTACCACCGGCGCGTCACCAGCCTTCTGGCCGGGCAGCGGATGGAACGTGTCCAGTCGGTGCAGGCCCTCGACGGCCAGTATGTCGGCGGAGACGACGCCGGGATGGAGCGTCATCGCGTCTGACGCCGGACAGGAAAGCACTTGCTGGTCCTCTAAAAGATGCCGTCGGATGTCGCCGTCGGTCAAGAGGCCGGTTACTTTGCCGTCTGCATCCGTGATGATCGCCGCGCCGGCATTGGCCTGGGTGATCGCAAACATGGCGTCCAAAACGGTCTGAGCCGCCGGCACGATCGCGACGGCGTCTCCGGTTCGCATGACGTCGCGGACACGTAGCATCAGGCGGCGTCCGAGTGTTCCGGCGGGATGCAGGCGCGAATACTGCTCCGGGGTGAAGTCGCGGGCGGTCATCACGGTCACCGCCAAAGCATCAGCGAGGGCCAGCATCGCCGACGTGCTGGTCGTCGGCGCAAGGTTCATCGGGCAGGCTTCCCGCTCCACGGAAACGTCTAAGGCGAACCGGCCGGCCCGGCCGAGCGTTGAGCCGGGATTGCCCGTGACCGCGATCAAAGGTGTGCCGAACTGCCCCAACGCGGGCAAAAGTGCAAGCAGCTCGTCGGTCTCGCCGCTGTACGAAAACGCGACAACCGAGTCGCCAGGCTGAATCATGCCGAGGTCACCATGCACAGCGTCGGCGGGGTGCAGAAACTGAGCAGGCGTCCCGGTAGACGACAGTGTCGTCGCCAGCTTGACGCCGATGGTGCCGCTTTTTCCCATGCCCGTGACGACTACCCGGCCCTGCGTGCTGAGGATCAGACCCACGGCCCCGGACCACGCAGGCCCCTCTAGCCGGTCCGCCAGCCGGTCCAGCGCCCGCGCGGCTTCCGCGATGACCCGCCGCCCTTCGTCAAGCCGCTTCGGTTCGGCTTCTTGTTCGTTCATTACCTTCTATTATACGTTGTGGGCGGCGAAAAATCAAAATGTCTGGTAAAATTACCGGAACACTTCACTCGAAAGGTTTCTTCATGCCCGAACGCTTTGATACCCCTGCTTGTTTGGCTGCTTGGCTCGCTGTCTGGCTGGTCGCTCTGCCGCTTTCGGCTCAGACGCCTGCGCCAGCAGTGAACCCGGCCGCCGGGCAGACGGCACTCTCGGCGGGCGTTTCAGCGTACCGGAGCGGGCAGCTTGCGGCTGCTGAGACCGATCTGCGCGAGGCGGTCCGTCTCAGCCCCGACTCGGCGGATGCCCACAACGCGCTGGGAATTGTCTTGCAGCGGCGAGGCAAAGACGCCGAGTCGCTGGCGGAGTTCCAAAATGCGGTGCGCCTGCGGCCCGCAAGCCCGGACGCCCGCTACAATCTGGCGCTGGCGCTGGACAAGCAGGGGCAAACGGCGAATGGCGTGACTCAGCTCGCATCGGCGATTGCGCTGCGGCCCGATTTTGCGCCGGCCCATTATATGCAGGGACAGTTTTTGCAGAAGCTGGGCCGTCATACCGAAGCCGTCACCGAGTTCCAGGAAACCGTTCGCCTTCAGCCAGGCGACAGCCGCGCCTATTACGCGCTCGGCAATGCGCTTGACGATACCGGCGACCATAGCGGCGCGATCCGGGAGTACCAAACCGTCATCCGGCTTAACCCTCGCGATGCCGATGCCTTCAACGCCATCGGCAACGTTCTCGATGTCGCAGGACGGCACGCCGAGGCGATTGCCGAGTACCGGCAGGCAATCCGCTTAAAACCGGATTTTGCGCTGGCCCATTACAACTGCGGCCTCGCGATGGCTGCCGTCGGACGGCGTCCTGAAGCAATCCGGCAGTATCAGGCAGCACTAAAATGGGATCCGAGCCTCGCGTTCGCCCGCGTCTACCTAGCGAAAGCCGAGTCTGAGGCGAGTCAAGCCGCACCCGCCGTGGAGACACTCTCATTTCTCCAGCGTGGGCGCGTTTTGTACAACCGAGGCCGTCTCGATGAAGCCGTGACGGCCCTCAAAGCCGCCGTCGCGGCCAATCCTCTCAGCCCGGAGGCGCACTTCTTCTACGCCGTGGCACTCGACGACTCCGGGCGCCATTCGGACGCCGTGCAGCAGTACCGGACGGCTCTGCATCTGGACCCACGCGATGCCGCCGCCCGCGTCGCGCTCGGTACGACCCTGTATCTTGCCGGCGACCATGCCGGAGCGCGGGTGCAGTGGCAGGCTGCGCTGACCCTTAATGACCCGCCACAGGCGACGGAAGCCGCCGGACTTTTACGCGAGTACGGGGACAACTAGGCAAACGGCATCGTCAGCGCAAAGAGAGAAATCTGTTTCTTCGCGGGAGCATTTGGGGAAAGACTTCGCATGAAATCAACTTCTGTCACTCTGATTTTTGCCGGCATATCGCTCTTCGGACTTGCCGGATCGTCCCTGGCGGCCGCGGTGCCGCTTGCCACGCAGTCCGCGATCAAGGGGGCCTACACCCAAATCAACACGGCATTCACCCACCATAACCTCGACCAGTTCATGGGCTACTTCTCGCCGGACTACACGGTAGTAGACGAAAAGGGAGCGACGTACAACAAAGAGCAGACCCGGAAGCAGTATGCCGATCAGCTTAAACAAGTCAAGACCATGCAGAGCCAGTTCACGGTCCAGAACTTCGTGTCTGTTCCCGGCGGCGTTCAAGCCGAGATGAATTTGCACACACAGGGCATCGGGGAAAAGCGCGTGCTGTTTATGAAGTTCAGAGGTACTTACGCCGATGACCTCTGGGTCCGTGATTTCTGGGTTCAGACCCCGCAGGGCTGGCGGGTCAAGTCCCGCAAGACGCTCGCCGACAAGCTCGTGACCCATCCCGGCTAGATGGCTGCCCCACAAAAAAGCGCCTGCCGTTCTCAGCTGAGAACAGCAGGCGCTTTGCGTCGTTTATGAGGTCTTGTTTAGGCGTGATCTGCGGCTGGCTCTTCATCGCTGGAGTAGTAGCCCAGCTCGACCAGGAGGTCATCCGGGTCGGTGTCTAAAAAGCGCGAAATAGCTTCGATGAAGCCGGCAGACGGGGTTACGGCCTGTTCGGTGCCGCGAGAAAGCATCTCTGCTTCAGTGTTCATTATGATCTCCTCGGAAGGTGTTTCCAAATACGCCGTTGTTTTTCGGCAAAACCTTTTTGTTATACCACACTTTTCAAGTTTTCAGCAGCCAATCGCGGCACGGAAGGAAAATTTCTTGTCCTCTTTTTCTTGCAATCTTTTGGCCTGTTTGGTATACTTGGGCTATTGTGACCGAATGTTTTGCAGAGATTATAGATAACCGAGAGCAGCGGCTGGCGCAGCGGGTCGAGGGCTACCTCAGTGCCGGGGCAATGAGTGCACGGCTGGCGGTCGGGTACTTGTTTCTGGACGGCCTTGTCCCGCTCCGGGCGCAGATTGAGCGCCTGGAAACGGTCGAAATTCTCATCGGCAATGTCGTGAACCGTTTGACGCAGGAGCAGGTACGGGAAGAAGCGGCAGCACGGCGGCGCGGCGGGGACACCGGGGTACGGGAGCAGGAAGATGTTGCTTCTACCCTCCGCGAGACCCACGACCGAGCAACAGTCGAGACGGCGCTTAATCTGCGCGAAACCCTGGCCGCGCTGGACAGGACCCCGGCGATGCAGGCGCTGCTGCTGACGCTGGCGGAGTGCGTCGTGCGGGGCAGCCTCAAAGTGCGGCTGTATACCGAAGGGCGTATTCATGCCAAAGTCGCACTGATCAGCTATCCGCCCGGTGTCGGGCCGAATGTCGCCGTGGTCGGGTCAAGCAATCTGACGCTCGGTGGCGACGCCCACCCGACCGAGCTGAACGTGGCGCTTTCGGACACGCGAAGCGTGGCGGCGCTGGAACAGTGGTATGGGCAGCTTTGGGACGGGTCACAGGACTTTCACCGAGAGCTGTTTACGGAGCTGGGCCAAAGCTGGGCATTTGAGACAGCCCTTGCCGCGTACTGACGCGGTAAAATCTCCGGCGACTGACGCGGTAAAATCTCCGGCGGCGGTTCGTCAGCGCCGTCATCGTCGCGCCAGGGCTGGCGCGGCCCGAAGTCGCCGCAGCGCAGGTCGTCCTGCGTGTCGGACAAAGCTTCCGCCTGGGCAGGCGGAACAAGAATCATGGGTTTCATACGACCTCCTCGTCGTGAAACAAGCACTAAGTGGTGAACGCGCGGCGTCGTTGCCTTGCGCTTCTTAGTTTACTCGTTTTCGCCGGTTTTTCACACATTTTATATTCGGAAAATAATGGCTTTTTCAACAACCGCATTTTTACTGCTTCATGGCCGAAATTATTTACGACGCGCCTCAAAGTCCGGCTGATCTGCTGCCGGCGCTGCTCGCTCTGCCGCGTGGGGCGACAGTTCTCGTGCTGGGTGCCCCGGACTGCGGCAAATCAACGTTTGTGCGAAATGCCCTGTCGGCTGTCACTGGGGCAGGCCGTTCTATCGCGGTGGTGGACTGCGATCTCGGCCAAAGCGAGATTGGGCCGCCGGGAACAATCGGCGCGGCAAAGGCCGAAGCCGGAGCTGAGGTCCGGTCCCTGCGCGACCTGCCGGTCGCGGCGGGCTACTTCATCGGCGCGATTTCCTCGAACCGGCACACGCTGGAAGTCTGCGTCGGGGCGGTGCAGACAGCGCGGGCAATCAAAAAAAGCCGTCCGGATCTGGTACTGGTAGATACCGACGGCTACGTTCAGGGCCGGGAAGCCCAGCAGTTCAAGCGGCGTCTGTGTGAGCTGCTGCTGCCGCAGGTGATTGTCGCTCTTTCGCGTGGCATGGAGATTGACTTACTGCTATCGGCCTTCAAGAACCAAGACTCCCCGGACCTCTGGCGTGTTCCCGCCGCTGAAGCCGTGCAGCGCAAGGCCCCTGCCGCGCGGGCGACGCGCCGGGCCGCGCGGTTCCTGTCAGCTTTAGAGGGAGCCGAGCCGCTTGTGTTTTCTTTTGACAGCACGGCCCTGCTCGGCACATCCCTCGGAACCGGGGAACCGGTGGCGTTTCACTTGCTGCAATTTTTGAGCCAGGCGCTGGGGCGGCCTGCGCTTCACGCCGAGCGCTCCGGGGGGCATTTATCGGTGATGGTCAGCGGCGAGACTTGGGACGCATCGGGCCTGGCAGCGGTGGAAAGCTACTTCAGTGTCCGCACGGTTTCGGTGACGGCGGCGCAGAAATTCGCCGGTTTGCTGGTTGGGCTAGTGTCAAGCGGCGGCGTACTTCTCGGCGTCGGGCGCATTGACCGGATTGACTTTGGGCGGCGGACTTTGACGATCTCAACTCCATGCCGCAAGCCGGGGGCCGTGGCCCAAATCTGGTTCGGCCACCTGCGCCTGCGGGCCGATGGCCGGGAAAATGGCGAAGTCAAGCCCGGCGAGATTTAGGAAAATCTCATCCCTGCCCTCTCCTTCCAAAAGGAAAGGGTGAAAAGACAAGCAAAAAGACGAGCAAGGACTGGCTTCTTCCTTCCTGCTTCCTTTCCTTTATGCCTGCGGCATTACTGCGTATACCGTTCCGGTTTGTTCCAATCGGAAGGAGAGGACAGGGATGAGGTTCTCCTAAAGTCCCTAAGCCGCTGACAGCAGGCGCAGCAGCGGGCGAGAGGCCTGCGGGGGATTGGCAGGCAGGCCGAATAGGAAGCCCTGCATATAGTCTACGCCTGCGCCCCGGCACATCTGCATTTGTTCTTCGGTTTCGATGCCCTCGGCGATGACCTTGACTCCGAGCTGGTTCGCCTGCGCGATAATAACATCGAGACTTCGCCTTGCCGACGCTTGATGCTCGGCTTGGACGACAAGGTCCCGGTCAAGCTTGACAAAGTCGGGCCGCAGGGCAGTGAGATACTCCAAGCTGGAAAACCCCGCACCCATGTCATCTACCGCCGTTCCTGCGCCGCGCGACTGGTAGTAGTCTAAAATCTTGTGCAGACGCTTCATGTCCGGGATGCGCTCGGTTTCCACGACTTCAAACACTAAATCCGAAAGCTCCATGCCGCATTCCTCGACCGCTTCCATCGTCGTCCGCAGGCAGACTTCCGGGTCGTAAATCGTGTTTGGCATAAAGTTGATGAACAGGCGCAGACGCGGGATTTGCAGCGCGGCGGCGTTGCGAATGGCGGTCTGACGCGCCCGCTGATCAAAGACATGCTCGATGTTCAGCTTCACCGACGCATTGATCAGCGGCCCGGCTCCGATCACTTCTTCCGTGTGCGGGTTCTTAGCCCGGATCAGCGCTTCATACGCGAACACAGCGCCGGAGTCGGCCTGCACAATGGGGTGGAACAGAGAAAATAGCCAGTTGTCATCGAGCGCGTCCCGCACCCAGTCGTGCTGCGCCCGCTCTTTCAGGATTTGCAGCGGCTCGGCCCGGACAAACGCCGCCAGGGCGCTTACGGGATTTTCCAGATCGCCGGAGAAAAAGACGCCTTTGACATCAGCGGCGGTGGCCTCCGGCAGACCTGCCAAAAATGCCGCCGTCACTCCCGCCACCCGTTCGCGCAGCACCGGCAGGGCAAGAACATTCTCCCAGGCCCGGTAAGGAGTGTTGGCCTTTTCCAGCGCATTGATCAGCGCCTGCCGCGCGTTGCCGTTTGGCGGACCGAGCAGTAGATAGGTCTGGCAGTCGGTCTCAGCGCGGCGGGCGAATTGACAGCGGGCGCAGCCTTCAGGAGTGTGGGCGGCGGGCGCCGGAACGCAGGCAGGTTGTTTTCCGGTAACGAAAGGCATGACAAAAACTAGCTTTCTTTTTGGCTTTTCTTACTAACGCCAGCCGATTGATGCCATTCATTATGGCGAATGGCTGACAAGTAATTAGAGGAGCTATGTATGTCAGGGCGGATGCAGGAAAACAGCACACTTGGGCCGAACTTCTCCGCGTAAGTAACAGCGCAGTCAGAGGAGATTTAGAGACAATGGCAAATTACGTTCCGCAAAAATCCGACAAGTTTACGTTCGGGCTTTGGACCGTCGGCAACCCCGGCGTAGACCCCTTCGGCGGCCCGATCCGCGTTCCCGTTTCCCCGCCGGAGCGTGTGCGAAAGCTGGGCGCCCTCGGCGCTTACGGCGTCAACCTGCACGACAACGACCTAATCCCGTTCGGCGCGTCGGCGTCCGAGCGCGACGCCATTGTGAAAGAGTTCAAGTCGGCGCTTGACGACAGCGGCGTGGTCGTGCCGATGGCAACGACCAACCTGTTCAGTCACCCAGTGTTTAAAGACGGCGCGTTTACGTCGAATGACCCAAAAGTCCGGGCATTCGCCCGCCAAAAAGCCATGCTGTCTATGGATTTGGGGGCGGAGCTTGGGGCGAAAATCTATGTCTTCTGGGGCGGACGCGAAGGTGTGGAAGTGGAGGCGTCGAAGGATCCGATCACGGCGACAAAGCGCTTCCGGGATGCGATAGATTTTCTCGCCGAATACTCAATTTCGCAAAATTACGGCTTCAAGCTTGCGCTGGAAGCGAAGCCCAACGAACCGCGCGGCGACATCTACCTGCCGACCACCGGCGCGATGCTTGGCTTTATCGCGACATTGGCTCATCACGAGATGGTGGGCGTCAACCCGGAGTTCGCCCATGAGACAATGGCGGGGCTGTCGTTTTACCACGCGGTCGCGCAAGCTTTGGAGGCGGGTAAGCTATTCCACATTGACTTAAACGGCCAGAAGCCGGGCCGCTACGACCAGGACTTTCGGTTCGGCCAGGAAGATTACAAGCAGAACTTCTTTTTAGTAAAGCTGCTGGAAGATTACAAGTACGACGGCCCGAAGCACTTTGACGCGCATCCCTTAAGAACGTCCGATCCCGACGACGTGTGGGAGTTCGCGAAAGGTTGTATGCGGAGTTATCTGATCCTGAAAGAAAAAGCCGCCGAGTACAACGCCGACCCGGAAATCCAGTCCATATTGCAGGAAATCACGCTGGCTGACCCGGCGCTCGATCCCCTGCTCAGCGCGGCATTCACGCCCGAAAACGCGCAGGCGCTGAAAAGCCAAGTATTTGACGCCGACGCGCTGGCCGCCCGCCCGCTGCCGTATGAGAAGCTGGATCAGCGTGTATTTGACCTGCTGCTGGGAGTGAAGTAGAAGACCCCCAGCCCCCATTATTGGGGGCTGGGGGGCCGCTGAAAAACCATGACCGATCAAACACGTTCACAGAAACGCCTCGTCAAAAGCCGGGGCGCGAAGCCCCGGCAGATCATCGCCTACAATGTCGCCCCGTGGATGGACATGCCGCTTACGCCTGCCCCGGCTTACCGGGAATGGATGGCGGCGACGCATCTGCACTTCGCAAACCGCTGCTTGCCGATGCTGATTGCCGCCCAGTCGGGCTGGTTCATCTTAAACTCGCACCAGTTCGAGGCGGTCTGGAACGGCGGGAACCTGCCGGAGGACATCAAAATTACGGTGCAGGATGGCGACGGCGCGGAGCCGATGTCCAGCCATTTCGGCTACGGCATCCTCACCTGGACCCTGCCATATCTCTTTCGGACGCCGCCCGATTGGAACCTGCTGGCGCGGGGTCCGGCCAACCTGCCGAAAGACGGCATTCAGGCGCTGGAAGGCGTGATTGAAACCGATTGGTCGGTGGCGACCTTTACGATGAACTGGAAGCTGACCCGCCCCCACCGGCCGGTGACATTTGACATCGGTGAGCCGATCTGCATGGTGGTCCCGCAGCGCCGGGGCGAGATTGAGTCGTTCCACCCGCAATCCCTGCCCGTGTCCGCCGACCCCGACACCCAGCGCCGCTATGACCGCTGGCTGGTAGACCGGAACGAGTTCAACGAAGCTCTGCCGAACCCGCAGTCCGACGCTGCCAAGCGCGGCTGGCAGAAGCATTATTTCCAGGGCCGCGCCCCGGAAATCGCCCGTACGGCTAAGCATCAAACGAAATTGACATTGCGCCCATTTCCAGACAGCCCCGAAGAAGCAAGTCGCTGAACAGTTGAACTTGTCTTTCATAAAAGCCGCAATCAGAGAGAAGCCCTTCAAGATTTGGGACGCCGTGATACTCAGAGCAAAATACCGAGCAAAATTTTTACGCCGCACGTCTTGTTTTACACTCGTGGCTGCAATCCTCCTGTCCTTGATCCTCCTGCCCCTGACAGGCTGCACTTCTCATCAGAGGACTTCTGCGGGAAGTACGCAGAGTCTGGCGGCGGCGCGGGCGGGGTTCGCGACTCATCTAACGCGGCAGACCAAGACACCGGACCCGGTTCCAGTGCCGCCGGCGGGCTTTGAGCTGGTCTCTTACGCGGCACCGCTTGGCGCATTCCCGGCATATGTCGCAACCGTGCCGAACGATGGGGCGAAGCATCCGGCGATTGTTTGGGTGGCGGGCGGCTTCGACAACAGCATTGGAGACACGCCCTGGGCGGAGGCGACTCCCGACAATGACCAGTCGGCACGGGCATTTTATCAGGCGGGCATTGTCACGCTGTACCCGTCACTCCGGGGCGGTAACAACAACCCCGGACACATTGAAGGGCTGTACGGCGAAGTGGACGACGTAATCGCGGCAGGCAAGTATCTGGCGTCCCGGCCCGATGTTGACCCAAAGCGTGTGTATCTCGGCGGCCACAGCACCGGCGGGACACTGGCGCTTCTGGTCGCCGAGTCCACGCCGCAGTTTCGGGCGGTGTTCGCATTCGGTCCCATCGGGCGCATTGAGCAGTACGACAGCGCCGATCTGCCGTTCGATACCGGGGACGACAAGGAAACGGCTCTGCGTTCACCCATTCTCTATTTAGGCGCGATTTCCAGCCCGACCTATGTGATGGAGGGAACCGAAGGTGGCAATTCCGGCCCAGAGCGCGAGCTATATTCAAGCTGCGAGAACCCTTTAGTACATTTCTATCAATTGCCGGGCCTGGACCACTTTTCCGAGCTGGCCCCGATTACTCCAATTATCGCCGGGGAGATCGTTCAGGACACCAGCCCACAGCCGCATTTCGCGTTTGTCTCGCCGCAGTCCAAAATCCAGCCGATTGACCAGTAAAGGCACTCACGGAATCCTATGAGAACAGCACTGATCTCAGACATTCACGGCAACCATGACGGATTGCTTGCGGTGCTGACGGATATTGAGCAGCGTCGGTGCGACCGCATTCTCTGTTTGGGCGATTTAGTGGACGGCGGTCCCAAAAGCATCGAAGTTGTGCAGCTTATTCAGGAGTTGTCCATTCCCACGGTTCAGGGGAACCACGACGAGTATCCCAACACACCTCTGCCGCGCGGGGTTGAGGACTACCTGCGGTGTCTGCCGGAAGCCATTGCCGAAGGCTCCGTTCTTTACACGCACACGTCGCCGCGCGTGAAGAAGTCAAAAATCAGCGATGTGGTGGAAGCGTGGAACGTTTTTGAGGAAACCGAGTACCGGCGTATTTTTGTCGGCGACATCCATGTTCCGCTGATTTTCGGCGAGCGGTGTTCGGAAAAAGTCTCTGCGGCTTCTTATCGCATTCCTTACGATACCGAATTACCTTTTGCCGCCGATGATCGGTATGTTGTCTGCGCTGGCGCGGTCGGCTACAGCCGTGACGGCTACGACTGGCTCCGCTACGCGATTTACGACGATGAGCGCGACGCAGTGAGTTTCCATGCCCCGGAAGGTCCCATTCTTGTTTTCTGACAGTTTTCGCTGGGCGCTGCTGTCGCCGGGAGATAAAGTGCTGGTCGCCGTCTCCGGCGGACCGGACTCACTGACCCTGCTGCATCTGTTATGGGCAGAGCAGGAAGCGCGGCAGATTAGCGTGGAGGCCGCGCATCTGGATCACGGGCTGCGGGGCGATGAGTCGGCAGCGGAGGCGCAGTGGGTCTTGGAATGGTGTGCCGAGCGCGGCATTGCCTGCCATGTCGGCACGGCAGACGCGGCAGCAAGGGCCAAGCAGCAAGGGCAAAGCACACAGGAAGCAGCGCGGGCGGTGCGCTATGCGTTTTTAGAGCAGACGGCGGCGGCTACCCACGCGGACAAGATCGCAACGGGGCATAACCGGGATGACCAAGCCGAAACGGTGCTGGGAAACATTCTGCGCGGGACAGGCTTGGACGGCCTGCGCGGTATTCCTGAGCGGCGCGGGCTGATTATCCGCCCGATGCTTGGCATCACGCGGGCTGAAATCGAAGACTACTGCACGGCGCAGGGCCTGTCGCCCCGGCAGGATTTGTCTAACCTTTCCTCAGACCACTACACCCGCAACCACATTCGCTTGGAGCTTCTGCCGGTTCTGCGGCGTGAGTATAACCCGCGTGTTGACGACGCGCTCGTGCGGCTGTCGGAGATCGCGGCGCGGGACAGCGCCTATCTAGCGGTGCAGGCGAAGGCAGCACTGGCGGATGCGGTGCAGTCTGAAAGCCAAGGGCGGATGGAGATGGACCGGGCGGCGCTGGCGATTCTGCACCCTGCCCTAGTGCCGTATGTGCTGCGGCAGGCGATTGAGCAAATACGCGGGACGAACGAAGGCATCTCTCACTCGTCGCTTGAGCTTGTCCGTCAGGCCATTGTGGCGGAAACGCCGCGCGGCTTTGCGCTTATGCTTTCCTATCCTCGCTGCACCGTGGATGTGACGCGGCAGACGGTATCCGTGCTTGTCTTTGCCGATGAAGACACGCTGTACGGCTATTTTTCGGCTCCTCTTCCCGTTCCCGGCGAAGCCGCGCTGCCGGGCCTCGGTTGGGTAATGACTGCTTCTTGGGACGAGATTCCCGGCGCAGTGCATCTTGATGCCGACAGGGTGGATTTAGCTTCGCTTGTGGCGCGGAACCGGCGCACAGGGGATAAAATAGACCCGCTCGGCATGGGCGGGCGGCACAAAAAAGTGTCGGACATCTTTTCCGACGCAAAAGTGCCGCGCTCCGAGCGTGACCGGATACCGATTGTCGCCGACGCACAGGGGATTGTCTGGGTGGCTGGACACACACTGGCGGAGCGGGTCAAAGTCACCGAGAACACCGTGCGAGTTTTATATCTGTCGGCACAAAGAAGTTCACATTAGAGAAAAAGCAGGAAAGGGCGAGGGAAACCGGGAATAATGTCTAACAGGCGACCATTCTCTGCCTGGAGCAACTTCATGGGTTCATGCCGGAACAAAGCCTTTACACTACCCTCCTGCGGTTTTACTTTGATTGAGCTGCTAATCGTCATCGCTATGATCGCGGTCCTTGGCGCGGTGCTGTTTCCTGTCTTCCAAAAGGTGCGTGAGAACGCCCGCCGGACGACCTGCCAGTCCAACCTGCGGCAGATTGGTCTGGGCGTGGTCCAGTATGCCGAGGACTACGATGAAGTCCTGCCGCCGAGCGCGTATGCCCTCGGCGGCGCGACTGTTACCTGGCGTCAGGGCGTCTTTCGGTATGTCAGAAGCACACAGGTTTTCACCTGCCCATCAAACCCATACAATACGCTGACGACTGACGTGGACAGCGGCCAGTTTGATGTGTCTTACGGCGCAAATGATTCCGTTCTGCGAAGCAGCGGTCACACAATGCTGCTAAACGCGATTCAGAACCCGTCCACGCTCTTTTTCATCGGCGAAACCGACGGCAGCGGGTACAAGCTGAACAACCCGCCGAACCCGCCGCTGCTGTCGCCGGACTGCGGCGGGTGCGACCTGCACCCGGCGGGGTCGCACACGGATTTGTTCGCCGGCCACCTGACCCGCAGCAACTGGCTATTCGCCGACGGCCATGTGCGCTCACTGCGCCCGACGCAGACCTGCGCGGGCGTGGACATCTGGGATTTAGACCGGAACAACGCAAATCAGCCCTGCTCCGGGCCGCTCGCCGCCGCCCTGCAAGACAACGAAGCATACTGGAACGAGACGACCGCGCCGTAAACTTTTTTAGGAGAATGGCATGTTCAGGAGAATGGCATGATCTACGACTGCCCGCAGTGCGGGATGCCCCAGGAAGCGGGCCAAACGGTCTGCCCGCGCTGCCATGCGGAATTTGACGGCCCGGTCCCCGCCGACGCCTTTGTCCCGGTCGTCGAGCCGACGCCTGCGGAGGCGCTGACGGCAGTTTCTGAGGAGCCGTCAGCAGAGGAGCCGCTTGCGCTGGAAACAATGCCGGGAACGGAAGAGACGGCTTCCAGCGAGGCCGCTTCCAGTGAGGCCGCGCCGGTAGTTGCGGCAGAAGCGCTGCCTCCTTCCTCGTCCGGCCCGGCACCGTATCTGACGCCGCCGTCTTACGCACCGCCGCCATATTCGCCGGCATTGTCTACAGTCGCGCCCCTGCCATATACGGCGTCCCCAATCGGCGGACCGCCGCTTGGCAGGCTCACCCGCGCACTGCTGATCGCATTTCCCATTGTTCTCGTGCTGGTCCTCGGCGGCGTCTACCTTGCCGGCACATTAAATACGGACTCCGACGTTGTCCCGCTGCCGTCTCCCGCCGTGTCTGCTCAGGTGCCGCCTTCCGCTCCTGCCCCCGACAGCAGCCCAGTGACGCTTTCCGGTGGCAGCAACACGGACGACGGTGCCGATCCGCACGTCAAGATGCTGGCGGGCCGCTGGGTCTCAAAGGCCAATGGCTTTTATGTCTTCAATGCCGACGGCACCGGCTCACGCGGCTCCGCGCTGAACCCAGCGGGCGACCAGTCGTTCCTCTGGGGCCTGATCCAGAACCGCTTGATGATCTATGGGGCAAAAAACGAGACCCTGCGCTTCAATGTCGGCCCGGACAGCGATACGGTGTTTCTTGCGCCGCAGACCGGCCATTACGTCCAGTATTCGCGGGCAAAGACGTAGTGGGATTCCCCCCGGCCCCCAATAATGGGGGAGCCAGAGTTAAGAGGGACTAATTCTTTTCTTACCATCACTACCAGCCGTCCTGCCAGCGCTTGACATCGTAGCCGTGGAAGCCGTAGCATCGGACGATTTGGATGGTTCGGATGGGCGCCGTGTACGGCGGGTTGCGAGTGACGAGGAGGGGCGGCTGCGGCTCGACACGGTCGAACACAGCCCTCAAATCGTCAAAATGGTCCTGGTTGTCTGTGTCGTTTAAGAAAATGGCGTTGCGGCCTTTAAGTGCCGATGGATTTTCCCAAAATAGATATTCCGAGGCTTTGTAGTTCAAAAAGAGGGCGTAAGTGTCGGGATGGCCCGGCAGATAAAAGGCTGCTTCCGACGGCATCCGGTAGTTAATGCCGAAGACAAATGGATTGCTTCCCATCGCCGCTTTTTCGGCTGTCACCCGGCCTGCCATCTGCCGCCAGCCGTACAGCTCGTTTGTCCGGTCGTCCGGCGGCTTCGGGAACTTGACGCCGGCCATATAAAGAGCGCCGGGGAAGAGCGCGGCCGTCGTCAGCAGGACCGCAAGCACGGCGGTCAGGCCGACCCAGACCCGCTTGACGGCGACACGGCTCTCCCAGCACCGGACCAGCACGGCCGCCGTCAGGATGAAGCCGGAGACATACGAGTCTACCGCCCAGTTGCCTTCCACTTTGCTTTTGAGCGCCGTGACGACAATCGCGGCAAAAGAAACCGCCGCCGGACACCATAAAAACAGACGCGCTTCGTTTTGCTCCCGGCCGCGCTTGAAGGCGTCGCCCAGCGTATACAAATAGGTCAGAAAGACAAACGGTGACAGCAAGACAGTCTGGTCGCCGAGGAACCGCCCGACCCATTTGAGGCCGTCATGCCCGGAGCCACGCGAACTCATGGCATGGGCGTGAATCCAGAAGGCGTTTTGGTGCGTGTGGTTCCACCAAAGAAACGGCGTCAGCATCAGCAGCGCGACCGCTCCGGCCAGATACGGCTCCGGGCGTCGCAGCCACCGCTCCCGCGCAAGCGGCGACAGCAGAAGATAGAGAAAGACACTCGGCAGCAGCAGCAGCGCGTTCAGCTTCGCCTGCGCCGCCAGCCCTGCCAGAAGACCCGCGAGTATCCACCACTTCGGCCTATCTGTGAGCGCCCTTTGGATGACATAAAGCGCGGCGGCCCAGAGCGCAAGCTGGACGGGGTCTTGGGTCATCAGCACCGAGCCTGCCGCGAACAGCGGGACGACGTTCGCCAGCACGAGTGACACGAGCGCGACAACCGGCCCCAGCAGGCGCTTCGCCAGCAAGTAGATGTAAACGCCCGCGATCAGCGCACAGACGGTCGCACCGGCGCGGACTCCCAGCTCATTTGTGCCGAGCAGCAACGTGAAAACGCGGATGACGGGAGCCATGAGCGGGGTATTATCGTAGTAGCCCCAATCTAAATGACGTGACCATTGCCAGTAGTAAGCTTCGTCTTGGACTAATTGATGCTGGGTATCGTACCAGAAGCGGAAGAGCGTCAGCAGGAAAAGCAGGCCGGCGGCGCTAAGGTCAATCATGCGGTCCGGGCGGCGGGTGGTTTGCGGGGTCATAGAAAGACATAGTACCCGGCATTGTAATGCCGGGCTAGTGCAGCACAGAAAGTCCCTCCGGGACTGGAGACTCCCAGCCCCGGAGGGGCCTTGCGCCCTTTTAGCCCGGCATTTCAATGCTGGGTATTCTTGCATACCGGGGCCTTGCGGCGGCGCGACTAAATCTTAAACAGCGAGTCGCTCACCGGCTGGTTAACGCGGATATTCTGGTACACCGTCGCGCCTGCCAGCTTATTTTGCGTGTTGTACAGTTCGACGCGGGTCGGGACATAAATGCCGGGCGCGACCTGCACGGGGTTGACGTAACGCAGGATTTTAGTCAGCTTGCCATCGCGCCCGTAGTTGTACCGCTGGGTCGTGATGTGAGTTTTCGGGTCAATCCAAACCAAGTCTTTTTGGGTTTCTCCCGCCTGCTTAGGCTGGATTTGGAAGCAAAGCAGGCCGGCTTCCCGGCGCAGGAACGTCGCGGTGTAGTCGGTCAGAAGCTCCGGCGGGATAAAGCCGAAATCCATCAGCGTTTGACGCTTGCCCGGTTCACCAGTGGTGTCCTGAACTTTGTGGACAAACGGCGCGACAGTCAGCTTCTGGTTGCCGTTGACCACATAGTACCCGGAGATAAAATGCGGGATGCTGGCGTCAATCCGCAGCTTGCCGGGCTGTTCGTAGACCACCGAGCCGCGATGCAGGCGGTAGGCCAGCGCAATGTCACCGTCAATAGTCTTTAGAACGTCCTGGTTTTCGGTCACGATCTCGCTGCTCGCTTGCAGCGTCTTGATGTTCGCCGATGTCAGCGATTGAATGTTCGGCGCGGCAGAGACGGCAGTGAGCGGCGCAAGGGCCAGCGCCGCAGAAATCAGAGCGAATGGGCGGTATGTCATGGGAGTTTTCTCCAAATTTTCCGTGTTGTATCAGTATAAGGCCGCGACACCGATAATTAGTTCCCGAACTACTTTTCAGCGCAGGAGCGAGGTACACTACGCAGATGAGAAACTCGGCTCAGAGCAGCACATGCGGCTTGATCTTCGGTGCAGTCCTAGTATTGGTTTGGCTGTTCCCGCGTCCGCGCACAAGCCGGCATTGGTTGGCCTGAAGGCACAGGATACTAAGAAGACAACAGATACAGAAACAATATGATAGATACACACGCTTTGCGCGTTTTGGAATTTGAGGCGATACGGAAGCAGCTTGCGGGCCAGACGGCCTGCTCGCTGGGGCGGGAGCTTGCCGAGGCGGTGACGCCGCTGGACTGGCTGCCGCAGGTGCAGGCGCTTCTCGATGAGACGACCGAGTGCCGCAATTTGATCGGCATGAAGGGCAACCTGCCGCTCGGCGGGGTCACGGACATCCGGCCTTTGGTGCGGTCTGCCGAGATCGGGGCGATTTTAGAGGCGCACGGGCTTTTGGATATTGCCGAAGCAGCGGCGGCATCCCGGTCGCTGAAGCTGTTTTTGCAGAAGCTGGCCGCCGACTACCCGATCATGGCCGAGCGGGCTTCCGCGCTGGGGCAGTTTCCGTCGCTGGAGTCCGAGATCAACGCCTCTGTTGGCATCAACGGGTATGTCTTGGACTCAGCCTCACCCGACCTGGCGCGGATACGAAGCCAGCGCAAAACGGCGTCTTCGCGGATGATGGATAGATTGAACGGGATTATTTCGGGACCGCTCCGCACGATGCTGCAAGACCCGGTGATTGTCCAGCGCGGCGACCGCTACTGCGTCCCCGTCAAGGCCGATCACCGGGGCGCGTTTGGCGGCATTGTCCATGATACATCGTCATCCGGCGCGACCCTGTTCATGGAGCCGCAGGTCGTGGTGGATTTGGGCAACGAGATTAAAGAGCTGGGCATCAAAGAAGACCAGGAGATAGCGCGTATCCTGCGCCGCCTGACCGACAGCGTCGCCCGCGTTGGGTCAAGCCTGACAGTGACGATGGAAACGCTCGGCCAGATTGACTTTATCGCCGCCCGTGCGCGATTGGCCGACGTGCATCACGCGGTCGAGCCGTCGCTGAACGCTTCGGGCCTGACCCGGCTTTTGTCGGCGCGTCATCCGCTGATTGACCCAAAATCGGTGGTCCCGATTGACATTGAGCTGGGGGGGAGTGCGAACAAAATACTCTTAATCACGGGGCCGAACACCGGCGGCAAGACGGTCAGCCTCAAAACGACCGGGCTGCTGACACTGATGGCGCAGTGCGGCCTCCATGTTCCGGCGTCGCGGGCCGAGATGAACGTCTTTGACCAGGTATTCGCGGACATCGGCGACGAGCAGAGCTTGCAGCAGTCGCTGTCCACGTTCTCCGGGCATATCACGAACATTGTGCGGATTTTGAGAGACCTGCGCCGCAACGCGCTGGTGCTTTTGGACGAAGTCGGCGCGGGGACCGACCCCGGCGAGGGTGCATCACTCGCCCGCGCCCTGCTGGACCATCTGCGCTCGCACGAGGCCCGCGTCATCGCCACCAGCCATTACGGCGAGCTGAAGACGTATGCGTTCGTGACCGACGGCGTCCAGAATGCCAGCGTTGAGTTTGACGAGCAGACGCTATCCCCCACCTATCGTTTATTGCAGGGCATTCCCGGCTCGTCCAACGCCTTTGCGATTGCCGGGCGTCTCGGAATGCCGGCGTCGGTGCTGGACATGGCGCGTGTCGCGCTCACGGGTTCCGACGAAACCGCCGACCTGCTGCGCGAGCTGGAAGAAGGACGCCGCAAGGCGATCAGCGAGGGCCGGGCCGCCGAGCAGGCACGGATCGAAGCCCAGATGCTCCGCCGCCGCTACGCCGATGAGCTGTCGAATTTAGAGGCCCTGCGCCGCGAAAGCCGCCAAAAAGCCCAGGAAGAAGCACGGGCCTTAATCAAGCGGGCGTCGGATAAAGTAGACCACACGCTGGCTGAACTGCGCCGCGCCCAGACCGAAGGCAAGCAGACCGAGCGGGTCCGCCAGAAGATCAAGGACATCGGCAGCGATTTACAGACGGCGATCCAGAGCAAGCTGTCCGAGGGCCAGCCCGCCGCGCTGGAATTTGTCCCCGACAGGCCCCTGCGCCGGGGCGATAAAGTGACGATTACAACGCTCGGCATGGCCGGAGAGCTGCTGGAAGACGCCCAGGGCGATGCGCCGGTCCCTGTCCAGGTCGGTGCAATGCGCGTTTCTGTTCCGCTCTCCACGCTGCTGCTCTTGGGTTCCGAGCCGCGTCCGCCGAAAGCGCCGGCGGCCCGGCCGGAGATGACGCCGCTGCCGCGCTCCGCCGCCAGCCTGCCGCCGGTCAAGGACGGCGATTCGGCGCCGTCGTTCAACATGGAAAAGACCATTGGTATTACGCCGCAGCTCACGCTTCTGGGCCAGCGTGCCGAAGAGGCGGTCTCAAACGTCGAGAAGTACCTGGACGACGCCTACGCAGCCGGTCTCAGCCGTGCCCGCTTGGTCCACGGCAAAGGCACCGGCGCTCTGCGCCGGGCGGTTCAGGAGTATGTTTCTTCCCATCCCCTCGTGACCGAGTATGCCACCGCCGACCCCGAAGAAGGCGGCGCAGGTGCAACCGTGGTCACGCTGCGGGCGACGTGATTATGGCTGAAATTTACACAATCGGTTATGAGGGAATCAGTCAGGACACTCTTTTTCAGACGCTGGTTTATCACGATATACAGACGCTGGTGGATATTCGTCAGCTCCCGCAGAGCCGCAAGCCGGGGCTTTCCAAGACGGCGCTCGGCCTCGCGGCGGCGGATTTTGGGATGCGCTACGAGCATATTCGCGCCCTCGGCACGCCGCGCGACCTCCGGTACCAGCGTAAAATAGACCATGACCAAGCCGCATTTCGCTCAGGCTTTTCGGCTTACTTAGCGACACAGGACGCGGCGATGGAGGCGCTGGTGGAGCAGGCGCAGCGCGAGCGCTGCTGCCTGCTGTGCTATGAAGCGAATGTGGAAGAATGCCACCGCCTGCTGGTCGCGGACCGCGCGGTAGAAATGACAAGCGGGGCACTGACTGCCGTGCATCTCTCAGCAAGAGAAAGCAGAGAAGAAGCGTGAGACCGCAAAGCAAGACAATGAAATACAAAACTTTGCTGTTCGAGATGCTTTGTGTACTGGCGCTTTTTGGCTTTTTTGTCTCTGCCAAAGCCGTAAGCGCCGCACCGGCGAAAGCCTTGAAGCCGCTGCTGATGGCGCATTACATGCCGTGGTTCCAGGCACCGCCGGTCAGCCCAGAGTGGGGCTGGCACTGGACTATGGACCATTACCACCCGAATACAGTCGTCAACGGACAGCCGGAGATTGCATCCCACTATTCGCCGCTGATCGGCCCCTATGACTCCGGAGACCCCGATGTCCTACGCTGCCAGGTGATGCTGATGAAGCTTGCTGGGATTGACGGCGTCATCGTAGACTGGTACGGCAATGACGAGTTCATGGATTATGGGGTCAACAACCGGAACACGGAGCGCCTGCTGCCGATCATTGCAGCCGCACACATGCGCTTCGCGATCTGCTATGAAGACCAGACCGTGCCGAAAGAAATCACCGGCGGGGTCTTCCCGGCGTCGGACGCCGTCGGCCACGGCCAGCGCCTAATGCCGTGGATGCAGACGCACTTTTTTTCGTCGCCCGCTTACCTGAAGTTTGGGAATAGGCCCCTGCTGCTGTCATTCGGGAACCCCTACTACACCGACGCCCAGTGGACCCAGATCTTTTCGGTCCTGCCGCAGAAGCCGCTGTATTTCACCGAGTCGGCCCAGCGCGAGTCGGAAGCGTCGGTCGGCGCATTCGATTGGCCGCTGCCCAAAGGCGGGACCCGGTACGCTTTCCAGCAGCAGGACAAGTTCTATGCCGGCGTTGGTACTGACCCGCTATTCATCGCCGCCGCGTTCCCCCGCTTTGACGACATCTACGAGCAGGCTGGGGTCATCAAATCGTGGGGCCATGTGGACGACCAAGACGGTCGAACCTATACCGAGACGCTGACCAAAGCCCTGAAAAGCCATACGCCGATGGTCCAGCTTGTGACCTGGAATGACTGGGGCGAAGGCACTCAAATCGAACCGTCAGTGCAGATCGGCTACCGGGATTTGGCCGCGACCCAGCGCCTGCGCCGCCAGTTTATAGAGCCGAAGTTCGCCCCGGAGGCCGCCGACCTGCCGCTGCCGGTGCAGTGGTATAACTTGTGCAAGAAGTACAGAAATAGCCCAGCCATCCATGCCAAGCTCGCCGCGTTCTTCCCCCTTGTTGTCAACGGACATTTGGACAAAGCGAGGGCGCTGCTGGCCCAGTATCGGTGAAAGACGGCGAAACGAAGAACGAGAAATAAACCTGTGCAGCTTGCCGTTATTTCAGATCGTTCTCCGTCAGACCTGCCTGCTTCAACAGTTTCCCCAGCAAGCCGGGCTTCAAGTCGGTATTTCCGTGAACAGGAACCGTCGGTAAAACACGCTGCCCGGCTTTTTTGTAGATGTGGTGACTGCCGTTGATGCGGTCAAGGTTCCAGCCATTGGCTTCCAGGGCTTTGCAGAAATCTTTGCCGGACACGGATTTTATACCGCAGCCTGCAATCTGCCTTTGTTCCCCGGCGTCAAAATCATGGTTCCTTCTTCCACGAGATGCAGCCTCGGCGGGGTCGAAACAATGCCGAGTCTTGCAGCCTGCTCCGGGTCACTCGACAGCATCCAGCCCTCGAACGCTTCCTGAAGGTTTTCTTCCAGTTCCTGCATCGTATCGCCCTGAGTCATCAGACCGGGCAGACCAGGAGCCTCCACCCAGTAACTGCCGTCCGGCTCACGATGAATCTCGACTTGGAACGCCGGGGGAGTCAGCTCTTCTGAATTTTGCATGATTTTCCTCGCTGCCGTTTATGATAGACAATTATAGCACTAAGCCGCCAGGGTTTCTTCTAAATCATCGTCGTCCACCGGGGTGACTTCCCACCAATTCTTTCCTGATTTGACTTCGGCTTTGAGCGGCACATCGAGCGGAAAAGCGTTCTGCATGGCATCTTTGACGAGTTTGGATAAGTCGCGGACGCTGCCCGCCGGACACTCGAACAATAACTCGTCGTGGACCTGCAGGACCATGTGTGCGCCGAGATTAGCCTCGGTCAGGGCCGACGCGACATGGAGCATCGCCAGCTTGATGATGTCGGCGCTGGTTCCCTGGACCGGCATGTTGGCGGCTTCGCGCTCCGCCGACTGCCGGAACTGGAAGACGCGGGAATTGATGTCGGGAACGTACCGGCGGCGGCCTAAGAGCGTCTGGACGTAGCCTTTTTCTCTGGCGCCCTCTAAAACCGTCTCCAAGTAGGCACGGACACTGGGGTAGAGGTCTAGGTAAGCTTTGATGAGTTCAGCCGCGCGGGCAAAATCTATGCCAAGCTCGGCGGCGACACGGAACGGACTGGCCCCGTAGATGACGGCGAAGTTAATGGTCTTCGCCTGCCGCCGCTGGTCGTTGGTCACGGACTGGTCTTCAGGAACCTCAAAAATGCGCCGGGCTGTCTGGGCATGGATGTCCGAGTCGGTGTTGAAGGCTTGGACTAAGCCGGGGTCTTTGGTGATATGCGCGAACAGCCGCAGCTCGATTTGGGAGTAGTCGGCGGAAACCAAAACAGAGCCGGGTGAGGCGACAAAGCCTTTGCGGATTTCGCGGCCAATCTCGGTTCGCACGGGAATATTCTGCAAATTGGGATTGCTGGACGAGAGACGCCCAGTGCTGGTGACGGTCTGGTTCAGCGACGTATGCACTTTGCCGGTCACTGGGTTAATCAGCGCGGGCAGGGCATCGGCGTAGGTAGATTTGAGTTTGGCGACTTCACGCCACTGAATGACCTTGCGGGCGATGTCATGGCCTTTCGAGGCCAAGTCTTCCAGCACATCTGCGCCGGTCGAGTAGCCGGTCTTGGTCTTCTTGCCCGCCGGCAGCTTCAGCTTATCGAACAGCACTTCTTGAAGCTGCTTGGTCGAGCCGACCGAAAACTTTTCGCCGGCCAGCGCAAAGATGTCGGCTTCGAGCGACGCCACCTGCCCGCCGAGCATCTTGGCAACTTCACGGAGCCACCGGGCATCTACCGAAACGCCGTCACGCTCCATGTTCGCCAGGACAGACGCCAGCGGCAGCTCGATGTTATCCAAAATACCGCGCAGGCCGTCGCGCTCCAATCGGGGCGTCAGCGCGGCTTCGAGCGCTTGAATGGCTGCCGCTTCGTCCATGATGCCAGCGATAGGATCGGCAGGGTCGGCGACAAGCTCAATTCCCGCGCTGTCGGCAGCGAGGTCCGCCAGCGGATACCCCGCCCGGCCTGCATTCAGCAGATAGGCCGCCAGCAGCGTGTCGAACGCCGCCCCCCGCAGCGTGACGCCGTACCGGCCCAAAACGCCCGTGACCAGCTTTAAGTCGTAGACAGACTTCGGGCGAGCAGCGTCTCCCAAGAACGGTGTCAGCGCTGCTCCCCACTCCGCCCAATCAATATAGGACGCGCCGCCAGGCAGCCCGAAGGCAACGCCGATAAGCTCCGCGTTCATCAGGGTCATCGCAGCCGCTTTGATGCCTTCGGGCGGCGTCAAATGAAGCTGCATCCCCACCGGCGCATCGGTATCTGCCAGCCGCGCCAGCAGCGCGTCAAGCTGGGCGGGGGTGGTGATGGCCTGATGCCCCTCGGAAGACCTCACCCCGCCTCGTTCCTCGGCGACCCTCTCCTTGTCAAGAAGAGGGTGCGGAGCTTGCGACGCGGGTGAGGTTTGTTCTTCAATCGTCTTCGCTCGCTGCTCGCGCTCTAGGTTCGGCAGTCGCTTCAAGAGAGTCCGAAACTCCAGCCTGTCGAAGAGCGCTTTGATGGCTTCGTAATCCGGGCCGACACTCTGGTAATCGGACTTGATTTCAACCCATTCCGGCAGGGGGACATCTCGGACAATCGTTGCCAGCCGCTTGCACTGAACGGCGCTGTCCGTGTGCTGGATCAGCAGGTTTTTTGTCTTTTCCGGCAGCTCATCTACATGGAACAATAAGTTTTCGAGGGTCCCATACTCTTTCAGCAGCTTGGACGCGCCTTTTTCGCCGATGCCGGGGACGCCGGGCAGGTTGTCCGACGAGTCCCCTTTGATGCCCTTAAAGTCGGTGATTTGCGCCGGGGACAGGCCGTAGCGGGCGCGAACGGCGGCTTCATCATAGGTAACAGTGTCGGTGACGCCTTTGACCGTGATCATCACCTGCACCGCGCCGCGTCCTTCCAGCGGGCTGCCGTCGTCCACTAATTGCAAGGCGTCGCCATCGCCGGTGACAATCAGCACATCAAAGCCGTTGGTTTTTCCGATCTCCGCCAGGGTGCCGCACACGTCATCGGCCTCGTAGCCCGGCACTTCGACATTCGGCACCCGGAACGCCGCCGCCGCTTCGCGAGCCAAGGCTCGCTGCGGCTTCAAGTCATCCGGCATTTTGAGCCGGGTTCCTTTGTACGACGCCAGCTCCTGATGCCGGAACGTTGCCACCGGCGGGTCGAACGCGGCAAAGATGGCATCCGGCTTCTCGCGCTCCAAGATGGTCAGCAGCATCAGCACAAACGAATACACGGCATTGGTCGGCAGGCGGTCGGACGTAGACAGCGCCCGCATGGCAAAAAAGCCCCGGTACAAGAGGCTGTTTCCATCTAAGATCACAAGTTTAGGCATACAGACAGTATACCCGGCGGAGTCTCTCCTACATCATCAGATTAGGGCATGGGCGTCTGAGGCTCCAGGCTGTAATACACTGAAGCGTCTGCCCGCACGATGACTAGTTGGGCTGAAATTGGGGTCGAGAACGGGTTGCCGTTAGGCGAGAAATTGTTCGCGGCTTCGAGTCCATTGGTATCGAAGACAACATTGCCGCCGCTGTTGTCGCTGGCGACGCGCAGGCGGCCGAGGGTCATACCAAGGGCCGACGCCATTGTCTGTGCCCGCCCCCGCGCATTCGCCACGGCAAGTGTCAGCGCCCGCTGCTCTGCGGCCTGTCGGTCGGCGAGAGTATAAGTCAGCCCTGTGATTCGTGTCGCTCCTGCCCCCGCCGTCAGGTCTATCAAGCGGCTGACTTCGCTGACCTTGTGCAGGGTCACCTGTACCGTATTTGTCACGAGGTAGCCGACGAAGACCGGAGTGTCCGCATTGCTGAACTGCCTTGTGACTGTGTAGTCGGCGGTCTGGATGTCTTCGCTCCTGACCCCCGGAAGCGCCCTGATCCTAGCGACCAAAGCCGTCGTGCGGGCCGCATTCTGCTGAGCGGCGACTGTTTCCAGACGCGCGGCCACTTTGACGGAGATCGTCAAGTTCGCGACATCCGCCTTCGTTTTGATTTCCGCATGGCCTTGTGCCGCGAGATGCGGAGTTGCCGACTCAACGGCGGCAGAGTTGTTGAGTGACTGAGAATGTGCCGCCGGAGCCAGCGCACACAAGAGGGCGATGCCGAGATGTTTTGTGAAACGCATAAGGGTTCTCTTTCTTTTTTCTCTACAGTGTACCTGGCGTGTATTCCGCGATGTGCTACAATGAGTTTTGGAGGTTCCAAATGCCCATTACCAGACTTAGCCCGCAAGAAGCGCAGCGCGAAATTTTAGACTGGACAGCATCTGTAGACGCCTTATTTCAGCAGGTTCAGCAGTGGGTCGCGGAAGAAAGACCGGACTGGCAGATCGAATTCTCCACGGCTGACGTGACGGAAGAGTCGCTCGGCCGCTACGTCACGCGAGTTATGGAAATCAGCGCTCTAAGCGGTCGGCTAATTTTGGAACCTATCGGACTGGATGTGTTTGGCGCACGCGGCCGGATAGATTTCTATGCCTGGCCGAGCTTGTACCGCGTCATGCTGCTTCGCAGCTCCGCTCTCAGCCAGGATTGGGTGATAAGAACCGATTCTGGAATTAATTGGCCTAACTCTTGGGGCAAAGACAGCTTCCTTGCAATCGCCGAGCAGTTCCTGAGCGCCGCATGAGCCGTCAGCTTGTCCAAAATCTCGCGTCTGTTCGGCAAGAGTTCAGGGCGGCACGGGCTGCGCTTTCTTATGCCGAGCAGCAGTGGGCGCAGGCGACGGAAGACGCCCTGCTGAAAGGGGTATCCAAGAGACATGTGACCGCTGCGCTCGGTAAGGTGGAGCAAACTTACCTGATCCGCCTCTTCAGCGAGTTCGAAGGGATGCTGAGAACGTACCTGGAAAACAGAAATGAACCTGTTCCTGGTAAAGCGTTTGCTCTTGTCAACAAAGCTGCAAAACCTCAAAGGGCAAACGTGCCGGACAACAAGCGCATTGCGGTTCATCGTGTCCGGGAATACCGCTACGCGGTTGTCCACGATCAAGGGAGCGGAGCAGTCGCCGTCAGTTTTGATCAAGCGCTTTCCGCCCTCAACCAGTACCTTGTTTCCCTTCCCGATCCGTAGCTATGCTGCTTCCCGCTTGCGGTACTCCTTCAGCGCGTAGCGTCCCAGCAGCGTGAGTGGAACCCAAATCGGGGAGTACGCCAGAATCCAGATGACGAGCGCGAGCAGGGCGGACGCGGAGCCGGCCAGGGACTGCAAGGCGTCGTGCGTGGTGGCTTGGAGTGTGCCGGTGAAGCCGGGCATGACCGGGAGTGCGGCGGCTTTCGCGGGCTGGCTGAGGTCAATCGTGATGGTGCCGAGGGCGGCCATGCGCTTCAGCATCTTGAGGCGGGCACGGGTCTGGGCAAGCCGGACACGCTGATCCTGGGTGTCTTCTTTGTCTTCCCATTTGGCATGGGACCCCAGCGATTTGAGCCGGGCTTCGGCCTGCGTGAGATCGCTTTCTTCGACAGACTGGGCTTCGTGGGCGTCGCTGGTCTGCTCGGTGATATCTTGGCCGGTGATGTTTTTGGACACGACCGTGCCGAGCTTAGCGACAGCGGCCAAAAACGTCTCAAACTGGGCTTCGGGGACTTTGACGATCAGCTCTCCCGACTTTCGCCCGTCGGGGTCCGTCGTCAGGTTGTTCGCGGCAACGTAGCCACCGGTCTCTTTGACCATGTCATTCAGCTTGTCTCCGGTTGCGTCCGGGTCCGGGACTTGAAGGCCGATGCCGGCTTCTTTGTGCACCTGCCGTAGCGAGTCCGGGTCGCCGTTCAGCGTGTCTGCGCTGCCGTCGACGCTGACTGCATTAGGTGAGCCGGCTACGTTCACAACATGGGCTTCGCGGCTTGCTCTTGCGACCATCGGCGCAGCCGCATGGACTGAAATAGGTTTAGGCGGCGGGGGCGGCACGCTCATCGGCATCGCCAGCGGCGCTGGGACGTCTGGCATATCCGCTGGCGGGACAGGCCGTTCGGGTGCGGCTGGGCCGTTGCTTGTTTGGGCGACTTGAAGCGGTTTATCGGCCTTTATCGGACGATATGCGTATGCGGCGGGAGGCATAGTCGGGCTTGCCGTCCGATGAGACACAACGGTGAGGTTGTGCTGATAGATCGGGTAGCAGACGAACCAGGCGACGAGGGCGAGGGCGGCGAAGGTCCAGGCGGGGAGGCGGCGCTTGCGAGGACCCGGCACTGGAAGTGCCGGGCTACTATCAAGTGAAAGTGCCTCCGGCACTAAGGACTCCGGAGTCGCGGAGCGACTTTCATTCAACAGTAGCCCGGCACTTCCAGTGCCGGGTTCCAGCAGCTTCTCGCGCAGGGTCGGCGAAAGCGTGTCTTCGGGTTCGGACGCCCGCAGGTCTTCAGTGATTTGTGTCATAGCTACTATCTCCTCTCGGCAGGACGCGCAGTGCATCAAGTGGCGGCGGACAACCCAATGGCGCAACGGCGACAACTCGCCGTCACTGTAGGCTTTCAGGCCGTCTTGGTACAAAAAGCAGTTCTTCATGGGGCGGACTCCGGCAGGGTGTCGGACAGAACATAGCCGCTGAGAGAAGCCCGCAATCGGCGGAAGGCGGTGGACAGACGGGACTTGACGGTGCCGATGGGGACGCCCAGCACGGCGGCACATTCGGCGTAAGTCATCTCGTGCAGCTCATGCAGAATGACGGCGTCCCGGTGGCTTGCCGACAGATTTTCCAAAGCCATTTCGATCTGGCCGGAAAGCTCGCGGTGGGCAGACTGATGCGGCGGACTGAGGGCATCGGGCGCAGGCTGGGCACGAGCGTCGTCATACGGCACGGTGATTGGCTTTGCTTTCGCGGCATATCTCAGGCAGTGGTTCAGCGCGACTCGGTAGGACCAGGTTGCCAGTGACGACTCGCCGCGATAGCTGACGAGACTTTGATACAGGGCGACAAAGATTTCCTGAGTCAAATCCTCGGCGTCGGCCTCGCACGGGGCATGGCGGCGGGCCAGACGGTGCAGACGCGGGCCGTAGGTGTCAACAAACGCCGCCCACGCGCCGGGGGCGTGGTCCTTGATTCGGTCTGCGAGCTGCCGGTCGTGCAAGAAAGTCTCCACCTTTGTGTCGCTTCTAGTAAGTTTGTTCTAAGCGGGCGGCAAAAGGTTCAAATTTCGGAGATAATTTTTTATTCCTGCATTTCCTAGTTTTCTACTTGCATTTATAGACAATCGCGGGTATGCTGTCAGGCATGAAGCTCACACGTCGTTCCGCACTGCTTTGGCTGCCGTTTCTCGTCGTAGCGATGGCAGGCTGCGGCCCTAAGTCGGGCGTGACGCCAGCGGGAGGCGGAGCGACACTACTCAACGTCTCGTATGACCCGACGCGCGAGTTCTATGCCGACTACAATACAGCGTTCGCGAAATACTGGCAGGCGAAGTCTGGACAGGTCGTCACCATCAAGCAGTCGCACGGCGGCTCCGGTAAGCAGGCGCAGGCGGTCCAGAATGGCCTTGCCGCCGATGTCGTGACGCTCGGCATCTCGTCGGACATTGATGCCCTGGCATCTTCGGGCCTCGTTGCCCCAAACTGGCAGACTAAGCTCCCAAACAACAGTGTCCCGTACACATCCACTGTCGTGTTCCTGGTTCGCCACGGCAATCCGAAGGGCATCAAAGACTGGGCTGATTTGGTCAAGCCCGGCATCTCGGTCGTAACTCCGAACCCGAAGTCGTCCAGTGGCGGACGCTGGAGCTACCTGGCGGCCTACGGCTACGCGCTCAAAGCCCCCGGCGGCAGCCCGGACACGGCGAAAGCATATATCGCGCAGCTTTACAAAAACGTGCCGATTTTAGACTCCGGCGCACGCGGCTCGACAGTAACATTCACCCAGCGCAATGTCGGCGACGTGCTGCTGGCGTGGGAAAACGAGGCGTATTTGGTCAACAAGCAGATCGGCAAGGGCCAGTACGACATTGTGTACCCCTCCGTCAGCGTCCAGGCCGAGCCGCCGGTGGCGGTCGTGGACAAAAACGCCGACGCGCACAATACGCGGCCCGTGGCCGAAGCCTACTTGAACTATTTGTACTCGCCGGAAGGCCAGGAGATTGCCGCGAAGCATTTTTACCGGCCGCATGACCCAAACATCGCCAAGAAGTACGCCGCCCAGTTTCCGGCGATCAAGACCTTCACGGCGCAGGACATTCTGGGCGGTGTCGCCGCCGCGCAGAAGTCCCAGTTCGCCGACGGCGGCGTGTTCGACCAGATTTATGTGAAGAAGTAGGCGACCTCACCCGGCGGCGAGCCGCCGGGTGAGGTCGCCTCGCATTAACCATCATGGCTGTCATACTCACACAACCCGCAAAGAGGATAAACTCAGCCCGGCGCATCCTGCCGGGCTTTGGACTGTCGCTCGGCTATACCGTCTTTTACCTCTGCCTTCTCGTCTTGATCCCGCTGTCCACGACGTTCTTCAAGGCCGCAGAACTCAGTCCGGCGAAGTTTGCCGCCGTCATCGCCGACCCGCGCACAGTCGCCGCGCTCAAGCTCAGCTTCGGGACATCCGCGCTGGCCGCGCTGTTCAATGCGTTCGCTGGGCTGCTGGTAGCGTGGACTTTAGTGCGCTATCCATTTCCGGGGCGGCGGTTCGTAGACGGGCTGGTGGACCTGCCGTTTGCTCTGCCGACCGCTGTAGCGGGCATCTGCCTGTCGGCGGTCTACGCGGAAAATGGCTGGATCGGCTCGCGGCTGTACCATTGGCATTTTGTTCACGGGGTACTCGTGCACGGCAGCCATTTTGACGTCTCCTACACGCCGCTCGGCATCTTTGTCGCGCTGGTCTTTATCGGTCTGCCGTTTGTGGTCCGCACCGTGCAGCCGGTGCTGCAAGATTTAGAAGCGGACATTGAAGAAGCGGCAGGGTCTCTCGGCGCAACACGCGGGCAGATTTTTCTGCGTGTCCTGCTCCCCACCCTCTTTCCCGCCGTGCTGACCGGCGGAACGCTGGCATTTGCACGGGCTTTGGGCGAGTACGGCTCGGTGATATTTATCTCGAACAATGTCCCGCTGCAAGGAGAGATTATCCCGAAGCTGATTATGGAAAAGCTGGACCAATATGACTACGCCGGGGCGAATGCGATTGCCGTGGTCATGCTGCTGGCGTCGTTTGCCTTGCTGCTGCTGATCAATGTCTTGCAGGGCTGGACCCGCAAGCGCTTAGGGATGAGCGGCACATGAACCCGCGACCAAAGCTTGCGACGGAACCCTGGCCGGTACGCGGGCTGTTTATTGGGGGAACACTGCTGTTTCTCGGCCTGTTTCTCGGCCTGCCGCTGGCGACGGTGTTTGCCTCGGCGCTGTCAGGCGGGCGCGACGTGTATTTCGGTGCCCTGCGTGACCCGGACACGGTCAGCGCGATCAAGCTAACGCTTCTTACCGCCGCTGTCGCGGTGCCGCTGAACGTCGTGTTCGGCATTTCGGCGGCCTGGGCGGTTGCGAAGTTCGAGTTCTGGGGCAAGAACCTGCTGCTGACGCTGATTGATCTGCCGTTCGCGGTCTCTCCGGTCGTGTCCGGGTTAATTTTCGTGCTGCTTCTCGGCAAGTTTACGCCGCTCGGCGGCTGGCTGGAGGCGCACGACATCAAGATTATCTTTGCCGTGCCGGGGATTATTCTGGCGACGACGTTTGTGACGTTTCCGTTTGTCGTCCGGGAAGTCCTGCCGGTGATGCAGGCGCAGGGCATGGATGAGGAGCAGGCGGCGCGGGTACTGGGGGCATCGGGCTGGCAGACATTCTGGCGGGTGTCGCTGCCGAACATCAAGTGGGGCCTCTTGTATGGGGTGATTCTGTGCAACGCCCGCGCCATGGGCGAGTTCGGCGCAGTCTCGGTCGTGTCGGGCAAGATTTCAGGGCTGACCAACACGCTGCCACTGCAAGTGGAATCGTTCAATGACGACTACAATTTCACCGGCGCGTTTGCCGCCGCATCTTTGCTGGCGATGCTCGGCCTCGTCACGCTGGCCGTCAAGTCGCTGATTGAATGGAAGACGGAGCGGCGATAATTAATTTATGAGCATTGAGATACGCGACGTTTCTAAAACATTCGGCTCTTTCCAGGCGCTTTCGGATGTCAATTTGACTGTCGGAAGCGGCGAGTTGGTGGCACTTTTAGGGCCGTCGGGATCGGGCAAAACGACGCTGCTGCGGATCATCGCCGGGCTGGAAACGGCGTCGCGGGGGTCCATTTTGTTTGACGGCGCGGATGCGTCCCATCAGGATGCCCGCTCCCGGCGGGTCGGCTTTGTCTTTCAGCATTACGCGCTGTTCCGGCACATGACGATCTTTGAGAATGTCGCGTTCGGCCTGCGTGTGCGCCCGCGCTCGACCCGCCCGGCCAACGCCGAGATCAAAACGCGGGTGCATGAGCTGCTAAGTTTAGTGCAGCTTGATGGGCTTGCGGCCCGGTTCCCATCACAGCTTTCCGGCGGGCAGAGGCAGCGGGTCGCGCTGGCCCGCGCCCTCGCCGTCGAGCCGAGCGTCCTGCTCCTGGATGAGCCGTTCGGGGCCTTGGACGCCCGCGTCCGTCAGGAGCTTCGAAGCTGGCTGCGGCGGCTGCACGACGAGCTGCACATCACGAGCGTCTTTGTGACCCATGACCAGGAAGAAGCGCTGGAAGTCTCTGACCGCGTGGTGGTGATGAACCACGGCAAGATCGAGCAGATCGGCACGCCGGACGAGGTCTACGAGCATCCGGCAAACCCGTTTGTCCTGAACTTTTTGGGGAGCGTCAATGTCTTTCACGGACGCACGAAAGCGGGCGAGACTGCGCCGGAGCTACAGGAACCCGGCCGGCCCGTGTCCTATGTCCGTCCGCACGAGCTGGAAATCACGCGCAGCTCAGGCGGCGCGGAAGAAGGCGTTGAGGCTGTCGTGCGCTACATTCACGCCATCGGCCCGACCGTGCGCCTTGAACTGGAATACCGCGACAGCGGCCGGCGGCTGGATGCCGAGCTGACCCGCGAGAAGTTTCAGGCCCTTCAGCTCAAAGTCGGAGAAACGGTTTATGCCACCCCGCGCCGCCTGCAAGTGTTCTCCAACGATTACTCGATTTAGGTGGCTTACCGGATTTGCAAAAATTTGTGGGTTTGCAGAGACAAGCGCAGCAAGTTGGGATGCTGTTTGATAGCTTCGATGCACAGCGCAACCGCCGCCGGGTTCAGCGCATTCGGCTGAAGCGAGCTTGTGCGGCCATGCAAGCGGACCCCGTCCAAAGCCCGCGTGAGGTCCTTCTCGTCGTCCACGACGTACTTGAACTCAGCGGCGTGAGTTTCGTACCAGGAATGCAGGCGTCCGCCCTGCGGCTGCTTCGGCGAGACTGTGACATGGTCAATTTCCCATTCGGGCCGAGGCCGGGTGCCGTTGGTTTCGATTTGCAACTTGTAGCCGCGTGCGTGGAGCAGGCGGCACAGCGGCAGGAGGTCATGGAGGGTCGGCTCGCCGCCGGTGAAGCAAACCCACCGGCAGCTACCCCCCACCCGTGCGATTTCGCCCGCCAGCGCTTCGGGTGTAAAGGTTTCTTTGACCCGGAAATCCGTGTCGCAGAAGTCACACGCAAGGTTGCAGCCGGCAAAGCGGACAAAAACCGTCGCCTGCCCGGTCCGCAGACCTTCTCCCTGCAAAGAATAGAAAATCTCAACCAGCGGCAGCAGGCCGTTAGCAACTGCCAGCGCATCCCGCGTTGCCGCTGCCGGGTCGGGCGTCGCTCCAAGGTACGGCTTTTTCGTAAGTGTCTGAACCATGCCGGTATTATACCCGGCCTGCACTGTGCTGCGTCAGCCGTTCCATGGGTGGGCTTTGTTTTTGGCTGGTTCAGCGGGGTCGCCGCCCTGCCCGGTCTCGTCCGCAGACTGTGTGGCACCGGGGTCAAGATCGCCCATCGGCAGCTCATCGCCTGCCGTTGTCGTGTCTTCAGTCGTTGTATTCGGGATTTCACCGTCAGCGCTTTCGACGTATTCGCTGGGGTGTGAGACGGTTAACCCCGCACCGCCTGGATTAGTGGGTGTCAACGGATTTTTCTCCTGTGGGGTCCGGCTTGTCGGTTTCGCCGCCCTGGCGTGGGCCGGGGTACGCTTCGCCGCTGTGAGACATCTCATTGGCGCTTTGTTCGGGGGCATCTTTGCCGCCGAGGGCGTCTGCGCTGCCGCTGCCGGTTTTGTGCGGGTCATGGGGCGGAGCATCTTCGGTGGTCGGCGTATCTTTGGTGAGTTCCAAAATGGGTCTCGCTTTCTGCTGAGCGATATTTACCCGGCGCTTCTCCAGGACAAACGCCGGCAGGAACAATCAGAAGTTTAATCCCGTATTTCAGCGGGAACGTTTTATATTAAATTCTGTTTCCGCTTTTGAAAGCCAGCGGTACATCCCGCTTTGACGAATGATTGGACCGCTTTTCTCGATGCGCTTATTTCGCCGTTCAGTCTTGACGCCTGCCGTTCTTCCTTCGGCGGCAGCGCTTGTGTTCTTTTTCCTGACGCAGTCCGGCCATGCCCAAGCTCCGGCGGCGGGCGGGGGTACCGGAAGCGGCGCTCCTGCCGCCAGCGGCCCCGCACCGGGCGTGTCCGCCGGCATTCCGAAGCCCACGCCGGGTCGGCCCCTGACACTGGGGGAAGTCGTGAACATCGCGGTCGGCGGGAACTCCGGGCTGGTCATTGCCCAGCAGCGACTGCAAAAAGCGCAGGAGCTGATTGTTCAGGTCAACGCGCAGGGCAGGCCGCAGTTCAGCGCGGATGCTGTTGACACTTATTCTTCTTACCGGGCATTTGCGCCGACGCTGACTAACCCCGTCATTACAAACCCGACTTTGCCGGGAGGCGGCCAAATCCCGCAGGTGGTGGACTCCGGCACCGGCTTCTCAACCGCGTTTATTGGCGGCGGTGGGGGCGGCAATGCTCCCAGCACCGGCGCTTCGTCGTCGGTCGGCCTGAGCGCATCCCCATTTTCGAGTGTCAGCCCCGGCGGGACAAGCAGCTCCGGAGTTTCTGCACCGGGCGCAAACGCGCCAAGCACGAACTCACCGGGCGTTAGTGCCCCCGCCGGCACCGGCTCGCCCGCTGTCGGCTCGCCGACGCTGACGACGCCTGCTCCCACGACCATCACGCCTACCCCCGCGCCGACGACCACTGCCCCGGCAGCGCCCGGCGGGGCAGCCCCCGGTACGGCTGCGCCCGGCGGAGCGGCTCCGGCAACGGGCGCATCAGCCAGTGCGCTTCAAGCCATGCCGACTATTGTCAGCGATTATGCCGCTGCTCCGACTCCGGGCGCAGACCATCCGGCACAGGTCGCCGAAGCTGCGCCCCTGAAGCCACGCGACACAGGCACCGGCACGGGAACAGGCACCGGCACAGCGACAACTACCGGGGTCGGCGGCGGAGTTTCGGGGGCAATCAACAACGCGGCGGCGCGGGTTTCCGTCGCTCAGTATTTGGATTTGTTCGGCCTGCTGTCGGCAGCGCGGGGCGTCCAAAACGATGTCCGCGACTTTTACAGCCTTGATATCGAGCGGCTCCGCAACGAAACCGCGCTGGCTGCGAAGAACCTGTTCTTTAATGTCCTGCTGACCCAAAGTGTCGTGGACACCGAGCAGGAGCAGGTGCGCTTCGCCCAGGAAAACGTTCGGATTACCGAAGAGCGCTTAAAGCAGGGCATCGTTTCGCGCTTTGACGTGCTGACCGCCCAGACCGCACTTTCCACGGCGCAGCAGCAGCTTATTTCAGCGCAGGACAATTTGGAACTGTCCCAGGCAAATCTGTCGTATTTGCTTGGGACTGACCCGGACCAGCCGCTTTTGCTCGAAACCCCGCCGCTGCCGCCGCTGACCCAGACCGTCAACCTAAAGCAAAGCACGCAGACGGCGCTAGCCCGCCGGCCTGAAGTCCGCCAGGCCGGTGCCAATGTCGAAGAATCCCAGAGGCTGGTCCGGCTGGCCGGCTCGACACTGCTGCCGACGGTCAGCCTTGTCGCCAGCGGCGAGCAGACAACGACGGCATCTATCACGTCGCCAAAATCCTTTGGCACCATCAGCGCCCAGGTGTCGGTCCCGTTCGACGACGGCGGCGCGACCCGCTCCCGCGAGCGCTCGGCACGGATAGACGTGCAGACTCAGAGATTGACGCTGGAAGAGCTAAAACTGAATGTTTCTTTGGAAGTGCGTCAGGCGACTCTGAACATTCGCAATGCTCAGGCCCAGGTCGGTGCGGCCCAAGTCGGTGTGACCCAGGCTCAGGAGTCGGTGCGTCTGGCGTACCTGCGCTATCAAGGCGGTCTCGGCACGTTTTTGGATGTCTTGAACGCACTGGCCGAGCTTGCGGCAACCCGCAACAATTTGTCGAGCGCCCAGTATTTTTATCAGATTTCGCTGGCCCAGCTTGTCCGCGCATTAGGCGGGCGGTAGAGCGCACCCCGTCTCGTTCCTCGCCGACCCTCCCGAAGCGGGAAGGTGAGGAGTTTGGAAACCGAAAGACCAGAAAGCAGCCTCCCATCGTCAGCCTCTTCACCTTCCCGCTTCGGGAGGGTCGGCGAGGAACGAGACGGGGTGGGTTCCTATTCGGAGAAAGCCTTTTATGTGGATCGTTAAACTCGCCCTCAACAAGCCTTACACGTTTGCCGTTCTCGCGCTGCTGATACTCTTGGCGGGCGTCGGCAGCATTTTGTCCATGCCGACCGACGTGTTCCCGGCGATTGACATTCCCGTCGTCACCGTCATCTGGTCGTACCCCGGCTTTACGCCGAACGACATGGAAAAGCGCTTTGTCACCCAGAGCGAGCGCGGCTACACCACGTCGGTCAACGACATTGAGCATATCGAGTCGCAGTCCGTGTCCGGCGTCGGCGTCATCCGCATCTACTTCCAGCCCGGCGCGAACATTGCCCAGGGCATCGCACAGGTGACGGCGACCTCGCAGACAATCCAGCGCATCCTGCCGCCGGGAACCCAGCCGCCGTATATTCTGCGCTACGATGCGTCGGACGTGCCGGTCATTCAGGCGGCGATCAGCAGCGACACACTGCCGGAGCAGTCGTTGTCCGACTACGCGACGAACTTTGTCCGCACCCAGTTCGCAACCGTGCAGGGCGCCCAGGTGACGCTGCCTTACGGCGGGCGCGGACGCATCATCAACGTGGACATCAACCCGCAGGCACTCTACGCCCACGGCCTGTCGCCGTATGACGTGTCCAATGCTGTCAGCGCTCAGAACTTGGTGCTGCCGACCGGAGACGCCAAGATTGGATCACGAGATTACAACGTCCAGATCAACGGCAGCCCCGGCACTGTGGATGCTTTGAACGACCTGCCGATCAAAACAGTCAACGGCGCGGTGGTCTATGTCCGGGATGTGGCGCAGGTGCGCGACGGTTATTCGATCCAGCAGAACATCGTCAATCAGAACGGCAAGCGGGCCGTTCTGCTTCAAATCAATAAAAGCGGCTCGGCGTCAACACTTGACGTTGTCAACCGGGTCCGCGCCGCCTTGCCGCGTATCCAGTCCACTTTGCCGTCCGCGCTGAAAATTGACCTGATCGCTGACCAGTCCGTGTTCGTCAAAGCCAGCGTCCAGGGCGTTGTCCGCGAGGCGATCATCGCGGCGTGTCTGACGGCCCTGATGATCCTGCTGTTCTTAGGCAGCCTTCGCTCAACGCTCATTGTTGCCGTCTCCATTCCGCTGTCCATTTTGGCGTCCATCGCTCTTCTGCATGCGCTCGGCGAGACGCTGAATACAACAACGCTTGGCGGCCTCGCGCTTGCGGTCGGCATTCTGGTGGACGACACGACGGTCACGATTGAGAACATCAACCGCTACCTCGGCATGGGTCATTCGCTGCGAAAGTCTATCTTGGAAGGCTCCGCGGAGATTGCTTTGCCGGCGCTCGTTTCCACACTTTCGATTTGTATCGTCTTCCTGCCGATGGCATTCCTGTCCGGCGTCGCCCGCTATCTGTTCCTGCCGCTGGCCGAAGCCGTGATCTTCGCCATGCTGGCCTCTTATTTGCTGTCCCGAACCGTCACTCCGACCTTTGCGATGTTCCTGCTGCCGAAAGAAGTAGCCTTGTTTGCTTCGGAAGGCCATGAAGAGCAAGAAAAGCAGGAAGGGTCGAAGAATGGCGCGAATGGCAGCAACGGAAACGGCAGCAATGGGAACGGAAGCGACGGAAACGGCAAGAACGGCACGCACAAGCTCGGCAAAAATGCGGTTCCCATCAGCAGCCACAATGGCAACGGGAATGGCAACGGAAACGGGTACCGCAACGGGAACGGCCAGAACGGGCATAAAAATGGAAACGGCACCGGCAGCAAAGAGCAAACTGATGCACAAAAAGCCGCGGAGAAGCAGAAGAACGGCGTTGTCTGGCGCATTCACAGCGCGTTCAACAAGCGCTTCGAGAAGATGCGAGAAGCCTACAAAGAGCGCCTGACGTGGGTACTGGGCCACCGGCTCGCTGTTTTCGCCGTGTTCGCCGTCTTCTGCGCCGTGTCGTTCTGCTTATTCCCGTTCATCGGGCGCGACTTCTTCCCGCAGGTAGACGCCGGGCAGTTCCGGCTCCATGTTCGCGTCCCGCCATCCACGCGGCTGGAAGAGACGGCCAAGATTTTCAGCCAGATCGAAGGGCAGATCCACAAGACTGTGCCGGCGTCCGAGACGGCCCTGACACTTGACAATATCGGCGAGCCGATCTTTGTGAACCTCGCTTACGGCGACAGCGCGACGGTCGGGCCATCCGACGGCGAGATATTGGTGTCTCTGACCCCAAAGCACCAGCCGACGGAGCAGTATGTGGAGACGCTGCGCCGAGAACTGCCGAAGCAGTTCCCGCAGGAGACGTTCTTCTTCCAGCCCGCCGACATCGTCAACCAAATCCTGAACTTCGGCCTGCCCGCGCCGATTGACGTTCAGGTCTCTGGGCCAGGCCGGAATGCTGACGGGGACCTTGCCGCTGCACGGCTTTTGCAGACTAAGATGGCGGCGATCCCCGGCGCGGCGGATGTCCATTTGCAGCAGATCGTGGACGGGCCGACGCTGAACATTGATGTAGACCGAACGCGAGCGGAGCAGATCGGGCTGACTCAGCAGCAGGTTTCGCAGAGTCTGCTGGTGTCGCTGGCCGGGACCGGCCTCAGTTCCCCCAGCTACTTCTTGAATCAGCAAAACGGCGTCGTGTACTCGGTCGTCACGCAGACGCCGCAGTACCGCCTGGACTCGCCCGCTGCGCTGCTCAACACGCCGCTGACCGCGCCGGGATTGACCCAGCCGGCACTGCTGTCGAGCGTCGCGACGATCTCGCACGGCACATCACCGCTGGTCATCAGCCACTACAATATCCAGCCGACATATGACATCTACGCCAGCACACAGGGGCGAGATTTGGGCGGCGTCTCAAACGACATTACCAAAGTCATTGGTGGAGTGGCGAAGAAATTGCCGAAGGGCAGCACGATCACCGTGCGTGGTCAGGTGCAATCCATGAACACGTCGTTCACGGGCCTCTCCCTCGGCCTGCTCGGTGCAGTTGTCCTGGTGTATCTGCTGCTGGCGGTCAACTTCCAGTCCTGGCTTGATCCGCTGGTGGTTGTCTCCGGTGCGCCCGGCGCGTTTGCGGGCATCCTCTGGATGCTGTATGTGACGCAAACGACGCTGAACGTGCCGTCGCTGACAGGTGCGATTATGACCATCGGCGTGTCTACCGCAAACTCGGTTCTGGTCGTTACGTTCGCCAATGAACGCCGACTGGAGGGCATGAGCGCGATTGACGCAGCGATTGATGCGGGTTATACCCGCCTGCGTCCGGTCCTGATGACCGCGCTTGCCATGATCGTCGGCATGATCCCGATGGCACTGGCGCTCGGCGAAGGCGGCGAGCAAAATGCGCCGCTGGGCCGGGCGGTCATCGGCGGCCTGCTGGTGGCAACGCTGACCACGCTGTTCATTGTTCCGATTTCCTACAGCGTGCTTCGCAAAAACCAGCCGAAGCCAATCGAAGAAGATGAAGACGAAGACGCGCCGAAGCCGCAGCCCGCAAAGCACCGCCGTCCCACCGAAGAAGCGGCACAGCCACAGGCGGAAGGACAGCCCGCGTAGAAGTTGCCCAGGAGTTGCTCAGGATTTCAATACTGAGTATCAGCGTTGCCTGACATCAGCAGGGAATAGAAACACAAGATCATGCCAGCAAAACAATATCCCACCCCGGCGGAACAGGATGTGCCGGACACACACGAGCAAGAAGCCCAGCAGAAACAGCCTGACGCGGCGGACGGCAACGACACATCGCCGAAGAAGCCGGAGCCGAAGGGCCGCATTTGGAAAATCGTGCTTGGCATTGCGGTCTTCTTCGGCATCGTATTTCTCATCGGTATTCTCCCACGCCTGCACAAGCAGCCGCAGGTCAACGCCGATGCGAAAGCCCACGCCAACGCTACGCCGGTCGTCAATACCGTTGCGGTCCAGCCGCCGCCCGCCGCCGATTCCCTGGTCCTGCCCGGCAACATTCAGGCCGTTCAGCAGACGGCGATCACCGCCCGCGCGGCAGGCTACTTGAAGCAGACATTTGTGGACATCGGCGACCGGGTGCATAAAGGTCAGCTTTTAGCGACTATTTCGACCCCGGACGTAGATCAGTCGGTGGCACAAGCGCGGGCGCAGCTTTCGCAAGCACAGGCGGCGCAGGCGCAGGCGGGAGCCAACCTCAATCAGCAAACGGCTAACCTTGTCCAGAACCAAGCCGATCTTTCCCGGTCCGAGGCCACCTATCAGCAGTCCAAGACTGATCTTGCACGGGCGAATGCCGCGCTTGCACAGGCCGAGGAAGCGTCCGCCCAGCAGACGGCCCAGCTTGCTCAGGCCCAGGCGAACCTCAACCTGGCCCGCGTCACAGCCCAGCGCTATCAGAACCTGCTGGCAGCAGGTGCGATTGACCAGCAGACAACCGACCAAGCCGTGGCGTCATTTCAGACGAACCAGGCCAACGTCGCATCGCTGGCGGCGGCCTTGCGGGCGGGCCGGGCGAACGTCAAAGCGTTCGCCGATGCCGTGCTGTCCTCGACAGCCAATGTCAAGGCGTTTGCCGACGGCGTCCGGGCCTCCCAGGCGCAGGTCGGCGCGGCGCAGGCCAATGTCCAGTCGTACCGGGCTGCCGTGGCGGCGGCGGCGGCGAACACGCGGGCCTCCCAGGCGAATGTCGCCCGGAACGCAGACCTGCAAGGGTTCCAGAACATCACCGCGCCGTTTGACGGCATCATCACAGCCCGGAACATTGATACGGGAGCGCTTATTTCGACCAGCGGCGGGCCGGTCGGCGGCGGCGACAGCATCGGCGGAGGCTCGGCGGGGACAACCAGCCAGGGTAATCCTGCCGGGGGCAGCGGAGCGAGCGGGGCCGCGCCGGGAACGGGCAGTTCTTCCAGCTCGCCCAGCTTGTTTTCCCTCGCCCAGATCAACACGCTCCGCTTTTATGTCTCCGTTCCGCAGGCATACCTCGGCATTGTCGGGGTCGGCCAGCCCGTGCAGGTGACGGTGCAGGAAGATCCGGGGCGGACGTTCCGGGGGACCATCGCCCGAACCGCCGGCGCTTTGGACCCGACCTCGCGGACACTGGTGGCTGAAGTACGCTTGACCAATAAAGACGGATCACTCCGGCCCGGTATGTTCGCTCAGGCAGAAATTAAAGTCCCCCATCCATTCGGCTCGGTAGTCATTCCCGGCCCGGCGCTCCTGACGAACACCCAGGGAACGCAGGTGCTGCTGGTGGACAAGAACAACAAGGTTCACTTCCAGAACGTCAGCGTCGGGCGTGACTTCGGCAAAGTGATTGAAGTGACGTCGGGTGTCCGCGCCGGGCAAATGGTCGTCGCCAGCCCCAGTGACAGCCTGACCGAAGGCGAAACCGTCAAGGTCGCCCCGCCCCAGCCGGCGGACAAATCGGGCGGCTAGGCGCTTCATCCGCAGTAAGCTAACTTTAGTAAGCTAACTTTAAATGCGATAGCCTCTCCTGGCTATCGCATTTTTTGCGTTCTAATGGTACAATTCCATCTATTCTCATTGAGCGCACTGCTCGCCAATGAGTCAAAGGAGATTACGCCTCATGCTTATTTTCAACTCGCTTCGTCCGCTCGCCGCCGCTGCCGGCGCCTGCACCCTGCTTTTGCTGTCCGGCTGCCACAGCGGCGGCAGCGGAGCATCTTCGTCCAGCGGCACGACCGGCGGCGCACCGGCAGCAAGCGGCGACAGGGTCGCGCTAGCCTTCGTCACCAATAACCCGTCAGATTACTGGACAATCTGCGGCAAAGGTGCGACAGCGGCTTCCAAGGAACTTGGCAACGTCGATGTTCAGTTTATCGAACCTGCCGATGGGACTGCGGCCACCCAGATCCAGGACGTGAAGGACCTGCTAGCGAAGGGGGTAAAAGGCATTGCCATCAGTCCGGTAGACCCCGCGAACGAAACCGAATTCCTGAACACGGTTGCCTCAAAGACGAACTTGATCACGTCGGATAGTGATGCAGCAAAAAGCAACCGCCTCTGCTATATCGGCACTGACAATCACGCAGCGGGGCTTATGGCAGGCAGCTTAATCAAACAGTCTCTTCCCAAAGGCGGCAAGATCATACTGTTTGTCGGTAAAAGCGATGCTCAGAACGCTAAAGACCGCATCTCCGGGATTGAGGATGCACTAAAAGGCAGTAATATCACAGTTCTTGACACTCGAACTGATGATAGCGACCATGCACGAGCCAAACAGAACGCCGCTGACGCTATTGTCAGTACCCCGGACCTTGCCGGCATGGTCGGCATCTGGAGCTATAACGGCCCGGCGATCTACAGCGCGGTCAAGGGCGCGAACAAGCAGGGCAAAATCCAAATCATCGCATTTGACCAGGAAGAAGATACGATGAACGGGATCAAAGCCGGCGCGATTGCCGGCACGATTGTCCAGCAGCCGTACCAGTTCGGCTACGAGTCCATCAAGCTGCTGGCCCAGCTTGCCAAGGGCGATAAGAGCGGCCTCCCCACTACCAAGCTGAACATCGTCCCGACTCAGATTGTCAACAAAGCCAACATCACCCAGTATGAAGCGGCTCAAGCGAAGTTGATGGGAGGCTCATAATGGAGCCGGCTCCCGCAATGCAGCCCGCGCTGGAGATGCAGGGTATTTCCAAGCGCTTCGCCGGAGTGCAGGCTCTCAAAGAGGTCAGCCTGGCAGCGTATCCCGGCGAAGTCCTGGCGCTGATCGGCGAAAACGGCGCGGGCAAATCCACGCTGATGAAAATACTCGGCGGCGTGCATCAGCCCGATGAAGGAACAATCACCGTCGGCGGGGTTCCGACCGTCATCTCTTCCGTGAAGGATTCAGCGAAGGCGGGCATCAGCTTTATCCATCAGGAGCTAAACGTTCTTGACAATATTGATGTCGCCGGAAATGTCTTTCTCGGCCGCGAGCCAACCATCGGCGGGCCGCTGCGGCTGCTGGACCAGGCAAAGATGCAGCGGGAAACCCAGCCTTATCTGGATCAGCTCGGCCTGAGCATCTCCAGCCGGACACCGCTTAATCGGTTGTCTTTAGCCCAGCAGCAGATGGTCGAGATCGCCAAAGCCCTGTCGCTCCAAGCGAGAATTCTCATTATGGACGAGCCGACATCCTCGCTCACGCTGACCGAGACGCAGAGTCTCATCCGTGTGATCAAAGAGCTGCGCTCGCGGGGCGTCTCGATTTTGTATATCTCGCACCGCTTGGGCGAAGTCATTGAGATGGCCGACCGGGTGGTCGGACTGCGCGACGGGCGCAATGCCGGTGGGCTGGCAAAAAGCGAGATTACGCATGACCGCATGGTGAGCTTGATGGTCGGGCGCGACCTAGACAAATACCAGGCGCCGCCGGAGACCGCGCCGAAGCCAGTACGCTTTTCGGTCAATGGCCTGCGGACGCGGCGTTACCCAGAGCGTGAAGTGGCGTTTGAGATCGGCCGGGGCGAAGTGCTCGGCATGGCGGGGCTGGTCGGCGCAGGCCGGTCGGAAACGGCCCAGGCGATCTTCGGCGTGGACCCCTCTTCGGCGGGAACGCTGACTTTGGACGGTGAAACTCTCAAAATCCGCTCCCCCCAGGATGCCATCCGGCACGGTATTTATTTAGCTCCGGAAGACCGCCGCCGCTCTGGCGTCATCGTGGACATGTCCATCCAGGACAACATCACCCTGCCGTCGCTGAACCGCTACGCCTCCGGCGGCCTGATTTCGGCGGGCCGCGAAACGACTGCCGCTCAGACCGCTTCTGCGGCGCTGCGGGTCAAGACGCCGTCGGTGAAGTTTCCTGTCCGCAATCTGTCGGGCGGCAACCAGCAGAAAGTCGTCCTCGCCAAATGGCTGTCTTTGGAGCCGAAGGTGATGATCTTCGACGAGCCGACGCGGGGAATTGATGTCGGGGCAAAAGCCGAAATTTATGACCTGATGCGCGGTCTGGCCAAAGAAGGCGTCTCGATTTTGATGATCTCCAGTGACATGGAGGAAGTTCTGGGTCTGAGCGACCGGATTGCGGTCATGCACGAAGGACGGATATCAGGCATCCTGAGCCGCGCCGACGCCTCCGAAGAGTCGGTGATGCAGCTTGCTGTCGGCCAGACAGTGCATGAGTGACACACGCGCCCATTACTAACTGTAACTAAAGGACTACGTTATGATTGAACAGCCCGCCGCGCCGCAGATGGGTCACAATGCCCCCCCACAGCGCTCGGTCCTTCCACTGAAAATCGGCAGTTCTAAAGAACTGGGCATTTTTATTTTGCTGCTGGCCTTATGTGCATTTGTCAGCGTCATGTCCCACGGGACGTTCCTGCACACCGACAACCTGCAAAACACCTCTCAGCTCATCGGGCTATACGGCATTTTCTCCATCGGTGCGGGCATTGTCATTATTACGGGCGGAATTGACCTGTCAGTCGGCTCGTTGTTCGCGCTATTCGGCGTTCTGCTCTCCATGATGCTGACTCTCTGGCACTGGCCCTGGCCCCTCGCGGTGCTGGCGACCCTCGCGGGCGGGGCGCTCATCGGCGCGTTCCACGGCTTTCTCATCACACGGGTCGGCTTACAGCCGTTTGTCGTAACCTTGTGCGGCCTGCTGTTCTATCGGGGTATTGCACGGTTTATCGCCGGCGATGGCACGATGGGCTTCGGCGAAGCAAAGGGCTTTGAAGTCCTGCAAGTGCTGGCGACCGGCAGCGTTCTCGGCGTTCCAGTGCCGTTCGTGCTGCTGATTGTCGTCGCGCTGATCATGGGCGTGGTCCTGCACAAATCCATTTACGGGCGCTACCTGTATGCGGTCGGGCGCAACGAAGAAGCAGCCCGGTATTCCGGGGTGAACACGCGGGGCATCATTGCCGGGGCGTATGTCATTTCGGGTTTGCTGGCGGGCCTTGCAGCCATTTTGATCGCTTTCTACACGAACTCGATTTCGCCGTCGTCGCACGGCCAGTCGTATGAGCTGTACGGCATTGCGGCGGCGGTTCTCGGCGGATGCAGCCTACGCGGCGGCGAAGGCTCGATTGTCGGTATTTTGATTGGCGCGGCGCTCCTGCAAGTCCTGCAAAACCTGGTGAACCTCTTGAACATCCCCTCGTCGCTGAACTTCGCGGTCGTTGGCGCAGTGATTTTGCTCGGCGTCATCACCGACCAGTTATTGAAGAAGCGCGGCAAAGCATGACCGAAGACCAAGCCCATCAATTTGCCGAGTTTATCAAAGACCACGACAAGCGGTTTGAGGCGAAAGCGAAGCCGGACGGCGATGAAAGTGCAGTGCTGCTGACACTGGCTTCGGACGGGACGGTACTGGACCCCGTTTCTGACGTTTCGGAGTATCAGCGAGTGCAGATAGACGAGAACGATCCGGGGCCGACTGTCAAAGCGGCATTTGATTCCTGGCAGGCGCGGACACGTGGCGGGTAGCCGGGCCTCCGGGCATCTGAGCGGCGGCAAGTACACGGCCAGCCACACAACAGTGATTGACGCCGCGCTTCTGCCCGCGCAGGCGGCGGCGCGTCTTGAGTGCGTCTCGAAAATCTCGCTCGGGCTGATTAAGACTCTGCGAAACGGGCCGCCCGCGATCAAGTTTACCGAGGAGTGCGCGGGCTGTGTGCTGGTCAAAGTGCGCGGCGTTTCTTCCATTCAGGAAATCCGCGTCTACACGAGCGACAAAGACGCCGCAGAAGACGCTATGCGGGCAGCATTTAAGTAGGAAAACATCATGGAAACACGAAAAATCGGTTCGCTGGACGCTTCGGTCGTCGGCCTCGGCTGCAACAACTTCGGCTGGAAGATTGACGAGGCACAGACGCGGCAGGTCGTTGATGCCGCGCTGGAAGTCGGTGTGACGTTCTTCGACACGGCAGACATCTACGGCGGCACGAAAAGCGAGGAGTTCTTGGGGCGCGTGCTTCAGGGCCGCCGAGACCAAGTCGTGCTGGCGTCGAAGTTCGGCATCAAGATTGATGACACGCGGCCTGGCGGCGCAAAGCCGACTTACATACGGCAGGCAATAGAAGACAGCCTGCGGCGGCTGCAAACCGATCACTTAGACCTGTACCAAATTCACCGTCCCGATGATGCCACGCCGATTGCCGAGACACTGGGAGCGCTGAACGAGCTGGTGCAAGCAGGAAAAGTGCGCGAAATCGGCTGCTCTAACTTTTCGGCAGTGCAATTACAGGCAGCGGAGGAGGAGGCGCAGGGCGGGGCGCGGTTTGTCTCTGTTCAGAACGAGTACAGCCTCTTGAAGCGCGAACCGGAAGCGGATGTTCTGCCGGAGTGCGAGCAACTAAACGTCGGGTTCCTGCCCTATTTCCCGCTGGCGAGTGGCTTTCTGTCAGGCAAGTACCGGGCAGGGCAGCCATTACCGGAAGGCACGCGGATACAGGCGGGCGGCGGCGGCTTTGCCGGTCTGCTGACTGAAAGCAATCTGGCACTGGTCGAAAAGCTCATTGCGTTCTCGGAGGCGCGAGGCCACACGATTTTAGATTTGGCCTTCTCCTGGCTTCTGCGGCAGTCAGCAGTGTCATCGGTGATCGCAGGCGCGACTTCACCTGCCCAGGTTAAAGCCAATGCGGCAGCAGCCGATTGGCACTTGACGAACGCGGACCTGACGGAAATTGACGGGATTTTGGCGGTGGGCCTTGACAAATCTGCTGCCGGCTCAGTATAATAGTGTTCAGATGCCGGGGTGGCGAAATGGTATACGCGCAACGTTGAGGTCGTTGTGGGGGCAACCCTGTAAGAGTTCGAGTCTCTTTCTCGGCATTTTCATTCCTCAAATCAATTCCTAATTTTTCCTCAAGAGGTACGCGCGTGAACCCGAAGCAGATTGCGGCTGAACGCGCTGTGTCTTACATTCAAGACGGCATGACGGTCGGTCTCGGCACGGGCAGCACGGCAGCCTACGCTATTCACGCGCTGGGCCGGCGGTTTCAAGCCGAAGCGCTATCCCTCCACTGCATTGCCACATCCCGCGAGTCGGAAGAACTTGGCCTCACCTACGGCCTGTCGTTTGCCGACTTCGACAGCGTTTCCTCGTTTGACATCACGATTGACGGCGCGGATGAAGTGGACGACCAGTTCCGGCTGATTAAAGGTAGGGGCGGGGCGCTGGCGCGAGAAAAGATCGTCGCGGCGGCGACTCAAATGGAGATCATTATCGTAGACGCCGGCAAAGTGAGGACAGCGCTTGGCAATCGCCCCCTGCCGGTCGCGGTTTTTCCATATGCCTGGCAGTGGACCCAGGCAAGAATTGAAGCGCGATTTGGCATTCCGGCGCCGCGACGGTTGACCTCTACCGGAGAGCCGTTTGTCAGTGATGACGGCCTGTATCTCCTGGACCTTTCGTTCGGCGGCCTGCTGCCCGATCCCGACACGCTGGAACAGCGGCTGAAAACGATTGTTGGCGTTGTCGAAGTAGGATTGTTTGTCGGCCTCTGTCAGCGGCTGATTATAGGCTACGAGGATGGCCGGATTGAAGAAAAAGAAAGCCCTGTCCATTAGGACAGGGCTTTCTTTTTCTGTCACTTAGCTGCGGTCAGACCGCAGGGCCAGCAGGATTTGATTCTGTGCCGCGTGGCACAGATCAGCAGCTTTCTGCCGATGCCCGCCGAAGTCGCGGTTGGCATGACGCAGATCGTATTCGGTGTGCCGCAGGGTTTCTAGGGCGCGGCGCAGCTCCGGGTGGCGCTCGCCATGCGGCTGTCCAAAGCCGGGTGCCCCGGCAAAGGGTACCTGAGCCGAGACCGGCGTGGCAGCCCCAAGAGTGGAAGCGGCCAAAACGGCGAGCGCTGCGAGCGCAGCAATATGTTTTTGAGGCGTGTTCATTCTAGTTTCCTATTGAGTGTTTTTGGGTGACAGCAGTCTCATTGGCATTAACTTGACTGCGTTGATCCAAAAGACGCGGGCTTCCATAGAATGTTCATGCCTCATCACAAGAGCTGTTATCACAAGAGCTATTGAAGCAGTCTTTGTTCCAGGCGATGCATGGTCTCTTGTAGATGCTGAATCTGCTCCTGCTGCCGGCGCAAGGTCTCTTCCAGCGGCGCACGGGCCAGCATGGCAATCGCGACGATGGCAGCGTTCAGCGCCTCACTTTGAACCGGCCTCTGGAAGGCTTTGGGAATCATCGGGCTTGGGTTCCAATCGGCCAGTCCCTGCTGCAATGTCCGGCTGATCGTTTCAGTTTCTGACGACGACATTCTCTCTGCCCCCTTTAATCTTCTTGCTTTTGCGTACTGGTTGTATGACAAGAGAGACCCTAAATAGTTTCATTTTTTGTTTCACTTCCGCCTTCGGTGAAGAGAAAATCCGGGTACACTTAAGAGTATGTCTCTTTATGCTGAGCTTCACCGTCATCTCGGCGGAGCTGTTGTCCCGCGTGTTTTCTGGCGCTACCTAATCCGCAATTCCCATCCCCTGGCTGCCGAGTTCCCGGAGTACGAAAGCTTTGAAGCGTATGTCACCAAGCCTCGCGCGTCGCTGGCCGAGTATCTGGAGCTTCATGCCTTGGTCGAGCCGTTCCAAACGCTGGAAACCCTGCCCTATTTTGTCTCAAAGCTCGTGCGCGGCGCGTATGTCTTTGAGGGCATCTGCTACTTAGAGCTGCGCCACACGCCGTTCTACCGTACCGATCCCAATCTTTCTCTGGCAGACCGTATCGCACAGATGAAAGACGTGGTGGAGGCCATTGGCGATTCGGGCCGCGACCCGCGTTATCCCCTGCTCATGCGCCAAATTCTCTGCATGCACTCGCAGCTTCCGCGTGAGGTCAATCAAGCGATTTTGGACCTTGCCCTGCATCTGCCGCAGTACGTCTGCGGCGTGGATCTCGCCGGGCCGGACATCTACTATGCAGCGCGGATAGACGAGTGGGTCGGCCTGTTCCGGTCGGCACGGGAGCAGGGAATGAAGACAACGGGGCATTTGTACGAGACGGCGGACGGCTGCCATCCGGCCCTGCTGCCGTATCTGTCACGCATCGGCCACGGCATCCAAATTGCCCTGAACTATCCTGAGCTGCTGCCGGAAGTCGCCGCGCGGGGGCAGTGTCTGGAAGTCTGCCCGACGACCTATTTGAAGACCGGCACCCTGTCGGACCTGACCGCACTTCGGACCGTCTTCGAGCGCTGCGAGGCGGCGGGGGTAGACATCGTCATTTGTACGGACAATGCCGGCCTGCACAATGTCCGCTTGCCGTGGGAATTTGAGAACTTGCTGACTCAGGACGTGATAGATTTCCAGCAGCTTGCCGCCTGTCAGGACGCCGCCTTCCGCCATGCGTTTGCCTGGCCGCATCCGCACCCGCCGCGCCTGCTGCTCGACCAGCTCATTTCCGAGCCGCCCGTTTCGACTTAGTTTCGGTGTCTTATGCTATCCGCGCCGTCGCTTTCTTCCAAATGGCGACCGCCAAGTAGAGTATCGCCAAAATCAGCACAATGCCGAGCAGGAACTTCAGGAAACTGAACCCGCCGGGGTAGTAGCTGCCGTTCTCGTAGATCGGCGGTGAGTAGTAGAAGCTGGGATAGAACGGCGTGTACATATACCACGCCGGATGGACCCAGCCGTAGGAGTAATCGGAAAAGCCGCCGTAGTACCGTGCCGAGCCATTCCGCCCGCCGTAGGAAACACTGCGCGTAGACACCGGCGTCCGCGACTGAAAGCTCGACACCCGCGACGATGACCCGCCGAGGCCGCGTGACGACCCAAAGCCGCCGCTCCGTCCAAATGATCCCCCAAACGACCGGCTTCCCCCGCCGAATGATCCGCCGCCCCCGCCAAAGCTGCTCCGTCCGCCGCCGAATGACCCTCCCCCACCGCCGAACGAGTGCCCCCCACCCCCGAAGCTGCCCCCACCCCGCGCAAAACCCGGCTGAACAATCAGTAGGCCGAGCAGGACCGCCAAAATAATCTTAATTGCGCTGTTGTGTTTCATAGGTTGTGTTTCTCCTGCATTCTCAGACACGCAGCAGGGCGAAAAGTTGCGGACTGCGAAGGATAGACAAACAATATGACCATGCAATGAATTGCACGGCTACTAGGCGCGGACGCCACAAAACGCCGCTTCGCGGGGTTAGGACAATTTTGATCTGATCCGAGTGCCGCGAAGCGGTACTTCGTGGCGTCTTCGCCGTATAGCCGTGTGTTTTAACACATGGTCCTATTCTTAATCCTCTCTTGAGCGGACTTACATTCCAGACGATCGCTTCCAATATTTTCGCAAACTATTGTAGTCATTACCGACATGATGTTGCCATAAATTTTTTTGTCCTTCAACAATTCATAAACTGGTGCAGGCGCACTGAATACGACTGCCACAACTTGCCCCAATCCGTCCCAGTCGTCAACTGCTTGGTACTGAAGTTCGCACTGCCCCAACAAATCCGCTTCAACATTTGCCGGCTCGACCAACTCATGCAGCAAAGCATGGATTGTAGCCGTTTTTAGCTCCTCTGGAAGCGGAACAGTATAAGTTGATCTGCCAGTAACAACGCATTCCGTAGATGTATATGCCAAAGTAATTTTTGACCGCTGGGGAGGATTTGCTGTCAGATATTCCATTGCCTGTCGCAATTCCATCATTCCTTCAGATATAGGTTCATCTTGTTCAACACTTAACATATTTTGCGCTTCCCGCTACTGCGCTTCCGCGCCGTGCAGCATTTTGTGGATAGTCGTCGCCAGCTTGCGGTTCATGGCAGGAGCATTGGCGATTTGTTCAACAGAAGCATGTTTCAGCTTTTCGACGCTGCCGAAGAAGCGCAGCAGCTCGCGGCGTCTTACCTGGCCGATGCCGGGGATAGTGTCTAAGACAGACAGGGTGGCATTTTTGCCGCGCAGGGTCCGGTGGTAGGTGACGGAGTAGCGGTGAACTTCGTCACGGACTCTTTGCAGGAGAAACAAAGCCTGGGAATTGCGGGGCAGGACCAGCGGGTCGGATTTGCCGGGCGTGTAGATCAGCTCGAACTGCTTGGCGAGGCCGATCATATTCAGGTTCATCCCCAGCTCGGCGGCGACCGAGACGGCGACCCCAAGCTGGCCTTTGCCGCCGTCAATCAGCATCAGGTCGGGGAGCGTGGAGAACTTGGCATTGCCTGATTGGGCTTCTTTGAGGCGGCGGGTCAGGACTTCGCGCATCATCGCGAAGTCGTTCGGCTCGCCGGTATTGGTCGGCTTCTGGATCTTAAAGCGCCGGTAGTCGGATTTGAGGGGCTTGCCGTCCTGGAAGACGACCATGCCGCCGACCGAGAAGCTGCCCTGAATGGTAGAGATGTCGAATGCTTCAATGCGCTCCGGCGGGGAGTCCAGCCCAAGCGCGTCTTGAAGCTCCAGAAGCGCCCCCAGCGTCCGGTCGTGCTCGGCGGACGCCGTCGCCTGCATCTGGTCCAACGCCAGCTTGGCATTGGTGGAGGCCATGTCCAGAAGCTGCTTTTTCTCGCCGCGCTCCGGCACCGTCAGCGTGACTTTCGTGCCTTTCTTTTGGCGCAGCCACTGCTCGATAATCACGGTCTCCTCGACATGGGCGGGCAGGACAATCTCCGACGGCACATACGCCGCTTCCTGGTAATACTGCTTGACAAACTCGGCGGTGGCGTCGGCAATGCCCTCCTCGCCTTCCATGCCATCCAAAAGGAAATGCTCCTGGCCGATGAGCTTGCCGTTGCGGATAAAGAACATTTGGACCGCTGACTTGCCCTGGTCATTAACTAAAGCGACAATGTCCTGATCAGTCTGGTTCGTGGAGACGACCTTCTGGCGCTCAATCAGAGTTTCAATGCCCGCAAGCTGGTCGCGCAGGCGGGCGGCTTTCTCAAATTGCAGGTCTTCGGCGGCGGCTTCCATATCGGCTTTAAGCTGCTTCACTAATTTGTCCTGCTTGCCGTCCAGAAACAGCGCGACATCCTCCACCATCCGCCGGTACTCGTCTTTGTCGCCGAGACCCGCGCAGGGCGCATGAGGGCAGCGGCCCATCTGGTGATACAAACAAGGCCGCTGAACCGGCGTGTTATCGAACGATTTGCGGCAGGTGACGAGCGGGAACAAACGATAGATGAGGCGCAGGCTGTCCCAGACCGCGCGGGAGTTGGTGAACGGCCCGAAATACTTGGATCCGTCGGTCTTGACCTTGCGTGTGATGAGAAGCCGAGGAAACGGCTCGTTCATTGTCAAGACTAGATAGGGGTAGTGCTTGTCGTCACGCATCCGCACATTGTAGTGGGGCCGGTGCTGCTTGATCAGATTGCACTCTAAGACAAGCGCTTCCAGCTCGCTGTCCACGACCACGATGTCCATGTCGGCGATACGCGAGACCAGCTTGCGCGTCTTCGCCGTGTGCTGGGCACCTTTTTGGAAGTAGGAACGGACGCGGTTCCGCAGGTTGACCGCCTTGCCGACATAAATAATCTCCCCGGCGGCGTCTTTGTACAAGTAGCAGCCGGGGGAAGTCGGGAGCGATTTGAGTTTTTCGTCCAATGTCGGGGAAACTGCCATGATACAGTTATTATACCCGTTAATAGGACAGGTGTTCGGACAAGGAACTAGGGGAGGTTCGCAACGTCGTTCAAGTCCTTCAAACGACCACTTGCCTTCTTGTTGGCTTTTAGATTATCTAAGCGGTGGGTTGCCCATACGGATGACAAGGTCAGGCTGCGAGAACATCTCCGGTGCCAGGGCGGTACTGCCAAAGCCGAAAGATTTCAAGGCATCGACAACATGAGAGGAGTTTGCCGAGCTCGCCTCTATCTAGATGTCCATGTCGCCGGTTGCGCGGGGATAGCCATAATAGCTGACTGCGTAGCCACCGACGAGCAGGTATTTAACCTGGTTTTATTCGAATAACCGTGAGAGATCTTTGAAGTCGCTCGGTAGAAGGATCGTAGCCATAAACCACCTGTCGCATGAACTCTAATGCTTCCCAACGCGCTTCGGGCGTCTGCCGACGCCAGTGTTGGTTCTCGTCAGACGGATCATGGAGAGAGGCAACTGTCAGGACTGTTTTGTCCATCTTCGTGTCGTTGATCAGGCTCATGGTACGATTATACCTGCAATCGGAAAAGCTTTGAAAGGCTGTTAATCTAAATGCCGACGTACCAGCGTCAGGACGTACAGCAGGAGCAGGACGAGGAGGGCGAGGAAGGCGTAGTGGAGGAGGCCCAGGAGAATGTTCACGCGGGGGCGTCTCCGGCGACGAAGCGCAGGGGAACGAGGCCGAAGGTGAGCGTGTCGCCGTGAGAGAGTTTCAGGCGCTGGCCGGGGAAGAGGACGCGGGCGTTGACGCGGGTTTCGGCGTGGCCGCTCAGGTCTTCGAGAAAGTAGGTGGCGGCGTCGGGAGCGACAATCCGGGCGTGCTTGGTGGCGACGGACGGGTCGGGCAGGATGATGTCGCTGGTGACGGCGCGGCCAATCAGTGTTTCCGAGGCCAGCACGAAGGCTTCGCCGCCGGGACCAATCAGCCGCGCCCGGCGCGGCGGGGCGGATGACGGTGCGGGGGACATGGGCGAAGGAAGAACAGGCGGAGGAAGAACGGGCGGAGGAAGAACAGGCGGAGACACGGCAGAGGCGGGGAGGGAGGGGTCAAGCTGAAACAGAAGACGGGTTTCGCCGATGACGATCTCGTCGCCGTCCAAAAGCGTTTGGTTGCCGTCAATTTTCGTGCCGCCGACTTTGACGCCGTTGGTGCTGCCGAGGTCATAGAGGGTCCAGTGACCGTCACGCTCACGCTCCAAACGGGCATGGGCTTTAGAGGCCATGCCGTCAGTGTCCAGCACAAGATCGTTGCCCGCGCTGCGGGAGCGTCCGATCTGCACTGTCGGTTTGGTCAGGCTGAAGTGACTTTTACGGCCGTCGGGAAAAGTGACGGCAAGCGCGGCCCAAGCGACCGCCGGGACCGTGCCAGGCTCGTCGTCTTCGTAGCTGACCGAGGCGACCGTGGGCAGGTCGTCCTCCATAGTCATAGCGGAGACGGGCTGAAGAGCGGAGACAGGCTGAAGAGCGGAGGCGGCTTGAGCAATGGGACTGGGCTGCGGAGCAGCGCCCTTCTCGTAGCGCACTTTGACGCGCAGCTTTTCGGTGCGGGTCGCTCGCTCGGCTTCGGGGACTTCGGCCACGGTGAAATCTAGGGGGCCGCGTGCTAAGTAGTTGTTCTGGGCCATGAACTTTTGCAGGATGGCGACCAGCTCTTCTTCGTCGAGAAACGACAGCAGGTACTCGCGCTCATCGGCGTCGGGAACAGCAAGCTCCAGCACATACTTGTTCGGCACATAGATTTTGCCGTCGAGGCCTTCCTTGCGGTTGTCTTCCATTGCCGCGGTCAGCTTGCGAAGAACATCCTTCGGTCGCAGCTCGCCGCTGCCGGCACCGAACAAGCCTTCATACCATCGCCCAAATTTGGAGTTGAACTTCTCGAATACGTCCATAGTGTTTACTTTTCAAGACGAGATTGACGCTAGGACCGTCGGCGGCGGAGGAGGTCTATTGCCGACTGAAGCTCCGGCATCTTTAACGCCCATGCAGCGAAGACAAACGAGGCAATGCCGCCGAGGCCGGCAATGAGGATAAGAGACAGCGCGGCAAGCTTCGGCGCAAGCGGGTCCCCATCCAAAATGAAGGTCTGGAAGGCGGCTTTGAGCAGCAAGGTCACGCCGCACAAAAGAGCTGTCGCCAGTCCGATGCGCGAGAGGCTGGCCAGCAGGCGGCGCGTCTGGAGTCCGGCCAAGCGGTGGCGCAGCAGAAAAAACAGTGCGAGCATGTGGATGGCAGCAGCAATGGTGGTGGTCAGGCCAAGCTCCCAGACGGCCCGGTTCGCCCCCCGGTCCAGCGCCGTTTGAGCCTCAGCAAGCGCCGTCTGCTGTGTCGTCAGACGCGCTTCCGCATCGGCTCTCTGCATATCTACTTGGGCCGCAAGCTGAGCTAAGTTCGCCTGAACATCTGGCAGCGGCGGATTGACCGCGCTGACCTGGCCCAAAGCCTCTTGGCTCGGCACGGTGAGCGATTGCAGCAGCGCAGCGCTTGCTTGCAGGGGAACAAGGTCATGGGCCAGCGCAGAGACGCGGGTTTGGGCACGGATGACCGGGCGGACGACGCCGTAGTTCATAGCGACAAAAATGACGGACACAATCGCGCCGGAGATGACCGGGACTTTGGAGTTTTGCAAGGCGTAAAAGCCGCGTGTCAGCAGTGACTGGCAGGACCAGGCAAAGATGCCGAGGCTTAAAGAGCGCAGGGCTGCGGCCGTCACCAGCGTGTCGGCATGGGTGTATTTGCCGCTTTGGAGCAGAAGCGTAATAATCGGCGCGGCCAGCAGGAACATCAGTGCGGACGCCGGGACAGTTAGAAATAAGATATTACGAAGCGATTGGTTCATCGTTCGGCGCATGGCCGGGATATTCTTCTCGGCGGCCTGCAAAGACAGCGTCGGAAACACAGCCAGGGCCATGGCCTGAGCGAAGACGCCGATGGGCAGAAGCATGAGGCGATAAGCGTTCATAATCGCCGTCGTATCGCCGGTTCCGAGATACGACGCGAAGGCTTTGTTGACGATCTGGTCAATGTTCGGCAGGGAAACGCCGAGACCGATGGGCAGGAGCATCCGCCAGACCTTCATCACCGACGGATTTGTCAGCTCGAAGCAGGGCCGCAGATGGACGCCTAAGCGTTTGACGGCCACAAACGGGATAAAGAAGTTGCCGACAAACGCCCCGGCGATCGCCCCCCAGACCAGGCCATGGATGCCGAGCCAGTGCCGCAGGACCACGCCCCCAACGATGATGCCGGAGTTGTAAATCACCGGGCCGAGCGCGGGAATCAAAAACTGCTTGCGGGAATACAGCACGCCCATCATCAGGCCACCGAGAAAGAAGAACATCTGGGCGGGCAGGAGAACACGGGTCAGCGGCACGGCTAGCGCAATCCGAGCATTATCAAAGCCGGGGTTCAGCCAGACCGTCAGCGGGCGGGCATTGATCCACATGACGCAGATCAGCAGCCCGATAAAGACAAAGATAGCGGATGCGACCGTGGAAACGGTCTTATCCGCCGCTTTGTCTTTGCCCTGCTGCCGGAACTCGGTGAGGATAGGGACAATCGTCGAGGACAAAGCCCCGCTTTGGAGCAGATAGAACAGCAGATCAGGGACCGTGAACGCAGCATTATAGGCGTCGGTCTGCGGCCCACGCCCGAAGTAATGTGAGATAATCGCATCGCGGGCAACGCCGAGAATGCGCGACAGCAGCACCGTCGCCATCATCAGCCCAGTGGCGCGGGCAATGCCGGAGGGTTTGGGTCCGCCGCCATCCCCTGGCGGCGTCGGCGGACTGGCCGGCGGCTTGATAATTGTGGAGGCCATAGGTTTATAGTATACGGCGTGTCCGTTTCCGTTGTCAAGCCGCAGACGGGGTATACTCTATCTCATGCGACGTATTTGGGGCCTGGCGGACACGCACTTATCGTTTGCGAAGCCGAAGCCGATGGACATTTTTGGGACGCACTGGCACGACCACCCGGCGAAAATCGAGCGGGCCTGCCGGGCGGTCATGGAACCCGATGACCTGCTGCTGATGCCCGGCGACCTCTCGTGGGCGATGAAGCGCCGCGATGCCGAACCTGACTTGGAATGGCTGGCGTCCCTGCCCGGCATCAAAGTCGTCTGCAAAGGCAATCACGACCACTGGTGGCCGTCCGACCGCTCTTTAGACTTTTCCGGCCTGCACGACACGCCGTATGTTACCGAAGACGGCACCCTCGGCATTGCCGGAACGCGCGGCTGGTTTTTGCCCGATGGCGGCAGCACGGAGGCCGAACGTGTTCAGTGCGAGAAGATTATTGACCGCGAGGTGTCCCGCCTCTCTCGGCGTCTCGACGCCATCGCCCGCTGCCCTCAGAAGATCGCCTTAATTCACTATCCGCCCCTCGAAGCCTTTGTCCCGCTCCTCAAGGCCCACGGCATCGAAACCGTGCTGTACGGCCACCTGCACCTCAACGGCCGCGACTCTGTCCCGCCGGAAGACTGGTTCGGCCTCCGCATCCACTGCGTCGCCGCCGACCGCCTCCACTTCACTCCGCGTCTGGTTGCTACTCTAGGCTAAACCGCCTGAGTTCCCTCGCAAATGTGCTATAATGAAGGCATAAGGAACACCATTTATGAACCCACTAATCGGCATCGTCGTTGCCGTTGTTCTCGTGATCGTTGTCTTCGCAACGATCCTGCGGTATGTGCCGCTGGGACTGATGATTACGGCGATCTCAGCCGGGGTCAGCGGGGTCAATCCCGGCTCTTTAATCGGAATGCGGCTGCGGCGTGTCCCGCAGGACCGGGTCATCCTGCCGCTGATCGCTGCTGTCAAAGCCGGCGTCAACGTCAACTTAAATCAGCTTGAAACGCATTATCTCGCGGGCGGCAATGTGGACCGGGTGGTGCAGGCGCTGATCTCCGCCCACCGTGCCCAGATTCCCCTGCCGTTTGAGCGGGCTGCCGCGATAGATCTGGCGGGCCGGAATGTCCTGGAAGCCGTGCAGATGTCGGTCAACCCGAAAGTGATTGAAACGCCGAATGTCGCGGGGGTCGCCAAAAATGGCGTCGAGATGAAGGCGTTCGCGCGGGTCACGGTGCGGGCGAACATCGCTCAGTTTGTCGGCGGCGCAGGGGAGCAGACGGTTCTCGCGCGGGTCGGCGAAGGCATCGTCACGACCATCGGCTCGGCGGCGACCCACCTGGAGGTGATGGAAAAGCCGGACGCCATTTCTAAGACCGTTCTCGCCAAGGGCCTCGACGCCGGCACCGCGTTTGAGATTTTGTCCATTGACATCGCGGACGTAGTCGTCGGGCAGAACATCGGCGCACGGTTGCAGGCCGACCAGGCGGAAGCGGACAAAAAAGTCGCTCAGGCCAAAGCGGAAGAGCGGCGCTCGATGGCCGTGGCTCGCGAGCAGGAAATGAAGGCGTACACGCAGGAAATGCAGGCGAAAGTGGTCGAAGCCCAGGCCCAGGTCCCGCTGGCGCTGGCGCAGGCCCTGAGCGGCGGCAATCTCGGCGCGATGGAGTATTACAACCTGCGGAACCTCCAAGCCGATACCGCCATGCGGAGCGGCATCAGCCGGGCCACCGGCGGCGCGGACGAAAATGGCGGAGCCGGCGGCTCCACCGGCCCGGTGGTGTAGAGACGCGAACAGGGATCAGGACCATGTGTTGATACGAAGTAATGCTGCAGGCATAAACACATGGCTAATCCGCGAAGACGCTGCAAAATATCGCTTCTGCACTGGTATCATTCTGATTACTTCGTATATCCGCAAGCGGATTATCGCATATCAGCACTGACTATCTGGAAGGCAGACCCGAAGGGCACGGGGTTTGGAGGATACGATCCGTTCTCAGTGCCGCGCCTTCCAGGTCTGCCCTCCGGGTAGCCAGTGCTGCCAGTGCAGAAGCGGTACTTCATGGCGTCGCCGCCGGTTAGCCCTGACATTTATGTCATGGTTCTTCGGCACATGGTTCTTGAGGAAGGCAGCAGCAATGTCACGGTTCTGGCGAGTACTCCTGAGCGTCTGTGGCTTGCTGTTTCTTGCCGCCGTCGTTTTCCCGATTTTCCAAAGCCCTTGCATCAACACTGCGAACGCGCATCGTGCGTCATGTATGTCCAACATGAAGCAGCTTGGTTTGGCGCTGACGCAGTATTCGCAGGATTACAACAACTTGTTGCCCCCGGCGGCGGCTTTCGACAGCAGCGGCTGGCGCGAAGCGACCTATCCCTACGTCAAATCTACCAGCGTTTATCGCTGCCCGGATGACGAGCGCGGCAGAGACCAAGACGCGCCGAGCCATCTGCCGAAGTCGTATGCCACAAATGCGCTATCTTTGACCAATGCCGCTATTTTGGATCCCGGAAGGGCGATCTCGGTGGTAGACACGCGCGGCTTCAGTAGCGAAGAGTGGGATATGACTGCTGCCGCGTTCCTGCCAAGTACGGGCCGCAAGCTATACACGCATAAGCCGTCGCATTATTTTTATGAGCATCCGCCCGGCTGGATGAATTGCCTCTTTAGCGATGGGCATAGCAAGGCTATGAAGCCGATGGACACGCTGACGCCGATAAATTTGTGGACGCCGAGCAACGCGGCTTTTGTGGGGCCGGACCTGACCAATGCGCGGGCAATTTTGACGCATGCGGAAAATGAGTAACGATGGAATACATTGTCGCCGGGATTTTTGTCATTAGCCTGATCGTCCGGGGCTTCCGCTGGCTCGTGCGCCGAACTAACCCGCCGCAGACGCCCCTCGCTCCGCCGTCATCGCAAATGCCGCAAAACCCTTTTCAGGCTGCCCCGCCCAACCAGCCTGGCCGAGTTCCGTTTCCCAGTCAGGCCCCGCCGCAGTCCAGGCGTCCGGCACCGCCGATGCAGGCACAGGCATTTCAGCAGCAGCAAGCTCTTCAGCAGCAGGCGGCGCGGCGTGAACAAACGCAGCCGCGTCAGCCGTCGGCGGGCGGACCGGCGGTTCCCCTTGAAACCAGCCGGCAGGACTTTGTGCGGCAGGAACAAGAGCTGTTCGCGTCGGAACCCACCGGTCTCGGTGTTTCACTGGCGTCTTCGGCTTCTGACGCCACCGCACCCAATTCTCTGTTCGGTGGAACCGATGACTTAATTCGGGCGATCATCCTACAGGAAGTGCTCGGCCCGCCGCTCTCCCGGCGCAAGTCGCCTCCCCCGGCCCCTTCTCTCTGATCCTTCTCCTGGTAACGACTCTTCTCCTGGTAACGACTCTTCTCCTGGTAACGACTCTTCTCCTGATAACAACTCTTCTCCTGATAAATACGGGTTTTTCGCCGAAATTTCCGATTGGCACAAGTCCTGCAAGAGTGAGTATTGAGCCTAACGCTTTTTTTGTCGGCGGCATTGTAACCTTGCTGTAACCTGAAGATGGTCCTCGCGCCGTTTTTGCGGGGATACTACACCTATTATGTTCGCGCAAACGGCTGTTCTGACACAGATTTTAGTGCGTTGCATAGAAAAAGTACCGGGATTTTGCAGGAATACAAAATCCCCGTAGCAATGCCGGAGGCAAACAAGCGTAACTTTGGTATACTAAAAAGTGTAAGGCTGAACGCTCTGGAAAGGTATATTGTTAACGATTGAACTCCTTAATCTCACATTTTCAGCAAGTGCCGATGCTGGCTGCCCTGTCCGAAGACACCTTGAAGCGGCTGGAGAGAATTGCGGAGCAGCGGCAGTACCGCCGCCGCCAGATTGTTCATTTTGCCGACCAGCCCGGCGACTTTGTGTATCTGCTTTGTACCGGGCGGGTCAAAATTGCCCGCGTTTCCGAGCGCGGGCGCGAGCTGACATTGTATCTGCTCGAAGACGGCGCGATTTTCGGCGAGGCCGGCCTGCTGAGCGCAAGCGACCCGTATGAGCTGGTGGCGGAAACGCTGGAAGACTCGCTGGTCGCGGTGTTCCGCCGGGCGGATATACTGGCCGCACTGGAACACTCGCTGCCGGCGACCCGCGAGCTGCTGCGGCTGGTCAGCGCCCGGCGCATCCAGGCAGAAAACCAGGTTGCAGATTTGGTTTTTCTGGAAGTGCCGAAGCGGCTGGCGAAGCTGCTGCTGCGCTTGGGAGAAGGTCCAAACACCCGCGTGAGCCGGAACGGTCAGGCACTGCGCGGGAAGATGACCCATCAGGAGCTGGCAAATGTCATCGGCAGCACTCGCGAGACCACAACGCTCGTGCTGAACGATTTCAAGCGCCAGGGCTTGATTGAGTTTTTAGGGCGCAAGATCCTTATTACCAACCGGCATGGGCTGGAAGAGCTGGTGGTCAGTGATCTGGCACACTGACACGAATTCGGATTACAAGAGGGTATACTTGTTCCCGTTATGTTTATCACTTTGGTTCGCCACGGTCAGTCTCAGGCAAATGCCGGGCTGACCGATCATCTCGACAGTTTTCTCACCCCTCTCGGACAGCAGCAGGTGGATTTGACCGCACGGACCCTGAGCGGAGAGGGCATAACCCAGGCATATGTGTCGCCGCTGCGCCGGACACTCCAAACCATCGCCCCTTTCTGCGACTTAACCGGCCTGCGGGCGGAAGTTTACGCCGACATCTGCGAATACTTCTCAAGCCACTGGCCTGGCTACAAAAACTTTCCTGGCCTTTCCCCCGACGAGATTACCGCTCAGTTCCCCTTCGCCTTTTTCGGCGAAACATTCCCGTGCAGCGTGTCCTGGTGGCCGCAGACGCTGGAAGACGACCAAAAGATGTACGCCCGCGCTGAGCGTGTTCGCGACTCCCTCATTTCGCTGCACGGCAGCTCGGAGGACCATCTTCTTGTTGTCTCCCATGCTGAGACGGTAGGCCGCCTGACTGAAGCATTCCTGCGGGTTCCTGCCGTCACCGATGAGCCGCCGTGGTCGGATAACTGCGGCATCACACGCCTTCTGCTTGCCGATCCATCGAGGCCCGCCGAAGTTTTGACGCAGAATGACACGTCTCACCTGGCAAGCTTGGACCCCGATGCGGCTGGATAAAGCACTTGTCGCCAGCGGCGTCTGCCGCTCTCGCGCCGAGGCGCAGGCACTTTTGGATGCCGAGCTGATCTCGGTCAACGGACGGCGCGGCCTGAAAGCCAGTGCGGAAATGCCTTCGGACGCGGTTCTTGCGCGGCATGACACCGGCCCGCGCTTTGTCTCGCGTGGTGCTCTAAAGCTGGACGGTGCACTGTCGGAGTTTGGGATAGATGTGGCGGGGTTGAACGCTTTGGACGTCGGAGCATCCACCGGCGGCTTTACCGAGTGCCTGCTGCGCCGGGGGGTTCAGTCGGTTATTGCGGTAGATGTTGGGCATGGACAGATGGCGCCGGAGATCGCGTCCGACCCGCGCGTTCAGTCACGCGAGGGGGTCAATGCCCGCTCGCTGACGCCCGGCGACTTCCCCCACCCGTTCGGCGTGATTGTCGTAGACGTTTCTTTTATCTCGCTGACATTGATTTTGCCCGCGCTTGTGGCTCTGCTGGCAGGGGATGGCCACTTGATTTGTCTGGTCAAGCCGCAGTTCGAGGTCGGGGCAAACCATCTTGGCAAAGGCGGTATCGTGCGTGATGCGAAAGCCCGCGCTGAAGCCGTCGCGCGTGTCGCCGGCGCAGCTCAAGCGCTGGGCCTGAACGAGACAGGCCGGATGGTCAGCCCGATTGAAGGCAGCGACGGCAACGTCGAGTTTTTGCTGCGCCTGGAGAAAGCCCTATGACCGAAGAAAGCACGATGACCGAAGAAAGCCTTATGACCGATAAAATCTCGCCTGACCTATCCGAGGCCACACTCACAGAATTAGTCGCGGCGGCGCGGGAAGCACAGACCGCCGCTTATGCTCCCTACTCCAACTTTACTGTCGGCGCGGCAGTTCTGATAAGCGATGGCACAGTTTATAAGGGCTGCAACATTGAGAATTCATCGTTCGGCCTGACCGTCTGCGCCGAGCGGGTCGCCATTTTTCACGCAGTAGCCGCCGGGCGCATGGATATTGTCGCCGTCGCCGTCTCGACATCCGCTCCCAAGCTCTGCAAGCCCTGCGGCGCATGCCGCCAGGTGATCGCTGAGTTTTCGCGTGCCGACAGCCCGATTGTCGTCATTTCTACCACCAAATACGGCTTGTCCGCGACTGAAACCATCACCGATTTGCTTCCCGACAACTTCACGCTGCTTTAACCCACCCCGCAGATACGCAGCAATGCCGTAGACATACAAGTCGCGACCCTCCCGCCCTCCGGGTAGCCAGTGCTGAAACGGGAAGGTGAGGAGCAAGACGAAGAGAATAGTCTTCTTGTCCTCTCCAGAACTCTTGACCATTCCGTTTCAGCACTGGCTACCCGGAGGGTGGGAGGGTCGCGACTTGTATGTCTACGGCATTGCTGCGTATCTGCGGGGTGGGTTCCTACGACACGCTGAACTCCACCCGCAGACGCAGGAAGCTTTCCACCGGCTGCCCGCCGCGCGTCGCCGGGCGGAAGGTCCAGCGCTTCGCCGCGTCTAAAGCCAGCGCGTCCAGCATCTGGTTCCCCGTAGACGACACCATTTTGACACTGGCCGTGCCATCTGTGTGGATCGTGAACAGGGCATCGAAGTCTGTGTTCAGATCGTTATCCCGCAGGTCATCGGGGATAGCCGGTTTCGGCTCGGACACCGGCACGGCAGCAGTTACGACCGGTGCGGCAGGTGGCGCGAGAGCAGGCTTCGGCGCGGGCGGTGGCGGCGGCGGCGCAGGGGGGGGCGGGGGTGAGGGAGCTGGGGGCGGCACAGGCGTGGGCGGGGTTGACGGCGCGGGCGGCGGCGGAGCCGGGCCAGCATCTGACCCGGTGATTCCAGCATCACCACTGCCACTTCCGCCGTTTGCGCCTGCGGCTGGCCCTGCCGCGACCACGCGGACCGCCGCCGGTCCGCTGGGAGCGCGTCGGGAGGCCGCCGGGCGGGCAGCCGCCTTATGCCCTGCCGCCTTCACTTTCGGCGCGGCCTTCTTGGCGGTCTTCTTCGGCGGCGCGGGCCGCTTTTCCGGCGGCGGCAGCTTGATGATCTCGACCTGCGTGAGCTTCTGCCCGCCGATGTTCTTGAAGACGCCGAGCTGGGCCAAAATCGGCAGCAAAATCGCGTTGATGACGACTGCCAGCCCGATCATTTTCGGCAGCAGCGTATTTTTTTGTCTTCGTCGTCGCATAAAGAATTCCTAGTCCGGCGCGAAGAGGCGTGGGACTGAAGTCTCGTGCTGTGGGACGAAGCGCCTGCTGTCCGCCTTCGCGGACAAAGATTGAGATACTGCCGGCATCTTTCCTGTACCCGCGAAGGCGGTTACTGGGCGCTTCGCCCCACAGCGCAGGAGTTCACTCCCACGCTCTTTGGGGTCACATCTGTGTTCTAAGTCTGCGTCGCGAACGCGAACCGCTCCGCGCCGGCTTTGCCGGCCTGGTCCATCACGGAAATCAACGTGCCGTGCTTGGAGTCCTTGTCGGCGTTGATGACGATGAGCGTTCCTGCCGAAACCCCCAAAGCTTTTAAGTCGGTGGTCTCGTCTGCCAGAGCAATCGGGCGCGTGTTCAGATGAATGTCCCCAGCCGCGCTGATCGTGATAGTGACATTCTGCGCGGAGTGCTTCTGGCCGGTTGAGGCTTTCGGCAGGTTGACCGGCAGGCCGTTTTGCACGGCCAGCGCAAGCGACGCGACGATGAAGAACATCAGCAGGAACATCATCGTGTCAATCATTGGGATAATAATAATCTCGGCTTCTTCCGGCTGACGCCGGGCGCGGACTCGCATCATTTAGGCAACCCTCCCGGTCAGAAAGTTCGTCAGCTCGGTCCCGTAGTATTCCATATCTTCGGTGAACCGCTTGACCAGATTGCCGAAGTAGTTGTAGAAGATCAGGCCGATGACCGCAATGCCGATGCCGGTGGCCGTGGACACCAACGCCTCGGAGACGCCGCCCATGACGGCGGTGGGCGACGACAGGCCCGATTTCGAGATCTCTTTGAACGACGTAATCATGCCCGCGATGGTGCCTAAAAGGCCGAGAAGCGGCGCAATGGAGATGATCGTTCGCAGGCCCAGCAGATAGTTTTCTAAAGCCGGGATTTCGTTCGCCGCTTCCTGGGACATCGCCATGTCAATAGACTCGGCGGGCTTGTCGGCGTTTTTGAGGCCTCGCGCGAAGATGCGGGCATAGGGAGTCTTGGCATCTTCCATCAGCCGCGCGGCGGCGGCCCCGTGGTCGCCGGGCTTGTACGACTCTTTGATTTCTTCCAGCAGCTCGTCCGGGTCAATCGCCGTGGCTTTGCGGAACGTGTAGCCGCGCTCCAAGATAATGCCGATGGCGATAATTGAGCACAAAATCAGCGGGTACATCATAAACCCGCCCTGGTGCAGATATGTCACAAATGCGTTCATATGGTCTCCTGAATTACCTGTATAGGAGCGAGGGAATAAATTCCTCTCGCTGAATAACGTCCTTCGGACGGCCTATAGATAGCGGCATTCTTCTCATCCGAAGGATGCCATTCAGCGAGAGAAATTTATTCCCTCGCGTTTCTCGCCCCTTACACTTCTCTCTAAAAACTCTGCGTCAGCTTGACGCCGTAGGCGCGGCCCTGACCCCATTCGACATCCGAGAACGGCCCCGCTTCTTTGATGACATAGCCGTGATTCAGCAGGTTATCCACAGTGAACGCGAGCTGCACCGTGCCGAAGGTCGTGCCGATGCCGAAGTTCAGAATCGTGTGTACCGGGACACGGATGTAGTTGAGCTGGGTCGGGAATGGGCTGCCCGACGCATCAAGAATAGGAGCGCCGTCGGGGCCAATTTGGTCAATCTCTCCGTAAGGGAAGCCGGAGCCGTACTCACCATCGAGCGTGGCATACGAGCCGTGGAGGCTGTAGGACAGGCCAAACGACGCGGTATGAGTCTGGTCGTGGTCGTCGTTGAAGTAGGTGGTCGGCGCTTCTCCCAAAAGCCCGCCGCTGATGGGACCGGCCCCCTTTGCCCACGACCGGGCGTAGTTGGCGTAGTACGAGACGTTCTTGACGAGCGGCCCGTCTACGGAGACTTCGACACCGCGTGTGTAGCCTTTGGCGAAGTTGATGGGAATGTCAATCTGGGTCGCACCAAAGACCTGGTCGTCAATCGTGTTCTTTTCGGCCCGGTAGTAAGCGTCCAGCGACACCGACGTACCGGACTGGGTGTGCGTCTCGCCGACCTCAAAGAAGTCGTCGCGCTCCGGCTGGAACGGCTTGATGGACGCGGCGCTGGTGGAGAGGCGTTTCACGTCTTCAATCGCGACCGGCTGAAAAAGCCGGTCATAGTAGGCGTGAAGCTTATCCTTGCCTGCTGTGTACGTCAGATTGAGGCGCGGCGAAAGCTGAGACGTCGTGATGTCCGCTTGATGCACATCGTAGCGCACGCCGTAATTGATCAGTGTGCGGCCCGTGGTCCAGTCGTCTTGGGCATAAGCGCTTTTGTCGCTACCGTAGAAGCGCCGGTTATCTAGAATGGTCGGCTGGTCGGTAGTGGGGTCGGCCTGCGGGACGCCAAACGAGTTGAAGTCTTGGTTCCCATTGATAGAGTCAACATCAAAGCCAAGCTGGACTTTATGAGATTTACTGGCGTGGGCGATGTAATCCGTTCGCAGACCCAAGTAGGTTGCCTGCTGGTTCTCATTGGTCGTCGCCAGCCCCGATGTGTCTATGGAACCCGGATCGGGCAGCAAATCCTGCGGGCTGCCGAAGTAGCGTAGTTGAGAGCGATGCGAGTAGAACGCGACGCGCAGATTGTTCGCGCCTGCGGAATGGCTCAAAATGAGATTAGCGAACTCACCGTTCTCGACCTGATTGTCATTCTGGCCGACCTGCTGGCGCGTCAGCTCATTCGGGACTTGGATGGTTGCCCCGCTCGTGCCTAAATCCAGCGTGAAGCGGTTGGATGGCCCGCTTTGCAGATCGAACTTGCCGAAGCCGACATTTTCCAGTCCCGCGTCGTGCAGCGGCGTCTGGGTCAGTGGACTCAGGCGGAAGTTGCTGGAACTGCGGATGCCTGAAAGAAAATAAGAAAAGCTGGGGCTGCCGCCTCCTACCTGCGCCGTAGACTGGTAATCGCTGTAGCTCTGGCCGATCTGCTGGATGAAGCCTTTCGGCTTGCCAGCCCCGGCCTTTGCCGTCACATCGAAAATCGCGGCTAATTGCCCGCCGTACTCCGCCGGAAAGCCGCCGGTAAAGATCCGCAGCGTCTGGATGTCCTTTGGGTTGATCAGATCGCTGAACGACCCGGAGACGTTCGACGGCAGCGGCGCACCGTCCAGATAATAAGAGTACTGGCCGTGTGAGCCGCGAATATGGATCTCGCCGCTCGGCGCGGACGCCGCCCCCGCAACAGAGCTGGCGATAATGTTGTTCAGGCTCGTATTGTTCGGCTTGCTTTCAATCGCCGTCGCGCCCAGTGAGGTCGCGCTGCCTTCGGTGCGCGGCACCAGCACTAAACGGTGTGCGCCGATGCGGATCACAATTACTGGAGCGCGGTTTGGGTCAAAGATATTGGTAGTACTATTTGTTGTAATTGTCGGCGCAGGCGGCGGCGCAGCCTGAGCGTAGGCAATGCGCGGCAGGGCTGCCAGGCAGACAGCCGCCGCAAAGCGTGCGCGGCGCGTGAGTCGTGGCATGGTGTGAGCTTCCTTAGCAGGTTCTGGCAGCAAAGAAAAACAGTTTGGAGTCAGGCTGATAGGGGCGGGGGCGCACGGGAGGAGCAGCGGGGCGGAACGGAGGCTGCCAGGCGCGGCGAAGCAGTTTGCGGACGGAGGTACGGGAGAAGAAGTGGGACAGGAAGGCGAAACACGGAAAGTGTCCGGCCTTGCAGTCCTTGCGTCCATTCGCAGGCAGCGCACGAGTCGGCGGGCGTGGCGGCGGTCTGCCGGTGCAGGCTTGACGCCGCGTGTCCCGGCACTGCAAATGGCTCTGTGTGATTTAAAACGCCGCCGGTTCCCAGCCAGGCACAGACCAGCATGAGCAGCCAGGCAGTCGCGCGGCGGGGACTATTGAGTTTTCGGCGGAGACGAAGCATAAGCGTTGGTTATTGTACCCTGCTCTGTACGAAAAGCGCCGCCAGGGAAGTTCCGGCAGGAAATCCGCCGGCCCATGCCGAATTGCCGCTTTACCACCCTACGTTATCACCTGAGAGGACATTTAATGAAGATCGGTATATTTACGGCTTTGTTCCATGACAAGCCGCTGGAAGAGGCGCTGGATTTGATTGCCGAGGCGGGCATTCAGGCGGTCGAGCTGGGCGCAGGCGCCTACCCCGGCTCCCGGCATTTGGACGATTTCGGGGGCGTTGAAACCCTGATCAAAGATGCCGGAGCGCGAAAGAAGCTGCGCCACGCCATTGAAAGCCGGGGGCTGACGCTCGACTCGCTGTCGGTGCACGGCAACCCGCTTCACCCGGACAAAGCTATCGCCGACAATCACCATACGGCGTTCACGAATGCCGTCCTGCTGGCCGAAGCTTTGGAACTGGAAGTCGTCAACGGCTTTTCCGGCTGCCCCGGCGACAATTCCCGCGCGAAGTACCCGAACTGGGTGACGTGTGCCTGGCCCGACGAGTTCCGGGACATTTTGGACTACCAGTGGAAGAAAGTCGCCATCCCCCACTGGCGCAAGCAGAACAAGTTCTTGAAAGACCACAAAGTCAAGTTTGCCATTGAAGCGCACCCCGGCTTTCTCGTCTACAACCCGGAAACCCTGCTGCGCCTGCGCGACGCCGCCGGGCCGCAGATCGGCGCGAACTTCGACCCATCGCATTTCTGGTGGCAGGGCATTGACCCGATTGCCGCCGTCCGGGTCCTCGGCGAAGCCGGCGCGGTCTTCCATGTCCACGCTAAAGACACGCGCGTAGACCCCTACAACGCCAGCATCAACGGCACGCTCGATACCAAGTCCTACGGCGATGTTCTGCACCGCTCGTGGACGTTCCGGGCCGTCGGCTACGGTCACACGCTGACATGGTGGCGCGACTTCGTCTCGAACCTCCGCATGATCGGTTACGACGACGTGCTTTCGATTGAGCATGAAGACAGTCTGATGTCCACCCGCGAAGGGCTGCACAAAGCGATGGAAACATTGAAAGCCTCGGTTATCACCGAGAAGCCTGGCGAAATGTTCTGGGCAAAGGATTGAGCCACGAGCGATCTACTGCGAGCACTTGTCGGTCACAAAGTGCAGGTTCTTTCGCTGCGCGGAGACGTAGAAGTCACCGACACCGGCATATTGGAAGCCTACGATAACCACTGGCTTTGCCTCCATAAATCTGGCGAGACGTTGTATTTCAGCATCTGGCAGATTCCAATGATCAAGCCTCTATGATGGATCAGGCACCCCTCCCCTGTCAGGGAAAGGCTTCGGACCAGAAAAAGCCCGTGCCCCCCAAAGAGGCACGGGCTTTCGTCATCCTGCCCGTTTCTCTTGCCCTTCCCTAACAGGGAAGGGAGCGAGGGACAGATACGAAGTAATGCCGAAGGCATAGCGGGAGGGGTTCTAAAACGCCTGGTACTGACCGAAGCAGGGCTGGTCGGCGGTTGTCTGCACCGTTACCGGATAACGCTCCCATTTGGCGTGGCCGTCGGCGAAGCCATAGTTGGCACCGTCGGTATGACGTCCCGACGCCGGGGCGTACAGGCTGTCGGGGTTTGGAACGCAGCTTGCGACGGCGGCAGGCGGGGCGCCGCTGTAGATTTCACCGAGCCAGGGGTGGACATGGACATCGCAGAACTTGGCGTCGCGCTCGGCAACATAGATTGTCTCGGTCGGTTCCTGGACTTGGGCGAGACTTGCGCCGAACAGGAAGTAGGCATTGACCATGTATGACGTGATGCCGGGCAGCGGCGCGGTGGACGTGCAGGCGATGCCGAGGGCTGCGCCGTGCGGGTCGGGGTCGTCGGGGCAGACAAAAAGCTGCTGGGTCAGGCTGGCTGTGCCGGCGGCATTTTCGGCCGCGACATACGGCATAATCTTTTCAAATGGCGAGCCATAGTCAATGGTTTCATCTTGAGCGTTGTTGTCGTCCACCGCCGGGTTACTCGTGCTGGGATGCTCCTGCGGGTACTTTTCGTCGGCGTCCTGGACGTACTGGGTCAGGGCGAGGCCGATTTGCTTGAGATTGGATAGGCACGAGGTCCGGCGGGCGTTTTCGCGCACTTTTTGGAAGACGGGAAAGAGTATCGCCGCGAGAATCGCGATAATGGCGATGACGACAAGAAGCTCAATCAGCGTGAAGCCGATTTTTATGTGTTTCATAATTTCTCCTGTGACTTTGTGATGGTAGGTGGGAAACAGTCACAGAAGGCGGGGCGGGCGCAATCGCAGGGGGAGAAAAAGCGCGAAGCGGCGGAAGCTTACATCGGGATACGCGCGAGGGGAAGACGATGATGGCAGAATACGAGGGCAGACCGGCAGCAAAGCGTGCAGAGACCATAGAAGCGCCGAGATAACGACAGCCGGTTTTGGCGCAGGCTGAACGCCACACCGGCACGACATCTGCGAGCTGCCGGAATGGCAGCAGCATTTTATGCCGGCCATAGACATTCCCGCAGGCATTCCCATAGACATACCCGCACACATCGGGCAGCGGGAGGCGACCTGCGCTTTCGCAGGAAGCCCGGCAACGTGCGGTTTTGGCAGGGCGTGGACACACTGCGCGGCGGTTAGGACCGGCAGCAGTATCCAAAGCAGCGCCAGCAGGCAGGGAAAAAGCCGAAACCGAGATGTTGTACCGAACACCATACCAGAGAGATTATGCCATACTTCGCCGGCAAAATCGCCGGCCAAGCTTTTCAGCCATTTGGATCGTCTATCAGCAGTTGCAGGCGCTCGGCAAGCTCCGGCGGATAGCGCTGTGTCCAACTCTGGTCAATCAAGCCGACATCGAGCAAATCAAGTAAATGGACTTGGTCTTTGCGGCGAAACGCCGTCAGCTTGATTTGGACTAACGCTTCTAGCGAGAGAACGCGGTATCTGTCCCCTTCTTCCGACTGCATAACATCCGGGTTTACTGCCGCTTCGTGCGGCCGCACCTTTTCTCCGGCAAAGACAACGTGAACCGCATCCCGTGCTTTAGCGTTGGGGCCGTCCAAAAAAACGTCCATTCCAGCGACGTGGCGGAATACAAAGCCAGCTTCTTCTAGCGCCATAACTGCATCAGGCAAGTCTTGACGGCGCAGAAGAATGTCAACATCCTGCGTATTACGGACTGCGGCCTCGTCCACGCGCGTGACCCAGGCAGCAACGGCATTGCCGCCGACGACCGCATAAAGAATTGAAGCGTTTTCTAATGCCGCTGTTGCACGCAGCAGTCGTTCCTTGACTTTTTCTACAGCAGATACCATCCTGTCCAGCGAAAAAGGGCTGAGTGTCGGTGACATAATGCAGTCTACCCTACTTGGCTGCCGGTTCCAGCAGTGTCAGCGTTTTGGCGTCTGCATCTAATCGGGCGCGGACGCCGAGCGGCAGGGCGTGGTTTCTGGCAACATGGCCGAAGGGAAAGCCCAGCACAGCGGGTTTGCCGTGGGGCGCAAGCAAATCAGACCAAATCTGGCGCATTGGGATGGTCTGGCTGTCGTCGGCATCGGTGGCCTGACCAACGACAAAGCCGGAGGCGGCGGCAAAGAGACCGGCTTCGGCGAACTGTACCAAGAACCGCTCGATTCGGTGGGGCGCTTCGCCGACATCTTCCAGCAGCAGCAGCTTTCCAGCGGTCTCGATCTGATAGGATGTGCCGAGGGTCGCCGCAACCAGCGACATGCAGCCGCCGCAGAGCAGGCCCTCAGCAGTGCCGGGCACAAGTGTTTCAGCAGCCCGGCCCGGCACAAGTCCGGCGGGTAGGAGCGATTGCAGCAGCGTAAGTTGCCAATCCAGCAGCTCCGGCGCGATAGCGCCTAGCTCAAACACCAATGGCCCGTGCAGGGCGACCGTGCCGACGCGCTGGTTGAGGGGGATGAGAAGCGAGGTCGTATCGGAGTAGCCGATAACCAGCTTCGGCGGCAAAGCGGCCAGCGCGTCCCAGTCCAGCAGCGGCCAGAGGCGGCAGGCGGATGAGCCGCCGCGAGCGCACCAGAGCACGTCTATTTGTGGATCGGAATAGAACTGGATGAAGTCGGCGGCGCGGTCGGCAGGGAGGCCAGCATGATGGCCGTCATGGGCGCGGACGTGGGGCGCTTCTAAAACATGGAAGCCGCGCGATTTCAGAGCGGCAATACCAGCGTCCAGCCTATCGGCTTCCACTGGAGAAGACGGGTTCACGATGCCGATTGTGCCGCCAGGCGGCAAAGCTTTGGGAAGATGCATCGCTTAAATCCCGCCGCCGGAGATATTCTCGTCGGGGCAGGGCTGCCAGCTTTGAGCACACATCTCGTCAAACTGCACAGACAGCGGCTTTTCAGGGATTTTATCCCAAACAGTGTCCAGCGCCCGCAAGATGCGGTCCGGGTGCTGGTCTTCTTCCACGGCTTCCACGCGGCATTTAATGTCTTCAATTTCTTTGAGCGCCCGGCGGATAATTTCGCCCATCGGGTCAGCATTTCCTAGCGCCTGGTCCATGACCTGCTGGGTCGAGCGCTCGGAGATGTGCTGGCCGTCCTGGACCAGGATGCGTCCGGGAACGCCGACGACGCTGGTATTCGGCGGCACGTCGCGGGTGACGACCGCATTGGCCCCGATCCGGGCGCCGTCATGGACGGTAATGTTTCCCAGCACTTTCGCGCCCATGCCCAAGAGAACATTGTTGCCGACAGTCGGGTGCCGCTTCGTTTTTTCCAGCGAAGTCCCGCCAAGCGTGACCTGGTGGTACATGAGAACGTCGTCGCCCACAATCGCCGTCTCGCCGATGACAACTCCTGCTCCGTGGTCAATAAAGAAGCGGCGTCCGATGGTCGCGCCTGGATGGATCTCGATATTTGTCAGGAACCGGCTCCACTGCGAGATCACCCGCGCGGGAAGGAACCAGTCGCGCCGGTAGAAGCTGTGGGCAATCCGATGATAGAAGAGCGCCCAAAACCCGGCATAGGTCAGCACCTCAGCCACCGAGCGGGCCGCCGGATCTTTTGTAAAGATTGTTTGGATGTCTTCGCGCAGAAATTGGAACACGCCATTGTCCTCTGCCGCTTCAACAAAGTTTCGCGGCGATGGGTTCCTCTCAAAACTAATTTCGACACATAATTGCTGCACACGCGGTACAATGGGCGTTGAGGAAAGACAATGTTCGTCAAGTTTTTCATGTTCGGCCCGCTGCCGGCGCTGTGTAGCATTTTGGCATTTTGCGGCATCTTGGCGTGCGGCACGGCGCAAAGCGAGCCGCAGCCAGTTTCTTTGCCGGCGCGTCAAGGCCGGATCACCGCCGTTTTTCAGGGACTGAAGAGCCGTGACGGCTACCTGCGGGTCTCGCTGTACGACCGAGCCGACGGGTTCCCGGACGGCAGCCCTGCCGCCCGCCGGGATTTCCTTTTACCGGCGCTTGACCCAAAAACGCCGCTCGATTCGCTGTCCGTGACTTTTGACGGTCTGCCGCCCGGCGCATATGCCGTCTGCGCGTTCCACGACCGCGACGGCAGCGGGCGGCTTGCGGAAAACTTTCTCGGCATCCCGCAGGAAGAATGGGGCATGTCAAACGACCCGCGCCCCAAATTTCGCGCCCCACGCTTTGAGCAGGCCCGCCTCGGCCTCAGCCTGATGGAAGCAAAAACAATCACAATCCGCCTGCACAAGTAGCCGCTTGACAAGCAGAAGCGAAGACGGCATAATGGATGGGCGATGTATGATTTACATGATTAGTTTGTAAATAACGCTTTTTCACAGAATTTTCATTTTTTCGAGGAATACTATTCCATGTCAAAGTCCGACACCAAAGAGTTTTCGCTGAAAGACCATTTTTACGGCGCAGCGACGGTCGGCGAGCGCGGCCAAATTGTCATTCCCGTGGAAGCTCGCAAGCGCTATGGGATCGAGACAGGCGACAAGATTTTGATCATGGGCGCTCCGCACGAACGGGGCCTGATGCTGATTAAAATTGAGGCCATGCGCGAATTTATGACAACCATTTTGTCGGATTTGCAGGAAATGGAACAGGAAATTGCTCTGGGCAGCGTGCGCCCGGCAAAGACGGAGGACGACGCTTCTTGAAACGACCGATACGAATGAAACGCCGGGCCGTCGGCATTGCCGCTGGATTGCTTGCCGTTTCCACAGCCCCCCTGGCGGCGCAAGCCCCCCTGGCGGCGCAAGCCCCCCTGGCGGCGCAAGCCCCCCTGGCGGCGCAAGCCCCCCTGGCGGCGCCTGCACCAGTGACAGCACCCGCAGCAGCGCCCATAACCGCAGCAGCGGCAACTCCGGCTTCCACATCAGTGCCCACCACCGGGACTGTTCCGGCCCGGACGCTCACACTGGACCAGGCGCTGGCGATTGCGCTGAACAAAAACACTTCTGTCGGGCTAGCCCGCGAGAAGATCGTCAAAGCCAATGAACTCATCAACGAAGCCAATGCCGGCGGACTGCCGACAATCCGGCTTGATCTTGTTGACACTTACTCCGGCAACAAAGCCTTCGGAACGGCGGCAGGCGGCAGCAACGCGACCGGAACGCTGCCGGGCGGCGGTGCGATCCCTGTCATCATTGATACCGGCGGCGGCAACGCAACCAGCGTCACCAGCAGCGGCGGCGGCGGCACGGCAACTGGAGCGGGCGCAACGTCCACCGGCACAAATACGGCAACAACCACCACGTCCACCGGGGCGACGACCGTGAACACGGTTCCGACCAATACGACGACCAGCACCGATGGTACCGGCGGCACGGGAACATCCACAGGGACGTCTACGGGGACCGGAACGAGCGGGACTGGAACGAGCAGCACCGGAACATTCGGCACAACCGGCCCGACGGCGCAGGCACGCCAGGGCCAGCCGGGCCTGCCGCCCATCATGCAGCGCTTTGCAGCGGCGACGACCCCGGCGAAAGCGCCGACGGCATCCAAGCCCCATGACGACACGACGGGAACTGGCACCGGCACGGGCACGCTCCCCGGAAACGGCTCACTCACCACGGGAAACGTCGGCCACAACAATAACTACAGTGGTCTCGTCAGCGTCACGCAGGGCGTAGACATCTTTAATCTTGTCCCAGCGGCGGAACAAGTGGAGCGGCTCACCCGCGACTTTTATGTGACCGACTTGAACCGGGTGCTGAACGAGACTGCGCTTTCGGTCAAAGACCAATACTTTAATGTTCTGCGCGACCAGGAGCAGGTGGTCGTGGATCAGGAACAGGTCGCTGCCGACCAAGAGAGTGTGCGGGTAACGCAGGCGCAGGTAACAGCGGGCGCTGTGGCTCAGTTTGATCTGCTGACGGCGCAGACGACGCTGGCAAATGCCCAGCAGGTGCTGTCATCGGCGCAGGACACGCTGACACTAGCGCAGGTGAACTTGGACAACCTGTTAGGTCTGGATGCTGATACGCCCCTGACACTGCAAGTGCCAGCCCTGCCGCCCCTGGATCAGACATTCGACAAGACCAAGCTGACGCAAGCGGCCTATGTCCAGCGGCCGGAGCTTCAGCAAGCACTGCAAAACATCGTTATCGCTCAGCGCCTCGTCAAGCTGGCCGGCGTCGGCCTGCTACCCTCGCTCAGTCTGGTCGGCAGCGGCAACTACGCGGAGTATGCGAGCAACGGCAATTCTCACGGCACGGTCAGCCTGTCAGCGGTCCTCGGCATCCCGCTGTACGATGGCGGGACGACAAAGGCAAAGATCCGGGAAGCCGAATCGGACCTGCGCTCGCAGAAGATCACGCAAAGCCAGCTCCAGGAAAACGTCGCCGTGGAAGTGCGGCAGGCGCTGGCCAATATCACCGATGCCCAAACCCGCACTTCCTCTGCAAGCCTCGGCGCACAGCAGGGCGCGGAAGCATACCGCCTGGCGGATGTCCGCTACCAGAATGGCATCGGAACCATCTTAGATGTTGTCAATGCCCAGGCGCAGCTTGCCCAGGCCCGTTCCAATTTGGTCAATGCCCAGTATGATTACCAGACTTCGCTTGCCCAGCTCACCCGCGCCCTCGGCGGCCGCTAAGCAGTGATAGCTTGGATTTCAGGAGAAAGACAGTATGACGAGTCAGCGTGCCGCGATAGCACTTGCCGGAATTTTCTTGGTGACGGTGCTTCCTCTCACTGGATGCGGTCCAAAAGCGGAGGCAGGCGGAGGCGGTAAAGGCGGCAAAAAGAGTGGCGGGGCAGGCGGCCCGAACGCTCCACTGCCGGTGGAGACAATGGCGGTCCAGCGCGGCACCATTGCCGACTCGGTGCTGGTTACCGGCAGCATTGCTGCGCTTCAGGACGTGCAGCTCTCGGCGCGGGTGTCTGGGCGGGTCACAGCGGTCAACTACCGTGAAGGCCAGTTTGTCCGTGCCGGGCAAGTCATTGTCCAGCAGGACGCCACCGATTTAGAGGCAAATGTCCGGGCGGCGCAGGCCAATGTCTCCCAGGCCCAGGCCAATGTCTCTTCCAACATTGCCAAAGTCTCCCAGGCCCAAACCAATTACACACTGGAAGTCCAGACCGCCCGGCAGGCGGTCGCCCAGGCCCGCGCTCAAGTGGCGAGTTCCAACCAGAATTATTTGAAGATCAAGGGCGGCTCCCGGCCGCAGCAGATCCTGCAAGGCAAAGGGCAGCTTCTGCTGGCGAAAGCGAACCTTGACAACTCTTTGACCAACCTGAACCGGGACAAAAGCTTATTTTCTCAGGGCGCGATTGCGAAATCCGATCTGGACACGGCGCAGACCAATTACACCGTGCTTCAGCAGACCTATGCGATTCAGCAGCAGGCGCTGTCACTGACGGTGCAGGGGAACCAAACGGAAGACATCGCCGCCGCTTTAGCCCAGCTTCAGCAGCAGCAGGCCAACTTGCAGACGGCGATTTCGAACCAGCAGACAGTTCAGCTTCGGCGCGACGACATCACCGCCGCCCAGGCCGCCTTGCAGCAGGCGAAATCTGCGGTTTTGCAGCAGCAGGCGACGCTGGCCTTTGACCAGCAGCAGGTGGATTACACGCAGATCAAATCGCCGATTGACGGCATCATCGCTGCCCGTGAATCCGAGCCGGGACAGATTGCCTCACCCGGCAACAATCTGATGCGAATCGTCAATGTGAAGACGGTCTATTACGAGCCGACGATTTCTGAAACCGACTTTTCGGAAACCAATGTCGGCGATCCCGTCATCGTCAATGTGGACGCGCTGCCGGGCCGGTCGTTTAACGGCGTCGTGAAGGCGGTCTACCCAGCCGCGTCCAGCGGCAGCCGGCAGTTCACGCTGCGGGTCGCCGTGCCGAACCCGACCAACGAGCTGCGCCCCGGCATGTTCGCTCGCGGCACCCTGCTGGCGAATGTCCACCGGAACGTTGTGGTCGTGCCGGTCAGCGCCCTCGTGCCGGTCAGCAGTGACGCGGCGGCCACTTCCAGCGAAGGCACGGCAACCGGCGGGACCGATCTGCCGCCCCAGCAGGTCTACCTGATTGGGCCTGATAACAAAGCTGCCGCCCGTAAAGTCACCACCGGGATTGTGACGTCCAGCCAGGCTGAGATCACGTCCGGCCTCGCTCCCGGCGATATGCTGGTCACGGTCGGCCAGGGCCAGCTCCAGTCCGGCCAGTCGGTGAAGGTGGAGAGTAAGGCAAACGGCGTGGGTGCCGGACTGGCGACACAGTAAAGGGCGCAGCAAGCAGCGCCCCAATGGTTCTGATCACTTTCTAGAAATACTGAGGTTTTTATGGGACTGACACGCCTCGCGATCTCCCGCCCTGTTGTCATTTTGATGATGGTTTCCGCATTTCTCGTGCTGGGGATCATCGCCTACTTTAAGCTGCCCGCCGAGCTAAACCCGCAGGTAGACTTCCCGCGCGTCACCGTGCGAACTACCTACAACGGCACCAACCCGCAGGAAATGGAGACGCTAGTCACCAAGCCCATCGAAGATGCCATTTCCGGCGTTTCCGGGGTGCAGGAAATTGACTCCTACTCGGAGCAGGGTGTCTCGACCGTTTCCATTCAGTTCTTCTTCGGCACAGATTTAGACACCGCCGACGCAGATGTCATTCAGAAAGTGGATGCCATCCGCAAACAGCTTCCGACAGCCTCCGACTCGCCCGCCGTCCTGAAAGCCGATACGAGCGGCCAGCCGGTCATGCACATCGCCATGCAGTCCAAGCTGCGGCCGGAGCGCGAGCTTCAGTCCCTGGCAACAAACATTGTCCAGCCCGCTTTGGAGCAGGCTACCGATGTTGGCACTGTGTCTATTGCCCAGGGTTCTCTGCGCGAAATCCGGGTCTCCGTTCCTGCCAGCCGCCTCGCAGCTTACGGCATCACGATCTCCCAGCTCGCCCAAGCGATCGGCAATGCGAATGTCAATGTTGCCAGCGGCTTTATCCAGTCCGGCTCCCAGTATTACAATGTCCGCTTGATCGGTGAGTTCGCCAGTGTGAACGAAATCCGTAACTTGAAGCTGAACTTTGCGGGGACCACAACCGGCGGCAATGCTGTGTCCGCCGGCGGCGGGACAGCGGTAGCGCCTACCGGCACTGCGGCCGCTTCAACTGGAACGTCTTCGACAGGAACATCTTCGGCGACGCCTAACCAAGTGATCGCACTCAGTGACATCGCCACTGTGCTGGATACCGGCTCGGAGCAGACTCAGGATGCGTTTCTGAACGGTCAGCCGTCCATTGGCATTGACGTGCTGAAGACCACTGACGGCAACACGCTTGCGGCAGTCGCCGGGGTCAAGACCCAACTCAAAAAGCTGGCAAAGATCCTGCCCCCGGATATTACGTTTACGATTTCAACCGACCAATCCGAGACCGTCAACTCTAACCTGAACGATGTCGTCGTCTCGTTGGTGCTGGGCGCGATGCTTGCGATTTTGGTCGTGTTTATTTTTCTGCACAATATTCGCGGCACGATCATTATTGCGATTGCGATCCCGACTTCGATGATCGCGACATTCCTGCCGATGTATGCGCTTGGCTTTACGCTGAACACACTGTCACTTTTGGGCCTGTCATTGGCGGTCGGCATTCTTGTCGATGACTCGATTGTCGTCCTGGAAAATATCAACCGACACCTTGCGATGGGAGAAGAGCCGTACCAGGCAGCCATCAATGGACGCTCCGAAATCGGCTACGCAGCGATCACGCTGACCTGCGTTGACCTTGTTGTCTTCTTACCCATCGGCTTCATGGGCGGGGTCATCGGCGAGTTCTTCCGGTCTTTTGGTATCACTGTTGCGTTCGCGACACTCTTCTCACTGTTTGTCTCGTTCACGCTGACCCCGATGCTGGCGGCTCGCTGGTACAAAAAAGGCGAGAAGAACGAGTACGACACGGGCTTCGCCGGAGCCTTTGACCGGGCGTTCTTCCGATTTGAAGACTTTTATCGCCGTATCCTGCGAGGCGCTCTGACATTTGCGTATATTCCCCGGTACAAGCGGACCGGCGGGACGGCCCCTGCCCTGCCGGTGCGGGCGGCGCAAGGATTTGCCGGGTGGTGGCTGCGCGGCCCCATCTTGGTGCTGCTGGCTGGGAACCTCTTCCTCGTCGCGATCTTCGGCATTTTCGGCAAGAACCTGGGCTTCCGGTTCGCCCCGGAACAGGATCAGGGCCAGGTTTCTGTGTTAGTCCAAGCGCCGGCCGGAGCATCACTGGCATTCACCGAAGCGATCACAGCGCAGATCGAGAATGTGATTAAGAAAACGAAGGACCTTCAGCACGACACGAAGTTTGTTTCTACGACAGTCGGCGACGCCGGGCCGGGGCAGAACGCAACCGGCACCCAGTATGCCCATGTGGACCTGACGCTCTATGACCGGAAAAGCATTTTGGACAGTGTGCAGTTCTGGAAGCATGAGCATCTGCGGGACCGTTCAGACGTTGACGTAGCGCTTGAACTGAGCAAGCTGACCCGGAACATTGTTGGCGCACGCATCCTGCCGGCGAACGTCAGCGGCTTCGGCGGCGGCTCCCCGCCGCTTGAAGTGGACCTGACCGGCCCAGACTTCAACCAGCTCCAGGCCGCGACCAAGCAGGTGCAGCAGCTCATCGCATCCACTCCTGGCACTTACAACGTGGACAACTCGTTCAAGAACAGCCAGCCGGAAGTGGAAGTGCGATTGGACCGGATCAAAGCTCCGGAGTTCGGCCTAAGCTTGCAGCAGGTCGCAAATGCGCTCGCCGACTCGGTGGCCGGCAACCAGGATTACGAGTACCGAGACCCCGCCGATGGTCAGCAGTATTACATCCGGGTTCAGCTTGCCGACGCCGACCGCTCCAACCCGCAGACGATCTCAAACGTCATAGTCGGCTACCAGAATGGCAACCCGGTCCATCTCGGCGATGTCGCCAGTGTCACAGTCGGCTCCGGCCCGGTCAAGATTGACCGCTTGAACCGCCAGCGCAAGATCGCGGTGACTGCTTATCTGCGTCCTGGCTACCAGCCCGGTTCCATCAGCACGGCCCTCACCCCGAAGCTTGATGCAATGAACTTGGGTCAGGTCACTTACACATTCGGCGGCGAGCAAAAAAGCATCTCTCAGGAAGGCGGCTACTTAGCGACGGCGTTCCTGCTCGGTATTGCGCTGACTTACATGCTGATGGCGGCGCTGTTCAATAACATGATCTACCCGCTCTCGATCATGCTCTCGCTGCCGCAGGCGTGGGCCGGAGCGGTCATCGCGCTGACCATTGCCGGGGAGCCGCTGTCACTGATCGCCATGATCGGCATTGTCTACTTGAATGCGATTGTCAACAAGAACGCGATTCTTTTAGTAGACTACACAAACACACTGCGTGGGCGCGGCTATAAGCGCCTTGACGCGATATTAGAAGCCGCTCCGATCCGTCTGCGGCCTATTTTGATGACGACGTTTACGATTATCGTGTCTACTCTGCCGACAGCGCTCGCACTCGGCCGCGGCGCAGGATTTCGGCAGTCACTTGGTGTTGCCGTTATCGGCGGCATCATCCTATCGCTGGTTTTGACTCTGATCATCGTGCCATGCGCGTACTTCCTGTTCGACAACTTCTCGACCTGGCTTGGCCGTGTGATTTGGCACCGCCAAATCCCCGCCGAAGCTCTGGCCTACGGCGGCACGGACGCCGACATCCGCACGGAGACAGAGCGGCAGCGCGACCCGGAGCCGCTGGATTAGGAACCCGTCTCGCGTTAAGAACCCCTCCCTCTCGTCCCTCGCTCCCTCCCCGAAGCGGAGAGGGTCAGAGAAATAAATATAGCCCCTACCTCTTAACAAGAGGCAGGGGCTTTCGTCATTCGCCCTGGTTTGCTCCGGCCCTCTCCCTTTGGGGGAGGAAGCGAGGGACGAGAGGGAGGGGTTCCTATCCTTCCCGGTACTCCTGCCATAGCGCCTCAAACTCATCCACTAAGCCGCCCAGCACGTCAAACCCGCCCTGCCAGAATTGCGGGTCGCTGAGGTCCACCCCCACCCGCGCCACCAGCTCCTGCGGGGTCAAGCTGCCGCCGAGGGCCAGCATGTCTAAGTAATTTTGGGCAAACACTGGGCCGCCGATTTTTGCCTGCTGATACAGTGACAGCACCAAAAGCTCGCCAAAGGAATACGCATACACATAAAACGGTGCCCCGATAAAGTGGCTGATGTACGACCACCAGAGTTTATGCTCATCGCCGAGTTCCACCGAGTCGCCAAACATCGCCTGCACTTCGCGTTGCCAGTAATCCCCGAACTCTTCGGTCGTGAGTTCCCCCTGCTCGCGGCGGTGCGCGTGAATCGCCAGCTCGAAGCGGTACATGGCGGTCTGGCGCGGAATGGTCGCGAACGCGCCCTCGATCTTCTCCGCATAGAGCGCCAGCTTGTCTTTCAGCGTCGCCGATTGGACCGCTTGCTCGAAAACCAGCATCTCACCGAATGTGGACGCCAGCTCGGCCAGCGGCAGTGTGCCGTGGAAGTTCAGCAGCGACTGGGAGCGGGACAGCGAGGCATGGACTCCATGACCCAGCTCGTGCGCCAGCGTCATCACGTCCTTCATGCGGCCCAGATAGTTCACCAGCACATACGGGTGTGTATCCGGGGTGACATACGAGCAGAACGCCCCGCTTGCTTTGCCTTTGGTCGCAGGTGCATCAATCCAGTTTTTGTCAAAGAACTCGGCGGCACGGCTTTGCATTTCGGGAGAAAAGCCGCCGAATGCTTCCAAAACTATTGCCTGCGCCTGCGGGTAACCAATGACTTCTTCGGCCTCAAACAGCGGCGCGTAGCGGTCGTAGTGGGTCAGCGTGTCTACGCTCAGAATCTCGCGCTTTAAGTGGTAGTAGCGGGCGACAAGCGGATAATTACGGACGACGGTGTCGACAACCAGGCTGACCGTCGCTTCGTCCAGCTCATTCGCCTCATGCCGCGATTCCTGCGCCGATGAGTAATGCCGCAGGCGGTCCTGTACGTTCTTGTTTTGCAGCAGCGTATTAAAGATATAGGTCAGTGTCCGGGAATGCGGTTTCAGACCGGCGGTGAAGGCTTCGGCAGAGGTGCGTCGAACTTCCCGGTCCGAGTCCATGAATTTCGCCGTGATCTGGGCGAGGCCCATCTCCTGTCCGTTCCAGGAGAATACGGCATTGGATGTCGTTTCTTGAAACAGACGCCCGAACGCCCGCCCGCCGGTGTTTGCCAGCTCTTCCATGAGACGCTCCTCGGTCTCGGACAGCATGTGCGAGCGAGCCGCTCGAACAACGCCGATAAAGTGCTTGTAGGGTGCAACCTCCGGCGTGTTCAGGAGGGGCGCAAGCGTGTCATCCGGCACAGCCGCAAGCTCCAGCTCAAAGAACAGCAGGGGCAGGGACAGCCGTGTTCCCTCTTCCGACATCTTCTGTAGAAAAGCGCCCCGCGCCGGATCGCCGGTATCGGTGGAGAACAGCAGCGACGCAAACGTCATCGGTTTCCCCGCTTCCTGCTGGATCGCTTCGTACTCACGCAGGGCCGCAACAAGCATTTCCGCCGACAGTTCGGGCGACATCAGCTTGCCCTTATAGTCTGCTTCAAATCGCTCCGCATTGGCCTGCGCGGCTGCCAGCGTGTCATTGATTTCCGGGTCGTCCATGCCGCTAAATAAATCACCGAGGTTCCAATGCACGTCGGCGTGAAGGTCAGTATTTTCAGTCACGAAGGAGTCTCATTTCTGATCAAAGTGTCAGGAGTATACCCGCAGAGACGACATTGTGAAAAAAGTTGCAATGTCCGGCGGGCGTGGGTACAATAAAGCAGAGGTGTACGCGCATGGCGGCGACTGAGACAATTCGGCACAATCCCCTGACGGCGGGCGTGAAGCAGACTAAGATCATCTTGGAAATGATCAAGTTTGAGCATACGATCTTTATGCTGCCCTTTGCACTGATGGCAGCAGTTATCGCGGGCCATCGAGACTGGCTGCTATTCGCGCACAAACTGCCGTGGATACTGCTGGCGATGGTCGGCGCACGCTCCGCCGCAATGGCTTTCAACCGCGTTGTAGACCGGCATTATGATGCGCGAAACCCCCGAACCGCCATGCGGGCAATCCCCGCCGGCCTGCTTTCTGTGCCGCAAGTGACGATATTCACAGTAATTGCCTCCGCGCTTCTCGTCTTCGCCGCGTATATGCTGAACCCGCTGGCGTTCGCGCTGTCGCCGGTCGCGCTTCTGCTGGCGCTAGGCTACTCGTACACCAAGCGCTTTACCGCTTTCTCGCATTTGTTTCTCGGACTGGCAATGGCGGTGGCACCTGTCGGAGCATGGATCGCAGTAGCAGGGCGCATTGATCCGCCCGCGCTGTGGCTCGGCGGGGCGGTCGTCTGCTGGCTGTTTGGGTTTGATATTTTGTATGCGCTTCAGGACGCGGAGTTCGACCGGGCAAACGGTCTGCATTCGATGCCTGCCCTGCTTGGTCCGGCAGGAGCACTGGTTATTTCTCGTATTTCTCACGCTGCAATGGTTGGGCTGCTGGTGACAGCGGGCCTTTCCGCGCATTTAGGTATCGTCTACTTTGCCGCAGTCGTGCTGGCTGCCGGTGTGGTCGCCTGGGAGCAGTCTTTGGTCAAGCCAAACGATTTGTCGCGTCTCAATCTCGCGTTCTTTACGCTGAACGGGTATCTCAGCGCCGGGCTGTTCGCGCTGACTTTGACAGATGTGCTGACAGGCTCTTTTCGTTTATAGTGCGCCGCCGACGGTGACTTCACCGCCTTGTGTCTGGTCCAAGCGCTCGGCTTCTTCGGCGTCCAAAGCTGTGTTGTAGTGCAGCGACTTCTCCGCCATGACCGTGGTGCCGTGCGGGTCGGAGCGCTGGAACTCGATCTGGTCGGCCATCTTTCGAACAAGCTCTAGGCCAAAACCGCCGAGGCGCTCGGATCCATCCAAATCCGGACGCGCTGAACCGACCTCGCGAACGTCCTTGAAGGGCAACCCGACACCTTTGTCTTCCACCACGACGACAACCTTGTCAGCGTGGTATTCCAGTATGACAACGAAGCGTCCGTCGGCGAGAGTTTGTGCATGCCGAACGACATTCGTGCACAGTTCACCGACGATGAACTCAATGTCGCTGATGTCCTGGTCTGTGACGCCCATGTCTTCGAGGAGAGTGTGTCCCACGCGCCGGGCGATCCGCAGGTAGGTACCGTCACCGGGCAGGTCGAGCGAGACTTTGAGTATCATAATACGAAAAGTGTTCCCGGATTAGAAAGCATTAAACCATGATGATCCGTATCGGCAGTGTTCCGTACCTTAACGAAAAGCCGCTGACCCGCTGGTTCTCGCATACAGGCGCGGGCCGAGCTTCCGGAATTGAAGTCGTCTACGCGGTGCCGTCCCAACTGGCCCGGATGCTGGCGGACGGCGAGATTGCGGCGGCGCTGGTGTCGTCGTTCGAGTATTTCCGCACGCCCGGCTACGCGATTGCTCCCGGCATTTCCATTTCCGGCCAGGGCGACATTGAGTCGGTTCGCGCGTTCGCGAAGCTGCCCTGGCGCAAAGTGGAGTCGCTGGCGCTGGATACGTCTTCTTTAACGTCCGTTGCTCTCCTCAAGATTTTGCTGGCCGAACAGCTCGACTCTTACCCTGCATTCCTCCACGCCGCCCCGGATTTAGACGCCATGCTGGCGCAAGCCGATGCCTGCCTGCTGATCGGCGACAAGGGAATGCTGGCGGAAGGCGCAGGCCTGAACATCGTTGACTTAGGACGCGGCTGGCGGCGTTTAACCGGCCTGCCGTTCGTCTACGCCGTTTGGCTTGGCAAACCCGAAAGCATCACGCCCCATCTTACCGACGCGCTTAGCACCGCAAAAGCTTGGGGGCTGACCCAAGTTGATGCCATCGCCGCCGAGGAAGCCGAGCGCATCGGCACGACGGTCCGGCAGTGCCGGCATTATCTTACCGAAGTCATGGACTACAACTTGGACGAAGAGCATCAAGAAGCCCTGGCCCTCTTCGGCGCAAAAGCCTACGCCCAGCAGCTTCTTTCCACCCCGCCCAGTCCGGTCTTAGTAGCTAGGCATTAGGAATGCGTGTGAGTAAACGCCTACGTCCCTCTGTCTCGTTATGGTATAATTTAAGTATGGCTGGACACACACATGGGGCGACGAGCGGGCGGGGGCTGTGGCTTTCGCTGGGCATGACGGGAGCGTTTGTCGCGGCGGAGGCGTATTTCGGCCTCAAGGCACATTCGCTGGCGCTGGTCTCGGACGCCGGGCATAATGTCAGCGACGCACTGGCGCTGGGTCTCGCCGCTTACGCCGTTTGGGTGGCCCGCCGCCCCGCCTCGCCGGGCAAGACCTTCGGCTACCACCGAGTTGCCATTTTGACTGCCCTCGGTAACGCCGCCGCGCTGGTGGTCATCGCGCTCGGCATTCTGGTGGGCGCGTTCACAACATTCCAGCACCCGCATCCCGTTCAGGGCAGCCTAATGATCTGGGTCGCCGCGTTCGGGGTCTTTATGAACACGGTGATCGCCGCACTTTTGTCGGGCGAAAGCCGTCACAGCCTCAACGCCCGCGCGGCGTATGTCCACATGGCGGGCGATGCGCTGTCTTCGCTCGGCGTCGTGCTGGCCGGACTGCTGATCAAAGCGACCGGATGGACTTTGGCTGACCCTCTTGTGTCCGTGCTGATCGCCGGGTTCATTCTTTACTCGTCATGGGGCATCATCGGGGAGGCGACGAACATCCTTATGGAAGGCACGCCCAAGGGGATCGAGGTGGAGAAGCTTGCCGCCGCCATCCGCGCCGTCCCGCCCGTCTGCGACGTTCACGATATGCACGTCTGGACCGTCAGCGACGGCCTGCATTTCTTGTCCTGCCACGTCGTCCTACCCGGCGACTGCACGGTTAGCGAGAGCCAGTCCATTGTCGCTGTGCTGAACGACCGCCTGCACGCAGAGTTCGGCATCGGCCACGCCACCATTCAGACCGAGACCAAAGGCGGCGAGACCTGCCGCCATCCCGCCGACGAACTTTACTGCGCCCTTCGCCCTTCCCATGACCATGCCAGTTGCAGCCATTAGGCACCTCACCCGGCAGCAAGCTGCCACCCTCTCCTTAAGCAAGGAGAGGGTAAAGAGACGCTGGGAGAAGAGCTTGCAATAAGAGGCCGTTCCCTGTCTGCCTTTTCTTTGTCCTCACCCTCTCCTTGCTTAAGGAGAGGGTGGCAGCTTGCTGCCGGGTGAGGTGCCTAATGCTTCAAGAACTGCACGGCGACAACCAGGCAGATGACGGAGGCGAGGGCAATCCAGTGGGCGTTAGTGAAGCGCTTAACGAAGAGGCCGAGGCAGACGGCAGCGAAGACGATGGGCAGGACGATTGTCATGGACGATCCTCCGGGACGGCGGCTTCCGTGAGAGGCGCTCGCTCGGTGCGGACCCATTCGCTGCCAGCAGAGCTGCTGGACCTTCGGCGGCCCGTGAATAAGAGCGCGAACTTCCAAAAGGCATAAAACGGGGCGCGGGCCAGTGCGGCGTAGGCGCTGGCACTTGCTCCGGCGACGCGCAGGCCGCATAGGACGTAGACGCACAGGCCAAGCAGGCCGGACGCGGCGGCGGCACACCAAAAGGCGGGATGCGGGAGCAGATGCGTCGCCGCGCCGAATGCCGTCAGACCCGCGAGCAGCAGCAGGAAAGCAGCAAGCTCGGCCAGCGGCGGGGTCAGCAAATCGAAGGCGGCGTCCAGGAGCAGGAAACTGCGGCGGCGGATGCCTTCGGACAGAAGCGGCAGGGCGCGTTCACGGACGAGGCCGAAGCGTCCTCTCTCCCAGCGGCTGCGCTGCGACGCGGCCTGCGACGCGGTGGAGGGCATCTGGGCCTCGACGCGGGCTTCGGGGACATACTGCACGCGCAGGCCAAAGCGCCGGGCCAGCTCCAAGCCATAATCCAAATCTTCGGTCAAACTGCCGCCGGGCCAGGGCAGTTGTTCGGCCACGGCGCGGGTAAAAGCCATGCCGTTGCCTTTCAAGCCGGCGCTGAGGCCCAGCGTGTCCCGGCCCTGCGGCTTGACATGGTTCACGAGGTCAAATGCCGCCGTCATCAGCGCAGCTCGCCAGCCGTCGCGGGCATTTAGCACCCCATAGCGCCCCTGCCAGGCTCCATACCCACGCAAGTCCGTGTTCTGCGAGATTCGGGCGCTGATGCGGGTCAGAAAGTCCGGCGCAGCCTGCGTGTCGGCATCTATAATAACAAAGCCGTCCGCGACAAGCGGCTGGGCCAGCAGGTACGAGATCGCATGGTTCAGCGCGTAGCCTTTGCCGCGCTCCTCGGCATGAGTGCGCTCCAGGACGGTTACGCCGTGGGCACGAGCGATGGCGGCGGTGGAGTCGGTGCAGTTATCAGCGACAACAACAATCTCAGAGCACTCGGCGGGATAAGACTGTAATTTAAGGCTGAGAAGGGTTTGCGCCAGCACCAGCGCTTCGTCATGCGCCGGGACGATGACGGCGAGGAGCAGCGGCGCAGACGCGGCAGGCACGAGACGGCGAGAGCACGCGGCGGCAATCAGAAGAACCAGAAGAGACAGCACGGCGGCCAGCGCAAACAGGCCCACCGCTCCTGTTGCCACACACAGCACCAGCGACAGCATCTTAAGCTCCTGCCATCCGCCGGCGGAGCCACGCTGGGCCGGACGCCTGAATGCGGTTCAAGGTCACGCCGATTACTTTGTCGCGGCCGAGGCCGTCTAAGGCTTCGTTGACCACGTCGCGCGGGGTCACGCCCGCGCGGGCGACAACCAGCACACCGTCCATATGCCGGGTCAGCGGCAGGGCATGGTCGGTTGCCACCGCAGGCATGTCTACCACCACGACATCAAACGCCGTCCGGGCCGACATAATAAGCTGGGCCACGCGCGGTGAGCGAACCAGCCGGGGCGGGTTCGCCGGCAGCTTGCCCGCCGGAATGACCACCAAGTTGTCCAGACCGGCGATCTGCAAAGTCGGCACGACATGGCTGTCGTCTTCCAGCACGGGAATGACCCCCTCGCCGCGCGTCGGTACGCCGAGCCGACCCGCAAGCTCCCCTTTGCCGAGGCTGAGGTCAATTAAACAGACGCGCTTGTAAGTGTCCCGCGCAATGGTCATCGCCAGATGCAGCGCGACCGTTGTTTTACCCTCGCCGACCAACGCGCTGGTCACTCCCAGCACGAACGGCCGGTCGGAGCCGAGCGTTTCGCCGCTGAGAAGCGTCACATCGCCAACACCTGCGATCTGCCGCTCTAAAGCGGCATACAGGTGGCTGAATTCCGGCGGCGTTTTTTCCACCCGCAGATTGATCGAGGGCGGCGGGTGTACGGGTGTGTCCTCCGGCTCGGTGCCGGGTGACGGGAATTCGTCGGGACGCAGCGTTCGGTCGGGCCGGGCGAGGCTGTCCCGGTCCATCATCATGGTGGTCTCAAACGGCAGCACTTCAAAGTCTGTATCGCCGCGCTCGGCCTGCACATTGACGGCGGGGCCGGCGTTTCGGGCATGATGCAGAATTTGGGTCATTTCCGCCGCCTGAAGCGTGCGGGTCGGGGCGGGAAATATCTCTTCTGGGTTTGATGCGGGGGTGCGGTTCATCATCAGTGGTTATCCTTCGGACCGCTGCCTTCAGCGGCCAGGGCGGCGAGAACACGCGGTCCGCCGGAAGTGCGAAGATCGGCAGTTTCCGGCAGGGAGGCAAGGACCGGAACGCCCAGCAGGCGCTCGGTGTCGGCTTCATGGCGCAGGGAATGGTCGGACCACTCGCTGAGGACAATCAGAATCGCACCGACCAGGGCACCTAAAAAGAGGCTGCCGAGAAGCATTGCGATCAGCTTGGTCCGGCCTGTGGTCGGGGTCGCGTAAGTGACCCCAATCGGGTTCAGGCTGTTCGACGCGGTGACGCGGTCTAAGTTCGCTTGTAGCTGCACGGTGTCGCGCTGCTCCCGCAGCTTTTGGTATTGGACGAGCGATTCGGAGTAGTTGCGCGTTTTTTCGGCAAGCTGGCGCTGGGCGGCGGGGATCTGGCCAACGAGTTTTTGATATCTGTCTATCTGTCGGCGCAGGTTCTGCATGGACTGTTGATCGGCGACTCCGGCGATTCCGGCGTCGGCGATTTCGTTCTTCAGGAGCTGATACTGCGGGTTGTCCTGCATCTTGGTCAGGGTATTGCGCTGATTTTCGGGGGCGTTCGCTTTAGCCTTTTGCTGCTTTTGGAGAGCGGCAATGGTGGCGTCAATCGCGACGACATCGGGATGCTCCGGCGTTTTGCCACCAGCCAGCAGCACTTCGCGCTTTGCCAGCAGGTCCGCAATTTGTTTTTCCAGCGGGGACTGCTGGGAAACGGTCTGCTCGGCGATGCTCATCGGCTGCATCTGGGCCAGCTCTTGCTGCAACACGTCTTTCCTGCTGGTGCTCTCGCCGAGCGTCACCTGCTTATCGTCCAGAGTGGCTTTCAGATTGCTGAGCTGATTGTTATAAGCGTTGTCCGAGTCCGAGAGCTGACCGCCATAGGTCGCTTTATAGTTGGTCAAGGCCAGCTCGGCCTTTTGCATCTGGGCGTCCACCTGGTTGAGCTGGCTGTCCAGGAACTTCACCGAGCTGACGGAAACGGCAGCTTTGTCCAGGCCGACTTCCTGAATGTACTGCTGCTGCAAGGCGTCCAAAATGTTCTTGCACTCGTCGGGGTTGTTCCAGACCAAAGAAATGGAAAACTGGTTGGTGCTTTCCGCCGCCGCTGTCAGGTTCTTCTCAAGCAGGGCACAGCGGGGGTCTTCCGCCTGAGGGTCCACGTTGATCGGGACGGCAAGATGGGCATTTCGCAAAGCCGTGTCGAGAAACCCGCCGGGCTGGTCCTGCTTGGACAACTCTAGAAAGCGGTCCACGTTCTTCTGAGCCGGCGTCGTGTATGACGAGGGCTGCGCGTCGGCATTCAGCACCGTCGCGACGTTTTCCGTCTGCACCTGAGTCATCGCGGTCGCATGATACGTTTTGGAGCGGGCGTACAGCGCCGTCATGGTCAGGACGCTGATCAGCAGCAGAACGATCCAAAATAGGCGCTGGTGGCGGAAGAACGAATCAGCGATGCGGTAAATGATCGGAGTGTTCTGGTGCATGGTATTAGTCTATTATACAACAAAAAATCAGTAAGAAAGGTTAGTAAGCGCCTTCGGCACGCAAAACGGCGGGGATGGTCAGCAGGAGTATCCGAAAATAGAGCGCGACCGACTGGCGCTCGATATAATACAGGTCCAGCTCAATGGAGCGCTCGAAGCTGAGAGACGCCCGGCCCGACACCTGCCACAGGCCGGTGACCCCCGGCAGGCAGAGCAGACGCTGGCGCTGGCGGGCCGTGTACTTGTCGGTTTCTTTCGGCAGGGCGGGACGCGGACCGACAAGGCTCATATCGCCTTTTAGGACATTGATAAGCTGGGGCAGCTCATCCAAAGAAAACTTTCTCAGCACCCGCCCCACGCGCGTGATGCGCGGATCATTCTTCATCTTAAAAACCGGTCCGGAGCGCTCGTTCTGCATTTCCAGCAGATGCCGCTGCGCTTCGGCGTCGGAAACCATCGAGCGAAACTTATAGAACCAGAACTCTGCGCCGTCCTTGCCGACCCGCGACTGCTTGAAGAGTACCGGCCCTGGACTGTCCAGGCGAATCAGCAGCGCGATGACGGCGAACACCGGCCAGAGAATCAGCAGCGCGAGGGCGCAAAACAGCGTGTCGCACATTCTTTGTACGACCTGCACTGCGCCATGCCGCGACGACACGGTTTGAAGCAGCACGGTATCTCCGTCCTGTTCCAGAGTATCGGTGGCTGGCAGAGAGACGATTTGCAACGTGGTCTCGGAGCTTTTCTTCGTGTATAGCGGTGTTTTCATAAGGTCTATGAGAGATGTGAAGGCGTTTGCGACTAATCTTGCAAGATTCATGCCAAGCTCAACTTTGGAGAACTAAGCTTCCGAGAAGCCATGTTTTCTTTCCCCGCTTATCTTCGGAAAATTCCGCTCCAAACTGGAACCCTGACGATGCTTTTCTGCGAGTTGTTCCCGGTTTTTGGCACAATACGCAAAATGGGGGTAGAATAATGCAATCCTCACTGACATATCCAGGAGAAACGCAACTATGGGAGCAATCCTCGTCACCGGCGGTGCCGGATATATCGGCAGCCACACCAGCAAGCTGCTGCTCAAGAAGGGCTACGATGTCGTCATCTTAGATACACTGGAGCTTGGTCACCGTGAAGTCATGCGTTTTCTGCCCGGCGCGAAGTTCGTGCAGGGCGAAATCGGTGACGGTGCTCTTGTCTCCCAAATGATTAAAGACTACGAGATAGACGCAGCGATCCACTTTGCCGCCTATGCGTCCGTTCCAGAGAGTGTCGCCCAGCCGGTCAAGTATTACCAGAACAACATCGTCAAGACGCTGACTCTGTTCGACGCCCTGGTGGAAGGCGGGGTCAAGCACGTTTTGTTTTCCTCGTCGGCGGCGACGTTTGGTGAGACCAAGTATGTCCCAATTGACGAGAAGCATCCGCAGTTTCCGACAAACCCGTATGGGCAGACGAAGCTTGATGCCGAGCATATTCTGCACTGGTATGATGTCGCGTTTGGGATGAAAAGCATCTCGCTGCGCTACTTCTGCGCGGCAGGCGCAGACCCCGAAGGGGAGCTGGGCGAGGATCACACGCCGGAAACTCATATGATTCCGCTGACCCTATTTGCCGCGTTAGGCCGCCGGCCCGACATCAAGATGTTCGGCTCGGATTACCCGACGCCCGACGGCACCGGCATCCGCGATTACATCCATGTGACTGACCTCGGCACGGCGCATGTCCTCGGTTTAGAAGCGCTGAAGAACGGCGCGGACACCACCGCCTATAATTTAGGCAACGGCAAAGGCTACTCGGTTAAAGAAGTGGTCGAGACAGGCCGCAAAGTCACCGGCAAAGAGATTGTCGCAACGTCTGCCCCGCGCCGGCCCGGTGACCCGGCGGAGCTTGTCGCCACCAGCGCCAAGATTGAAAAAGAACTCGGCTGGAAGCCGCAGTTCGGTGACCTCGAAACCATGATGCGGACCGCCTACGAGTGGTTCGAGAAGCACCCGAACGGCTACAAGGGGTAGTCCTCGGAACCATGTGTTGAAACACACGGCTACACGGCCTTCGGCCACAAAACACCGCTTCGCGGGGTTAAGAACAGAGTTTAATAACAGCAATCTGAGTGCCGCGAAGCGGTACTTCGTGGCCGAAGGCCGTGTAGCCGTGCATTTCAATGCATGGTCTTATCGAATAACACGATGACGAAAAAACGATTACTTTCAGGAATGCAGCCGACCGGCGGGGGCTTTCTGCATATCGGCAACTTGGAAGGGGCGCTGAAGCCCTGGGTGCAGCGGCAGGACGACTACGAGATGTTCTGCATGATCGCCGACTGGCACTCGCTGACCACCATCGCCGAAAAGCGGTTCGACATCGCCGAAGCGTCCCGGCAGACCGCGATAGATTATCTCGCCGCCGGGCTGGACCCCGCCAGGTGCGCGATCTTCCGGCAGTCGGATGTTCCCGAACACGCCGAGCTGCATCTGCTGTTGTCTATGGTGACTCCGGTGGGCTGGCTGGAACGGGTGCCGACCTACAAAGACAAGAGGGACCTCGTCAAAGAAAACGACACGCAGGTCTCCTACGGCCTGCTCGGCTACCCCGTGCTGCAAACCGCCGACATTATTGTCTACCGCGCTCACGCCGTCCCTGTCGGGCGTGACCAGGCCGCGCACATCGAGATTTCGCGCGAGATTGCCCGTCGCTTCAACCATCTTGTCGGGGAAGATGTGTTTCCCGAACCGGACGCCGTGATCAACGAGTTTTCCGGCGAGCTGCCGGGAATGGACGGGCGCAAAATGAGCAAGTCCTACGACAATGCCATTTATCTTTCGGACACGCCGAAGCAGACCCAGAAGAAGATCAACTCGGCGTTCACGACGCCGACGAAGATCCACCTGACCGACCCCGGCGTTCCTGAAGGCTGCGTCGCCTGCAAGCTGCGGCGTGTCTACGACCCCGTGAACTACCAAACCCAATGGGACGAGTGCCGTGCGGGCGAGCGCGGGTGCGGGCAGTCCAAGAAAGAGCTTGCGGAGATCATCAACGAAAGTCTGGCTCCCATTCGCGCCCGCCGAGCCGAGCTTGCCGCTGACCCTGAGTATGTCGCCGGCGTGCTACGTCAAGGCGCAGAGACGGCCCGTGCGGCAGCGGCTGAGACATTGACGATTGTGCGGAAGGCGCTGCTGCTGTAGAGCAGGCAAGAGGGAGCAAGGAGTTTTCAACTCCTCGCCCTTGTTCTTAAACCCATCATCACCGGGTACAATACAGCGTATCTTAAACGGGACGTAATCACAAGGACATTTTTCTTTCCGGTCGCCCTGAACGGCGGGCCGGGAGCGCAGCGTGCAGCGCAAATGCAGGCAATACTATGGAACCTCCCTCACAGCAGTCTCACGATTTTTTGATGCTGGCGCTGACTCTGCTTCTGGTCGCCGCCAACGGCTTTTTTGTCGCCGCCGAGTTTGCGCTGATTCGTGTGCGTCAGACCCGCATCGCCGAGCTGGTCGAGGAAGGTAATGTTCCGGCCCGCGCGGTGCTGAACCTGATGGGCCGCTTGGACACGTATCTGTCGGGAACACAGCTTGGCGTTACGCTGGCGTCGCTGGCTCTCGGCGCAGTCGGCGAGCCTTCCGTCGCCCATCTCCTGCGCGGCCTCTTCGCGGCGCTCGGCATCAGTCCGGCATCGGGGCCAGCCCACATTATTGCCATCGGCCTCGGCTTCGTGCTGATTACGTTCTTCCACATTACGTTCGGCGAGCTTCTGCCGAAGTGGTGGGTTATCGCTCATACCGAGCGAACCGCACTGGCAGTCTCCCGGCCGATGCGGCTCTTTTTGACCCTGGGTTATCCCCTGATCATTATTCTCGAAAGCGCGGCAAAAGCCATCGCTAGGCCGCTGCACATTGAACCCGGCGACGCGCACGAGCAGGCGCACTCAGAAGACGAGATACTCGCGATCATGGCCCACTCCCACCGGCAAGGGGAGCTGCGGCCATCGGAGATCGAGATCGCCGAGAATGTCTTTGACTTCGCTCACACGCAGGCCAAAGAAATCATGGTCCCCCGCGTGGACATGGTGTATTTGTCTACCACTTGGAGCATCGGACGCAACATTGAAGTCGCGACTGAGAACGGCTTTACCCGCTATCCGCTCTGCGAAGGCGACCGGGACCATGTGATCGGCATGGTGCACATCAAAGATTTGCTCGCGATTGCAGGCGATCCGAAAGCCGACATCAAATCCATCAAGCGCGAGATTATCGGCATCCCGGAAACCAAGCCGATTGATGAACTCTTAAAAGAGCTGCAAAAGAGCCACACGCATCAAGCAGTTGTTGTGGATGAGTATGGCGGCACGGCGGGACTGGTGACGCTGGAAGACATTATCGAGGAGCTGATCGGAGAAATCCAGGACGAGCATGACGAGCCGCCGCCTCTGCTGCCGCTTGACGATGCTGGCCGGTCATTTTCCGTCGCCGGCACGGTCGCTTTAGACGAGGTCTCGGAAACGCTCGGCGTTCCGATAGACAATCCCGACGACTACGATACCATCGGCGGCTACGTTCTCCACGCCTTGCGCCTGCCCCCCCGCTACGGCGCATCGGTGCGGCTGGACGGCTATGATGTCGCCGTCGCCGAAGTCACCGGCCGCCGCATCCGGCGTCTGCTGTTCACGCGCCATAAGCACGACGTGCAGGAAACTCTCGCGGCTCCGGCGAACGTAGCTGAAGTTTAAGATTGGATAATCTGAGACAGGGTGCGAGGTGAGTGTATCATGCTGAAAAATCAAGATGCCGTTCCAGAGCCGCCGATTTCCACGCCGCCGCTCACAGTCAGCCAAATGCGCGTCACGCCCGATGAGCTGACTCAGGCCCTCGCCGCCATTGAGGTCCGCCGGCAGGCGGACGCCCGGACAATCCCGCTGGACCAGGCCGTTTCCGAGCTGCATCTTGACTCGACCTCCGACGAGATCTGGGAGGAAGTTAAGACCCAGCGGGAAAAAGCCTCTTTGTCTAAAGCCGCCCCAGTGGAGCAGCCGCGGCGAGCCGCTCAGCCCCTCACTGTGAGTATGCCGGTGGTGCGCGTGCGCTCAGGTGGCTGGCGTCGCCTGATCGCTCCGATCCTTGTCATCGGCGTGCTGATGAGCGCAGGCGTGATCCCGCATAACTTCACCCCTCATGGCTTTAGCCCGTCCCTCTTGACAGACAAGCACTTTCCTGCCGCCGCACCCATTCTGCACCCGCTGTCTGCCGTTCCCGATGGTACGGAGGTGTACGCCGATGACGCCGCGCTCATCCAAGTCTCCGAAGGCAAGCCGGCGGCTCAAATTACTGTCAGCGTGAACGCAACCGGCAATCGCTGGAACCTCATCAAAACCGGCGGCCACGTTTACCTGCGCGGCTACATCGAAAATACCGACTCCTTCAAGCCCCTGCAAGGCAAGCCGCTGAACGTTTACAACGACGACAATTCCGGCGAGCTGAACGGCGACAGAACTTCGGAGATCACCTTGCGGGTAGATAACACCCCCCTGCAAAAGTCCGGCGGCGACAACGGTTATTCCGAAGTGACCGTTCCAAACTTCCAGCCCGACCCGCTGACCACGCTGAGCCCGTGGCATTAGTGGTCCCGGCACTGGAAGTGCCGGTCTATTATTGAGTGAAATTCGAAGCGACTAGGGACAGGAAACGCTCACGATCACCAATCTGTAGTCACCTCGACTTTCATGCAAAAGCAGACCGGCACTTCCAGTGCCTGTTTCTTCCACCGCTGCATCAACGCCATGCTGAAACACGAAGATAACCTGCAAGCGCCTTCCCAATCTGCCGCAAGCATTCGTGTCACGCCGGAAGAACTGGCGGCGGCGGTGACGGCGCTGCAAATCCGCAATGAAGGCCAGCCGGGAACAATCGCCATTGGCGATGCTGTTGAGGAATTGGGGCTAGACATATCGCCTGAAGAAGTCCTGGCGGAAGTGCAGGCACGGCGGACACGGCAGGAACATACCGGCAAGCGCCTTTCGACGACTAAGTTTCTTGGCTTGACATTGATCGCTGGCGTCGCGCTGATCGGGTTGACGGCTTGGTCAATATCGTCGAGTGAACAGGGCACTTCCACGAGCAATGCTCCGGTTGCAGTACCTGTCGCGGCTCCCACCCACATCCTGGCTGAACCTAACTTGATAGTGGGAGATGCTTCCGGCAAAATTATGATGCTGTTTGAGGCTAGAGATAATCAGCCGGTGCACTGCACGCTTGTCAACTCAAGCACACCAGAGTTTATTCAATACTTTCCAAGTGACAGTGTGAATTCATGGACGCTTATCAAACATGGCAATAAAACTTATGTGCGCGGGTGGATTTTGCGGTTGTCTCCAAGTGTCGTGCGGCAATATGGAGTAGACGTATCTCGCTCGCGCGATGCGAACTTTGTTGTTCCTGTGACACTGCCGCTGGAAGGCTTTACTGTATCGCCGGAGGTTGGCAGCAACACGGAGTTTCATGCCGTAAACATTCACTTGGACAGTCATGCGTATGAAAAATGGTAAAGATGCTTAACGAAGTAATCGTCATCGGCGGCGGGGCGGCGGGGATGCTGGCGGCGCGGCGGGCGGCGGAGCGGGGCGCGATGGTCACGCTGCTGGAAAAGAATAACCGGCTGGGGATGAAGATACTGATCTCCGGCGGCGGCAAGTGCAACCTGACCCATGACGGACCGATGGAAGACGTGCGGGCGCAGTTCCGGCCCAATGAAGCGCGGTTCCTGAAGCCGTCGTTTTACAAGTCCACCAATGAGGATTTTCTCCAAATCCTGCACGAGCGCGGCATGGAAACGTATGTCCGGCCCGACGGGCGCGTGTTTCCCGTGGAGCCGGCGAACGCGAAAGACGTGGTCGCGCTGCTGACGCGGTATGTGGAAGAAGTGGGCGTCTGCGTTCGGTACGGTGCGTCGGTAACGGGATTAGTTGCCGAAGACGGCAGAATGGCGGGCGTGGAAGTCGGCGGTGAAACACTGCCGACAGCGCGGGTGATTGTCTCGACAGGTGGATCGTCGTACCCGGCGACGGGAACGACCGGGGACGGCTGGCGCTGGCTGGCGGCGCTGGGCCATACGCTGGTTCCCCTACGGGCGGCGCTGGCACCGATGTATTTAATGGACGTGGAAGCCGACTGGTCGGGGGTCGCCCTGCGGGATACGACGCTGCGGGCACGGGCAGGGACCGGCGGCAAGGAATTTGCCCACTGGTCGGGCGACTTGCTGTTCACACACAAAGGAGTTTCGGGACCGACCGCGCTGGGCGTTTCCCGCGAAGTCGCCGAGCGCGAGTCTTTGCCAAGCGCATTAGAAGCCGACCTTGCACCGAAGCAAAGCTGGGAAGAATTGCAGTCGGACTTGCGGCGTCAGGCGCTGGACAACCCGCGCAAAACGGTGGCGTCGCTCGCCGCACCGTTTGTCCCGGCGCGGCTTTTGGAGCCGCTGCTGGCGTCGGCGGGCATCACGCCCGACACACGCGGGGCTTACCTCAAAGCGAAGTCGCTGAACAAGCTGGTATCCACGCTGAAAGGCTGGCCGCTCGGCGCGGTGCGCCATGTGCCGCTGGAGCGCGGGGAAGTGGTCGCGGGCGGCGTGGAGCTTTCGGAGGTGGACCCGCAGACGATGCAGTCGAAGCTCCTTTCCGGGCTGTATCTGTGCGGCGAAGTCTTGGACATCGCCGGTCCGGTCGGCGGCTACAATTTGCAGGCGGCCTGGAGTACGGGGGTTGTCGCGGGGGACGCGGCGGCACAGAGTTAGCCGCGCCTCGGCACACGCAGCACCCGGCATTGAAATGCCGGGCTACTCAAACAAAGTCGCTCCGCGACTAAATGCCGCAGGCGCTCAGCTTTTCCTCAGTCTCTTCGATACGCAGCAATGCCGCAGGCATACTTTCACGCAACAGTAGACCGGCACTTCCAGTGCCGGTTCCTGTTTCTCCCCCTTGACTCTCTCCTCCGCGATCGGCTATACTCACGTTTCAACAACTTCATCGTGTCAACACCCTCGGTGCTTCGCGGTCAACGCGACGCTTAAATGGGGAAGTCCGGTGCGCTTACTCTGCATAAGAATAAGCTATTCCGGCGCTGTCCCGCAACTGTGACAACGTCTTTTCAGAGAATTTCTTGAAAGACGTTCAGCCAGATTACCAGCCGAAGGGTCCCGAAAGACAGCCGTCTTTTGGATTTCCAGCCTGCGCGAGACAGGCGGAAGGAAACTGCTTTGCCCTGCCCTCTTCACGACACGCCCCTGCCCCGGCGCGTGTCTCGTCATTCAGCGTTCATGCTGCCCCGTCGCGGTTTTACTTTAGTAGAACTGCTGGTCGTTGTCGCCATCATCTCGATTTTGGCCGCGATTTTGTTTCCCGTCTTTTCCCAAGTCCGTGAAAACGCCCGCCGCACGGCCTGCGCGTCGAACCTGAAGCAGCTTGGCCTCGCCTGGCTGATGTACGCGAACGACTACGACGAGCGGGCATGTCCGTCATATCACGCGGGCAATGCTGATGACGCCTGGGACTTCCGCCAAGCTTCCCCCGGCGTTTGGGCCACCGGCATTCTCGGCGTCTACACTCAAGACGGCGCCATCCACGGCTGCCCCGATAATCCCTTCTCCGCCACGCCCAGCAGCCGGCCTTTCAACGGCTACGGCTACAACGCTACTTACATCGGCGGCGACTACTTCGGCAGCCCCAGCGGCTCCGGCGATTTTCCTGCCTGCTCCCTCGCACAGATTGTCTTCCCGTCCCAAACTGCCGTGTTTTCTGATGCCGGCTTTGGACCCCCGGATACCTCCGACAACTTCCTGCGAGCGCCCAGCGAGGCGGCAACCTACCTCAGCTCCGGCAACACGGACTTTCGGCATAACCTCACCGCCAACGTCTGCTACGCCGACGGCCATGTGAAGTCCATTCACGATACGGCTCCTGCCGCGCTCGGCACCAGCAGTCCGCAGTGGGGCGAACTGTCCCTCAACGACTCTGCCTACGGCCCCGGCATGATGCCCTGTTCCTTCTACCGTCTGCATTAACGCCCGTTTCACTCATTCCACTATCTAGTCACACCAGGAGAACACCATGAAAACGTCTTTTGCCCGCCCTGCCTCGGCACTGCTTTCCCTTGCATTTGTGCTGGCAGGCACGACCGCCGCACACAGCCAAAACTATGCCGCAAGCATTATCGGCACGCCTGTTGTGAGCAGCAACGCTTACGTCAACGACCCGAACGCTGTTTTGGGGCAGCCGACCACCACGTTTATAGACCCCGGCAGCTTTGAGCCAGCCGGCCAGTACCACGCATCAATGGTGGACCCGGCGTACTACATGACTTCCAGCGGCGTCAACGCCATCGCCGGTCTCGGCAGCCCCAGCTCCGGAACCCCCGGCTCGATCATTGTCCAGATGGCTGCGCCGATTACGCACAGTGACAGCCACTGGTACGGCGACGATTTTATTGTCTACGGCAACGCTCAGGTGTTCGGCACGAACTTTACGACGATCACACCGACCACCGACATGAGCCAAATCGTCGTCGGCAGCACCTATGGCATCTACCAGAACGGCGTACCACAGGTCAGCGTCAGCGCCGACGGCATTCACTTTGTCTCGCTGACAACACTGCAAACGTTTTATCCTGAGAACGCTTACTCCTGGGCCGGTATTTCTGCGTCTAACCCTAGCGGCTGGGGCACTCAGAACGACTTCACCAAGCCGGTCGATCCCAGCCTCTCCGCCTCGTCCCTATTCGGGCAGACCGTGGCCTACGACGACAACACGCTGTATAACGGTGCAGCGGGCGGGCAGGCTTTCTCGCTGGCGGGCAGCGGCCTGTCCACCATTGATTACATTGAGTTCTCTGGCTACGGTAACGTTGACGCCGTTGTCGGTGTCAGCAGCAGCCCGGCGGCTGTGCCGGAAGCCTCTTCCATGGTCTCGTTCGGCCTGCTGCTGGGAGGCTTCGGCGTTCTCGCGATGCGCCGCTCCCGCAAATCTGCTTCTGAGAAAGTGATAGCATGAGATTTTCTATTGTTTCAGCCGCAAGCCTTTTGCTGGCGCTGGCGGCCGCAGGCGCGAACGCTCAGACATTTACTCCACTACTGACGGCAACAGCCGGCGCCGGCAGCGAAGAGTCGTTTCTGACGATAGACTTCAAGGACGGCACGCAAGAGGATTCGTTTGCCTTTGGCTACAAGTACGACGGCCCTAAGACTGGTGTTGACCTGCTCAATGCGTTTGCGGCCGACGGCCTGATGACCCAGTATATCTATAATGGTGCAGCGGTCAATGGGTTCACGTTCGGTGATCATTCGGAAGCAGGCTTTTCTGCGTCCGGATATTGGGCTTACTACAAGGCTCCTGACGGTCAAAACTGGACTTACGCCAGCACCGGTGTCGGTGGAAACATCGTAAATGGTAGCTGGGATGGATGGTCTTGGGCGCCCAACGATGCGGCGGTTCCTCCGAGCACGCCCGCCGCCGTCCCGGAAGCTTCTTCGGCGGTCTCACTGGGTGTGCTGACGCTGCTGGGCGCGGGCGTTCTGGCGGTTCGGCGCAGAAAGTCGGCCTGAGTTTACGGCAAAAACCTGCCGAGAATGGAGAGGCTGCCGAGTGTCGACAGCCTCTTTTTCTAGTTCGGGACTGGGTTTTTCGCGTTTCTTGTCACACAAAACAATTCGGTGTTTGAGGTGGGAACGGCGGCGGCTACAACGGGGTAGGAAAACGCGGAAGAGAAAAAGTGTAATGAAGATTGTCTCACTGCTGCCGAGCGCAACGGAAATTGTCTGCGCCCTGGGCTTGGAAGACAGTCTGGCGGCGGTGACCCATGAATGCGATTATCCGTTGTCGGTCTTGAGAAAACCCAGGATTACGCGCAGTATTTTGCCGCCCGACTTATCATCTCGCGAGATAGACGCCGCGGTTCGCGAGCAGCTCACCAGCTCTCACTCGCTGTACACGATAGACCCGGTGATGCTGGCGGCGCTCGCGCCCGACGTGATTTTAACCCAGCAGCTTTGCGATGTCTGCGCGGTGTCCTATGACGATGTGCTGGCCGCCGTTCGCGCCCTGCCCGCGCCGGGGCCGTGTCTCGTCAATTTAGAGCCGACGACACTCGACGATGTCTGGGAAGACGTCTGCCGCGTCGGGGCTGCGACGGGGCGTGAAGAAGCGGCGGCTTACCTGACGGCGGGCCTGCGGACGCGGGTGTCTGCCGTGCGGGAACGGGCGGCGCAGGCCGAAATGCGGCCTCGGACTGTGCTGCTGGAATGGCTGGACCCATTGTTCTGCGGCGGCCATTGGGACCCGGAGCTGGTGGAGATCGCGGGCGGCTTCGACGGATTAGGTCGAATGCACATGCCGTCCACACAGATTTCGTGGGAGAGTGTGCAGGGGTTCGCACCGGAAGTCTTGGTCATTGCCCAATGCGGGTTTGGAGTCGAGCGCACCGCGCAGGATATGGCCGGGTTCCAGCGCCTGCCAGGCTACGCCGCGCTTCCGGCGGCCCGTAATGGCCGCGTTTACCTTGTGAACGGCTCAGACTACTTCAGCCGCCCAGGCCCGCGCCTTGCGGACAGCCTGGAGATGCTGGCCTCAATTGTTCACCCGGAATTGTTCGGACCCCTGCATGATGACCCGGAGCGGGCCGTCCGCTGGAACCAATAAAACTCAAGATAAGGCTTGCCGATTGAATAACCCTGCACTGTTAGACCGACCAAAGACGTCTTTGATTTCTCTGCCGACTCTGCCCCATACTGTGCGAGAGTTCGGAGTCGAGGCCCGAAAACCAGGAGGCACCTGGGAAGCGGCATTCAACGGGCCGATCCAGCTTTGGACCGACCTGCACACGGGTAAGCGCACCTATGCCGTCACCGTGCGCCTCGCACGCATAAAAGACACGTTTACCCGCGAGCTGTATTCCACCAATATCTTATTCTACCTGCCGGAAGACGCCATGACCGGAATGCACAATGTCTACGACATGGCCCAACAGTTCCCGTTTACGCGCCTGCGCGGCCCCCGTACCCCGCCGCCCCACTGCCCGCCGCGCCCCGGCAAGCTGTGGTACGACGCGAACCCGGAAGGCGTCATCATGGAAGACGTGCGGCTAGCTCCGGTGACACTGCCGAGCGGTCGCCCCGGCTTTTTTGCGACGGGCCAGGGCTACCGGGGGAAGGTGATGCTGCCCGACGGCCTGTTTATTCACGATGTCGGGGTCTACGGCGGGTATTTGGATCCGTCTGAACAAATAGGCCAGCTTGAGCTGATCCACTTGTTTGGTGGGATCGAGTTTGGCGCACAGAAGACCGGCGGCCAGGAAGACCTGTTTCTGACGGAACTTGGCGAGAACATCTATGTCAAGGGGATCATTGGGAACGTCACTCAGGAGCTGCATGTCGAGTCGTACAAAAACTCGGTACGGCTGCCGTCACCGACAGCAGGTCGGACGCTGATTGGAGCGCGGTCTATGAGCGAGACCAAGCTGCTGCCATACTTTGCGACAGATGACCCCGAAAGTTTGACTGGCTACAGTCTTCGCGGGTTTGTGGACGGCTTGCCGGGTGCCATCAGCGCCGAGGTCTGGGAGCGAGTCGTGCGGGTTGGTCTCGGCTCGAACTTCGTGGACTGCCCGGAGCTAGGCGGCTATATTGGGCTGATCCACGTTGTTTCGGAGCGGAACGAACCCGCCCATCCCGAAACGATTGACCCGCAGTACCCGAACATTGAAGAACAGTACGAAGGCTGGATGGTCTGGCTAGACTTTGACGGCGGGCAGCCTGTCTTTAAAGCCTGTGTCCGGGCGATTACGCCCGACGATGTTCCCTGCTGTTACCGGGGTCTTGGCGAACTATTCAATACCAAGCGGGTCGCGTTCCCAATCTCACTATACCGCGACGGCAATCGTCTGGAAGCCGCTTACGGATGGGGTGACCGTGCCTTGTTCCAGGCTCAGTTCGATTACCAGACCGTCGTGCGGCGGCTTTCGGGTGCCTGAACCGTCACCGATTGGCCGGCTTCCCGCAGACGCAGCGCGACAGCTGCAAATGCAGGCATCTTTGGGCTGAATGCCCGGACATTGACGCTCTGCCCCGGCTTGACCGGCCCGGCGGTCAGATACCCGTCGGCGTGTCCGACTTCCGCCCCTGCTGCGTCTGTAAAGACGCACACGACTGCCGGATAGGTCAGCGTCTGCCGCCCCGTGTTTGTGATCCGGCCCGCCACTTCAAGACCACCGAGAGCCGGCTTGAAATGCAGGCTTTGGACAGACACACGGAGTGCAGGCATGGGGGAAATGGTTTGGTTAGGAGCGGCTTGGGCACGAACCGTCGGCGCGAGCGTCTGGCTAACACCGAAGAAGACAGCGCCGGCAGTAAGAACAAGCAAAATTGGAGGAAGTCGCATTGGAAGTACCCTTTGTCCCGATTATCGGGAATTTCGGGTCTTTTCTGCATCGCTACCATTCCAGCCCTTGACAGACGGCAGCAAAATCGGCTAAGATAATTTGCTTCCGACACGAGATTCATAGTCAAGAGTTCGGACGGCACAACGGGGTGTAGCTCAGTTTGGTAGAGTGCTCGGTTCGGGACTGAGAGGCCGCAGGTTCAAGTCCTGTCACCCCGATAAGAAAAGGCCCTGGTCATCAGACCAGGGCTTTTACAGCAAAAGAGGACGAACATAAGGTTCGTCCCTACGGGAATGAGATACAGGGTGCGAACCTCGTGTTCGCCCTTCTTAAAATGTGTTCGCCTTTTCCGCGGCTGAAGACATCATCCCCACGCCTATTCTCGGAGGAACCATGCGCTCCGCCCTCGCATTATTGCTGCTTCTTGCCGCGTCCCCCGCTCTTTGCGATGCGCCGTCCGCGCCCCCCCCTCTGCGGATTGGTCTGGACCACACGTTCCGCCACTCCACCCTGCTCTTTATTTCCTGTCTTCAGCAGTTCACCCTGCGCGATGCGGTCACGAACAAGCCGGTCGCACATGGAGCAGGCGGCGCCCTCTACAAAATCCAAGCGACGCCGAAGGGAATAACGCTGGCGCGGGCCGATTCCGTGCAGGATGTGCCGGTCGTCATTGGCAGCGGCGACGCGCTGAATGTCCTGCCGGGGCCGGGTGGATTTATACGGATCGCCCGGATGGACAAGGAGCCGTTGAGCGCAAAAGGGTTCCCCTGGCACACTTATCGGGGATTTTTGACAGTGCGCCGCGAGCCGGACATGACCTTCCGGGTCATCAATACTGTTCCACTGGAGCCATATCTCTACGGAGTTATCCCCGCCGAAATTGGGTCGAACGTGCCGATGGAAGCGATGAAAGCGCAGGCTGTCGCAGCCCGGACTTACGCGCTGAAGAATCGGGGCAAATGCGCCGCCGAAGGCTTCGATTTGGATGACACGACCCGCTGTGAGGGCTACGATGGACTGGATGGTGAAACGGCACTCTCGAACGCTGCCGTAGACGGCACCCGCACTCAGGTATTGACCTACCACGGGCAGCTTATTGACGCAATTTTTTCCACCGACAGCGGCGGCATGACCGCTTGTGACCCCAGCGGCGACTGCCCCTACTTGCAGGCGGTCAAAGACGCCGACGCTTCCGACGGCCTGGACTACGCCGCATCGGGCAGGTACCACACCTGGACCCACACGTTTACCCCAGTCCAGATTGCCGCGCTGCTTTCGCGGGACCCGCGTACCGCCGTCACACAATTTATCTCGCTGACGATTGACGGCCTTGACCCATCAGGCCGTATTATAACCGCAACGGTCGCCGGGGCGGACGGTACGCTGAAGACAGTCACCGGGCCGCAGCTTCGGCAGATTTTAGGTTACGACACGCTGCGAAGTACGCGCGTAGTAATGACACGCACTCCCGACGGCTCGTATCAGTTCAACGGCAAAGGCTGGGGGCATGGGATGGGAATGTCGCAGGACGGCGCGGTTGCAATGGCCGGGCTGCCCTATCGCAAGTCGTACACGGAGATTTTAGCACACTACTATGTCGGCGCAAAAGTGGCTGCGGACACGTCGGCGCTAGCTTCGAGGTAAAGAGTCCCCCAGCCGCTAATAGCAGGGGAGCATGATGAGAACAGGAGCAAGCCGTTCTTGACTTCGGCTCCCCCATTATTGGGGGCCGGGGGGACTCTTAGACCGCCGCCTCGGCCCGGCTTTTAATCGCATCCAGCACCTTCTGCGTATTGTCCCGCATTAGCCGGGCAACCACCGCTTTCAGCAGATGCGCCAATCAGCGGGATTTCCAGGTCGTAATCAATTTCCGACTGGAACCGGGTCACGCCGGGGCTGTCTTCGGTAAATTTCCAGAAACCGCCGTAGGCGGTGTAATCTCCTTTGAGCTGCTTGAAGCGCAGCTCGTGCGCGGCCTCATCCCAGATATCTTCCTCCGTCCAGCGAACTTTCAGCTTGAAGTCCGAGGCAACGGCGACCCAGTCCGAGACGGTTCGGCTGCCGTCCGGGCTGCGCTCGATAATCGTCAGGCTTTCGACATCCGGCATGAACTGTGGGAACGACTCTTGGTCACGTGCCGCCATAAAGACGGTTTCCAGCGGGGCGTTGACAAGAACGCTGTTTTCAATATGGGGCATGATAGATTTTAGAGAAGGAGGAACCGGCACTGGAAGTGCCGGTCTATTTTTGCGTGAAAGTCGCGGCGACTACAGAATATGACTGCATCGCTATGGTCTTTAGTCGCTTCGACTTTCACTTAACAGTAGACCGGCACTTCCAGTGCCGGTTCTTATTGGATTACGCCATCCGGCGGACAAGCCCGACGACTTTGCCGGCAATCTGCACGTCGTCAAAATACATCGGCTTCATGCGCTTGTTGGCAGGCTGAAGGCGGATGCGCTGCTTTTCTTTGTAGAAGCGCTTGACCGTCGCTTCGCTTTCAATCATTGCGACCACAGTTTCGCCGTTATCAGCAGTTTGCTGGCGGCGCACGACCACATAATCGCCGTCGTGGATGCCGTCGTCAATCATGCTGTCCCCGCGCACTTCGAGAATGAACCCGTCGCCGGAGATGAAGTCGGTCGGCAGCGGGAACACGTCTTCCACGTCTTCCACCGCGAGTCTCGGTTTCCCAGCGGCGACCGTGCCGATGATCGGAACCTGAATGACCGTCTTGCTCATTGGCCGCCCTTCGCCGAGGCCGTTTGGGGTCAGCTTGATGGCGCGGGTCAGCACAGCGTCGCGCTCGATATGCCCCTGCTCCTGCAAAGTCTTCAAATGGGCATGAACGGTAGACGACGACGACAGGCTTACGGCGGTGCCGATCTCGCGGACGGTCGGCGGATAGCCGTGCGCATCCATATGGTGCTGGATATAGTTGAGGATTTGTTTCTGGCGGGTTGAGATGGGTTTATGGTCGGCAGCAGCTTTCGGCATGATGCGTTCCTTTCTGGGCTTAGGCCGAACGCCCTGAGACAATCGAAAAACAGGCGTTCGGCAACAGATGTTCGGCTTTTGCGAATAGTATAGCACGAAATGAGACATTTGACAAGCGGTTTGTAGCAGAAACAACTCGAATGAGGGCGAACCTTGTGTTCGCCCTTGTTTTCCATCCTTCCTCTTGCCGCTTTGTTGACAAACAACCGGGCGCAAGGTACACTGAAAGACACTCTTGTTAGAGTAAAGTTTCAGAAGAGCTAAGTCGAAGGAGCCAGGCCATGATTATTATACTCTCGTCAGCGGCGACGAAGGAGAACTTAACGCACGTGACACAAATGCTCGAAGAGCGCGGCTACGGCGTTCACCTGTCGGAAGGGGTCGAAACCACGATTGTCGGCGCGGTCGGTGTCCCCGCCTGACGCTGCCATGAAGGCCGAAGTGATGCAGCAGTTTGAAGCGCTGCCGTATGTGGACAAAGTCGTCCCCGTCACCAAGCCCTACAAAGTGGTCGGCAAGCAGTTCCACCCGGAGCCGACCATCATTGACGTGCGCGGCATCAAGATCGGCGACCCGGCGTTTGTGGTCGTCATGGCCGGCCCCTGCACCGTTGAGACCGAAGAGCAGCTCATGGCGTCGGCACGGGCGGTCAAAGCCGCCGGGGCGCATATCCTGCGCGGCGGCGCGTACAAGCCCTCCACGTCCCCCTACTCGTTCCACGGCCACGGCGAGCCGGCGCTGAAGATGCTGGCGGCGGCGCGGGAAGAGCTGGACATGCCGATCATCACCGAAGTCTTGGATGTCCGCGATGTGGAATTAGTATGTCAGTACGCCGACATTCTGCAAGTCGGAACGCGCAACATGGCAAACTTCCCACTCCTGACCGAGATTGGTAAAACGCAGGTTCCCGTGATGCTCAAGCGCGGCATGGCCGCGACCATTGAGGAATGGCTTCAAGCCGCCGAGTATATTGCGAGCAAAGGCAACAAAAACGTCATGCTCTGCGAGCGCGGCATTCGGACATTCGAGACCTACACCCGCAACACGTTCGACATCAATGCCATCGCCGCCGCAAAAGAACTGTCCCATCTGCCGGTGATCGCCGACCCATCCCACGCCACCGGCCGGGCGAGTCTGGTCAACGCCGTCACGCGCGGCGCAATTGCCGCCGGAGCCGACGGCGTGATCATTGAAGTCCACCCGAACCCGGAAAAAGCATTGAAAGACGGCGCACAGTCTTTGCTGCCCGAAGCCTTCGACAAGCTCATGCACGACATCGCCCCAATAGCCGCCGCCGTCGGACGGCATATTTAGGGAGGCTCTTGTGACTGTCCAGCTTCGTGTTTTTCTGTTTGCGGTGGCTTGTTACTGTACGCCCTACCTCGGCCGACTCTTTTGGCGAAGATCTGTTCAGAAGGGATATTGGCATCTGGAAGCGAAAGCAGCTTACTTTATACAAACCAGTCCTGAGCGTCCATCGCAAATAAGCTTATCCTAAAGCTGCTTGACGCCGGAATTTACCCCCGCGTCCAAGCAGCCTACACAGAGGAAAACCCAAAGGCCACAGAGAATGAGCGTTTTAGCAAATGCCTCTCTGCGGCCTTTTTAGCGGAACAGGAAACTTCATGGCACTCGCACAGCAATGCGTCGAAAAAGACTACTATACGGAAGCGAAGTACTTCGAGTTTGAGCGCACGTCGTTTGGGCACTGGGAGTATGTGAACGGTATAATCCGCCAAATGAGCGGCAGCACGACCGACCACGGTGCGATTGCCTCGAACATCATTTGTGTGCTGGGGAACGCTCTCGTGCCGCGCGGCTGTCGTGTGTATGGGTCCGATGTCAAGATACACACGGGCGACGGCGTCAACACGTTTCCCGATGTCTCGGTCATCTGCGGCGAGCAGCAGCTTTATTTCGGCAAAAAAGACGTTGTCCTGAACCCGCTTCTGGTGGTTGAAGTGCTGTCGCCCTCTGCAAAAGGGTATGACCGTGGCGGTAAGTTCGGCCATTACCAGACCATCGCGTCGCTTCAGGAGTACCTGCTTGTCGGAACAAGGTCATCCTTTGATGCTGCTGTTCACGCGCCGGAACGGCCATTGGGAGATGCGCGAAGTCCGGGATCGGGAAGGTGAGATCACTCTCTCGTCGGTGGACGTCACTCTCAAAGTGTCTGACGTGTATGCACTGATTGAGTTTGGGACGGAGCCGCGATGACAGGAGACACACATTTTCCGGGGCATTTCGGAACCGTGGCAATTGTCGGGATCGGGCTGATCGGCGGCTCGCTCGGCATGGCCTTGAAGTCCCGGCGGCTGGCCCAGCGTGTGATAGGAGTTGAGCACAGGCAGGACCGCTTAGAAGCCGCCGAAGCGCTCGGCGCGATTGATTTCGGCACGACACGTTTGGAAGAAGCGACAGCAGAGGCCGACATTGTCGTGCTATGTACGACGGTCGGACATATTCTCGTCTCGCTACCGGAGACGCTAGCGCTCACCAAACCCGGCGCGATTGTGACCGATGTCGGCAGCACAAAGGCGGCGATTGTCCAGCGGCGGGAGGGGCAAAGAACTTCATCGGCGGGCATCCGATGGCCGGGTCCGAGCAGACCGGCGTCGAAGCCGCCACTCCCCTGCTGTTTGAGGAAGCCACCTGGGCGATTACCCCTTCCGAAACAACAGACTCCGCCGCCGTGTCTCTGCTAGAACGCTTTGCACAGTCCGTCGGCGCGACTACGCTTTTACTGTCTCCCGACGCGCATGATGCAATGCTTGCCGTCACAAGCCACCTGCCCCATGTGCTGGCATCGGCGTTGATGCGTCAGGCATTTGAGACCCAAAGCCGTTATCCCCAAACGCAGCAGCTCACAGCGGGTTCTTTCGCCGACGGCACCCGCGTCGCCGCGTCTTCCCCCGAAATCTGGCGCGATGTGTGCCTGTCCAACCGTGACGCTCTGCTTCAAGCATTGCAGTCGTTTCGCGGTGAACTCGATACGCTGGAAGCCGCCGTCGCTGACCGCGACGACGCTGGGATTGAAGCTTTCTTCGCCGCCGGTGCATCGGCTAAACGTGGCTGGGGATCGTTGTAATCATGTCATGACACGCCGCAAGAATACACACGGAGTTCACTTCCTCGTCTCGCACTCCACGCTTGTGAGGCAGCAACTTTGAAAATGCTGCATACCACAGCTGGGATGAAATTCACATTCAAGTCTTGGAACGTGGGTATGCTCATGGTTACTGTTTGGGTTTGGTGATGAAGCAGAGGGCTTTGGAACTGGTACAGACGTCTACTTAGGCCTACTGGACATTCAGTGATTGAGGAACGCTTATCGGTGGGCAAGCGATTGGCGGAAATGGCTGAGTGTGCCTCAGCATCCTGGTTTCCAACCTATCTGCGGGCACGCTCTTGGACCATGCACGCAGAAGCTTTACGAGCGTTTGACTTTACGGAGGGTTCAGGCTTGCTTGTTTATATGGAAAGGCATCGGCAGGAACCATGTCCTGAAACACATGGCTACTTTGCAGACGCCCGAACCCTCGTCTTCGCGGACAGGAACCGAATAATCTGATCCTAGCCCCGCGAAGCGGTGCTTGTGCGGCGTCCACGCCCAATAGCCGTGCATTTCAATGCATGGTCTTAAACGCATGGTCTTGAACGCATGGCCGTATGCTTTGCCTACAGCACTTTGAGGAAGTCTTTGGACTCGTCGAACTTGCGGCAGGTGTCGGTTTCGACGGCTTCCCAGACAGCGGGGCTGAAGGCCAGCCATTTCTCGACTTCGGGGGCCAGCGGCATGACTTTCGTGTCGCCGCCGGAGCCGAGGCCGAGCTTTCTTGCCGTGTGATCGGCAGCCTGAATAGTCGCGGTGATTTCGAAGTATTCTTTGGCGAACACCGGCTGATGATGCAGGGTAATCATCGAAGTCAAGGACGGCGGCAGGTTCCACTTCTCGGCGATCCGCTTCCCGACCAGCGCGTGACCGATGCCGAGGGCGGTCTTTTCAGACTCCCAAATAGAAATCTGAGCGGCGGCGGCGAGCTTGATCGCAATGGAATACTGGTCGGGGAAATATTGATCCAGAAACAGCTTGCCGACATCGTGCAGCAAACCGCCGATGAAAACCTCTTCGATAGACTTTGACCCAATCCCCTTGCGCCGGGCAATTACCCCAGCAGCGACCGCGACGCCCAGCGAGTGGGCCCAGAACGCTTCCCGGTCAAGCGCAGTTTTTTGGCCCTGCGCGTCAAACGCCTTGAACGCACCGAGCGAAGTGGTCAGATTGCGGACCGTATTGAAGCCGAGAATGACGACGGCGTTGGTAATGGTCGCGATTTTGCGCGGGAAACCGTAGTAGGAGGAGTTGACCAGCCGCAGCACCTTAGACGCCAGCGCCTGATCCGCCGAAATCAGACGGTTCAGGTCTGCTGCCGAGGTGGTCGGGTCGCTGACGGTCTCCATGACCCGCATAATAACCGCCGGCAGCGGCGGCAGGTCTTGCAGTTCATCTTCGATAATCGCAGCAGGCGTTCCTGTTTCAGCTTGGTTTCAATCAGTGTCGGCAAGGTAAGTCCTCATTCCCTGGCAAAAGGTCCCGGTTACGCTGAAATTATCGGCGTAGGCACAGGGAAACTAGAGGGAGTCAGAGTTGGCAGAGGGGGAGAAAAACAGCGTCACGACTTGATGAAAGGCAGCAGGGACTTGAAAGCAGGTGTGCCGGCTTCGCAAAGAAGCTCATAAACGGCAGCCTCGGCGGCGCAGGGCAGGACGCCGCTGTCGCGCAGGCGCTCCATGCCGAGCTTGTGCTTTTCGAGTGTGCGCGAGGAGACGGCGTCGGCAGCAACATGAACCTGATAACCGAGATGCGTCAAATCCAGCGCGGTTTGCGAGACGCAAATATGGGTTTCGACGCCGCAGAGCAGCACTTGGCGGCGGCCTAAAGAAGCAAGGCCTTCTAAGAAACCGTCAGCCCCGGCGCACGAGAAGCAGAGCTTGTCCACCGAGGCACTGACACGAAAATCACGATAAAGCTGGGTGATTTCAGGAACAACCCAGCCCATCCGCTCGGCGTACTGCGTTGTCGGGATCACGGGAACACGGAGCGTCACGGCAGAGTGCACCAGCAGGGAGACATTGGCGAGCAGCCGCTCACTTTCGTGCATGGCGTTGAGGAAAGGTGCCTGCATATCTACGACGACCAGCACGGCCTGTTTCGGATCAAGAATGTTTGGGTGGCGCTCAAATTCAAGCATGGGACGATACTGATGCCGGGGCGGCGCAGGAAGCACGCACGACGAGGCGACCGGGCAGGCAAATATCGGCCTCCAGCGGCGGGGCCGCCTCCAGACCCGCTTCCTCAAATTCCGGATTGTCGGGACTGGCATCGTGCAGGCGATACAGGGCGGCAACGGCGGCCTGCGCGATTTGAAGGGTCGGCGGGCGGACAACTGTCAGCGGCGGGGTCAGGGCTTCGGCGAGGCGAGGCGTGTCCCCAAAGCCCGCCAGTGAGACCGCTCCCGGCACGGCAAGACCCATTCCAGCCAAAGTTTGTGCCGAGACGGCCGCGCTGTTTTCGTCCTGACAGACCAAAGCCGTGGGGCGGGCGCTTGGAGGAGTATCAGGGCCAAACAGCTTCCCGATCGCCCAGTGGATTTGGTCCCGCTCTTCCAGTGTCTTCAGCGTGTCATACGCCATGTGTGTCATAGTCTCAGCATTGCCGTCCTGCGCCGTCCAAGCGGATTTTAGTCCGGTCAGCCGCTCGCGGGTAAGGCGCGGCGTGGTACCTGGTGCCAGCAGGACAGCCCGGCGATGGCCCAAATCCCACAGATAATCTCCGAGCATCCGGCCTGCCGCCGCACCGTCAAGATGCACCTGGACCATTTCGCGGGGAGCATTATCAGTCTCGCCAATCATCACACTCGGAATGCCAGCCATTGCGGCCTCGCGGGGCAGCAGGGTAGAAGACAGCGAGATCATGCCCATCAGACCGATGACATCCAGGCGCGGCAAGTCTTCTGTTGTCAGAAGACGCAGCCCGAAATCGTCTTCCGTGTCCGCCCCATGCGCTTTGGCATACTCGCGCAGAGCGAACTGCAAGCTCTGGATCAAGAACGCGCTGCTGGACGAATGTTCCGGGTCCCAGATGCCGATGAAATGCTCGGTCCGCAACTTCCGCAGGCGGCGGCTGCCGCGTGGCCGTCCCGACCGGACCGGCGTGTAATGCAGCGCTTCCGCCATTTCCCGGACTTTTTTCCGCGTGCTTTCGCTGACAAACGTGCCGTTGTCCCGTCCGCTCAGCACCGTCGAGACGACGCTGGCCGAAACGCCTGTTTTTTCCGCAATGTCTTTAAGTGTTACCGGCATAAGTAGAAGCCTTCAGTCAGTAAGCAGCGAGTCGATCCACAGTAGTTCCAGTATACCTAAAAGTAGACGCAAAAAAGCAGGGCCACCTCTCGCCGCGAAAGACGAGATCAGCCCTGCTCTTCTGGGTTCTGCCTAAAGCTTGCCGAGGGCTTTCAGACTGTTGACAGTCTCCTGCACTTTCGATGCCGACTCTTTAATGCCCGCCAGCTCGACATCGGTGAGCGGCGCAAGCTGCATGAGGTCGTAAACGGCTTCGACGCCGGATACGCCGAGCAGGGTCGGAACGCCGAAATACAGGCCGCTGACACCGTACTGGCCGTCCAAAAGCACGGTGCAGGCCAAAATTCGCTTGCGGTCCAGCAGCACCGCTTCCACCATCTCGGCGGTCGCGACGCCCGGCGCGTACCACGCGCTGGTGCCGATGAGGCCGGTCAAGATGCCCCCACCCTGCCGCGTGTCGTCTTCGATCTTCTGGAGCTGCTCGCCCGTGAGCTTGCCGAGGTCCACCCATTTCTGGACCGGGATGCCGCCGACGGTCGTGAGCGAGCGCACCGGCACCATCTGGTCGCCATGGCCGCCCAGCACATATGCCTGCACGTCTTCGACCGAGACGCCGACCGCCGCCGCAATAGAGTTGCGGTAGCGGGTGCTGTCAAGAACGCCCGCCTGGCCGATGACCCGCTCCGGCGGCAGCCCCGATGCTTTCAGCGCGACATGGCACATGGCGTCTAAAGGGTTAGAAACGACAATATACACCGCATCCGGGCTGGCGGCAGCCGCCTGCGCGGCAACGCTCTGCACGATGTCGGCATTGACTGCCAGCAGATCTTCACGGGACATGCCCGGCGTCCGGGGCCGGCCCGATGTAATCACGACCACATCACTGCCCGCCGTATCGCCGTAGTCCGACGTGCCTTTGATGCGCCCATCATAGCCCACAATCGGCGAGACTTGGTTCAAGTCCAATGCCTTACCGAGCGCCATTGAGCCGGTCTTGCGAGGCTTTTCCAGTGTCAGATCATCCGGCAGGTCCAGCAGAACCACGTCCGCGTAGCCCTGCTGCGCCACATGGAACGCCACGGTCGCGCCGACCGCGCCCGCGCCGATGACGCTCACTTTTTTCTTTCCAGAAGCCATTTTTATTCTCTTTTCGTTGTTAATTTTTGCGTGGTTACGGCAGCAGTGCCGAAACCGCCACCGGATTGGGTGCGGCGAGCGGCTGAATAATTTCGCCACCTTGATAAACGGTTTTTTCCCCGTAGCCGAACTTGTAATGCTGTGCGTCGTCGGGCTGAGGCTGTCGGTAAACTTCCACTTCCCGCGTTTTCAGACGTATGATCCAGTAATCCTGCACAGCGGCGGAAGCGTACAAACTCGCTTTCTTGGAGTGGTCATACTCGTAAGTTGAATCCGAGACTTCGACAATGAGCGCAGCTTCCGTAAGGCCGCTCTCCATAAAGTCGCGGATATTACCTTTAATGACAGCGAGGTCCGGCTGGGGATCGGTTGCTCTGCCAATGTCGAAAGGCTTTTCCTCACTGACAAAAAAGCCCTCTTCAAACGCGCCTCGAAGCGCTTCGCCGACGAGGGTAACGATTGTGCGATGCCTATCACCGATTGGCGGCATAACGAGTATTTCCCCTTCAACCAGCAGGACACGATGCCCTTCAAACAGTCGGGCTTCACCGACTTGATGAAACTGCTCGCGTGTCCAGCGGTAGGGCGATGGCGCAAAGCCTTCTTCCATGAAGGCTTCTGCTTGTGGTAGGGACACACCGACTTCTCGTTCTGCGATAGCCATATCAGCCTCTTTTGCCTTGTTCTTCTTTTGCCCTGTTCTTCTTTTGCCCTGTTCTACCCCGCCTGCATTTTGGCGATGATGGCGTCGGCCATTTCGGCGGTGCCGACGGCGGTGGGGTCGTTGCGGTCGGCTTTCATGTCGTAGGTGACGTTCTTGCCCTCGGCGATGACGTCCGCAACGGCTTTTTCGAGACGCGCGGCGGCTTCGTCTTCTTTCAGATACTTGAGCATCAGGTAGCCCGACAGAATCAGCGCGGTCGGGTTGACTTTATTCTGGTTCTTATATTTGGGCGCGGAGCCGTGCGTGGCTTCAAAGAGCGCGGTGTCTACGCCGATGTTAGCGCCGGGGGCGACGCCGAGGCCGCCGACCAGACCGGCGCAGAGGTCGGACAGAATATCGCCGTAGAGGTTTTCCATAACCAGGACATCATAGTTTTCCGGTTTCTGGACAAGCTGCATGCACATCGCGTCTACCAGCCATTCGTCGTACTCGACCCGGCCTTCGTAGTCTTTGGCGACTTCGCGGGCGATCTCGTAGAACAGGCCGTCGGTGTACTTCATAATGTTCGCTTTGGCGACCGCCGTCACTTTCTTGCGCCCATTCTCCACGGCATAGTCAAACGCGGCCTTGACAATCTGGCGCGAGCCGGTGCGTGAGATCGGCTTGATGGAGATGGCCGAATCCTGCCGAATCTTGCCGCCCGCCATGCCGATGATCTGCCCAGCCTCGGCGCTGTCTACGGGATATTCGACGCCCGCGTACAGGTCTTCGGTATTCTCGCGGACGATCACCAAATCCACGTCGGTGTAGCGCGACCGGACCCCGACATAGGACTTGCAGGGGCGGATGCACGCATAGAGGTCCAGTTCCTTGCGGAGCGCGACATTGACGCTCCGAAAGCCTGTGCCAATCGGCGTCGTAATCGGACCTTTCAGCGCGATTTTGTTCTTGCGAATGGACGCCAGGACATTGTCCGGCAGCGGCGTCCCCGCTGTCTCCATGATGTCCACGCCCGCTTCGACCACGTCCCATTCAAACGCCACGCCGGTTCCTTCGAGAACGCGCCGGGTCGCTTCCACAAGCTCCGGGCCAGTGCCGTCGCCGCGAATAAGTGTCACTTTATACACCAAATTGAGTTGCCTCCAGAAAGAGAAAGATTGCGCTTAGTATAAGCGTTTCGCCCCCGATTTGTCAAGCAAAAAGCCGCCTGCTCCGTTGGGAGGCAGGCGGCTTCTGGGAGAAAATTATTTGATTCTGCCCTGGCGGGTGACCGCGTCACTGAGGGAGTCCAGTTCAGAGGCATCGGGCGCGGAGGAGGCCGCGCGATTTTCCTGCTGGATTTGCAGGTAGACTTCCTTGCGGTGGACGGCCACGTCGCGCGGGGCGGTGACGCCGAGGCGGACCTGATCGCCCCGGACCTCGATGACAGTGATTTCGACATCATCACCGATTTTGATGCTTTGGTTGAGTTTTCGAGTTAAGACTAACATACAGCCCTCCCTGGCACAGCGCATTCAGTTGGGATTTTGGGTTTGAGTGCCTGGCGCCTGTCTTAGATACAGCGTTTCACACCCAATCATTCCCGAAATCAGCAGAATTGTAACCTACCGCGCAATTTATTTTTTGCTCTGTGTTCTCCTCTTATTCGGCAGGGATCAAGCGATGGCGCAGGCCGTACTGGTCGGTGTTCAGGACGACTTGCTTTCCGACCCGTCTGCTGGAATTGATCAAAATCGGTGCCATAAGATTGGCGGTGATTCCCGCCGGATCGCCCGCCGGAACAGTCAGCAAAGTGTAGAGCCGGGGCATGGCTACTTCTTCGGTGAGGCAGAGGCTTTCCATCTCGGCGCGGGGGACACGCGGGGCGTAGTCCGGGAAAACTTGGTGCGGCTCAATCGCGAGAAACGCCAGGTCGCCGCGCTCCAGCGATTGCAGCCAGACGAACGGGCTGCCTTTGCCGCCTTCGGCCATGTGATGCGGCACGAGGGTGAACAGGTGGCAGTTCTCAAAGCCGGGCAGGCCATCGGGGAAGGTCAGGGTTTTCGGGGCGTCAATAGACAAAGTGCCGAAGCGGGATGTCTCGATTTGCATGGTCTAGATACTCCTAAGTGCGAGAAAAGAAGTGCATCCGGCACAAAGTTAATCCATCCCTGAGCGAAAATTTGCGAGAAGCCGGACGAGGAGTTGAAAACTCCGCGCCAGGAAAAGCGTTTTTCAGACGAAAGATTACAACATGCAGCATCTCCTCTTCCGTCCGCAGGACACTTAACCTAGCGCGGAGTTTTCAACTCCTCGCCCGCAGTCCTGTGCCTTAATGCAGGAAGTCGGCAAGGCTGTACTGGAACGCCTTCGCAGTCGTTGACAAGGACGCTTGATAGACGTTGGTCGCGCTTTGGAGCTGGACATACGCCGAGGCTAAGTCAACGTCTTCGATGTTTGAGATCGAGGTCTGGTAGTCGCTCTGAGCGCGAGTAAGCTGCTGGGTGGCCGCTGTCGCCTGGTTTGCCTTCGCGCCGGCCGTGGCCGACGCCGTGTTCAGTGCGGAGAGAGCGGTGTCTATCGTCCCGATGTCACCGGAAATGGAGGTCACATCGCCTGCTGCGAGATGGGTTTTCAAGGCTTGCAGGGCCGTAAAGGCCGGGCCGAACGCCGCCGCGCCGTCGGTGTTGATTTGGACTGAAGCGTTCGGCCCCAATGTCGAGCTGATCGCCCCGCTGTTGCCCTGGTAGGTCTGAGTCGCGTCAAATGGCGGGGCGGTCGTCTTGGTGCCGCCGAACAAGTAACGCCCGCCCGACTGCGTGTTCGCGGCCTGCGTGAGCTGCTGGATCGCACCGTCTATCTGGTCGCCGAGGGCCGTGAGGCTGTCCGGGGTCTGCGTCGAGTTCGCGCCGGCGACGGCGATCTGCCGCGCCGATTGCAGAACACCTGTCGCACTTGACAGTGCTCCTTCGGAGGCTGTTAGGAACGAAGTCGCCGCAGAGGCATCACGCTGATACTGGGCGTTGTCGCCTAAAGAGGCTCGCAGAACAAGCGATTGGGATGCCCCAGCGGCATCGTCGGAGAAGGTTTGCAGCTTCTTGCCAGACGAAATCTGGGACTGCACCGTGTTCAGCGTCTCTAAGCTGCTTTCGATATTGGACGACAGATTTTGGTATTGCAGGCTCGTCGTGATACGCATCTTGGAGTTCTCCTACGCCTAGTTTGCCGAGAATAAATTGTTAATCAGCGTACCGATCAGATCGTCCGCCGTTGTGATGACCCGCGCGGAGGCTTGATACGCCCGCTGATACTTCAGCATGTTGGCAAGCTCGGTGTCGGTGGAGACACCGGTCTCCGAGGAGCGGCTGTTCGAGAGCTGCGTGTAGCCCGCCTGAGCGTTTCCGGCCCCCGCAATCGCGGCGGACGCCTGGCTGCCGGCCGTGGAGACCGTCTCCTGGTAGTAGCTTTGGAGGCTCTGGCCGGCCAGCGGGTCCGTTGCACTCGTCACGGTTTTGGTCAGCAGCCCGGCAATCACTTGGGCATTGGAGCCGTCACCCGCGCCGAAGGTCGCGGGCGGGACCGGCACCGATGCGGCGGCGAGGTGGCTGGGGTTTGCCTGTAAATCTGCGGAAACGGCGATTGTTCCCGCTTCGCTGCCTGCCGTCGCCGTAAAGAAGGGCGTACCGGGATTACCGTTTGAGTCTAGTCCATTTGCCTGCGCGGCATTGACTTGAGAGACGACTGACGCGGCGGTCGCATTAAGCTGGCTTTGGAACGCCGCCACTTTGACGCCTGCCGCTTGCAGGCCGCCGAGAGTTCCGCCGGTTAAACCACCTGCCGCGAGGCCCGCAAGCGTTGTGGTAAACGAATCTCTGCCGAGGACCAGCGACGTGGTGCCAGCCGCGACATTGACCGAGCCGTCGGAGTTGTTTTGGACCGTGATGTTCGCGAGGCCGGAAAGCTTGTCCAGCAGCACCCCGCGCTGATCGAGCAGATCATTAGGCGACTGGCCGTTCCGGGTGCCTGCCGTGATGCTGAGATTGAGCGCGGCGATCTGGGCGCTGTCCGTGTTGATCGCCTGCAACGCCGATGCCGACTGGCCCGACACGCTGGAAGCGACGGAAGCCAGTCCCGACGAAACGGTCTGGAAGGTCTGGGAAAGCGCGACTCCTTGCTGGACCGCCGCCGCTCGGACACCGGAGTTTTCGGGCGAGTTCGCCACGTCTTGGAAGGCGCTGAAGAACGAGGTCAGCGCGGCGTTGAGGCCAGTGGATGATGGCTCGCCGAACGTATCATCCACCTGCTTCAGCGCATTGCTTTGGGCCGTCTGCCCCTGCAAATTGGAGTTTGCGTCCCGAACCTGCGTGTCTAAAAACTGGTCGCTGGCCCGCTGAATGGAGCGAATAGAAACGCCAGTTCCGATCAGCCCTGGTGTAAGCTGCGTGTTATGGTCGGCGAATGTATACGGGTCACTGGCAGTCTGATCCAGCGTCTGCACCGAGTAGCCCGCCGTGCCGGCGTTGGCGATGTTCTGTCCCGTGATGTCTTCGCCGAGCTGCGCCGCCGCCAGTCCGCTTTGGCCAATAGTAATCCCAAAAAATGTTCCCGGCATGGGGTGTGGTCTCCTGTGAAATATCTTAAGCGCGGCCCTAAGCCCGGCGGTCCAAAAGCAGCAGGCTGGCGGCCCGGCCGGCCCGGCTTCGGACGCAGTTGGCCCCATAGCCGTTGTCTGCGGAGCGTCCCGCCTCCACAAAGAGGTCCAGCGAGAACGCGAGATAATCCAGCTCGTTTTGGATCAGCGTCTGGTTACGTTTGGTGAGAAGCTGTACCTGGTCCAAAGTCCGGCGCAGGCTGTCTTCCAGCGTTTGCAGCACGCTCTGGTTACGCTCAATGCACTCAGCTTTCAGCACTGACAGCACCAGCGGCTCGCCGTTTTCGCCGGTCATTGCCGCCCGGCGGGCGGCGTCCTGCGCTTCCAGTTGGACCAAGACCAGCGTATATTCTTCTTGAAGCGCAGTGAAGCGCACCCGGTCACAGGCTAAAAGCGCAAGCTGCTGGCTTTCCAGAAGCTTTAAGTGCCGCGTTTGCAGCGCCAGCTCATCGCGCAGGACTTTGATGATGTGCTTGATATTGTGCGGTTCTGCCATGATTTGTTTCCTCGGAAGAGCGCGTGGGATTAAAATCCTGCGCTGTAGGGTGAAGCGCCTATTGACCGCCTTCGCGGGCAAAGAATAAGATTACGCTATTCTCTGATCCCTCTTTCTCCACGAAGGTGGAGACTATGCCTGCGCCTCTTACTTGACTTCATTTCTTGCTGTCTATTGTCTTGCCGAGCGACGGAGCGAGCTGGTCGTACATCATCTTCGCCATGCCGAGGTCGCCCCGGCTGGACATGCTCTCGGAAATCGTCTGGTCCATCATATCCTGGAAAATCTGCTGGCCGTTGCCGTCGTCGGTGAGCAGCGTATCTTTCGGGACGGTCTTTCGCATCTCGGTCAAAAGCTGATGCAGGAAATAGCCCTCGAACTGCTGGGTGGCCTTCTTTAAGTCCAGATGCGCCTTATCGGTCGGTGCGGACGCCGGAATATCTATTCGGAGCATCTTACTGGATCTCGATTTCCGCGTGCAGCGCCCCGGCTTCTTTCATTGCCTGCAAGATCGCGATGAGATCGCGCGGCGTGACTCCCAGCGCGTTCAGAGAACGGACCACGCTGTCCAATGTCGTGCTGCTGGGGACAGGAATGAGCCGCTCATCGCCCTCCGCGATGTTGATAATCTTGCGCGGCGCGACAACGGTCTGGCCCTGGCGGCTGAAGGGCGCAGGCTGAACAATGATCGGCGCATTGGCAATAGACACGGTCAGGTTTCCGTGGGCGACCGCGCAGGGCGAGACTTCGACATTGCCGTCCATGACTACCGTGCCAGTGCGCTCGTTGATGACGACTTTAGCGACTTGATCGGTGTCTACAGGCACATTTTCCAGGCCTGCGATGACCGAAACGGCGTCGGAGCCGGGCGTGAACCCGACCCGGATTGTCCCGGCATCGGTGGCGACCGCCGTTATCACTCCGTAAGGCTTATGGTTGTTGATGGCATTCGCCAGCCGCGCCGCCGTCGTAAAGTCCGGCTGGGAAAGCGTGACGTCAAGCGTCCCCCTTGACGCGCCCAAAAGCGTCGTCGGCACGTCCTGCTCGACCAATGCCCCGCCGGGGACACGCCCTGCCGTGACGAAGTTCTTTGCGACCGCACCGCCCCCCCCGCCGCCCGCCAGAAACCCGCCGACCGAGATGGCACCCTGAGCGACTGCATAGACTTTGTTATTTGCTGCCTGCAAAGGCGTCTGCAGCAGTGTTCCGCCCTGCAAAGACTTGGCATCGCCGAGCGAGCTGACCGTGACATCAATCGCGCTGCCGTTCCGCGCAAACGGCGGCAGAGTCGCCGTGACCATCACTGCCGCGACATTTTTGAGCTGAAGCGCTCCCGGCGAAACGGTGATGCCGAACTTTTGCAGCATAGACGCCACCGACTGCGGTGTAAACGTCGAGCCATTGCCGTCGCCGGTGCCATCGAGGCCAACCACCAGTCCATAGCCGACAAGCTGATTGCCCCGGACACCCTGCACGGCGGCGATGTCTTTGAGCCGCTCCTGCGCCGAAGCGCTCGGCGCGAGCGCCGCCAGTGCCAGCAGCATCGGGATCAGTTTAGTTGTCTTAGGCAAGAGGTTCATCATACTGGTATATTTATCGGCTGATGCGCGGCGGTTCTATAGGGGGTTCTTAAAACAGCACCTTGAAAATGCGCGAAATCAGGCCGTCGTGCTGCTTATCGCCGACTGGGCCGCGTCCGCCGTACTTGATTTGGGCGTCGGCCACGAGCGGCGACGCGATCGTGTTATTGGGTGCAATATCAGTCGGGCGCACAACGCCGGTCAGGGTGATCTCCTGCGTTTCGGCGTTCATGCCGACCCGGCGCTTGCCTTCCACGATCAAGTTGCCGTTCGGCAGGACTTCTTTGACCGTAACGCCGATACTTGCCGAGAGATTATCCGTCCGGGTCGTGCTGCCGGACGCATCGCTGTTGATCCCGCCGGTCGCACCGAAGTTTTTGAGATTGAACAGCAGCGGCCCAAAGCCGGGGCCATAGTTCAGGGTCTCGGTCTTGGCGGTCTTTGTGGCAGCGACCGACGAGGCCGCGCCGGTCTCGGCGATCACGACGGTCAGCGTGTCCCCGACCCGCCGGGCTTTGTTGTCAGAAAACAGCGACGCGGCATTGCTGTTGTTGCGGGAGACATCGGTGGAGGATCCGGGAAAGAGGGAGTCGGCCTGCACGGAGGCCGCCATACTCGCCGCGATTGCCAGCAGAGCCAGCGAGTGAAGCAGTGCTTTCATGTGTAAATTAAATCTCCATGCGGACAGTTTGGGCGTCTACGACTTGGACCGAGACATCAGCCATGCCCCCAGCGCGATAAACCCGGATTGTATCCCCGACCCGCCCATTTTCGCGGGCTGTGGCCGGGGCGGTAATCGTCATTGCGCCGGACTGGATAAGAATGGTCACGGCCTCGCCGCTGTGGATGACAGACCCCCCGCCCCCCAATACTGGGGAAGCCGGAGAAGAGCCGGGAGCAGAACTTGCAGCGGCGCTGCTTGCCGTGCCCTCCGGTCTCTGTCCTACTCCCTCAACATTGGGGGCGGGGGGGTCCGCTGTCACATCGGCGCAGTCCGCACCTTCTAAAACGGCCTGCGTATCGGGATTGATGCCGGCCTGCCGCAGCTTCAGCGCGAGATCGCCGCGCGTCAGCTTGCGGGTCTCGCCGGACAATGGAGCGCGGGCGACAAGCACGGCGGCAAACCGGGCGCGGGCGGCCTTGTCGCCGCCGGTGATACCGGCGACGGTGCCGAGGGTCAGGAACCCATCGGCATTCGGCGCGGCAGAGGCCGCGGATTTCAGCGCGACATGAACCGGGGCGGCGTTCACTGAGGTGGCGGCAGGAAGCGCCAGAAGGGGTGCAAGCAGTAGGAAAAAGCGTTTCATGGTGGTCTTTCGGAACCCGGTAATAAATTACCGGGTTTCTGGCGATGCTTACCGCTTCAGGCCGTTTGCCGTTTGCAGCATTTCGTCTGACGTTTGGATCGCTTTGGAGTTGACTTCATACGCCCGCTGGGCCGTAATCATATTGACCATCTCCTGGACAATCTGGACATTGGACATTTCGAGTGTTCCCTGGGCAAGCTGGCCGAAGCCGGTCTGGCCGGGAGTGCCGTCGGTAGGCGTTCCCGATGACGCCGTTTCCTGGAAATTGTTGCCGCCGAGATGCAGCAGGCCGGCGGGGTTGGAAAAGCGAGTCAGTGTAATTTTGCCGACCGCCTGCGGGGTGTTGGAGCCGCCGCGCGTGATGTTGACCGTGCCGTCCTTGCCGACAGCAATGGAGGTAGCATCAGCAGGAATGGTGATTTCGGGCTGGAGCGCAAAGCCGTCGGAGTTGACCAGCTTTCCCTGCTCGTCGCGCTTGAACGCGCCGTCGCGGGTGTAGCCGTTGGTGCCGTCGGGCAGCAGAACTTTGTAGAAGCCGTCACCTTCGATGGCAATGTCCGTGTTGTTGCCGGTCTCTTGCAGCGGTCCCTGTTCGAACATGGTCTCGGTAGACGCGGGCTTGACACCGAGGCCAACTTCCAGGCCGGTGGGCGAGGTTGCGCCCTGGGCGACGGTCGCGCCGGCGGGCCGCATTTCCTGGTACAGCAAATCCTGAAAGTCCGCCCGGCTCTTCTTGAAGCCGACGGTGTTGACGTTCGCCAAATTGTTGGAGATCACATCCATGTTGAGCTGCTGGGCTTCCATGCCGGTGGCTGCCGTGTAGAGGGCACGCATCATAATGCGGAGGATCCTTTAGTGCGCTTCTTGGTCAAAGAAGCGCGGGTCGTCGGCCTCCGCCTGCTACGCTTTTCACGCCGCAGGCAGTCCAGCCGTGTTGTTAGTTAAACTTTGCCGACTTCGCTGGTTGCTTTGCCGGTGGTATCATCTTCGGCTTGGAGCATCTTCTGGTTCGTCTCGTAGGCCCGCATGATCGAGATCATGGAAACCATTTCTTTGACAATGCTGACATTCGAGGCTTCCAAATAGCCCTGCCGAATGGTCGCGGTCGCCGAGGCCGGCTGAAGGCTTGACACCGAGTACTGGTTGTCGCCCATCTTGACGGGACTGACCGCGGGAGACAGCGACGCCATCTGGATGCGCCCGATCTTCACGCCGTCGGCAGTCAAGTCGCCCTGCGGGCTGATGACAATGAGTCCGGCCTTCGCAGGAATGGACAGCGGCTGATTGCCGTCACTGAGCACCGGCTCTCCCGTGCTGGACTGGATCAGCGTCCCCTGCGCGTCGAGTGTCAGCGATCCGTCGCGGCTGAGGCGCGGACCTTGCGGTGACTGGATAACCAAAGCCGCGTCGCCGGTCAGGGCTACGTCGAGCGGGTTCCCGGACTGCTGCATTCCGCCTTCACTGAAGTTGGTGGTTTCGTCCTTCAGACCCGCCCCGCTGCCGATCGTGCCGATAGACAGCCTGTCAGCACCGGACAAACGCGAGACAGGCTCAGACAGAAACGACTCGAAGCGCGGGATATCTTCTTTGTAGCCGGTCGTATTGGCATTCGCCAGATTTTGCGCGATAGTATCCTGTGCGGCCTGGTTCGCCAGCATCCCTGCGGCGGCCGTGTAAACTCCACGGGTCATAAAAAGTCTCCCACACCGATTATCGGCCACTGCGAGATGTTTCATTAGGGAGAAGATTACGGGCTTTTCGTGGGCATTTTGCGGGAAGATGGGTATCATGAAGTATGGCGGAAAAAGACACGCAGGATCCAAAAGACAGGCAAAGCAGCGACATTTTAGAAGAGTTTCTCGGCGACACCCCCAGGGCAGCGGAATGGCGCGAGCTGCGGGAAGCACTACGCGGACGGCTGCGGGCTATGCTGCGCTCCCGCGAGACTGAGACTAACCCGCTCACGCTTCTGGCATTGGAGCCGCAGATTGCCGCGCTCCGCAAACAAGTCGCCGCACTGGAAACTGAGGAAGTAGTCGCGCAGTTTGTGGAAGATTCGATCAAAGCCAGCCTTGCCCGCGCCCCGATGTACGGGAGCTTGGACGAGGAAGAGTAAGCCCAATACACAAAAAACCGCCGCGCCGTGCGGGGATACACGGTGCGGCGGTCTTTACGAATGCGCGGGGGCAGCGCACGTTTGTGTTTAGTCTCGCCGGCGATGTGTGCCGGTGCTGAAATTACTATAACACAACTCTTGCAGGCTGTCAAGTAAATTTTTTGAGATATTTTTTGGCGGAGCAAGCTTCATGTGCGGACGGTTTACTTTATATCATGTGCCTGACGAAGTTGCCGAGCGGTTTGCGGTCAGCGAAAGACTGGAAGCCGAAGCCCGGTACAACATCGCGCCAACCCAGAATGTCGCCGTCGTCACCCAAAACGGAGCGCGGCGTTTGGGCAGCTACCACTGGGGACTGATCCCGTCGTGGGCGAAAGACCCGGCTATCGGCAGCCGCATGATCAATGCCCGTGCGGAAACGCTGGCCGAAAAACCTTCTTTTCGAACCGCATTGACCCGCCGCCGGTGCCTCATTCCCGCCGACGGCTTTTACGAGTGGCAGGCCGCGCCGGAAGGAACCAAAGGCGGCAAGACGCCGACCTACCTGCACCGCCGTGACAGCGGCTTGTTCGCCTTCGCCGGGCTGTGGGACGAATGGCACGCGCCGGACGGCTCGCCGCTCCGCTCCTGCACGATCATCACAACCACGCCAAACGCCGTCGCCGCGCCCATCCACGACCGGATGCCGGTTATTCTGCGCCCCGATGACGAAGCGTTCTGGCTCGACACAACTGTCACCGACACGCGCGATCTGCTCTCCCTTCTCGTCCCCTACCCCGCCGCCGACATGGAAGCGTACCCCGTCTCCCGCCGCGTCAACGTGCCGGTCTCGGATGCCCCGGAATTGATTGCGGCGGTTTAGGAACCCGGCTTAAAGCTCCTGCCTCTTGACAAGAGGCAGGAGCTTTTTTGCCACTGTGCTCAAATTGCAAAAGAGCCCTTGACACCGTGCGTAAGCCATGATACAATACAGCATAGACGCTGAACTTCCGGGCGTCCGCAGCCATCGAGCGACTATCCCTCTCGGCTGCACGACCAGCGACCGCGACTTTTTGTGTGGAGGAACCTTCGATGTTTCATTCTCTGCGCCCCGTCGTTTCTGCGCCCCGTCGTTTCTGCTTCTCAATAACCTGCTGCCGATGGCAAGCCTTGCCGTGAGCCTGCTTATTGCGGCCCCCGCTCAGGCTGGACGCTGGGAGGTCTCCCTGCAAGCCACCGGCAAAGACACCGTCACGGTCAACGGTCAGACAACCACCTACACTTGGCCAGACGCGGCCTTCTATGCAGGTGGTCCAGCCATCTGCGACTACGAGCCCCAGCCCTATGAACAATGCGACTATTCCACCATCAGCGCAACAATTACCCCGATACTCACCTGGACGCCTGACAATGCGGGCGATAACTCTCAGCCGTCGATATCCGTAGTCGTGCAGACTTACGTTGACACCGGCGCTGAGTCAAGCGATGGCTTAGACCCACTTGAAGTCGACGATGGCTTCAACGACCAAGTTTTGGGGGATGATGATCACTTCGAATTCCCCGATGATGGTTTTTATCTCTGGCAAGGCGGGTTCGACGGCTATCATGTGTGTGCCTCCTGGGGAGGACATTGGCAAGTGAAGCAAAATCCCAACGCTGCCAGTACCGTCAAGTTGGACCCGGTCACGATGTCAGCCTCCGGCGGGGGTGAGCAATGGCTTGCTTCGACGGGTGTAAGCTTGTCGGTCACTGCCTATCCTGTCACGGCGATTCCCAGCGGCGCGATACTGGGCGCAACCGGCAACTGGGACATTCTGGTCGGCCAGAACTGTATCCCATATCTAAGCATACCGGGGTTGCCGTCCTCAATTACCGTTGGATGGCCCGCTTGGACAGTCTCAGGCGACACATTCACGAGTTTTGACATCGGCTCCGGCCAAGACACTGGACAGGCAATTCCCTATCCCGATCCGAATGCCAACATTTCGGTCAATCCCCCGGCGGAGAATCCAACCTTCTTTTGGAAAGACAGCAACAGCTCTGGGACTCCTGAAACTGTTTCTGGCTGGGCCATTCTCTACACGGATGCAGCCGGCGGCTTGTCTCCAAATCCGAACGTGCCGCCGAGTGCTGAAATCGGCTCTGTAAGCGCAAGCGTAAAGGTTCAAGTTCACAGGCCGGACGTTTACAGCACACCGGAGGCTCGTGGTGCAGGGCTTGTAGCAAACCCTCTACTTGGTACGGTAGGAATCGACACAGGCCATATGGATGTGGTTTCTAATGATCCTTCAGGAAATTTATTTGGCTACGATCTGCAAATAGCTGTTGTCACGCCTGATCTGTTTACGCAAGGCGGAACGGCATATGGAAACTGGGCATGGTTGCAGTTGTGCCAACTAGACGTAACGCAAGGAGGCAGTGGCACACAGATGGCAGTGCCAGAACTAGACAGTTCGTTTCCTTACAACAACGGTGCCGGTGCTGCAAATGGTACCCCCGGCCCGACTTATGACGCTAGACGGTCCAAAGATGGGAACCTTATGTATCAGGAGTTTACGGACTCTCCTGATGACGGCTGGGGTTATTTGGATACTGCACTCAGCTTTGACAACAATTTTGGCCTCTATGTGATGTATGAGCCGCCGGATGCAGGAAATGGCATTAATTACGTCCCAATGGACATGTACAAATGGGAGTTCGAGGCCAGTATGACGCGCTCTGGCTTGAGCGGCAACTGGACGCCAAATCCTCCTGGGTTCGTCAAAGACCTCGGAAGCGCACCAGACCCCAACTACCCAAGCTGGACCAGCAAATTCGCCCCCTAGAAGGGAGTTTCTTGGCAGGAACAAGGAGTGGCTTACATGCTGCAACTATTCGTTTTGGGCGTCAAGATAATAACGGTGCTGGTCATTCTGTACATTTCCGGCACCTATCATCTTCCATTGCTTCTGTTTGTCGTGCCGGCTTGGTACGTTTGGCTCTTTTTAGTTTCGCCCGAAACGAGGAAACGGCTCATCGCCACGGCTGGCTTCATTCTCATGGTCATAGGATGTTGGTGCGAAACTTTGCTTTGGCATTATTTCGCGATGAGAATAGAGATGAGCCACTTCAGCGAAGACGGACGGTACTGGGCAGGGCTAGGTGTCGCAAGCCAGCGAATTGGCATAGTGCTAACTTTCGGCGGCTTGTTGATGCTTGCTTATGCTGATTATCTGCGACCGTCAAAACTAAAGAAGATAGCCACAATAAGCGGCGGAGAAGATACGGATGAAAACCAAGTTTGGCCTCCTGCACCCAAGCACCCGCAATAAGCAGATCCTCCCGGAAGCGTCCCAAGACGCTTCCGGGCTTTTTTGTGCGTGTCCTCAGCGTGAAATGGAACTTGGGAGGAAATCGGCGGGTTAGACACGAACAAGGCTTGGGAATAGTAAGCACGTTAATACCACCTTGACGCTATGGGGTTTACCCAAAGGGAGCATTTGCATGGAGATCGCGATTGTCGGACTAGGACGCATGGGCATGAATATGCTGGAGCGGCTGGCGGGGGACGGGCATACCGTGTATGGCTACGACACGGACCCGGCGAAAATGCCGGAAGTGGAGAAACGCGGCGGCAAAGGGGTCACCGACCTCGGAGAAGCCGTCAAGCACCAGCAGCAGGCGCAGAAAGTCGTCTGGATCATGGTGCCGCAGGGCAAGCCGGTGGATGAAACCATTGCCAAGCTTAAAGACGTATTAACGCAGGGCGATATTATCATTGACGGCGGCAACTCGTACTTCAAGGATACGGTGCATCGGGGCAAGGAGCTGGAAGAGTCCGGCATCCACTACCTCGACTGCGGTACAAGCGGCGGGGTCTGGGGCCTGAAAGAAGGCTACTGCCTGATGTACGGCGGCAACCCCGACGCAGCAAAGTTTTGCGAGCCGGTCTTTAAGACGCTCGCGCCGAAGGATGGCTATGTCTACACGGGCGCGTCGGGATCCGGCCACTACGTCAAGATGGTGCACAACGGCATCGAGTACGGAATGCTGCAATCTTACGGCGAGGGCTTCGACATCCTGCACGCTTCCGAATACAAGCTGGATCTGACCGCCATTGCGTCGGCCTGGCGCTACGGCAGCGTGGTCCGCTCCTGGCTGCTCGATTTGCTGGTGCTGGCGTTCCAAAGCGACGACAACCTGCAAAAAGTGCGCGGCTATGTCGAAGACTCCGGCGAGGGACGCTGGACCATTCAGGAGGCGATTGACCACAACGTTCCCGCGCCGGTCATCACCGCATCACTGTATGAGCGGTTTCATTCCCGTGAGACCGAGAACTTCGCCGCGAAAGTCATTGCTTCTCTGCGGAACGAGTTCGGCGGTCATGCCGTCCGGTCTGCGGAAGGTACGGTTCACGATGCGACAGGTTCGGGCGAGTCGGTTGTTTACAGCGGAACATCGGACAGCACCGCCGACCAAATCCAGCCGGGCGCGTCTGCAAGCGAAGCTGCCGAGATGATTGATTCGATCGACGCCTCTACAGCGGTTGACCCCGCGACTGCCGCCGAGCCGGCAAAGGGATAATATAGCGACTTGGAGAAGCTCTGGGCGAATTTACACGGCGGCAGCACGCACTTTCCGATTGCCATGATGATCGCGTCGTTTCTTTTTGACGGTGCGGCGTTTCTTTGGAACCGGGATCCATACAAGCGAGACCTGCACGCCGCCGGCTTTTATTCGCTTCTTTTGGGGGCGGCAGCGACTTTTGTGGCCGTGCTGTCAGGTCTTGCGATCTCGGCCTGGCAGTTCTTCGGCGGTGGGACACTGGCAAAGCACCATGATTTTGTCTGGCCTGCATTTGGTCTCATGATCGGCCTCGCCATCTGGCGGCTGATCGTGAGGCATGACGCTGTCCGCCCCGCGTTCGGCGTTTACTTGATCTTCGCCGCCCTGACCGCCGTGCTGATGGGCGCGGCGGGCTACTTCGGCGGGGAGCTATTAGGAAGCTAAGTTTAGTGGCACGAGAACTCAAAGGAGCAATTTTCGGATTGCTCGCGGGGCTGAGCGTTGTCGGCGCGTCTTACGGCGTTTCGGCGATTGCTCTGCATGGACAGGCCGCCCATGTCGTCGCTTCGGCCAAGCCGGTCGTTCCCAAAGCCGGTGTGCAGCCGGCCTCGACTCAGCTTGTGGCATCAGGCGCGGCGCTCTACAGCAGCCTCGCCTGTGTCGGCTGCCATGGGGCGAACGCGCAGGGCGGCGGCATCGGCCCCACTCTGCATCATTTGGGCGACCCGGACGCCAAGGTCACTCGCAATATCGCCAATGGATTTCAAGGCCGAATGCCTGCCTACAAAGATCAGTTGACGGCGGCTCAGATTCAAACACTTGTCGCCTATATCCAGTCGCTTGAATAAGCCAGATTGGCTCATTATGGAGTTTTTATGACCACTACGCAAACACCGCCGGAGGCACATGCGCCGGACTCACTTGAGACAAAGCCAGCGGAAAATGCCGCACCTGACCCGATGCTGATTGAGCGGCCTATCCCGCCCTGCTGCCTGGTCATATTCGGCGCGACCGGGGACCTGACCCACCGCAAGCTGATTCCGGCCCTATTTTCTTTGGAAACGCAGAACTTGTTGCCGGACCATTTCAAAATCGTCGGGTTTGCCCGGCGCGACTATTCCGACCACTCGTTCCGCGACGAGCTTCAATCGTCGCTTCAAGAATTCGCGCCGGACCTTTGGAAAGACTTTCAGCCGTCTTGGCACAAGTTCGCCCGCCGGATCGTCTTTCACCGCTCTGATTTTGACAATGCTGCCGGCTTTAGCTGGCTGAAAGAGCGGCTGGACAAGTTTGACCAGTCCGAGGGTACTCTTGGCAACCGCTTGTACTATCTTGCGACCCCGCCGACAACCTACACGACGGTGATCCAGCAGCTCGGCAAGGCCGGTTTGGTGAAAGCTGGCGACGAAAAAGACAGTGTCGGCTTTACACGGATCATTGTGGAAAAGCCGTTCGGGTCTGACCTGGACAGCGCGAATGCCCTGAACGCCGAGCTGAAGCAGGTGTTTGATGAAGACCAGATCTACCGTATTGACCACTATCTTGGCAAAGAAACCGTCCAAAACATTTTTGTGTTTCGGTTTGCGAACCTGCTGTTCGAACCACTCTGGAACTCCAAGTACATTGATAATGTGCAGGTGACGGTTGCTGAGACCGTCGGCGTCGAGCAGCGGGCGGGCTACTTCGACCATGCCGGGGAGCTGCGGGACATGGTGCAGAGTCACGCCCTGCAAATGCTGGCTTTGATTGCGATGGAGCCGCCGAACACGCTCTCGGCAAGCGACATCCGCGACGAAAAGGCAAAAGTGCTGCGGGCGATCAAGCCGATTATGGGTGACGATTGCGACGAATGCGTTGTGCGCGGCCAATACGGTGCGGGCAAGATAGGCGGCAAAGAACTTCCGGCGTACCGGGACGAGCCAAACGTGCCCAAAGACTCTGTGACGGATTCGTTTGTTGCCTTGAAGCTGGAAATCCAGAACTGGCGCTGGGCAGGCGTGCCGTTTTATATCCGGGCCGGAAAGCGGCTGCCGGAGCGGGTCACGGAGGTCAATATCACGTTCAAGGACCTGCCGACGGTGCTGGTCGCGACTGCCGACAACAAGCCGGAAGAGCCGAACGTCATCACCATCCGGGTCCAGCCGAACGAGGGAATTTCCATGCGTCTCGGCGCGAAGCCGCCCGGCCAGAAGACCGTCGTTCAGCCCGTAGATATGAACTTTACCTATGGCACGAGCTTTGGTCAGCGCATCCATGATGCCTATGAGCGCCTTATCATGGATGCCCTTTTAGGCGACCCATCGCTCTTCACACGCGACGACGAAGTAGAGGCCGAGTGGGGCCTAATTACGCCGGTTTTGAAAAATTGGACCGACCATCAGCCCCCAGCTTTGCCGAATTACGCCGCCGGAAGCTGGGGTCCCGAAGAAGCCGACAAGATGCTGACCGACTCCGGCCGAAGCTGGTGGAACCGATAACGACGCGCGAAAGACACCCCTAGCCCCCAATTCTGGGGGAACAAGACTGGAAGTGTTCTTCCTAGCTCCCCCAAAATTGGGGGCTGGGGGGTGCCTTCAACAGAGGTTGAGAAAAGAGAAATACTATGCCGACAGTTGCGATTGACGGGCGGGATGCGTTTGAAGTGGAGAGCGGCAAAAAGCTGGTTCTCGCCATTGAAGATTCGGGATATGACATCCTGCACCGCTGCGGCGGCATTGCCCGCTGCACGACCTGCAAAGTCCATTTCTTGAGCGGCGAGCCGTCCGAGATAAATCCTGCCGAGCGCGAGACGCTGGAAGAAGACGGGCTGCTCGGTCAGTACCGCCTATCCTGCCAGGTACGCGTCACGCAGGACATGACCATTGACCCGCCGGACCGCGCCGGCGACCGGGGCATCCCGGCGGGCGAGCGGCCCGAAGATTAGACCGGACAGACAGAAAGAGCGCGACAATCTTTTGTCACGCTCTTTCGCATATTTCACGCAGGCAAAGTTATCAAGCCGCTGCTGGCGCTGTCGGTTTCGCATCGGGCTTACTTTCGGCCTTTGCTTCCGGCTTGCTGTCCACTTTTGGCTCAGAAGCCGTTTCAGATTTGGTCTCCGACTTGGCTTCCGCCATGCCGGCCGCCGCTTCAGGCTTTGCAGGCTCCGAGGAGGTTGATGTGCCACTGGGCTTTGCGGCATAGTCATTGACATAAAAGCCGGAGCCTTTGAACGAGATGCCGACGGGGTAAATCCGCTTGCGGAGGGTCCCGCCGCACTCGGCGCAGGTTGTCAGGGCATCATCTTTGATGCTTTGGAAAATCTCAAACTGGTTATCGCAGGATAAACACTCGTAGCCATAGGTCGGCATAAGACAATAGTCCCTCGCTCAAAAATTGGTTTCTCTTTCAGTATAACACCCTAAACCGAAAGGCCGGTTCCCCATCGCTACCGAAACGCTTGTCACCGAAGCGATTAATCCCGAACTTTCCGGTATTGACGCGCTCGATACCGAAGCCCGCCTGCGCGTGATGAACGCTGAGGATGCCGGGGTCACCGCCGCCGTCGCGCTCGAAATCCCCCATATTACCCGTGCCGTCCAAAAAGCGGCGGCGTCTCTGCGGGCCGGCGGGCGCTTGATTTATCTCGGTGCGGGAACCAGCGGACGGCTTGGCGTTCTCGACGCCGCCGAATGCCCGCCGACGTTCGGTGTGCCGCCGGGGATGGTCGTCGGCCTGATCGCAGGCGGACCCGGCGCGATGTTCCAAGCAGTCGAAGGCGCGGAAGACGACCCCAATCTTGGCGCGGCGGCGATCATTGAAGCGGATGTCAACGCGCGTGACACGGTCGTCGGCATCAGCGCGTCCGGCCAGGCCCCATTTGTGCTGGGCGCGCTGCGTCAGGCCCTTAAGCGCGGCGCGTCGGTCATTGCCCTGACCAACAACCGCCCGTCTGAACTTGAAGCGGTCGCCTCCATCACGATTGCCCCGGTCGTCGGCCCGGAAGTGCTGGCCGGGTCAACCCGCCTCAAAAGCGGCACGGCGCAGAAAATGGTCCTCAACATGATTTCTACGGGAGCCATGATTGAGATCGGCAAGACCTACGGCAATTTGATGGTGGATGTCCAGGACACCAATAAAAAGCTCCACGCCCGCGCCATTCGCATCATTCGTCAAGTCACGCGGGCAACGCCCGAACGCGCCGAAGCCGCCTTAACCCAGTCCGGCGGCTCCGCCAAACTCGCCATTCTCATGCTCCAGCTCGGCCTTTCCGCCCCCGAAGCTCAAGCGCGTTTATCTCACGCGGGCGGCTTTCTGCGCCGCGCCCTTGCCGAAGAGTAGTGAATCGAGATGAATTGTGAACAACCTTGATGCCTTGCTGGAAAATGCATACCAGCACTCCCTTGCGGGTCGCCATCCAGAAGCGATAGAGGATTATAAAGCCGCGCTTCGGCTTGATCCAAACAATGTCAACGCTCATTATAATCTACATCTGGCTTACAAACAGACGAACCAGTTGCAACTCGCCCTCCGAGAAGTGGAAACGGCGGCACATCTCTCACCCGATGACAATGACATCTGTGTGGACCGTGCCTTTCTTTATAACTGGCTAGAGATCAAAAGCATACAGGAAATCCAGCAGATGGTCAGCCATCTTCCAGAGGATATGGTCAATGTCCAGATGTTGCTTGGCTGGCTGGCAGAGAAGCAAAAAAGCTATCTGCAAGCGCTCATTCACTACGAGAACGCGCTGCGGCAGCAGCCTGATGCTGTTAGCATACGGGGTCATTTGGGCAAGGCGTTGTTGCATCTTGGCAGGGATGTTGAGGCGCGGCAAGCCCTGCTGGCTGCAACTCAGGAAGCGGGAGTAAGACCTGTTGATTGGTACTACCTTGCCGTTGCTGAAACTCGCCAGCGTGACTACGATGCTGCTGCCGCTGCTCTAGAACGCGCCTTGGAACAGGATGAGAATTATGAAAGGGCTTGGGTTTTTCTGTCAACGACCGAGGTACGTCGTTGGCGCTGGCGATCTGCCTGGCGGGCTTTTCAACAGGTTATGAAGCGCCGCTCACTAATGCAGGCGTGATTTGCGACAGCTACAACGTAAACCGTTACGCTGTGCAATTTACAACGCACTCGTCGAGGAATTGGCGCTGACTTATCCAACAAGACTGCTGACGATTGACCGTGGCCTCTCAGATCAAGCGGCACGCAGTGCGCTGGCTGTGAGCATTCATCTTTTGACATGATCCCTACCCTGCCCCCACTCCTCGCGCGGCTTCGGAACGGTTTGGCGTTGCTGCTGATGCTCGGCGGTGCGGCGGGCATACTCGCGGGGGCGCTTTCGCCGTGGGCGACGTTTCGGGTATTCCATAACATTGAGATTAGTCTGCCGGGGATTGTGTTCGTCTGGGGCAGCCTGTGCCTTGCGGTTGCCGCACTGGTGTTCTTAGGAATGCGCCGCTCGCCGATATTGTGTCTAGCTGGGGCGCTACTGGTGCTTCACTGGACCGCCGAGGGGCAGAAGCGGGTGCCGGAGCGGGTGAAGTTTCAGCTTGCAGGGGCGCAGATGAACTTTACGGTCTCTATTAACCGCCTGCTGGACCAGTTTCATATTCCCGATGTAGAGGTGGCCGAGCTGAACACGCCGAACGCGGACCTACTGGGAGTTGGGCTGGGCTGGACTCAGACCGGCGCATACGCCTTGCTGCTTGGCAGTTTGATCGGCCTGCCGGCTGACCCCGTCGCTGTCTGGGTTTACCGGCGGACGGCTCGTGCCCGCTGCCGGGTCTGCCAGTTTCGCTGGCCGGTGTCCCGCGCGGCGCTGTTTTGTCCTCACTGCGGGGCCTCTGCTTTGCCGCGTCACATTCGCCTTTGCCCGCAGTGCCACACGCGGGCAAAGCGCGGCGATCAGCACTGCGTCGCCTGCGGGACGCCTCTTGACAGCCTCCCTGCTTCGTGCTAGAATAGCTTAGCAAACATTTGTTTGCATTGCTTCGCCAAGGAGAACCGCTGCCATATTCCAGTCGCCGCACATTCGCTTGCTTGTAGAAGACTTTCCCGCGTGCTTTCGCTTTTACCGGGACATCCTTGGCTTTGTCCCGGCATTCGGAGCCGAAGACGATGTGTATGCCGAATTCGAAACCGGCGGTCAGAGCATTGCCCTCTTCGCTCGGTCGCTGATGGCTGAGGCCGTCGGCAGAGCCAATGCCTTAGCAGAGCCTCAGGACGCTGCCATGCTGGTGCTGGCGACAAAAAGCGTAGACGAAGCGGCGGATGCTTTGCGGGCGAAGGATGTGGCACTGGTCACGGAGCCGGCAAATCGGCCGCTTTGGGGCATCCGCACTGCCCATTTTCGCGACCCTGACGGTCACTTGATCGAAATCAACCATCCCCTCACACTGTAACAAAAACGCCCCGGAAGTTCTAACTTCCGGGGCATTTTTCGTCAGCAGCATTCATCAGCGCACCAATGGGAGATCGGTCTGTTCCCAGTAGTCGGAAAGACTGCGGTGCTCGAAGCAGTTTTCGTGCGGCTGGACAACGACTTCGCGGCGAGTCTTTTGGGACAGCAGGCCGCAGCGCCAGATGGCGGCAGTCTGCGTCCCGGTTGGGGCACTCAGGTACACCCGGTTTTTGTGGCGGCAGCTTGCACACTCATGCAGAGCTTCGGTCTGGTCTTCTTCAGCTTGGTCTTCGGTTTGGCGGGCAGGCCGCTCTAAGAGATCGGTCATCGTCACATTCCTCCACATCTTTTTCAGCAATACCCAGCGATTTTGCGTGTCGGTGCTATTGTACCACGACACAGGCAGATTTTTATATAAAACTTTATTAAGGTAATGTTAAGGTTTCGGCACCGTCAAGCGGCCTTATCCGCGCACTCTGGTATAATGACCTTATGTCAGAGAATTTATTGGACCGTCAGAAATATATCCGCAATTTTTGCATTATCGCCCACATTGACCATGGCAAGTCTACGCTAGCCGACCGGCTGCTGGAGTTCACGGGGACGGTCCAGCGGCGGCATATGCAGGAACAGCTTCTCGACTCGCTCGATATTGAGCGGGAGCGCGGCATCACGATCAAAATGGCGGCGGTGCGGCTGAATTACAGAGCGCATGACGGGCAGACTTACGAGCTGAACTTGATTGACACGCCCGGCCATGTGGACTTCACTTACGAAGTGTCCCGGTCGCTCGCCGCCTGCGAGGGGGCCATTCTTGTCGTGGATGCCGCACAGGGAGTCGAAGCGCAGACACTGGCAAATGTCAACCTCGCCCTGAACTCAGAACTTGAGATCGTGCCGGTCATCAACAAAATTGACCTGCCCGCCGCCGATCCTGACCGCGTCGCCGAGGAGATTGAAGCAGTGCTGGCGATTGATGCTACGGAAGCCATTCGGGCGTCAGCGAAAGAAGGCATCGGCACGGAAGAAATACTTGAAGCGGTCGTTCGGCGTGTCCCGCCGCCGCAGGGCGATCCGGGCAAGCCCCTGCGGGCGCTGATTTTTGACAGCCACTTTGACGCCTATCTCGGCGTGGTCGCCTATGTGCGGGTGCGGGACGGCGAGATTTCGGCGGGGACGCAGATTCGGGCGATGGCGTCGGGCAAGACGTTCGACGTCACCGGCGTCGGCATCTTTTCGCCGCGCATGAAGCCGGTGGAGAAGCTGATGACCGGCGAGGTCGGCTACATCACGGCGAGTGTCAAGACCGTTGGCGACTGCCGGGTTGGGGACACGCTGACCCTGGCGTCGCATGGCGCGACCGAGCCGCTGGTCGGCTACCGGGAGGCCCTGCCGGTCGTCTTCTGCGGCCTCTACCCCGTCGACAGCTCCCAGTATCCCGAACTGAAAGAAGCCTTGGGCAAATTACAGCTTAACGACGCTGCGCTGACCTTTGAGCCGGAGTCATCCGCGGCCCTCGGCTTCGGCTACCGCTGCGGCTTTCTCGGCCTGCTGCATCTCGACATAGTACAGGAGCGCTTAGAGCGTGAGTTCAACCTGACCCTGATTGCGACCGCCCCCAGTGTCATTTACAAGGTGCATCAGACCGACGGCGAAATGGTGGAAGTGGACAACCCGGCAAACCTGCCGCCACCGTCCGAAATCACCTCAATGGATGAGCCGTATGTCACGGCCAGCATTATCATCCCGGCCATCTATGTTGGGCAGGTCATGGACATGGCGCGGGACCGCCGGGGCATTTACCTTCGCACCGAGTATCCTGCTAAAGACCGGGTGATGATCTTCTACAAGCTGCCGATGAACGAGATTTTGATGGACTTCTTCGACCAGCTCAAGTCCCGCACCAAAGGCTATGCGTCCTTTGACTACGAGCAGAGCGGCTACGAGCCGTCCAATTTGGTCAAGCTCGACATCAAGATCAACGACGAGCCGGTAGATGCGCTGTCGTTCATTACCCACCGGGACAAGTCCCAGGAGCGCGGGCGTCTGCTGGTGGAAAAACTTAAAGAAGTCATCCCCCGCCAGCAGTTCGAGATCAAAATCCAGGCCGCCATCGGCGCAAAAGTCGTCGCCGCCGAGCGCATCTCCGCGCTTAGGAAAAACGTCATCGCCAAGTGCTACGGCGGCGACATCAGCCGCAAGCGCAAGCTGCTGGAGAAGCAAAAAGAAGGCAAGAAGCGCATGAAAAGCATTGGCAGCGTCGAAATCCCCCAAGAAGCGTTTATGAGCGTCCTGAAGCTCGGAAGTGATTAGGAGAACAATCATGCTGGAACAGGAAATAATTCGAATTCCCTATGAGGAGTATCGCGCTATCGGTGAGCTTTTCCGGGCGCATTTGAAGACGCATGAGAAGCAGATTCGGGCCGTAGTGGCGTTCGGGCCGCTAGTCACGCGCGGCGACACTTATGACATTGATCTGTTGGAGGTCGTGGACGACTGGAAGGGACCGCCTTCCGTGGTTTTCAGCAGCACGGCGGCTCTGCCTCTGCGCGGCTTGCTGCGTTTGAACGTGCTTTCTACACAGGACTTTGGAAGTCCGGGCCGGGCGAGGCACTACAACGTGAAGCGTCTTTCCAAAGACATTTTTGGACAGCTTCAGCAGGGTTACGAAGTCATCTACGAAAATCCCTCCGGGCTGGTGAGGCAAGCTTTGACGCAGGCAAACGCAGCGACAACGAGCGACAACCCATTGACTTTTCTTGACAGCGCTGCCGCGAAAGAAACAAAATGATTTACCCGGACATGGAAGTTTTCGCACAAGCAATGTTCGGAGAAGCGATACGTCACCTCGAAGATGCATGCACTCTGCATGAAGCGGGTCGGCTGCCTGGCGCGATTACATCATCTATGAAATCAGCGGAACTCGCGTTCAAAGCTGTGCTTATTTTAGAAGGAGCATTCGGCTGGTGGGAAAATGCACTCACATCACATAGTCCCGTTTCCGATGCCAGCGGTCATCCTGTCTTGAAGCGGGTTGAGTCCCGTTTTTCGCCAAGGGTTATATCTTTAATCAAAGAGATGGAGCTTCTCTCGCCCGCTAAAATTGGCAAGAAGGCGTTCGGCCCTCCGAACCAACAAAATCCGCAAAACCGAGATGAGCGGAATCCTGAGTATCCGTTTGTTGTGTTTGACCAAGTCAATGTTTATTGGAGAACGCCAACAGCCTCTTTCACTGATCCTCGCGTCAGTCGCAGCTATTGCGAGGCGGCGCGGGATTTGCTAGGTGAGATCATTTCGTTGTACACTTCAGCAAGCCAGTGGGAGATTGTGTTGCCCGCCGTGCCGGAATAAAGCGCCATAGTTTTAAGAAGCCATCCATGCCAAACCATCCGCTCGCCGAAGTCTTCGGCTTCCCGACCGACAATCTGACCACAGACGCCGACCGGCACCGGCGGGACCGCTTGTGTCCGTTCGGGAACTCGGTGCCGAACTGCACCAAGACCAGCCTGGAAAACCCGCTCGGCGTGTGCAGCGTTCGCGGTGCAAGCGGCGAGACGGTCATCACCTGCCCGGTCCGGTTCCAGGAAGGCTGGCGGATCGCGTCGGATGCCGCCGGGTTCTTCTTTCCGCCCGGCGCGGCCTGGACTTCTTTAACCGAAGTGCGCCTCAAAGACAGCGTCGGCAAGTCCGCCGGGAACATTGATGTCGTGCTGCTCTCGTATGACGCGCTAGGCCGGATTATTGACTACGGGCTGTTGAAGATGCAGGCAGCCTCTGCCCCCAGCAAGGTGGGTTTCTCTGGCGGGGGTAAAAAGGTGGCGATTGGATTGAATATGAGCGCTTTCAGCGCTTTGCCGCCAGTCGCCGAGGTAGACGCCGCCAAAGCCGACTTGGCATTTTTTGTCTATGATCTCTTTCTGGACGCGGCTTGTAATCGCTACGCTTTGACGCTCAACAAAACTGTGTATGCGAACCAGGACACCGATGGGGCCGGGACAGCACCCGAAGAAGCCGCGTTTCTTCGTAAACTAGAGAGACGGCTGGGAATAGTGGCAGCGAGATGAGCGTACCTCTTGAAGCAGACACGGAAGCCTGGTGCAAATCAGAAATTGACCGTATGCTGCGGCTTTCGCAGACGAAGGTGATCTTTCCGCTGATTACGCTGGGTCTGCTGGAAGAGTATCAGCGCAGCGGCCAGCTTCAGTTCGCCGACAGCGAGGTCCGCAAGGTCTACCATAAGGCCGTGCGGTTCATGGAGGAGTATCTTACGCATAATCTGCACATTGGCGGCAAATACTATGACGCTTACCCGTCGCGCAACCTGCCGCGCTACGGCGTTTTGCAGACGGTCGGACCGAACAAGTACGAGCTGCAAGCCGCGTATGCGTCCTGCGCCGAAAGCCTGCTGCCGTGGATACCGGAGCGCATTAAAGCCCATGTTGCGGAGAAAATCGGCCTCATCCCGCAGCTTGGGGACCGCAAATTCCGTGCCGAGCTTTCGGCGGAGCTGGCCCCGTTTCTGGAAGTCGTTGGGAGCCACCTCGGCAAGAACCCGACCAATTTTGAGATTTTTAGCTTTGCCGTTATCCGTGTCCATCTGGAAAAGTTCGCCTGCAAAGTGTACCGCGACACCCGTACTCCGGCCTATGACGGCGGCGTAGACTTGTCCACGAATTTTGGCGTCGTGTACCAAGTCAAGCAGCTTCAAGTGTTGACTAAAGCCAATGCAGACAGCTTGTACGCCGAGCTGAAGGCAAACTTTGATTCGCAGCGCCTCAGCGACGGCAATGTTATCCTGGTGATTGACGATATTGCCAAAGACATCAAGCAATATTTGATCAACATGAAAGTTCAAGCAATCAGCAGGCACGACCTGTTGAAGCTTGCTGCCCAGTTTGAGGACATGGAAGACCGCGAAAAGGTTCTGCGGATTGTTTACGACGAGTTCCGGCGTGAGTATGAAAGCACAGTCAAGTAGAAAAGGCAGAACAATTTGAAGAAACTTTTTGCTTTCCTCGCGATAATCGCCATTCTCGCCTGCGCCGGCAGTGCTTGGGCCGCCGCGCTGGTGACGGTGGGCGATCCCAAGCAGCCGGGACAACTGGCGCAGGCGGTTCAGGACGCATATACGCATGGGGCTAGGAGAATTGTCATTCGGCCTGGGACTTACTTTCTGCCGGATGTCGGCCACTCGGCGATCACGCTGGACGGCTGGCGGGATGCGACTGTCAGCGGGTACGGCGCGACGCTGATTTTGACGGATTTGACATGGATGCACAACGCGGTTGATATGAAGAACTGCGTCGGGGTCACACTGGCCGGACTGACGCTGTCGCAGAGCAAGATTACGTCTTACCAGGGCCGGGTTGTCGCTGTCGGCAAAGACGAGGACGGTAAAGACTACTGCGACTGGAAGCCGGATGCAGGCTATCCCATACCGCCAGAACACGATAAAGGCTTTCTTGGCGGGGATGTCAATGTCGTGGACGCAAAGACGCGGCTCTTCAAGGTCGGGGCCGGCGACTTCTACGGCATTTCTTATCAGGCGCTGGCGGGTGGCCTCTTCCGCGCCCAAATGAAGAATGGCGCGAGGGGCGGCGTGGTGGGCGACTGGCTGGTGGGACGGTACGGCGACGCTCCGTTCAAGGTGTATCTCAGCAGCTGCCACGACTGCACGGTCAAAGACGTGTCTCTGGTGCGAAACGGCTTCGCCCCGCTGCGCGAGGAAAATGGCGGCGGCAATCGTTACCTCCACGTTGTCTGGGCGCTCGGCCCGCCCCCGGCAGGCGGAAGCGAGGCACCGCTAGTGACGAACAGCGCCGACGGGATGCACATGACCGGTGCTTATCCCGGCCCGGACATTGAGCGCTGCGTTTTTCAAGGTCTGTTCTTGGACGACTGCATCGCCATTCATGGCTACCTGCAAACGGTCACGGCGGTTAATGGCCCGGCACTAACCCTGAAAGGTGGGGTCAGGGCGCTCAAAGTCGGCGCTCCCGTGCGGCTTTCCAACACCAAAGGCTTCTTCGGCGAGGCGTCGGCCGCAAGCGTGAAAGACAACGGGGATGGCACGACAAGCCTGGTACTGGATAAAGATTTGGGCGTGCCGCTCGATGCGAAGCTTTCCAATCCGCTCGCCGATGGGGCAGGTTATAAAATCATCGGCTGCCATTTGGGCAACACGCGCTCGCGGGGCGTTCTCGCGAAAGCCGACAACGGCCTAATTGAGAATAATATGATTGAAGGCTGCGGACAGGCCGCAATCAGCCTGGGGCCGGAATATGACTGGGGCGAGGCCGATTATGTGCGGAACGTAGTGATCTCCCAAAATGTCATTCGCGGGAATGGCCGCTGCTCTTATGGCGGCGGGGCGGTTTTAGTGCACGGCGATGGGGCGGCGGGCAACCGGGACATCGTGATCCAGGACAACCGCTTCTTTGCAAATTATCAGGGCGACATTGATGTTCAGTGGGCGGAGGGGTTAATAGTTGCCGGCAATGTCATCACCGGAGCTACTACCTGGCCGTCCGCCATTCCGCTTCAATCACCAATTTCGCTGGCAAATTGCCGTGCCGTCGTCCTGCGGGCTAATGTCATCCGCAATCCCGGCGCTTACCGGCCCGCGCTTGTTTCGCTTGGCGTAAATGTCACAACCCTGCAAGGTAATGACCCCGCAGGCATCCGCTGATTTCCTCTTTTATTCTTTTCTTGTAATCCTGTCTTTTTGGGTATGTTCAAATTTCTCTGGAATGTGGTATAAAGGGGACAGGGACTAATCATACAAAATCGGGTGACAGCGTATGTTGGGCTAGGGGCAAACTTAGGAGACCGATCTGCGATGCTGCATTCGGCTTTAAGTTTGCTCGGTGATCTGCCGACAATAGACTTAGTGCGGGTTTCATCGCTGTATGAGACGGCGGCGGTTGGTGTGACCGATCAGCCGGACTTCCTGAACGCGGTTGCGGAAGTCGGCACGGCGTTGTCGGCGACGGCGCTTCTAGACGCGCTTTTGAACCTTGAAAACTTGTTGGGGCGAAAACGAACCTTTCGATGGGGTCCGCGCGTTATAGATTTAGACCTCTTGCTGTACGGCAGCGAACAAATCGTTTTGCCGGAGCTGACGGTTCCCCACCCGCGCCTGCGCGAGCGGGCATTTGTGCTGGTGCCTCTCGCAGAAATCGCGCCGGAATTGGTGCTGCCGGGGGATCATAGGATAGTAACTGAGATTGCAAATAATTTTCGTGGCGAAGGGAACATTCGGCGCGTCGGCATCGTCTAAGACGCAAGCCCCGCTGCGTCTCTGCTTTTTCTTCAAATTTTAAGGACGCGACATGCTGTATTCGTACCAAGCCAAAGACCAGAGCGGACGCACCGTAACCGGTGCACTTGACGCCGAAACCGAGCGTCAGGCCGCCCAGGAGATCCGCGACATGGGGTACTTTCCCATGCGCCTTGCACCGCAGCAAGGTGCCGCAACTTTTTCTCCTCAGTCGAACGTGTCTCAGCCGAACGTGTCTCAGCCGAACGTGTCTCAGCCGAACCTGCCCCAGACCAGCTATCAGGAACGCTCGCTGACGAGCGGGATTGCCGTCACACCGCTGCGCCGCACAATGTCGCCGGGGCTGTGGCTGCTGGCGCATCTGGTGTTTCCGCTGTTTTCCGGGGTCGGCCTCCGCGACATGGCGCTGATGTACCGGCAGTTCGCCGCCATGCTCGGCGCGGGTGTCCCGATCTACCAGTGCCTGACCTCGCTGACCCAGCAAACCGGAAACAGCATCCTGCGCGGGCATCTGCGGAAGATCACGGCGCGGGTACAGGAAGGCGAAATGCTGACGACGGCGATGGCCGACACGCCCTGGATTTTCACGGACTTTCATCGGGCGATGATCTCGGCGGGCGAAGTCAGCGGGCGGCTGGACACGATGATGTCCCGCTTATCGTCGGCTTTGGAGCAGGAATACGCGCTGCGGAACAACATCAAGCGCGAGACATGGTATCCGATCATGACGCTGCTGATGAGCTTCCTGCTTCCGCCTGTGGTGCTGCTGGTCGTCAGCCATGATGTTCGTGCATATCTGGTGGCGGCGGTTTACCCACTGCTTGCCACTGCCGGCGTTGGTTTGGGAATTTATGTCGTCGGCAAGCTGCTGTCGCAGTTCAAGTTTGTTTTTGACGCCATTATTTCCAGTCTGCCGGGAATTGGCGGGGCGGTGCGGATGGTGTCTCTGGCCCGGTTTTCTCGTGCGCTGGCATCATTGTATGCGTCAGGCGTCGGCATTCCGGAGGCCATTCGGTTCTCGGCAGCGGCGACCGGCAACGAGTTTTTAGCCCGGCGGATGCTCTCGGCGATCCCATCTATTCAGGGCGGGCGCGGGATTGCGGAGTCGCTGATGGCAACTCGTGCGTTCCCGCCGATGGTGGTCTCTATGCTGGGGACTGGGGAGCAGACCGGCGGCTTGGATGCGATCATGGACAAGGTCGCGGAGTATTACGAGCAGGAGTCGGTCGTCCGGCTGCACCAACTGGCAGTCACGCTCGGCGCGTTCGCGCTGATTGTTGCGGGGATACGGGTTGCGATGGTTGTTGGCGCGTTTTACACAGGCTATTTCAACAAGATGGACGACATGGCGAACCCCGACGGCCCTTAATGCTGATTAACAGCGAGCCATACTCTCAGCAGACAAAATCAAAACAACGGTGCAGTATTCTTTTTATTCATTTTCTGCGCGGCGGTTGAAGAAAGAGGAGCATTACACGGAAGAGACGGCTTTTGACTTATTTATACACTCGGAGCATTTTTTATGAGCTTACAGCGAAATTACTATGAGGTGCTGGGCCTTCCACCCGGTGCGACGACCGACGAAATCAAAAAGAAGTACCGGGAGCTTGCGCGGAAGTTCCACCCAGATGTCGTGCAGGACAAAGTTTTAGGGCAGCGAGTCTTCACGCAGATTAATCAGGCATACAGTGTTCTCGGTAACCCGGAGCGCCGCGCCCAGTATAACACCACGCTTCAAAGCAGCGGTACGGCAGCGAATGGCACAGCGGCGAACGCCGCGCCGAAACAGAATGGGTCTCCGGCGCCGCCGGCCGCTCCCGTGAATCCGGCTAGCCCGGTCAAATCTCAGGCGAACGCCGAAATGCTGGGCCGCGCCGAAAACGCCATCATGGCTGGCAAACCGGTGGAAGCCCGCACGCTCTGTGTCCGCATCTTAGAGGCGGATCCGCGCCATATTCGGGCATTGGAAATCTTAGGCGATGCCTTGGTCCAGATGGGTCGCCGTGAGGAAGCCGCCGTGCAGTACCGCAAAGCGCTGGAAATCTCGCCCAGTACAATGATTCAGGCTAAGCTGACCCGGATGACCGCATCCCAGCCGTCCACGCGCACGGTTCCGCCTTCCGCGCCGCTGCCGCCGAGAAACGGCAGCAGTAATGGCGTCGGGCAAAAGACAGTCCCGCCATCATCTGCCGGTATTGGAGAGACGGAGAAGTCCGGTGGCCTGCTCGGACGTTTACTCGGACGAAAGTAGCGCGGACATTTAAAAAAAGCGCGAGCGGCAGACACCGCTCGCGCTTTTTCGTGTTAAATCACAGCACACGCTCCGGCAGATGGGCTGGCGGCAGATAGGCAGAAACGCGGGCGGCGAGCCGGTGATACAGCGCGGTTAAGGCAAGCTGAAGATGGTCGCTGGCTCTGGCGGTGATGAACAGCAGGACGACGAACCGCGAGTAGCGCCGGCCCGCCTGCCCCAGCAGGAAGCGGTCGGCCTGGATTGGGTGCATTGAGAGGGCTGCCCGGTAAAGGCGCGGCGCGGTCATGGCGACATACTCGCTGGCGACGCACAGCATCTGTGCTTCGATTGGGATTGACCGGCCATATCTGCCAAATGGATACCCGCTGCCATCCAGATATTCGTGGTGGTAACGGACGGCGTCGGAAGCGGGCTGAAGAATGGGAATCGCGTCGAAGATCGCCGCACCGACCCGGATATAATCGCGCATCACGAAGCGGTCGCGCGGGCGGCTGAGGCAGGCCGGGCTGTTCAGCAGCTCATACGGAATAGAGACTTTGCCGATGCCGTGCAAAAGCGCAGCATATTCCAATCGCCGGGTCGCCAGCAGGCTCATCCCGCGCAGTCGAGCCATCCAGACGACATATCGGGCGGTCTGCTCGGCGTGCCCCAAGAGGTGCGGCTCCCGCGCTTCCACCGTCCGCGCAAGAGCGATGAATGTCTGCCGGTACGAGCGGCGCACGGTCCAGGGCAAGTACAAGAAGATGACAGTCAGCGAGACACTGAACACTGTCGCCGCAATGATATTGATGCTAAGTTCCATGCGTTAAGGAGAATAAGTGTAAACGGCATCGCTGTCATAAGAACTCGACCAAAGCGAATCGTCGAACACGCCCGGCTGGGGGCCAGCCGGCTTGCCGGCCGCTTCGAGCTGCTGCTCCCGCTCCAGAATTGTGACGAATGCCTTGACAACCTCTGCATGGAACTGCGTCCCGGAATGGCGGCGCAGCTCAGCGACCGCAGCGTCATGGCTCATCGGCTGCCGGTAAGGCCGCTGGTCTTCTTTTGCCGGCCCGCCGACCATCGCATCGAAGGCATCCACTGCCGAGATGATGCATGATTCGAGAGGGATATCGCTTTCAAAAAGGCCATCTGGGTAGCCTTTGCCGTCGGGACGCTCGTGGTGGTGGCGAATCCAATGGCCGACTTTGCCCATAACACTCATTTTGACGACTAAGTCTGCACCGGTCACGGGATGGCGCTTGATCATGGCCCAGTCGTCGTCGGTCAGCTTGCCGACTTTGTTCAGCACGCGGTCATCCACAGCAACTTTGCCGATGTCGTGCAGGATTGCCGCATCTTCGATCTGAGCCATAGACGCCGCCGGCAGGTGCATGTCTTCAGCAATCTTTTTTGCCCACCCGGCGACCCGGTGCAAGTGCCCATGCGTATACGGGTGCGCTTCCTGCATCATCCGCCCCATCAGCTCCACCCCCTGCCGGTACGCCGCCAGCATCCGCTCATGGGTCAGGACCGCAAGACGCAGTGCATACACCGGCACAATAATAAAGCCGACACCAAGCCAACAGTTTTTATGGTACAGCAGCGCCGTGATCAGCGCCAGTGGAGACATATAGATCGCGCTCGGCAGTTGCCAGCGAACATTGTTGTACCAAAGGACATCCCAACGCTTTTCTTCATAGTAGCTAATTAGAGTTGTCGTCAGCAGCGCGTTTCCCATGAAGGCGGCAGACGTGCAGGCAGGTAGCAGCAGGCAGGAGAGCCACCCTGGATGCTCACTTCCTCTCACTCCATTGTGCGGGAAGCAGAAACGTTCCAGCGAAACGTATATCAAGGCACTGAGGCCAAACGCAATAACCTGGCCTGCCACATTTGGAACATATAGCTTAAGCGTGAAACGATCTTGAGGCCGCATAGAAACAAGGCCATCTACGATAATGCACACAGTCGCGGCGATAATCGCGGCGGAAGCCCCGAACAGGCCGACAATCGTGAAGAAGATGGGGATTCCAGGGTAGGTGGTCAGGTTGCTGCTGGGAAGACGGACGGAGAGCAGACTGGTCAAGATAGCAAGGCCGATCAGCAGCACCACGCCGCGCCACTCGTGCCAAGGAAAAGGACTCACCAAGAAGCAAAGGCAAGCAACAAACGGCGCGACTTTTGCAAGCTGCCGACGAAACCCAGCGTAAGTCGTCGCCAGCCTCGGCAGCCTCTCCGGCGTCAAGCCTATTTTTTGTAATTGTACGGTGTTCAATGAAATGTGCATGGAATACAATGGTTCTTGCAGTCAGTCAACCCGTGCCGACAACGGCTCATATCACATTGTCGGCGCGGAACACTAAAAAGTCGAGAAATTTGTTTATGGGCTGCGGAAAAGCACTTCTTGTCTTTATCATTATAACGGAATGGCATTTTGCGATTGTTCATCGCCAATTGCATGAATACGGGTTGCATCCACTCGCGAAATTAGTTGTCGCCGGGAGGCCAGTGGTTGATCACACCGCATCCGTAGATGGCGGTGGACAGGGTCTTGATCATTTTGGAAACGGTATTCATGGGTGATACCTATGTACGACACGGCAGCGCCGACTTCTCGGACATCATGCCGGCTTCGCTTGTGAGACTTCCTCAAGTCTCTTGGTTTCCCGCAGCCCAAATCGAAAACATCTTTTTCAAGCATCTGCTGAGAACACAAAGTTCAGGGCGTTTGCATGAAATGTCTGCAAGAACATTATTCCATTGTCAAGGTGCAGATTACAGTAATTTTACTGCGGAGGGGGAGAAACTCAGGAAGAAGAAATCAAAGTTCCTCTTCTAAAAACGCGAGGCTAACACGCCGGTTGACGGCATCGAGCGTTGCGTTCACGACTGCTTTCCAGGTATCCTGGCGGATCAGGGCGCTTCCTGTCAAAAGCTCCTCGCCTTTGGCGGAGCCTAATGCACTGACCAGCACTACGACCGCTTTACGGCCCGCCAGCGGGAGGTCAGTCTGCAAATCTTCGATGACCATCGTGCCATCGTCCCCGCCGCTATCTTCCACAGCCCGGATGGCGGCGGTCGCGATGAGGCGGAGCTGATTGTAGCCCGACGCATGGCCGGTCGCCGTGCCTGTGTAAACGGCGTCGCCCCGGAGCAGATGCACCGTGGCTTCCGCCCGGCTGCCATTGACTGAGAGCGCGACATCGGAGAAGCCGAGGCGCGGCAGGCGAGCTGACCCGCCACCGGCAATCGGCGAACGGCTCTGGACCTGGGCAATGGAAATCTTTTTGTAATCGAGAATGAAATCTAAATGAGCGCGGACCGCAGATTCGATGTCCCGTGCGACTTGTTTGGGCGCGCGGCTCGGATGCACCAGCACATGCAGCTCATCTACCCGGCCCGACGCTCCTAAGACTGCGCGGACAGAGACAACATCTTTGAGCTGACGCACGGTATCTTCGATCTGCTCGGCGGACACATAGCGGCGCGACGTGGAGGTGTCTCCAGTGGGTAGTTCCATCGGCGGGGTCACTCCTTATGATACTTTTTCAGGCCGCCGGAGGTTACATCTGCAAAATCGGCCTGCAAGATTATTGTAACATGGATTTCGTCATTTGAGCGGGTTGTGTTGCGATATTTTAATTTAATTTTCACAGACACCAGATGAGCAGTGCTGCCAGTCCTGCCGCCGAAAGCGTGCAGAGTCCGTTGACCGCATCGTTGCCTACCCCGCGTACTCCACGCCCCGGCGGCTCTGCCAACGGCTGCTCGGTCCAGCGATGAGGGTTCACCGGATCGCGCCACTGCGCCTGCACGGTTGCGCCGAGAAGGCTGTCACACACAGCGCCGCCGAATCCCGCCAGCATGACGACGGCAGATAATTTCAGGCTGCCTGCGAACAAGCCAAGCAGCGCTGCGCCGGCAAGCGCTGCAAGCAGCCCCGGCAGGCTGACCGCCCCGGAAGTCCCTACATCCGCCCGCCGCCCGGTGCGGATGTCGCGGGGCTTGCCACCCGCAGCCGATCCGATTTCCGTTGCCCAGGTGTCAGCATTCGCGGCGGCCAGCGCGGCCAGAAACAGCACCGGGGCATTTGGAACGTCAAGCAGTGTCAGCAGAAGACACGCCGCCGCGACGCCGCCGTTCGCCAGAACCTGTCCGGCATCACGCTGCCCGCCTTTCTCGTAGCCAAGCGCTTCTTTCTGCCGCTGCCGCCACCGGCTGAGAAGCGACGAGGTCGCAAAGAATGTCAGCAGCGCCGCTGCCGCCCACCAGCCGCCCACGCCGAAGATGACCGTTCCGACCCCCCACGCCGCCAAAGCGCCGCTTCGAGTCAAGGCGTGGGCGCGGTACGCAAGCACGGCGATGGCAGCGGCAAGCACAAGGCCGAGGGGAATGGTGAGCAGGAGATGAGAAGACATGATTAGGAACTGGCCCAGATGGTCGCAGTCTTATTTCCGCGAAACATAGCTGTTGCCGCGCACATAATAGCGCCAGGGCAGGTCTACGCCCTGCGAGATGCCGATGCGGGTTGTCTCGACAGTCTCAAACGGCGCTGCCGTGCGAGGCAGGACGCAAAGCTCGCTGCCTGGTGTCGTGATGTCTAGGCCATTGTGGTCCAGACGGGTCAATGCCAGCGCCTGCGCCAGCTTGCCGGGGCCATTTGTAAGCTGCTTTGTTTCAGCGATGCCGCCCCGGTTGACCCGCATGAGGTCAACGCCGTCCACCGGCTCTAGCGCACGGATGAGAACCGCCTCGGCTGTGCCTTCCGGGGCGCAGACGAGGTTGACCATCATATGCAGGCCATAAGTGAAATAAACGTAGGCGTGGCCGGGCGGGCCGAACATCATAGCATTGCGCGGGGTCTGCCCTTTGTAGGCGTGGCAGGCCGGATCGTTTTTCAGATACGCTTCCGTCTCGATAATGATGCCCGACAGCGTTTCGCCCCCCGGCAGCGTCCGCACAAGAAGCTGCCCCAGCAGCTTTTTAGCGGCCTCGCGCGTGTCCTGCAAATAGAATTCAGCTGGGAGCGGCGTTACCACGGCGGCTCAATTTCCGGCGCTTCCTGGCCTTCTTCGACGGGCGCATCTGCTTCCGTGTGTACCGGGGCGGCTTCCGCGGCTTCTTTCGCTGCGTCTTCCGCCTTCAGACGCTCGAATAACTCACACGTTCCTGTCGCGAGTATCTCCGACGTCTTCCCGGCAATCGCGTCGCCGAACCCGCCGATCTTTTTCAGCTCGCCCCGCGCACTGATGTTCGCCACTGGCTCCGTCAAGTTTTCCAGGGTGCGGACGGCATTGCGATACGCGCGGATTTTGAACGGGTTCTCGCCGCGCCCTTCAAGTATCTGGGCGATCTGCTCAAAGACATCGGCGACTTCAAAGTTTGTCGGCGTGTGATCCATGCCTTGATTTTACCCAAAAATGGCCTACCTCCTTGCTTCGCAGCAGTGCGGTAGGTTTCCTACGAATGCAGCAAAGAGTAGCCGATGAGAAGGCCGACGGCGGCGGCGATCCAGCGCCAGATCTTCCAATTACCCCAGCCTTTGGCATCTAAGAGAAACGCGCAGGCTTGCAGGACCAGCAGCATCAACACTGGTGCGATAGCCTGCACAAAGATTAAATGCGCCCGGCTGCTGACAACAGGAGACATGAGGCTCAGGCGCCAGAAAGCAAGCGCGGACAAGCCAAGGGGCAGCAGACGCGGTATCCAGGCAATGTCGGCGGCTTGCGACAGCAGGAACGCCGATAAGAACAGCAGCCCGCTTGAAGCAAACCCCGGCTGCTGGATATAATGCACCGGCGGATGCAGACTCCGGGCGGCGACGCTTGCCGTGACTGGCAGACCCGCACAAATCAGCAGCGGCCAATACCAGAAGAAGATTCGGCCCCACGATGGACGGGCAGGCAGTATCTGCACCCGCACGGTAATCTCGCGCCGCCCACCCAGCGTTTCCAGCGTCACGGTATCGGCATACGATGCCGGGACAGCCCAGACTGTGTCGGTCTCAGTTGTCAGCGTCAGTGTCTGCCGCCGCTTCGCTGAGAATGCGGACGGCTCGACTCGCACCCAGCCGGGCGCGGCGCTGACCCGGCCTTCCACGGTTCCGCCCCCGACATTCTGCACCGTCAGCTTGCTCGTTCGGCTTTTGCCCCGGCGCAAAACGCCGAAATCCACCGTGTCGCGGCTGAGGGTCAGTCCGACGTCTGCCGTTTGGATAGGCTGCGCCGTCATCAGGCTGGGCTGGTATTCGGGTCGGTTGGGATCAAGACGCGCCGCGCGGATCCGCCGCGCTTCTGCGCCGTCCATGTCCCCTGTCTTTGCTCGGCGCTGCGCTTCCTGGTAATCCCGGCGGGCTTCATCGGCGGTGTCCAGCCCGGCACGGTAGAGAAAATCCCGAAGCTTATCGTCGCCGCCTCGGTTCGTATCCCCCACCACTTCCTCCGCGACCGCCGCCAGCGGCTCTTCGCCCAGCTCCCGCAGCCAGCGCGACAGCGAGCCGCTTTCAAGTGCGTCCCGTGTTTCCTCCCAATAGTCGGGAGCGCGGGCGAGAAATGTGTCGAGGTCAGGAAAAGCGGCAAGAGAACCGGCGCTCGGCGCGGAAAATGCAGAGAAGGCAACCGTTTCCAAATCTTCAGTCGCGGAACGACTTTCTCCGAGCAGCCCGGCATTTCCAATGCCGGGTCCTGCCATGTCCGGCACTTCCAGCCCCAGCGCTCGCAAGTCCATCGCCATGTCCCCGGCATCTTTGTACCGGAGGGACTTGTCGCGAGCCAGCGCATGGAGCACAATCGCTTCCAGTGTTGGCGACACTTCCGGGCGCAAAGCGGAAAGAGGCTGGATGAGGCCACTTTCGACCGCCGTCTTCCAGGCGAACGGGTCTTTGGCTTTGGCGACTTGGAACGGGCGGCGGCCCGCCAGCATCTCGTACAAAATGACCCCAACAGCCCAGATGTCCGACTGCCGGTCGGACTGCTCATCGGGGTGAAAGTCTTCCGGGGCCATATAGGCATAGGTCCCCGCGCCCCCCGCGAACGAGTGCGTTCCTAACACTTCCGCCAGACCGAAGTCTACGAGCTTGACCGTGCCATCGTGGGTCAGGAGGATGTTCGCAGGTTTAATGTCCCGATGCACAGTTCTTCGGGAATGAGCATAGGCCAGGCCATCACAGATTTGGGCCGTGACGGTAACAGCGCCGGCCACCGGCAGCATCGGGGTTTCGCGCAGCACTTCCTGCAAATTGCGGCCACGGACATATTCCATGTCAATGACCACGCGCCCGCCGATCTCATCGACTGAGTTGACCTGCACGATGTTGGGATGGCGCAGGCGGTCCAAGACCCGTGCTTCTTCCAGGAACCGCTCTTTATCGTCGCCCTGAGCGCTGATTTCTTTGAGCGCGACCTGCTTGCCCAGCAGCGTGTCTTTGGCAAGGTAGACAATGCCCGACGCCCCATGCCCCAGCACGTCCAGGCGCTCATATTTTCCAATCTTTTCGAGCGGCACGTTGAGACCTTCTGAGACCTTACTCCGCGCTCTCAGCGACGGCGTTTTCAATCCGGCGGTCGGGGACCACCCACATCAGCGCGACGGCGATGTAGAGCAGCGCCGACAGCAGGGGCGAGACAAACGCCAGCGCAATCGCGAGGGCATACAGCGCGGGGGACAGTTTGCCTTTGAGATCACGTTCCAGAGCAATGCAAAGCAGCGAGTCCGTCCCCTGCATCTTTAAGAGGGCATTCTGTAGCAGCCAGTAGGCCAAAGACGCCGCCAACAGCAGGACACCGTACACGGCAGTCGGCCCCGGCGCGAGCGGGTGCCGACCGGCCCACTCGGTCACAAACGGGGTTAAAGACAGCCAGAACAGCAGGTGCATGTTCGCCCACATAATCGTGCCGTTGATTTTTTCAGTCGCAGAGAACAGGTGATGGTGGTTGTTCCAGTAGATGCCGACGTAAATAAAGGAGAGCGCGTAGCTCAGAAACACCGGAAGCTCTGGGCGTAGGGCGGCAAAACTGGCCCCGTCAGGCACCCGAAGCTCCAGCACCATAATCGTGATGATAATCGCGAGGACGCCGTCGCTGAACGCCGCCAGCCGTTCTTTTCCCATTCAGAAATCCTATTCCATGAGATTTTCCTAGCGCCGGTACCGTCGCCGGTAAACGTGCAGTGGTGGGGCGGCAGGAGGAACCGGCGGCGCGGGGGTTACGACCGGCTTTGGCGGGATAAAGATCGGGATCGGCGGCAGCAACGCACTTGAAGGACGCACATGGAAGGCCAGGAGGCGCTGGCTGTCCACCAGATACAAGGTACCGTCGGGCGCGACCCCAATGGCCTGTGGATTCTTGAGCGATGAATGTGCGATCAGTCCCAGAACTTCACCGTTCGCCCGATACTTGGTCACGGTCTTCGTAACAGCATTGGAGACGTACAAGTTATCCTGCGGATCGGTCGCCATGTGCAGTGTGACGCCGCCTGCGCCGATGGCGGCGGGCGGAACGGGCGGCTGCGGCTTGACAAAGGGCAGCGCGTACTTGTAGCGCAGCTTGCCTTGCGGCTCCAGCGCCAGCACCGCGCCCGATAGGGCGGCGACCGTCACGGTTCCGTCTACCGGGCTGACCAGTAGAAAGCTGCCGCTGACGGGCGCGAAGCCAAACGGCTTCGGCGGGTCATAAGCTAGATGCGACAAGTCGAGCGGCTTCGGCGGCGGGGGCGGAACAGGCTTCACCGCAAACGGCGGCGAGGATTGGAACGAATAGCCGTCATTGTGCAGCACATGAATCAGCCAGCCGGCCGCCCCCCCGGAGGCGAGAGTCAGCGCCAGCAGCAGTCCGGCGGCGGACGGCCACAGACCGGCGCGAGGCGGCGGGACGGGACGCGGAACGCGCGAAGAAGTGTAAGAAGCCGCGCCGGAGCCGTTGGCGCGTGCCTCGGTGCCTGCCGGAAGCAGGACAGGCTGCGGGGCGGGGCGGACCAAATCGGCGACCTGCATTCGGAGAGTTCGTGTTCCCGCTTGCAGCCGGGCGACAATCGCCGTCACATTGTCCCGCCCGCCGCTTCGGACCGCCATCTGCACCAGACGGTCGGCGGCAGCCTGCGGCGACGGTGACTGCATGAGTGTCCGCGTGATGTCTTCTTCCGCGACCATGTTGGAAAGACCGTCGGTGCAGAGCAGCAGAGTGTCTCCGGGCTGAACATCGGCTTCGGAGACTTCGGCCTCAAGCGTCGGCTCGATCCCGATGGCACGAGTGATGATATTGCGGAAGCGCGACGACTTCGCTCCTTCTTCGGTGATCGCCCCCGCGCGTACCTGCTCGGCGACATAGGAATGGTCATGCGTCACCTGACGCAGCAGGCCATCACGCAGCAAGTAGGCCCGGCTGTCTCCGGCATGAGCGACATAGAGACGGTCGCCTTCAATGACCGCCGCAACGCACGTCGTTCCCATGCCTTTACGGTCATCATCGGCGGATGCCAGATCATACACCCGCGCATTAGCCCGCCGCAGCGCCGTCGTCAGTGCATCGGCCACCACCACGTCCCCGACCTGCTGGCTGTCCAGCAGCTCCGCCAGGGCATCTTCAGTCGCTTCCACGGCAGCCGTCGCCGCCTGCTCGCCAAAGGAGCGCCCGCCCATACCATCTGCGATGATGAGGACGCCGTCGGCGCGGATCTGCCGCTTGCGCGTGTCTACCACGGCATAACGGTCTTCGTTGTTGGGCCGCTGCCCGGTATCGGTTTTTGCTCCGGCGGAGATATTCATAAGTAGCGTAAGTATAACGCCTGAGCGCGGAAAACGCAACAGGGGAGGAAGCGAAGAGCGAGCGAGAAGGGTTCCTATTCCCGCAGGGCGCTTGCCGATAACCCGATTGCTCCTAGGCACCCAGCCGCGAGGCAGACGCCATAAAAGATGCGGAACGACAGGGGGAACGGCGGATCGTGGCCGAGCGCCGATGACGCAATACCCGCCGCCGCCAGGCACGTTCCGATACGGGCGTTGATGTCTGCCGGCTTCTTCTCGAAGCGCCGGGCATTGCCGAGGCCGCCGCCGGTCGCCATGCCAAGCAGAAACAGCAAACCGCCGGCCCCGATCCCGACTGTCAGCGCCAGCCAGTACCAGTGCGCCCAAGTCGCCCCGACGACGACAAGCGCCGCCACGCCCGCAAGCCCTAGCCGCGCCCAAGCTGTCTGCCGCTGGGACAAATCTATTCTCCCGCCGATGGCGGCGGCGGCGGTGATGGGCGCGACAACCAGGGATTTTGCGGCGCTTCGTCAGAAGGCTCCGGCGGGTACTGCGTCGGTGGCTCTGACGGATACTCTTGTGCGGGCTGCGACGGATACTGCTGCGGCGGGAAGTTTGGATACTGCTGCGGCGGGAAGTTTGGATACTGCTGCGGCGTTTGTGGCGGATTGGCTTGCGGGGGGAAGCCTGGGTACTGCTGCGGCGTCTGCGCTGGGTTCACCGGCGGCGCTCCCCACTGCGGCGGGGCGGCATTCGGCGGCGGAGGCCAAGACCCTGGTGTCGGGGGCCAAACGCCTGGGGCCGTGCCGTAGGCAGGCGCGGTCTGACCTCCCGGTATTCCAGCACCCGGCATTCCCACCATGTCGCGGTATGCCAAAGCCCCGATGAGATAGACCATTGGGACTGTCGCAAACAGTCCTAGCCCACAGGGAATAACGCTGGCGAGGATGACCAAACCCAGTACCAGAAGGAACGCAGCCGCTGCGAGCCAGTCTTTTTTCATGCCCGCCACACTTTCCGAAAGCGCCTGCCCCACTGAGCGTCCGTCGGCGGCGAGGGCGGTTGCCGGCAGGCAAAAAGCGCCGACGACGAGAGCGCCGAAACAAAGAGCCACGATCCCCGCCGCATATAGCACACTCAAAGCCAGGTTCAGCAGCAGGACGTTCACAAAGCACGGGCCGCCGCTGAACAAGTCACCGAACGCGACAGATTGGCCGCGCACCTGCTTCAAAGCAACCCCATACAACGAGGCAGCCTGGAACGAGCTGAACAGCCAGGCGAACAAAAGGCCAATCACCTGTCCAAGCAGTGTCACGTTGCTGTTCGTGCCGTACTGGATGCCGAACTGGAACTGGCTCTGACCAAAAGGGCCGGGAGATGCCACATAGTTAGGATTGGGCAGAGTATGCACCAGTATGCCGTTGACGATGTTACTGGTAATGCCGTACAGCAGCACACCAAGAATCCAAATGCCCGCGGCCTTGCCGAACAGATTGAATGCCTCCCCAATCCAGCCATAATTGACCCGGCCAGGCGGTGAGTATTCGCCGCCGCTCATCGGGGGATAGGACCCACCGGGCGGTCCGCCATACGGAACACTCATTTCTTAGTTCCTTTCTTCCGTGTTTGCCGGCGGAGGCTGGCTCATCGGCGGCGGCTGGCTCATCGGCGGCGGCTGGCTCATCGGCGGCGGCTGGCTCATCGGCGGAGGAGGCCAAGACCCTGGTGCGGGCGGCCACACGCCGGGAGCGGACGGGGCGTAGATCGGTCCCGGCGGCGGGGCCATGTCCGGCATCCCGATCATATCCCGGTACGCCAGTGCACAGATCAAAAAGATCATCGGGACTGTCGCCAACAGGCCGATCCCGCATAACAGCTCGCTTGCGTACAGCAGCAGGCCGTACACAAACACGAATCCCGCCGCTGCCCCTATGCGCGGCTTCATTGCTCCGGCGCTGCGCTTCAAAGCAGGAATGACTGCCAGGCCGTCGCCGATCAGCGCGAACGCCGGGAGCAGCAGTGCATAGGCGAGAAAGACCAGTACGAATATCAGCACAAAGCCGAAGGCGGCCGTCAGCCCCGTTGTGAGCGCCGAGCCGTGCCGCCAGACCGAAAGCCCCACCGGCGCGAGGCACAGCGCTTCCAGCCCGTAAGCACAGAGACCAAGCAGGAACATCGCACCGAGCATCCGCCCAAACAGCGGCCCGCCCCGGAAGATGTCCTTCATCTCGATGGGAACGCCGCGTACCTGCTGCACGGCCATCCGAAAAAGGCCGCCGTACATATAGGCCGACCAGAAGGCGTAAACCAGCCCGAAGCCCAGTTCCAGCGGCAGGATCGTTGTCATCTGCGTGTTGAACGGCGAGGGGGTGCCCAGCGGATTTAGCGGCGTGGTCGGCAGTCCGTTTGCTGTCGGTGGCGGGGGAGTCGGCGGGAACCCGCCGGCAAACATCGTACTCAGCATGATGGCGTAAAGGACGATGCCGAAGACGATAGCCGGTCCGGCCAGCACGAGGCCCCCGACAATCCAGGGACCCATCTGGGCGCTGAACAGCCGCCAGGCCTCATTGATCCAGCCGTAGGAAACCTGCCCTGTCACATAAGAAGTCGGGCCGGCTTGGAACGCCTGCTCGAACGGGATGCTTCCATCGTTTTGATTTTGGATTGGAATGCTCATCAGTAGTATTCTCCTACCGGGCCGGACTGAACCTGGAACAGCGTTCGCGATTTCTTGAAGACTGACTGCCAGCCTGCGTCAGAACGCTCATGCCGCACTATTCGCGCTTATCACGCGATATTCCTGCATGAATGACACTACAGCGCTTTCGACTCGTCGTCGTCCGGCGGAGGCTTTGAGGGAGGGCGCGGCGGGCGGCGGGACGGACGGGCGGCGGCTTCAGCGCGGGTCTTCACAAGGCGCGGCAGGGCGACAAAGTGAATGTAAGCGCCCCACCCCAGCACAACTAAAACGAGCAGGACGCCCGCGCCCCACGCCTCAGCGCTGGACTGGACGAACACGCCGACGCCGAGGGCGGCAAAGACCAGCGCCGTCAAAGCCGGCAGCCACAGGCCGCCGCGCATCTGGAACGGACGCGGGCGCGACGGGTCTTTGAGGCGCAGGGAAATCACGGCGGCGGCAGCTAGGGCATAGATAAACGCTTCAGTCGCGGCGGCCAAATTGACCAGCAGGACAAAGCGCTGGGTCCAGTAGACCAACGCGGAGACGGCCAGCGCGGCGACATAGACCACCAGCACAGCCCGGTCAGGCGTCGCAAAACGGGCCGACAAGCTTGCCAAGCTCGGCGGCAGCACTTTGTCGCGAGCCATGCCGTACAGGAAGCGGCTGACACCCATCAGCCCGGCGTTGAAGGTCGTCAGCGACATACACAGGCTGGTTCCAATCATTACCCAGCGTCCAGCCGCTCCAAGCGCACTGCCGGCGAACACGACATGGGGGATCGGCTGACGCCCGCCGGACGGACTGAGCAGTAAGAGGCTGCGCGGGACAAGGCCGGTGAACATGGCGGTTGCCGTGAGCGCATAGACAGCGACCAGAAGACCGACGGCAATAAACATGCCGACGGGAATAGCGCGGGGGGACTTGACTTCATCCGCCAGCGGCGTCACCCACTCAAAGCCGACAAACAAAAAGACGGCGACGCCAACTGCCGAAAACAGCGGCCCTGCCCCGCCGGTCCGGGTCGGGGCGGGAACTTGGAAGTGGGCATGGGACAGCGCCAGAATGCTCATGGTCACAATGGACGTAATGACAGAGTACGTGAGAACATTCTGGAGCGCCCCGGCGATTTTCAGCCCTCGAAAGTTGACTGCCGTGGCAAGCGTCAGCATCACAAAGATCCACCAGGGCGGCTTGATCGCAGGCAGTGCTTCAGACAGCACATGGGACAGCACATACGCTTCCGTGCCGACTACCAGTGTTACGACCGACATATACGACAGCGCGGCAACCAGCGAAATCTTTTCGCCAAAGGCCTGAAACAGGTACAGGCGAATGCCGTTGACGCTCGGCCACATCCCGTTCAGCTCGGAAAACGCGGCGGCGGCGAGGGCGCACAAGCCGCCGGCAATCGCAATCGCGATCCAGGCGGAGTCGCCTGCCAAATAGCAGGCCATTTGAACCACGACAAGAAACGTAGACGACGCAAAGGTCAGCCCAGCGCTTGTCGAGACGACTGTTGCCAGCCCGATGGAGCGCTTTAGTCCCGGCGGCGTTACTCCCATAGCATGGCAATGACGAAATCCAGGCGCACGATGTCGTCTTCCGGCCCTTGTATGCGGAGTGTCCCGGCATTATAGGGGTCATTCGGCGATAGCTCGCCATAAAAGATTTGGGTCAAAATCTCGGCGGTGGACTCAAGCACCAAATCCGCCGCCGCCGGAGCGTCCGGCAGCGCCGTGACCGCACCGTTTTCCGTCACCAGTCCGGCATCGGTGTTGAGGTCCGCAGCGCGGATATGCATGACCCGGTTCCAATCTTTAATCATTGCCATCAGCTTCGTGTTCTCGTTGCAGCTCTCGGCAAACGAAGTCAGGCTATCGTTGAATTCTTCGGCAGTCGTCATTGGGTGGTACTCCTTGTCGGCAGGGGTCGAGGAGTTAAAAACTCCTCGCTAGGAGAGGCACTCTTCGAGTGGAAGAGGCTCACTTTGACTTTCTTCCGTCCGGCAGGACTCCTGACCTAGCGAGGAGTTTTCAACTCCTCGACCCCTGCGTAATTAATGTGCCAGCACATGAACTGTTCCACGCCACCCCACCCGCTCGGTCCAGTCATCGTAGACGGCAGGCGTGATTTCAGGCAGCGGCAGGCCGATGACGGCAACCAAAGCCGCTTCCATTAAATTGGTCCCGCCGGAAAGGCCATCCATCTCCGGCGTCGTCGTCGCGACCCAGCTTACTCCAGCATCCGCCAGACGAGCCAGCGAGTGTGGACGGGTGGTATTGGTCACGACGCCTTTGCCGGGCGGAAGCAACGGCGGCAGGTGGCGCAGAATCAGATGGCCGTCGCCGGCGATGACATCGGCGGCCTCGTAATACTTCGCATAGCGCGGATCGGCGGACGACTTATCCTGCGCCGCGCCGGTCGGGTAAAGCTGATGAAATGGGACTGTGAGAAGGCGAGAGCGGTACTTTCTCGCGAGGTCTTCAATCTCGGACAATGCTGTCAGGGGATAATCCAGGCCAATGTTGAAAATCAGATCGCCGAAAACGCAGGGGCAGCCCATCTCCACAAAAGCATCCGCCATGCCGAAGCGGTCTAGGGCGCTGACCATGAGGACGCGCGACGACGGCGCGACTCTGCCTGCTTCCGCCAGCCCGCGGATGACGCGCCGCTCCAGAGTATTTTTTAGGCCGCTGCCGTCTACAAGCGGAGTCTTGGTCGCGGCTTCCGCGAGGCGCACCCCATCCCCGATAAAGAAGCGCTCACCGCCGACTGACAGCGAAATGTCGATCCCGCCGAGGCCAAGCGCGTTTACTCTGCCGTCAAGCTCCTGGATGCGTCGCCTAGCCTGATCCATGTCGCCGTTTGTTCCCTCACGGGTCAGCCGGACCTTCTCCCCGGCCAGCGTGATTTCCCGCACGAAGTCGCCCGCCGACGACCCTAAACTCACGCTCACCGCCTGCTTCATGGCGCTATGATACCTAAGTTCAGCCAGAAATTCCAGTGGCGGAGGGGATGGAACCAAGCGGCTCAGTGGAGACAATCCGGCGGTGGGCAAGCAAAGCGTCGTACACCGTCTCCATTTTGCGGGCGGTGTGGCGGATTGTGAATAGACGCTCCACCCGGCGGCATCCAGCTTGGCCCATGGCCCGCGCCAGCGCCGGGTCCGCCAGCAGGCGCTCCAGCGCCGCCGCCATTTCTTCGGCGCTGCCCATTTCTACCAAATATCCCGTCTCGCCGGGGATGACGATCTCCGGCAGTGCGCCGCCATTGGTGGCGACAAGCGGCTTGCCCGCTGCCATGCCTTCGATCACGACCTGACCAAACGGCTCGCCGAGCGTGCTGGCGTGGACCACGATGTTTATCTGCGGCATGAGCTGAGCAACGTCGTCTCGAAAGCCCAGAAACTCAACACAGTCAGTCATGCCAAGCTGCTCGGTCATCGCATGCAGGGAGCGCTCGTACTCGTGTTCTCCAAACAGCGGAGCGCCGACAATCCAGTAGCGCGTGTCCGGGAAGCGGCGGCGGACGGCGGCGGCGGCCCGCAGAAAGACATGCTGGCCTTTCCATTCCGCGATCCGGCCGATCAGAGCAATGACCGGCGGGCGGTTCCAGGCACCGGAGTCGTCCGTCGTGCCTACAGCGACTTCTTCTTCCACATAGCCGTCATGGACCACTTCGGTCGGAACACCGCTGTAAACGACCGCACCTGATCGAACTCGCTTCGGCCAAAGCTGGCGCAGCGTGCTATGCGAATTCGCCACGACCACTTGCGGCAGCAGACGTGACAGAAAGCGGAAGCCGGATGCGACGACGCCCGGCAGGTAGTCGGCGTTGATGCTGTCCCGGACATGCCACAGCACGGGGATGCCGGCAAGACGCCCGGCGACCCCGCCGTAAATGTCGCTTTTCAGCGAGTTGGTATGGATCAGGCTCGCTTTCTGCGCTTTGGCGAAACGCGCCAAGCGCCGGCTGTACGCCAGCAGAGTTTTGATCTGCCCCAGCTTCAGCAGCGAGCCGGCCCCCAGTGTGTCTTTGCGCGTTTCCCGCAGGGCAGGGTCGAGCGGCAGTATCTCGGTTTCAATTCCCGCCGCTCGCAGCTTTTTTACCAGCGGCCCATCTTCGGCCAGCACAACCAGTGGCCGGTACTTCGCCGGGTCCAGTGCCATAACCAAGTTAAGCAGGGCGATCTCGCCACCACCGAGCTTTGCTGTGTGGTCAGCATACAAAATGGTTTTCGGAGGCGCATTGGCGGGGGAAGTACGGAGAGGAGGGGTCATAGAGACTTTCTCTGCACGATTCATGCCAAGTGCCTTGAAAATATAGACTCTGCGCGTGCGGCCTAATCCGAGCCGGTCGCTGCAATGTTTCGGACAGTTTCGGAACGACTTATTTTCGCATTTTCATTTGTGTTCCGCGTCTTAAAATAGTTTCGTGCAGCCGGTATGCTCAGGCAAATTTTGGGAAAAACGTGGCAGGCATAGTTCTATAGAAAAGAGATGATGATGCACGAAGATCAGATTGAGAATGATGACGTGGCTGGAATTGATGCCTGGACAGCGGCAGTGCAAAGCGAGCTGTCGGCGAATGCTCCTCTGCACTCTTGGCCGCTGGCGGACGGAAGGACGCTGGACGTGCAGGCAGGCCGCGATTCGCTTTGGCTGGTTGTGCATGGGTCAAGGGGCGGCGGGGTGGCGTTTCGAGCCGCCTACGCGCCTGGCGGCAGCCTGACAGTGGCAGATGCGGCGATGGAAGATGCGGCGATGGAAGATGCGGCGGCGGAAGCGCAGTCAGTCCATGTCTCGCTGCAAGCGCCGCTTGGCGCATTTGCCGTGACCATTGAACTACTGGACAGCGGCCTGCTGCACTGGACGACGAAGCTCACGCCGTCCGTGGACTTGATTTTGCCCTCCATGCCGCACGACGTTTATCCCGTTGGTCTCAGCAGCAGCCCAATCGGGACGCGCGGCACGGCACATGCCGGACAGCCGACGGTCGGCGCGGCGGCGCTGTTCTTCACGCTGTCGGAGCCGGCATTCGGGTCGGCGCTGTACCTGCACAATTTCACCGCGCTGAACCCGCTGTTTGAGACGCTTGGAACAAAGCCGGCTGGCCTTGTCGGCGGCCAATGGCCGCAGCTTGGGTTTCGACTCCCGGCGTCAGAAACGCCGCTTCCCACCGGGCAGGAGGTTGTCGTCTCGGATGCGTTTGTCTGCATCAGCCCGCAGATTCCGCACAATGAGCGGGAAGCCGCCCGGCTGTATCTGGACAGCCTTGCGGTGATGTACCCGCATCTGACGCAGCCGCAGACCGAGTGGCGGGATTGGCCGGGACGAGCCGTCAACGCTCTCTACGATTTGCAGACGGGCGATGGCTGCCTTTCCGTGCGGAACGGCTTGACTTATGCCCGCCCCTACATCGGCGCGGAGGAGCCGGACAGCATGGTTCAGCTTGCCCTGATGCTGCCGATTGTGGAATACGGCGAATGGGCAGGGAAGCCGATGCCTTTTGCGGACAAGCTCCGCGCCGGCGTCCCGGCATTCTTCGACGAAAGCTTGGGCGCGGTGCGCCGGTATCTGCCGGATGCCCCCGACGAAAAAGACCGCGCCGAGTCCGACTCCTGGTACTTGTACCATCCCCTGCTGGATTTAGCACGTCTGGCGAAGCGCGGCGATGACGAAGCGCGGCGGCTGCTGCTTGGCTCGCTGGAACATGCTATCGGAACCGCCCATCACTTCGAGTACCGCTGGCCAGTCAAGTTCAATTTGGAAACGCTGGAAGTCCTCACCGGCAGGCGCAAAGACGGCGAGCCGGGGCAGTCGGATGTCGGCGGTATTTACGCGGCCGTGATGCTTGAAGCCTGGGATTTGACTGCCGACGCGCGTTACTTGGAAGAAGCCAAAGCGGCCATTCAGGCGATGATAGGGTATCGGTTCGCCATCGGCTACCAGTTCAACATCACAGCCATCGGCGCTGCGGCGGCGCTGCGGCTCTGGCAGGCGACCGGTGACGACTTTTTCCGTGACCAGAGCTTGCTGCTGCTGGCATCGTTCTTCCAGCATACGACATTTTACGACTGCAAGCTCGGCGCGGCAAAATACTTCCCGGCCTTTTTAGGCGTCCTGTGCCTGCATGACGCCGAGTATACGGCGATCTTCGAGGCTTTTGAGTCGTTCGCCGCATTCCACCAAATGTTTGCCCATGCGGGTGACGACCTGCCCGACTCGGCGCGTCTGCTAATTACTGAATACTGCCGCTGCCTGCTCAACCGCGCTTGGTATTACTATCCGGGCGAGCTGCCCGAACACGCTTTGGCGACCGAAATCCGCAACGGACACTTAGACCGCACGCTGGCCGTCCCCATGGAAGATTTGTACCCGGCGGGCGACCCGGCAGGCGCGGTCGGTCAGGAAGTCTACGGCGCAGGCGCGGCGTTTGCGTTTGCGACCCGCTCCTTCCAGACGCCGCCGGATGCTCCGTTCCAGATTGCCTGCGATTACCCGCTGACAATCCTCAGCACCGCCCCCGGCTGCGCTGATCTGCGCGTCCACGGTATTCCCGCGTTCTCCTGCCGCTTGAAGCTGATCGCAGCCGATGGTATTTCTCTGCTGCCGGATGTTTCCCTACGGCTCAGCGGCAAAGACCTCTCCAGTTCGTCAGCGCGGGACGGCGAATATGAGTACGCCATTCCAGGCGGCAGTGATTTAGAAGTACGGTGGTAGTCCAGAAATCTGTTTTGTCACTTGCAGGGGCGCTGCTTACCGCGCCCTCTCGTCTTTACTGCGTCCCTACGGTGTATAAAGCATTAGTTCTGATTGACCCTGCCCCTGCACGGGTAAATTTGTGCCATCTATCGATTTACACCCTAGAAAGGGTTACCTTATGACACAGCATTCCGCACGTTATGTTCTGATCGGCGGCGGCCTCGCGTCCGCGACGGCGGCGGAAACGATTCGCAAGTATGACCTCAAGGGCGGAATCCTCATTATCGGCTCTGAGCCTCACCCACCGTATCACCGGCCCCCACTGTCGAAAGAGTATCTGCGCGGGGAAGCAAAGGCGGAAGACGTTCTGCTGGTTCAAACCGACGACTGGTACGCGCAGAACGAAGTCACGCTTTTGACGGGAACAAAGGCGGCGGGCGCGAACACGAAAACGAAAATCGTTACGCTGGAAAATGGCGATACGGTTGTCTACGAAAAGCTGCTGATCGCCACTGGGTCGTCCCCAAAGCCGCTGGATGTTCCCGGCGCAGACGGGCCGAATGTTCGCACCCTGCGAACCTGGGAAGACAGCGACGCGCTCCGTGCCAAGCTGGGCGGGAAAATTATTTTGGTCGGCGGCGGCTATATTGGGGTGGAAGTCGCGTCGGATTATCTCACCGAAGGCGGGCAGGCGACGATTGTCGAGCCGACCGGCCACCTGTGGAGCAAGTTTGCATCACCGGAATACGGCGCGTTCTTACAGAAGAAGCTGGAAGCCGCCGGGGCGGAGATTATTTTAGGCGACGAAGTCACGGAAATCACGGCGGCGGGCGTCAAAACCAAAGCAGGCCGGGAGATTGATGGCGACATTGTTCTGGTCGGGGTTGGAGTCAAGCCAAACCTAGAGTTTGCGCTGGCGACCGGGGTAGACGTCGATGAGAAGAAAAACGGCGTTCTGGTCAACGAGTTTTTACTCTCATCCGCGCCGGATGTGTACGCCGCAGGAGATGTCGCGGGATTTGTGGACCCGGTACTCGGTAAGCAGTGGCGGGTGGAACACTGGAACAATGCGCTGTGGCACGGGGAAATTGCCGGGGCGAACATGGCCGGGCAGAAGATTGCCTACGACCATGTCCCGAACTTTTATTCCGATGAGCTGGACATCCATTTCGAGCTGTTCGGCGACCCGCAGGGCGGCCACGGCGGCCTCTTCCATGGGGACCCCGACTCGAACCGCTTTGACGAGCTGTATCTCGACGACAACAACCGGGTCGTCATGGTCATCTCGGTCAACCCGCCGCGCGAGCTGTACGACACGCTCCGAAAGCTGCCGCGCGTGAGGCCCGACGTGGACGATCTGAAAGAAGAAATCCGCAGCGCCGACTTTGATTTGGACCTGCTGCTCGCGCTCGATTAGGCCGCACTTAGGCCGCGCTAAGGGCGCGGCCCTCAGAAAGTGCCCGGAGGAACGCACGGACGCAGGAAGGGTCCCATTGCGTCCCTGCGCCTTCCTCTAAAATGCGCTGCGCTTTTCCCGGCGGCATTCCTTTCCGGTACGGCCGGTCGGTCGTCATCGCGCTGTAGGCATCGGCGACCGCCATCAGCCGGGCGGCGAGCGGCGCTTCTTCCCCGCGCAGGCCGCCGGGGTAGCCGCTGCCGTCCCACCGCTCGTGATGATGACGGATCGCATCAAGGGCTTCCTCGAAGCCGGGAACCGCGCCGACGATGTTTGCCCCCATCTCCGGGTGCTGCCGGATCGCGTCAAACTCCTCGTCCGACAATCGTCCGGGCTTGCGAAGAATATGGTCCGGCACCCCGATCTTTCCGACATCGTGCAGAAGGGCCGCAACGGCGATGGCCTGCTGGGCCGCCGCGTCAAGACCCAGCGCCGCCGCGATTTGCAGACTGTAGACCATGACATCCTCGGAATGCCGGCAGGTATAGCGGTCTTTCGCATCCACAGCGTTGACCAGCGCACTCAGCATTAGGAAGCCGGAGCGGGATTTGGCGAACTGCGTTCGGAAGCGGTTGACCAGGGCGGCTTTCGTGCCTTCGCCGGCCTTCGCGCTGCGGAGCCGCTGGTCGGCAAGCTCCACCAGATCCAGCCGTGTCGCGGCTTCCTCCCCAAATACGGCCAGGCCGAGCGAGGCGCCGATGGGGATGACCGAGTCGTACTCCGGCGGGATGTACCCAAGCTCCGCCAAAGATGCCCGGATGCGCTCGGTGAACGCGGCGGCGTCTTCGGTTTCGGGCAAGGACGCCAGTAGAGCGAACTCGTCGCCGCCGAAGCGGGCCAGCGTGTCGTAGGAGCGGCAGCTTGCGCGGAGCGCCCGTGCGACCTTGCACAAAATTTCGTCGCCGGTCGTATGCCCGTACACATCGTTGAAGAACTTGAAGTTGTCCACGTCAATCATCGCCAGCACCAGCCGGCAGCCCGTGCGCTGGGCGCGGTCCGCCTCGGCTTCGAGCCGGGTTTGAAAGCCCCGGTGGTTCCACAGTCCGGTCAGCGGGTCCAGATCGGCGCGTTCCAGCGCCTCGGCCAGCAGCCGCTCGCGCTCCACTTCCAGCACCTTGCGCTCGGCGATTTCCGCTTCCAGCGCGGCATTGACGGCGGCCAGCGCTCCGGTACGCTCCTGAACACGCCGTTCCAGTTCTGCGTTGGTCTCCTCGCTTCGCTTTTGCTCGGCCTTGCGGGCGGTGACATCGCGCTGGACCGAAATCCAGTGCGTGTACCAGCCTTGAGCGTTGGCAATCGGAGCAATGTTCAGCTCCGACCAGAACTTCGTGCCGTCTTTGCGGTAGTTTAGTACCTCCACCTGCACCGGCTTCCATTTCTCAAGCCTGCGCCGGATTTTGGCATTGACCGCAAGGTCCGTGTCCGGTCCCTGCAAAATGCGCGGCGTCTTCCCCAGCACTTCTTCCGGCGTGTAGCCTGTCATCTTGGTGAAGGCCGGATTGACATAAACAATAGCCGGACCGGGCTGGTCAAACGGCTCGGCCTCGGTAATCAAAATGACGTCGTTGGCTTTTTCCACGGCGGCTTCCAGCATCCGCAGGCGCTCGGTGACTTTCCAGCGCTCCTGTATCGTTCGTTCCTGCTCTGCGATCCGGCGGCGCAGCTCAAGCTGGGCCATGACCTGGCGGCTCAGTGTCACCAGCGCTTCCTGCTGCTCGGCAGTGAGCGTGCGCGGCTTGCTGTCAATGGCGCAGAGCGACCCTAGCGCTTCTCCTTCCGGGGTCAATAGCGGCGCACCGGCGTAAAAGCGAACACCCAGATCGCTGGTCACAAGCGGGTTGGCGTGAAACCGCTCGTCCAGGGTGGCGTTGGGGACAATAAAAAGATCTTCCTGACCGATTGCATGGGCGCAGAACGATACCTCACGCGAAGTTTGGGTGATGTCCGTGCCTTTGCCTGCCTTGAACCACTGCCGGTCTTTGTCAACCAGCGAGATAAGTGCGACCGGGACGTCGCAGACATAGGAGACAAGGCGAACAATGTCGTCGAACTCTTTTTCCGGCAGCGTGTCTAAAACGTTGTAGGAATGGAGTGCTGCTAGCCGACTCTCTTCAGCCGCTTGGTCCTGGCTTGCACCGGGGATATTACTCATGAAGGTCTTTCTAACTGGAATGCATTTACTCAAATGCACCCAAACGGTTGCTGCTCTTAATTATGGCAGCGCCCCCCATTACTCTTTACCATATTTTTACAATAATAGTCAATTATTGTTAATCATTGTTTGTATACTAAGACGAAAAAAGCGCCTCTTCAAGAGGCGCTCTGGACATCGAAACACAAAAGCAAGAAGGTACTTAGACGCCGCGACTGAGAAACTTGTCGGCAGTTCACAGGCTGAGGGCCATGATGGTCTGCACGGGCGCAGAATCGGCGTTGACGACCGACGAGGTCGGATCGTCGCCCATGCGGCAGGTGCCGATGGTGTGCGCGTAACGCTCCAAAGCACAGACTTCTTTTGCGCCGATTTTGATTTGGATCTGCTACTGGCTCTGGATTAAGCCGCCCGTTTGCGGGGAAAGTGAGCCGCCCCCTGAGCAGGCACAACAGCCTGCACGGAGAGGAATGCGCGGACACAGACCGGGTCCCATTGCGACCCTGCGCCTTCTTCTAAAATACGCTGCGCTTTTTCCGGGGGCATCCCTTTGCGGTAGGGCCGATCCGTCGTCATCGCGCTGAATAAGCGTCGGCGACGGCCATAAGACGCGCGGAGAGAGGCGTTTCTTCCCTGATCAGCCCAAAGGGGTATCCGCCGCCGTCCCATCGCTCGTGATGATGACGGATCGCATCAAGGGCTTCCTCGAAGCCGGGAACCGCGCCGACGATGTTTGCCCCCATCTCCGGGTGCTGCTGGATGGCCTCAAACTCGGCGTCCGTCAAGCGCCCCGGCTTGCGGAGAATGTCGTCCGGCACCCCGATCTTCCCGACATCGTGCAGCAAGGCTGCGACCGCGATTGCCTGCTGAGCGGCTTCGTCGAGGCCGAGCGCCGCCGCGATTTGCAGGCTGTAGACCATGACATCTTCGGAGTGGCGGCAGGTGTAGCGGTCTTTGATATCCACGGCATTCACTAAGGCGCTCAGCATTGGGAAGCCGGAACGGGAGCGGGCAAACTTCGCTCGGAACCTTTCTACTAATTCTGCCTTCGCGCCTTCTCCGGCCTTTGCTGTTCGCAGGCGCTGGTCTGCCAGATTCACCAGTTCCAGCCGGGTTGCCGCTTCTTCCCGAAAAACCGCCATGCCGACAGACGCGCCAATAGGAATGACCGTGTCGTAGCCATCAGGGGTATATCCGAGGCCCGCCAAGGCACCGCGCAGGCGCTCCTCTAAAGAAGCCACACTCTCGGTGGTCGGAACCGAAGCCAGCAGGGCAAACTCATCTCCGCCGTACCGGGCCAGCGTGTCGTAGGAGCGGCAGCTTCCCCGCAGCGCCGAAGCCACCTGACGCAAAATTTCGTCGCCGACCGTATGCCCGTACACGTCGTTGAAGAACTTGAAGTTGTCCACGTCCACCATCGCCATCACCAGACGCTCGCCGGTGCGCTGGGCACGGTCGGCTTCGGCTTGCAGCCGCTTTTGGAAGCCGCGGTGGTTCCACAGCCCCGTGAGCGAGTCAAGATCGGCGCGTTCCACCGCTTCCGCCAGCAGCGTTTCCCGCTGTACTTCCAGCGCCTTGCGGGCGGTGACATCGCGCTGGACCGAGATCCAGTGCGTGTACCAGCCTTTAGAATTGGCAATCGGGACAATGCTTAGATCAGACCAGAACTTCGTGCCGTCCTTGCAGTAGTTCAGCACTTCCACCTGCACCGGCTTCCATCTCTTTAAGCTTTTCCGGATCTGGTCATTGACTTTCTGATCGGTTTCGGGTCCTTGCAGGAGGCGCGGCGTCTGGCCGATCGCTTCCTCCGCCGTATATCCAGTCATTTTAGTGAAAGCGGCATTGACATAAACAATGCGCGGGCCGGGCAGGTTGGTCGGTTCGGCTTCGGTGATAATAATGACGTCATTGGCTTTCTCGACGGCAGCTTCCAGCAGGCGCAGGCGCTCGGTCACTTTCCAGCGATCCTGCATGGTCCGCTTTTGTTCCGCCATCCGGCGGCGCAGCTCAAGCTGGGCCATGACCTGACGGCTCAGGATCCGCAGCGCATCCTGCTGATTGTCCGTCAGCGTGCGCGGCTTGCTGTCAATAGCGCACAGAGTTCCCAGCGCTTCCCCTTCTGGTGTCAACAGAGGCGCACCGGCATAAAAGCGGACACCAAGATCGCCCGTGACAAGCGGGTTGGCAGCAAATCGCTCGTCTTGGGTGGCATCGGGAACGATGAAGAGGTCCTCTTGTCCAAGCGCATGGGCACAGAACGCCACATCACGCGGGGTTTGAGTGATGTCTACACCTCTGTGTGCCTTGAACCACTGTCGGTCTTTGTCTACCAGGCTGATGAGTACAACCGGCACATCGCAGATTGCAGAAACAAGGCTTACAATATCATCAAAATCTTTTTCCGGCAGCGTGTCTAAAACGTTGTAAGAGCAGAGTGCCGCCAGTCGGCGCTCCTCATCCGTATGGCTCTGGCTTGCATGAGGAGAATTGTTCACAAACATCTTTAACGTCTTTCCAACAAGAGCGCATCTGGCAGAGACGCTCCAAAAGTTCAATGCTTTTGATTATGGCTATTTCCTTTTTACTCTTTACCATATTTTGTCTGCAATAGCTACTTGTTGATGATTTATTGTTGTATGTTAAGAAAAACACTAAGAGCGCCCCAGCAGTGGGGCGCTCTTGAAAGCAAGAACAGCAGAAAAAGCAAGCAAACACGATTTCAGACGCTTCCGCTCAGGAACCGATCTGCCGTCCGCAGACTCAGGGCCATAATGGTCAGCGCCGGGTTGACGCTGAGGGCGCTGGGGAAGACCGAGTTGTCCACAATATGCAGGCCGGGAACATCGTGGGCGCGGCAGTCGGCGTCCACAACCGACGAAGCCGGGTCGTCGCCCATGCGGCAGGTGCCGATGGTGTGTGCGTAGCGCTCCAAAGCCCAAACCTCCTTCGCGCCCGCCTGCTCCCAAAGCGCCCGCATGATCTTCTCGCCGTGCGCGGTCATGCGCTTTTCGTTCTCGCCTGCCGTGAAGTGGACGCGCGGCTTCGGCAGGCCGCGAGCATCGTTTTCTGAGGACAGCTCTAGGTAGTTATGCGCGTAGGGCAGGCAGTCGCCGCAGATGTTGATGCCGGCGACATGGTTGTAGCCGCGCATGTGGTCGCGCATTTTTTGCCCCCAGACTCCCTCGGCTCGCGCGAACTGGCTGGCATAGGTGACCGGCATCACCCCGATGCTCTGTAACAAATACCCACCGGCAAAGTCGGCGTCTTTAGGCCGGTGCGTGTCTTCGGAAATCAGCCCGCCGGGAATGCCTTTGTAGGGCCGGATGTCTTCTTCAAATTGGCCCCAGAGCTGGATTGCCGTGTGAGCCATGAAGTTGCGCCCCACCTGCCCGCTGCCATTCGCCAGTCCATTCATCAGCAGGAGCCGCGGCGTTTCAATCGCACCACCGCACAAGAAGACGTTCCGGCACGGCTGCCGATGCTCGCGCCCGTCCTGCACATAGACCACTCCTTGGACTGCGCCGGATTTATCGGTCTCGACCTGTGTGACAAAGCATTCCGAGCGGATTTCTGCGCCGCTTTGGAGAGCGATGGGAATAAATGTCACATCCATGCTGGCTTTCGCGCCGACCGAGCAGCCTGCCTGGCAGAAGCCGCGATTGGTACACGCCTTGCGCCAGCCGACGCCGGGCTGAAAATACGGCCCGGACAGCGCAGCATTCGGTGCAGGCGATGTTTTGATACCCATGACGGCGCAGGCGCTTTCCATCAGCTGTGCAGCCCCGTTCAGCGGCAAAGGCGCGAGCGGATAGGCTTGGTCATGGGCGTCCCACGGGTACGGCGACGGACCGGAAATCCCTAAGAACTGTTCAAGCTCGGTGTAATACGGCTGTAAGTCGCGGTAGCCAAGCGGCCAGTCTACCCCGACTCCAAAATCCGAGTGCAGTGTGAAGTCGCCCTTGTGGGCGCGAGGCGTGTAGGCAGTGTAGTGCAGGGTCGAGCCGCCGACCCCGATGCCGGAGTTGTTCGCCCCAAACGGCAGCGGGTTCCCGCCCGCGGACAGCCGCTCATCGTTCCAGAACAGCTTTTCCTGCGACCGCTCGTCAGTTGCAAAGTCGCGGGCAGGGTCCCAGAACTTCCCGGCATCGAGTGCGACCACGCTTCGGCCCGCCGCCGCGAGACGTGCCAGCAGCGGCGCTCCGCCTGCGCCGGTGCCGATAACGACTGCGTCTACGGTCTCGGTCAGCAAGTAGGTTCTTTTCGCCGGGACATCCTGCGGATTTGGAACAGACGCCGTGATGGGGGCCATTGTCAGGTCAACCGAAGCCAGACTGGGCGCGGCCAGAGCTTTTGCTTCCGGCTCCCAGGCTTCGCGCTCATTCATTTTGATTTTCGACCAGCCCTGACCGTCGGCCATGCCGACATAGCCGATTTCTTCTTGTGCGAGAGGATGGCTGTAGTAACACGCGGTCGCCTCAGCCAGCAAATCTTCAAAGTAATGGTCACCTGGCAGCGTTTGCCAGATCTCGCCTGATGCCTTGCCTGCCTGCACCGCCGTCAAAAGCACGTCCTGCTGCTCCGTGCCTAGTGAAGCAAACTCGCTTTGGTGCAGCGCTTGTGCTGATTGGTCCAAGCCTTGCAGCCCAAGACGCGCCGCCTCGGCATCAGGTGGGAGGCTGTCATAGCGCCAGCCGTCGCTTTTGCCAGCGGCCAATCTCATATCTATTGCTAAGGCCATCGCGCGGGCGGACGGCGCGACGGGGTTCGCAAAAAGCCGCTCCAGCACCGCGCAGAGCGTGTAAAAGTCGTGGTCGGCAAAGAAGCGGGGGTCAGTCGCGGGCGTCTCCAAACGCGCGGTTAAGACCGCACGAGTGGGAGGCGTCACCAAATCGGTGTCAAGCAGGGCGCGGACGGTGCCGGGCGGGTAAGTGTCGGCAAAAGCGTCGGTAGGGCTGTCGAGCGGCATGAGAGACTCGTTTCTAGTAAAGCTCAGCACCCGGCACTGAAAGTGCCGGGCTACTGTTGAATGGAAGTGTCTCCGACACTGGAGATAAGTTGACTGCTGACGGCATTCAGTCCCGCAGGGACTTCCATTCAACAGTAGCCCGGCACTTTCAGTGCCGGGTGCTTTGGCTTACCCCTTCTTCGCTTCCAGTTCTTCCCAGCGGGCGTACAGCGCGGAAACCTGGTCGCGGGCAGTCGGCAGGGCGTTCCAAACTTCGTGCAGAAGGGCGGCGTCCGAAGCAACTTTCGGGTCTTCTAACTGACGCTCTAAAGCGGCGACTGCCTCGTCGGCGGCTTCGATTTTCGCTTCGATTTGGCCGAGTTCCCGCCGTTCCGACGTGGATAAGCGGCTTGGCACGGACGCGGCGGCTTTTGGACGTGCCGGAGCGGGCGCGGCAATCGGCGCCGGCTTTTGGGCGGCTTCCCACTGCGATAGCCCCGTGAAATGCGCCGACCCGCCGCGTCCATCGAGCGCCAGCAGGTCAGTGGAGACGCGGTCCAGCAGATAACGGTCATGCGTGACTAAAACTAATGCGCCAGGGAACGACAGGAGGCTGTCTTCCAGCACTTCCAGTGTCGGGATGTCTAGGTCGTTGGTCGGCTCATCTAAAATCAGTACATCGGCGGGCTGAAGCATCAGATTAGCGATAAGTATTCGGGCCTGCTCGCCGCCGGACAGCACCCGGATCGGCGTATTAAGCTGCTCGGTCTTAAACAAAAACCGCTTGGCCCAGCCGGAAACGTGCATCGGGTTGCCCCGGTATGTCACGGTATCGGAGTTCGGGCTGAGAGCATCGCGCAGCGACAGCGACTTGTCAAGCTGCTGCCGGGCCTGGTCAAACAAAACGACGCGCAGGCCGTCGGCCCGCTTGACCGTGCCGCTGTCCGGGCTGATCTCGCCCGTCAGAATCTTAATCAGCGTTGTCTTGCCGCTGCCGTTTGGCCCGATGAGGCCAAGCCGCGTTCCCGGCGCAAGCGTCAGGTTTAATCCCAAAAACAGGGTACGTCCGCCGAGCGTCTTGCTGAGTTCTTTGGCGACAATTAAGTCACGGGTTTGCCGCCCTGACGCATTGAAGTCAATTCCGGCGGTCTTTCCCTGAGCATTACGGAACTTCAGTTCGGCGAGTTCCTCGATCATCTGCCCGGCCTGCTGAATGCGCCCCTGCGCTTTCGTGGTCCGCGCCTGCGGCCCGCGCCGGAGCCATTCGATTTCGCGCTTGACCTGCGTTTGCAGCGCGTCTTCCCGGTGCGCCTGGGCCGCAAGATATTCTTCACGCTGAACCAAAAAATCGCTGTAAGTGCCGTTGACGCTGAGGTAGCCTTCCGCATAGGCAGGGTGCAGCTCGACGACCCGATTGGTCACATTCTCCAAAAACACGCGGTCGTGGCTGATGAGGACAAATGCAAACCCGGCCTCTTGCAGCAAGCCTTCGAGCCACAAAACGCCTTCCAAATCCAAGTGGTTCGTCGGCTCGTCAATCAGCAGCAGCTCGGCATCCTGCACCAGCGCACGGGCCAGCGACAGCCGCTTTTTCCAGCCGCCTGACAGCGTTCCGACAGCTTGGTCCCGCTCGGTGAACCCGACTTTGCCGAGCGCCACTTCAATCCGAACCTCCTGCTCGATCTCGTCTAAATGCTCAGATGCCAGCGCATCGGTCAGCACACCGCCGACGGTTGCACCGCCTGGGAAGACGTCTTCTTGGGCAATGTAGGCGATGCGAAGGCCGCGCCGGGCCGAGACCGTCCCGCTATCGGGCTTCTCGAGACCGCCGAAAATTTTCAGCAGCGTCGACTTGCCCGCCCCGTTCGGCCCAATCAGTCCCATCTTCTCGCCGTCTCCAACGCCAAGCGAAATGTCCTGAAACAAAGGCCGCGCTCCGTAAGATTTCGTCAGCGCCGCACAGCTCAACAAAACAGCCATAAGTTATTCTCAAAGTACGGAACCCACCCCGGTTCGTTCCTCACCGACCCTCCCGATACGGGAAGGTGAGGAGCCATGACAAGAGCACGCGGTAGGCAGCGCTCCTATGCTTCTTGCTCCGAAACTCTTTACCTTCCCGTATCGGGAGGGTCGGTGAGGAACGAACCGGGGTGGGTTCTTATCGGCAAAGAAAAGCGACCTGGGCCAGTAACGGCGAGGTCGCAGAACAAAATCGCAGAAAAAGCGAGTGCACCCGGAGCGATTCGAACGCCCGACCGATCGCTCCGAAGGCGATTGCTCTATCCACTGAGCTACGAGTGCAATGCCGAAATTGTACCCGGTAGACTGAGAGAAGTCAATAATACTGCCCTGGTTCCAATCCGTGGTACAATGCCGGAACACTGCAACAAGGAGAAGAACATGAACTGTCTTAAGCTGATCTCTTTGCAAGGACCGCTGCTTGTACTGGCACTCACCCTCGCCGCCCTGCCGGCACTCGCGGACGAGACTCTCACCGTCAATGGGAAAACCGCCTCTACCACTGTCCGCACCGTCGGCGGCAGCGCTTATGTCAAAGTGTCCGATGTCGCCAAAGCGCTGGGCATGATCGTCGTTAAGCGGCCCGGCGGCTACGCACTCACCAAGGCAGGCGGAACCAATCAGGTGCAGGCAGTGACGGAAGGCAAGGTGGGCGACGTTCTTTTTGACGGCTGGTGGCGGTTTGAGGTCCGCAGTGTGGAAACGCCGACCTCCTACCCGGCAAAGTTCCTGGAAGAAGCCAACTCGCTGCACTATGACAGCGCTTCCCACACGATTTCCGCCGCGCCGCGCTTTAAGATGGTCGCTGTCCACTGCCGCATGACCAACGGCCAGAAGGCGGCGCAGACGTTTTGGATCGCGCCGCTTCCCGGCGAGCGCAAAATCAACAACGCCCTGACGGACACAGAAGGCGAGTCATACCCGCCAGACTGCTACGATTTGGACGGCTCGACGGCTCAAAGCAAGTCGCTTTTGCCGGGAGCAAAAACCGATTTCACCATCTTGTTCAGCGTCCCTGAAGCTACTCAGGTCAAAGAGCTGATCTTTACCCTGCAAAACAACGATGCCCGGCCAGGAAATGACGTGCGCGTGTCGCTGACGCCGTAGCAGAGTCACAAGGAAGCGCCTATTTCGCCCGCAAAAGGCCGTATTCGATGCTGTCCACGACCGCGTGCCACGATGCGTCAATGATGTTGGTGGAAACGCCAATGGTAGACCAGGTTTCCCCGGCATCAGCATAGTCTACCACTGTGCGGACTTTGGCCGCCGTGCCTTCTTTGACATTGATGACGCGCACCTTGAAGTCGGTCAGACGGATAGACGCAAGCTCCGGGTAGTGCGGTGTCAGGGCGAGGCGCAGGGCGCTGTCCAAAGCGTTTACCGGACCATCCCCTTCGGCCACCGTGAGCATTTCCTGGTCGCCGACGCACAGCTTCAGGGTGGCTTCCGTAATGGCTTCTTTGTCGCCGCCGCGCTTCTCGACAATCACCCGGTAGCCGATGAGATCAAACAACTGCCGGTAACTTCCCGTGGCTTTCTTGACGAGCAGCGCAAACGACGCTTCCGCACCTTCGAATGAATAGCCTTGATGCTCCAGCGCCGTAAGCTGCGCTAAGATTTCTTTCGTCTCCGGGCTGTCTTTTCGCAGGTCAAGCCCCGTCTTCTGCACTTTTTCCAAGATCGCCGACGACCCGGAATGCTCGGAAACCAGGATGCGGTTCTCGTTGCCGACCAGCGCCGGGTCAAGATGGATGTATGTCTCCGGGTTCTTCCGCATGGCGTCAATATGCAGCCCGGCCTTGTGGGCAAATGCCGACCGCCCGACATACGCCGCCGACGTGCGCGGCGTCACATTCGCGATCTCATCCATGTACGCCGACAGCTCGGATAGCTCCGACAAGTGCGCCGCGCAGTGCAGATCATAGCCCAGCTTCAGCGAAAGCGATGGGACGATAGAAGTCAAGTTCGCATTGCCCGTCCGCTCCCCTAGCCCGTTGATCGTCCCCTGCACCTGCACGCAGCCGGTTTGAATGCCGACCAGACTATTCGCGACCCCGCACTCGGTATCGTTGTGCGTGTGGATTGCAAACCGGCCTTCGGGAAACTGCTCCGTCACTTCCCCGACAATCAGCGCAATCTCCCCCGGCAGCGTCCCGCCGTTCGTATCACACAGTGCGACACAGTCCACGCCCGCCGACAGCGCGGCGTCCAGGCACTGCGCGGCGTAGGCCGGATTGCGCTTCCAGCCGTCAAAAAAGTGTTCCGCGTCAAAGATTGTTTCTTTGCCGTGCGCTTTGTAGAACCGCACGGTGTCCGCGATCATCGCCAGGTTCTCTTCCAGCGGCAGCCGCAGGGCTTCGGTGACATGGAAGTCCCACGACTTCCCGACAAACGTGATCACCGGCGTTCCGGCATCCAGAAGCTGCTGCAAATTCGGGTCATCTTCGGCCCGTCGGTTAGGCCGCCGCGTGGAGCCGAACGCGGCGAGTTTGGCATGGGAGAGCGGCACCGACTTCATACGCTCAAAGAACTCAATGTCTTTGGGGTTCGACCCCGGCCAGCCGCCTTCGATATAGTCAATCCCGAAGGCGTCCAAGCGCCGCGCGATCTTGACTTTGTCTTCCACGCTGAACGAGATGCCTTCCCCTTGCGAGCCGTCCCGCAGTGTCGTATCATAGATGTCTATTTTTTGGGTCATAGTCTCTTTTAGTCAGTGTGGAAGGACTCCCGTGTGATTTGGGGTGGGCCAGTGACATAACCATCTTTTGTCGGCACATATACCATAATGCCCGGACTGAAAAAGTAGCGCGTCGCCGGAATGCTTTGCACTCCGCCGTCCTCGATACCCCCCAGCGTCCTCAGCCACAGCAGCGCTCTGTTCACGGGCAGTCCAGGTTGAATACCCGAAATTCGCAAAGTCAGAGCGGTGAAATCCCAATTCGCGTTAATCGGATCCCATGCCTGCGCTGGCGTTGTCCAGGGGGTAAATAGCGTCGGGTCTCCGCCACGGTTTTGCACGGGGAACAGCCAGGGGCTAATATCTAGTGGAGCAGTGCGCGGAGGCACAGCTACGGGCAATGGTTTGTGTGTCTGCGCCAAACAGGCGTGGCTGCTTAGTCCCAGAACGACGACACTCAACGCGATTTTAATCAGCATGGTTTATTCCCTTCCAGCAGTTTCAGAGCTTCAATCACAGCGCGTCTTCCCCTTCGTCGCCAGTGCGGATGCGGATGGCCCGCTCGACCGGGTACGCGAAGATTTTGCCGTCGCCGATCTCGCCGGTGCGGGCGGCTTCTTCAATCGCCAGCATGGCAGCTTCGGCGTCGCTATCCGCGACCACCAATTCTAGCTTGAGCTTGGGCAGCAGATTGACGACATAAGTATTGCCCCGGTACTTCTCGGTGTGACCGCGCTGATGCCCATAGCCGCGCACGTCGGTGACGGTCATGCCGATGACGCCGATGTCTTCGAGGGCCTGCTTAACCTGGTCTAAACGGGTCGGGCGGATGACGGCTTCGATTTTTTGCATACCCACCTCCTTGCTTCGCAGGGGTCCTCCCCAAAGGGGAGGACAAAGAGTTCAGACGTTCGACGCAAGCAGGGCATAATCTCCGTGTCCTCCCCTTTGGGGAGGACCCCTGCGAAGCAAGGAGGTGGGTTAATCCCGCGGGTCCGCCCCGTTCATCACGGCCCCGGCGACTAAATCGCCCATCTGGCGGCAGTTGACGTGAACGAAGTTCGGGGCGTCTTCGAGAATATCCGAGGTGCGGTAGCCGGACTCCAAGATACGGGCGACGGCGGCTTCAATGCCGCAGGCAGCGGCTTCCGCGCCGAGCGAGTAGCGCAGAAGCAGCGCCCCAGACAGAATGGTTGCTAAGGGGTTTGCTTTGCCCGTGCCAGCGATGTCCGGGGCGCTGCCGTGGCTCGGCTCATACAGACCGAATGTGCCGTACTCGGTTTTTTTCGCGCCTAAAGAGGCCGACGGCAGCATTCCCAGAGAACCCGTAAGCTGTGCGGCTTCGTCGCTGAGAATGTCGCCGAACAAGTTCTCGGTGACAATGGTATCGAACGACTGCGGGCGGCGGACCAAATCCATCGCGGTCGCATCGACAAGCTGATGCGACAGCTCGACGTTCGGGTATTCCGGCGCAAGCTGGGTCACAGTCTCGCGCCAGAGTCGGGATGTTTCCAGGACATTCGCTTTGTCTACGCTTAAAAGCTTGCGGCCGCGCTTCTCTGCCGCTTCAAACCCGACTCGCGCAATCCGCGTGATCTCATCGCAGGTGTAGACGCAGGTGTCTACGGCCCGGTCGCCTTCCCATGCCTTCGGCTGTCCGAAATAGAGGCCGCCGGTCAGCTCGCGGACAACCAGAATGTCAAAGCCGCCTTCCACTAAATCAGGCCGCAGGGGGCAGGCTGAGGCGAGCGACGCATATAAAACGCACGGACGCAGGTTAGCGTACAGCTCTAATTTCTGGCGCAGAGGCAGCAGGGCGCCGCGCTCCGGGCGCAGATTCGGGTCGGGGATCGCATCATACTTGGGTCCGCCGACCGCGCCGAAATAAATGGCGTCGGCGCTCTCGGCAAGCGCCAAAGTTTCCGGCGGCAGCGGGTGACCGGTGGCATCATACGCCGCGCCGCCGACCAGCGCGTCAGTCATCTCCAGCGTCAGCCCGTACTTGTGCGCCGCCGCGTGGAGGACTTTCAGCCCTTCCGCCATAATCTCCGGGCCGATACCGTCGCCAGCCATCACAACAATTTTTGCCATCGCATGTTTCTCCAGAACCCACCTTCTCGCTTCGCTCATTCTTCGCTTCACCCTGGTCCTCCCCAAAAGGGAGGACGAGGAGCAGAATAGATTGTCGACTGCTGGGCCTGCTCTTTACCCTCCCCTTTGGGGAGGGTATGCTACGCATTACTGCGTATCGCCGCTTGCCCTCCGGGTAGCCGGTGCTACGGCGGGGTGGGTTTCGCTTCTCAGCGTTCTTAGAAAGTCGTTGTACCCCATCTTGCGCCAGAATGCCTGCGACGCGGGGTTGGCCCGGATTACCTGCACCTCGATTGCCGTGATGCCGCGCGACAAAAACCACGCTTTCAGGCGGCTGTGGAGCTGACGGCCCGCGCCCTGCCGACGCCAGCCGTCCCGAACACAGACATCGGCGATGTAGCCACAGTCGCCGGATTGAAGGGTCGGTCGCTGCATGATTTGCCCAAACGTATAGCCGATAACGCTGCCGCCGTGGTCGGCGACATAAATCGCCATGTTTGGGTTGTCTAAATTATCGCGCAGGTAGCCCAGAAACCAGGCATCCGCCCTGGCGTTCAGCGTGAGGCGCGGGTCGTAGGAAGCATTGATGTCCTGCAAAGTGCGCCAGAGCGTGATAATTGCCGGCAGGTCGAGCGCCTGGGCAGGGCGGATGGAAATGCCCTCCCGCCCCGATTCCGGGGAGCCAGAGTGTCTTTCTCCGGTTCCCCCAGAGTTGGGGGCTAGGGGGTTGTCAGACATGTTCCAGCACCTGCTCCGACTCTGTACGCCCGCTTGACCGTGCAATCTGCTTGTTCAGCGCCTGCAAATAGGCTTTTGTGGACGCGACAAAGATGTCGGTATTGGCCGCGTGGCCCGTGTAGATCATGTTGCCTTCAGCTTTAATGCGAATAGTGACATCGGCCATCGCATCTATACCCTCGGTGACGCTTTGGACCGTGAACTCAATCAGTTCATTGGGAACCTGGACGATGCGATTGATCGCTCGATAGATGGAGTCAACAGGGCCGTTGCCGGTGTCGGCGTCCATGAGAATCGCTTTGTTGGCATGGCGCAGCTTGACCGTCGCCGTCGGGATGGCCTGATCGCCGCAGGAGACCTGCACTTGCACGAGTTCATATGTCTGAGGCACGATGGTCATCTCATCGCTGACAATCGCATCTAAATCTTCATCATAGACCACTTTTTTGCTGTCGGCAACAAGAAGAAACCGCGTGTAAACTTTCTCGAATTCGTCTTCTGCGGCAAATGTATGGCCCAGCTCAGTGAGACGGTGCCGGACACCGGCCCGGCCTGACCGGGCCGACAGGATAATCTTGCTTTCGCCGATGCCGACGGTCTTGGGGTCCATGATCTCGTAAGTGGAGCGCTCTTTGAGAACACCGTCCTGGTGGATGCCCGACGAGTGGGCGAACGCATTGGCACCGACAATTGCTTTGTTCGGCTGGACCAAAATGCCGGTCATAGTCGAGACCATGCGCGAGGTCTTGTAGATCTCCTCGGTCTTGATTTTCGTGCCGACGCCGTAGACGTCGCCGCGCGTATAAAGGGCCATGACCACTTCTTCCAGCGACGTGTTCCCCGCCCGCTCGCCGATGCCGTTGACCGTGCATTCCACCTGCCGCGCTCCGGCCTTGACCGCAGCGAGGGCATTGGCAGTCGCCATGCCGAGATCATTGTGGCAGTGCGCCGAGAGCGTGATGTTCTCGCTGCCGGGAACGTGGTTCAGGATGCCCGCGAACAGCGCCCCGTACTCTTCGGGCGACATATAGCCGGTCGTGTCCGGGACATTAATGACGGTCGCACCGGCTTTAATGACTGCTTCAATGACCCGGTACAAATACTCCGGGTCGGCACGTCCGCTGTCTTCAGTGAAGTATTCGATATCTTCGCAGCCGAGCGAGCGGGCGTGTTTCACGGCGGCGATTCCGATGGCAAGGGCTTCGTCGCCGGTCTTTTTCAGCTTGTGCTTCAAATGGCTTTCGCTGACGCCGAGACCCGTATGGATGCGCGGGCGGGCTGCGCCTTTCAGCGCGTCCCACGCAACATCAATGTCTTTTGGAACGGCTCGTGTCAGGCCGCAGACAATCGCACGGTCCCCGACGACGGCGGCGACCCGGCGGACGGCTTCGAAGTCGCCGGGGCTGGAAACAGGGAAACCCGCTTCAATCACATCCACGCCGAGCCGGATAAGCTGCCGGGCAATCTCTACTTTTTCGTCAACATTGAGCGATGCGCCCGGTGACTGCTCGCCGTCACGCAGGGTGGTATCAAAGATTTGAACTTGGTTGCTGCTGTTTGTGTTCATAATGATCTTGCTCTCGGAACTCACCCCGTTCGTTCCTCGTGCCCCTCCCGAAGCGTGAGGGTAAGGAGTAGCAGAAAAGGACGCACCGCTGCTCAAGCCTGAAGCTCTTCACCTTCCCGCTTCGGGAGGGGCACGAGGAACGAACGGGGTGGGTTCCTAATCCTTCTAAATTGCCGGCATGACGTTGCCGCCGCAGACAGGGACATACGCGCCCGTGATGTAGCTCGACAAATCGGACGCGAGAAATGCAACAACGTTGGCGATTTCCTGATCGGTCCCGCGCCGGCGCAGCGGCACCGATTTGCTATAGTCCGGCTGCACCTCACCCCCGGAAGCCCGGTCGTTGTCGCTGATAGTCCAGCCCGGTGCGACTTGATTGACGGTGATGCCATGCTCGCCGATTTCTTTGGCGAGAACACGCAAAATGCCGTCCATCCCGCGCTTGCCGCTGACGTACGCCGACTGTGTCGGGAAGTTCTGCATCGCGCATTCGGTGTTGATGCCGATGACCCGTCCGCCGTGGCCCGCCTCAATCATGCCGGGAACAAATGCCTGCGCCATCAGGACATTGTGCAGCACGGAGCTTTTATACTGGGTGTCGTAGCTCTCTACCGACTGTTCCAGAACGCTTTTCCACGGAGACCCACTGACGGCATTATTGACAATGATATCCGCCAATCCTAGGCTTTGTGTCACTTGGTCACGCAGCGCCAGAACACTCCGTTCGTCGGTCACATCGGCCTGCACAGCAATCGCTCGCCGCCCCAGCACTTCGACTTCGGCCTTTAGCGCCGCCGCTTTGTCCGCATTTTGCAGGTAGTGAATGGCAATGTCCGCACCGCATTCTGCCAGAGTCCGCACCATGACGCGCCCTAGCTGGCCGGTCGCGCCCGTCACAACGGCGATTTTGTTTGTGAGGTTAAGTGTCAGCATAAAAACTTTCTAGCATTAAGAACCTACCTTGGCCTTGTTCCTCGGCCACCCCTCCCTAAGAAGGAAGGGTTAGAGGTAAGAGTAGGAGATTAGGAACGAGGCCGGGCTAGGTTCTTAATCGCTCACAGTGTCAGGCTTCTTAACCCAGGACATGAGGCCCCGAAGATTTTTACCGACGGCTTCAAGCTGGGAAGCGTTGTCCATCGCCGCGAGCGCGTTGAACATCGGGCGATTGGCTTTGTTCTCTAAAATCCAGTCGCGGGCGAACTGCCCCGTCTGGATTTCTTTGAGGATTTTCGCCATCTCGGCTTTGGTGGCATCGTTGATGATGCGCGGACCGCGCGTCATATCGCCATACTGGGCGGTATCCGAGATCGAGTAGCGCATCCCGCCGATGCCGGCCTCGTACATCAAATCCACAATCAGCTTCAGCTCATGCAGGCATTCGAAATAAGCGATTTCCGGCTGGTATCCGGCATTGACCAGCGTTTCAAAGCCCGCTTTCACCAGCGCCGTCGTACCGCCGCACAGGACCGCCTGCTCGCCGAACAGGTCTGTTTCGGTCTCCTCCTTGAACGTGGTTTCCAGCACACCAGCCCGGCTGCCGCCGATGCCTTTGGCCCACGCCAGCGCAATATCCTTCGCATGGCCGGTTGCATCCTGCGCGATTGCAATGAGGCACGGGACGCCTTTGCCTTCCGTGAAGGTCCGGCGCACGAGATGCCCCGGCCCTTTCGGCGCGGTCATAAAGACGTCTACGCCGGGCATGAGCGGGATCTGACCGAAGTGGATATTGAAGCCATGGCCGAATGCCAGCGCATTACCCGGCTCCAAATTGGGCGCGATGCTTTCTTTATAGACATCGCCCTGAATCTCGTCGTTGATCAAGATCATCACGACATCGGCTTCCTTTGCCGCGTCTTCCACAGTCTTGACCACTAGCCCGGCTTCTTCGGCTTGCGCCCACCGCTTCGAGCCGGGCCGCAGCCCCACCCGCACGTCCATCCCGCTATCATGCAGATTGAGCGCATGAGCATGACCCTGCGAGCCGTAGCCAATGACGGCAAGCTTCTTGCCCTCTAAAAATCCTAGATCGGCATTCGTATCATAATAAACTGTCGCGGCCATGTGTTTGTGTTCTCCCTATTTCTTGGTTATCTTTTTTTGCTAGTCGCCCGGCAGGTTCGGGACAAGCAGGACTTTAAGCTGCTTCTCACTTTCGATGTCTTCTGCCACTTGCTCCATGAGATCGCGGTAGTCACGCAGGCGGATGTCCGGCGGCTCAGGAGTGACGACCACATACCACCAGTCGCCTTCGTGCTGCGCTCCGAGGCGGGAAACGTTCAGACGGTACTCTTTTGGCTGATGCCGGTTGACGCACTCTTCAACAATGTTCAATGTCTCATTCATCGTTTCCGTTTCGCTCATACCGGTACCCCCAGGTAGTTGAAAATCTTTTTCGCCGCTAGGTAAGAGTCCCGGCAGCTTTGCTTATCAACACGGATCAGCGAATAGTCTGCGGCGAGCCGATCCTAGTATAACGCCGCGACAAGCGCCGTCAGGTTGCTCAGACGGCCCGCGCTCAGGTGCGTAAAATAAGCGCGGATCAGCCGGGGCAGTTCATTGTGTCCCGGCGTCGCCCGGTTGTCACGGAACGCCGAGCGTGCGCCACGTTGAATAGGTTCATGCGTTAGTATCGAAAACGCCGCAGAGTAGAACCGGCTCGTAGCGTCTCGGTAGTACCCGCTGTCGTAAAGCGCAACTGCCCCGTGAAAATTATCCTGTCCGATCTCCTGCCACGTCGCCATTGTCTCCTCCTAGAATAGGCTGACGCCGGGCGGAATAAAGCCCTGCGCCCACTCCTGCGGCAATTCCAATCGCGACGAACAGGCCGAGATTAACCAGCAGATTGGCAACCGTGTCGAGTCCCAACTTTTGCGTGATCACGTTGTAGACGGTCCACAGCGCATAATTGCCGCCGCCGACCAGGACGCCGACCGCTAGGCCAAGCGGCAGGCGCTTGGCGGCATAGCCCCAGATTAGCCCAACGAGCGGCGCAAGCGCGAGAACGCCGAGCATGAGCAGGTGCGCCTGATGCAGGTTAATCAGCTCTTTCACAGATTATCTTTCATGGACCAAACTAAATGCCTCGGACACCCCGCGCCATCGCAATCCGCCCGGTGCGGACCAGCTCCCGAATACCATAGGGTTCCAGCAGCTTTTCGAAGGCATCTATCTTGTCGTTCGCGCCGGTCAGCTCGATCACGAATGTCTTTTCCGACATATCAATGACCCGGCCTCGAAACACTTCGACAAGCTGCAAAAGTGCCGTCCTATTTTCCACGAGCGCATTGACTTTGATCAGCGCCAGCTCACGGGCAATAATCGGGATATTGATGTAGTCTTGAACTTTGGAGACTTCAATTAGCTTGTGAAGCTGCTTGGTGATTTGTTCGACTTCCTGCTCATCGCCGTTGACCACCAGGGTCATGCGCGACAATTCCGGGTTCTCGGTGATGGATACGGCGAGGCTCTCGATATTGTAGCCCCGGCGCGAGAAGAGGCCGGAAACGCGCGAAAGCACGCCCGGCTTGTTGTCCACGAGAACGGTAATCGTATGCTGCTGCGTTGTCATCTGCTGCAAAGCGTCGTTGCTCCTTATATGTCGTGGGAGATTGATAATCCTAAAATGACAGAGATGCCTTGCTCTACCTGTCAGAAATCAGTGGCAGGCATTGTTCAAGCCGATGCCCCACGTTGCGCTGGTCTACCATGCCCAAGTAGCCGCGAACGGCGGAAGGCAACAGAAGACCCGCGCCTTGCTGATCGTTCAAAGTTGTGTCGCCTGGCCGAGATGATCCAATGAGGTTCGTTGTGATCGCCGCAACAATAAGTTTGATGCCAGCACGGTTATACGCTTCCGTGCTTGGGACGACAGCGAGCCGCTTCTTCTCACCGGGTCCATCCGTGAAAGGCATCTCAACCAATAGAACGTCGCCGCGATGATAAGAAGGTCTCATAATTTGTCGTAGATTGAGTCTGACTCATTATCCCAAACTTCCCAGAGCGAATAGTAGGAAAGAGCCTGCCAATCTGCGGCCAGCGACTTTGCCGCATCTTCTTCACGCTGCCGTGCCGAAAGAGCTTCTAAGGCGAGTTTTGCGACAAGTTCTCGTTCCTGTCCGCGCTTTTTTGCTTCTTCCTCCAGCCATGCTTCCGTTTCCGGCGAAACATCAAGAGTAAGTGTTATCAGTCGCCTCCGAAGGCAAATCGTGAACTGCGTCTGCCTCATTGTCCCAAATCTCCTGCAAAGTTCGGGAAGACGCGCCTTTCCAGTCTGCAAATTCCGCGCGTTCCACGTCTTCTTCCCAGCTTGCTTCGTCTTCCGGCGCAACCCCAATTGTCATGGGTTCATCTCAAATCCAGCCCCAACCACTTCCACAATCATGCATGCATTAGCTTTCCGATGCACCGCAGGACTTCATCACAGTTTTTCGCCAGCTTCATCCACTTCGGCAAATAACGCGCAAGCCCAGTGTTCGGAAACGAACATTCGTCACGCAAATCGGCCTCTACATACTGCTTCAGGTAGGCAAGATGCGAACGGTTATAGGCCCAGAGTGTCTTACCGCAGCAAGGCATTTGGAACCAGAGTGGCAACCCAAAATACCAATCTGTTGAACTCCCATAACTATGTCCGTCGGCTTAAAGATCTTTAATATGACCGCAATCCGTACAGATGAGGCGAGCGAAAACTTCTCTCCCAACCTGAAAGCCCTAACCGGAAACTTTGCGGCAGGAATAACTATGCGCCATCACCTCATCTATCTTGCGGACGGCAGCACACCTGTTGCAGCAAGGACAGTGAACAGAAAACACGTCCGCGAATGTATAGAGATGCTCGCCTGTATTTACGAAACGTGTTGTCATTGTTCCTGTCCTCAAAGCCGCCCATTAGCCAAGCGCTTCCTGACCGGCGTAGGCGGGGGTACGCTCGGTTTTTTCGTCTTCACGGGCGGGGCGGGCGTCTTCGTCGTCCATATAGGTTTCGCTTGCCATATAGCTGTCGAGCGGGACCATGCCTTCGGGGCGGGAGACGACCATCTGGGAGATGGTGCCGCCGCTGGGGATCATCGGGTAGACGTTTTCTTCTTTGGCGATCCGAAAATCAATCACAGTCGGGCGGTCGGTGATGGACATGGCTTCTTCGAGTGTCGCCCGGACAGCGGACGGCGTCGAGCAGCGCATTCCGTGAGCGCCGTAGGCTTCGGCGAGCTTCAGGAAGTCGGGGGACGCTTCGAGGTCAACACTGGAATAGTGCGAGTCCCAGAACAATTCCTGCCACTGGCGGACCATGCCAAGATACGTGTTGTTCAAGATGCAGATTTTGATCGGCAGCTTGTAAATAGTGGCGACCATCAATTCTTGGATACACATCTGGATCGAGCCGTCGCCGGAGACGCAGAAGACAGGCGTGTCCGGCGAGCCGAACTGAGCGCCGATAGACGCGGGCAGGCCGAAGCCCATGGTGCCGAGGCCGCCGGAGGTCACAAACTGGCGCGGGCGGCGGCACTTGTAGAACTGGGCAGCCCACATCTGGTGCTGGCCGACATCAGTGACGACAATACCGTTGTGGTCGGCCACCTCGCCGATCTGCTCAATGACATACTGGCCGTGCAGGATGCCGTCCGACGGGTAATGCAGCGGGAAGTCGGCCTTCCACTGCTGGGTTCGCGCGTGCCATTCAGGATGGGCCGCGGGTTCAACGGCTTTCAATAGCTCGGTCAAAACCGCCTTGACATCGCCGACAATCGGGACATCGGCGGGCAGGACTTTGCCGATCTCGGCCGGGTCCACATCAATATGAATGATTTTGGCGTTTGGGACCCAGGAGTCCACTTTGCCGGTGACGCGGTCATCAAAGCGAGCGCCGACCGCGATCAGCAGGTCACACTCGCTGACGGCATAGTTGGAGTAGGCCGTGCCGTGCATTCCCAGCATCCCCAGCGACAGCGGATGGGTTTCCGGGAACGCCCCCAGGCCCTTCAGCGTAGTCGCAACGGGAATATCGGCGGCTTCGGCGAGCTGACGGACTTCCTCGTAAGCACCCGAATAAATCGCGCCGCCGCCGACATACAGCAGGGGCCGCTGGCTCTCGCCGATCAGCTCCGCCGCCCGCTGAATCTGGCGCGAGTGGCCTTTGACGGTCGGCTTGAAGCTGGGTATGGACACTTCTTCCACGGGAACATAATCAAACTCGGCTCGAAGAATGTCCTGCGGGATGTCCACCAGCACCGGGCCGGGCCGGCCCGACCGGGCAATATGGAACGCTTCAGCAATAATTCCCGGCAGCTTTTCGACATCTTTAATCAGCCAGTTGTGCTTGGTAATCGGCATGGTGATGCCTGTAATGTCGGCTTCCTGGAACGCATCGGTCCCGATCAGATTTGTTTTTACCTGGCCCGTGATGGCGACAATCGGCACCGAGTCCATCATGGCATCGGCAATCGGAGTGACTAGATTGGTCGCGCCCGGCCCGGACGTGGCGAGACAGACGCCGACTTTGCCGGTGGCGAGCGCGTAGCCTTCGGCCATGTGGCCCGCGCCCTGCTCATGGCGCACGAGAATGTGCCGGATGTCCGGGAACTGGTACAGCGTGTCATACAGCGGGATGACGGCCCCGCCGGGGTATCCGAAGATTGTGTCAACGCCTTCGCGCTTCAGGCATTCCAAGAGGGCGCGGCTGCCGGTCATTTTCATCAGTGAGTTTCCTTCTAGCGGCTCTGACTTTAACGTTAAAAAGCCTCTCGTCACACGATTGCCCAGAGGCAAGGGACGAGAGGCTATTTAAAAAGCTTCACGCGGTACCACCCTTGTTCGGTTTGAGGACTCTTCCGTAGAGGCGACAAACCGCACTTGGAGCGCAATCACGAGCGCGAACCGGACATTCTTAGTTCCTTACGGGTTCGGAATGCCTGCTCAGAGGGGAGAGGCCAAGGGCTTGCTGCCGTCTCGCACCAGGCGACGGCTCTCTGAAAACAAGCACACGCGGACGTTATCCTCGTCAATGCAGTTACGAAACAGATTCAGTTGTGCCGCGAATTATACCCGGTATAAAAATGGGTGTCAAGGCTTTTGGAATGAATTGAGCAGTGCGGCCCGTTTTTTTCGTTGCCTGGCACTCACTCCAAAAATGACGGCAGCACTGGCAGCCAGCACCATTCCAAGATAACCGCTTTTCGGGTCGTCCTCAAGCAGCGAAGCCAGCGAGGGGGCGTTGTTTCTGCGAAGGTCAATCGTTGGGTCTGACGCAAACGATTTTACTTGGTTGTACGGCTGATTGAGATCACGCCCCTCATACCGAGTCAGGTATCCCCTCTTGTGGCCCGCAAGCTGCCAAAGCAGTGGTGCAGCAGGAGCATCTGTGATCTTCACAGAAGGGTCCGCGAATAAATTGTCGGCTTTCAGCAAGTCGCGGTCTAGCGGTCCCGGCGTGAAGGCGTACATCTCGACATCAAACACGCCGGAGTGTGTGGAAAACTTCAGCGGGAGCGACAAGACGCTGGACTTATAGACGATGTGGAGCGGCTTGACATCTGAAAAGCTGCCTTTGAGTCCGTGCAGCTTCAGTGTCAGGAACACATTACCGCGCTTCAAGTAGTACTGCTGATTTGCCGGCGGCACGGCCCCAAATCCATTTGCCAGCAGCCAAGAGTTCAGCTCACTGCCGGCGTTTTTCGGATCAAGCACTTCAATTGGCTGCACCTGGTACGAGCCGACCATCTGCATCGGATGAACGAGAATGCCTGATGGGGTTGCCGACGCTGTTTGCAGCGTTCCCTTCATTCTTAAATGACTCTCCCGTTCCTCGTTGGCCGTCTCCACGACGCGAAACAATTCAGGGAAAAGGCTAGGGTCGGCCTCTTCATAGTGTGACGGCAAGGTGGGAAGCGGAATGACCCAGGCCATTGTGCCAGGCAGAGTACCGGATGTGGCGTGCAGGTTTGTCCTAATGATTAAGTGCGTGTTGGCACCATCATTGAAGAGCAGCGCTTCTTTTGTTTTCTCGGTCACCACGCCCTTGTAGGTGCGCGGAACATGAATGCAGGCCGAAGCCGGCGGCGCACAATAGGCAACAAGCCAGAGTGCAACAAGCAGACACGGAAGTCTACAAGGCATCATCCACTTCCTTTCCAGTACGTCGCCCGCTTTTCGGCGAGACTACTTTTTGAGCAGCATCTTCGTCGCTGGTATGGTGAGGGTTGTGCCGCCTACTGCTGAATTCATCATCTTTTTGCCCATCTGAGAGTTCACGACCGCCGTAGTGACATGGGAGATGAACGCGGTCAGGACTTCTAAATCAGGGTAGCCGTCGGAGCGCTCCACAAACACATAGCCGCCGCCGGACGCGGCGAATGCGAAGCCGCGCCTGTCGGGGAAGCCGACCATGACCAGCTTGAACGCATCGGCATCGGTGTAAAGAAGCCGGTGCGCCCCTTCCGCCGCGAACGCACTTTCGTAGAAGCTGTTGGAATCAAAAGTCGGAACGACCGGAACCGGAGGGACAACCGGACCCGCGACAAGGGACTTTTTGAGGCCGGGCTGAACAGGCGTAATCATCATGACAGGTGACGGCCCCGCCGCGCCGGGGATTTCGTAGACGGCGATATGGACGTGGTTAACGTCTTTGAGCATCGCAGCCAAGTCGCCGTTTGCGATGGCTTCCGCGACGGGGTTCGGCGGCGAGGCAGGACGGCCCAGCACGGCGACCGGCTGCCCGGTCTCGCCGATGCCTTTCAGAAACGACTTCATCATGCCGAGCAGGTCTTCCGAGCGGGCATCCATTTCCACCCGCAGTTTCCCACCCGGCGGCGGCGGAATGACAAGCGGTGCGGTCTCGGTGGGAGCGGTCAGGGCCGGGGCAGGAGCGGACATCGGTACGGCACTCTGCTGGGCCGAGGCGGGATGCGCGGCAAAAAGCGTCCCGGCGGCGAGCGCGCCAGCAAGCAGAGGGAAAGACTTAATTGAGAGGCGTTTGGTCATGGTAATCTCCTTGAGATATGCGACAAAATTGCGGCTAGACAGGCTCCACTACACCTGAGCGGTGCTGAATAACCTTCGTCCTTGCTTGGGAGGCGACAATTTTCAGTTGCTGAGCGCCGATCTTTAGCCCATCCCTATCAGGAATACCAAGCTGGGTAAACTTCTGCTGCACTTTGTCGGCTGCCCTCAATATCTCAGCAACAAAAACATCGATTGGGACCGACCATCGCCAAGATTGATCGCTTGCGGTCACAGAAAGCATATTGCCCAGAGAACGGGCTTGAAGGGAGAAAGGACCGTCCATAAAAGACAGGTCGGCCTCCGCCGCGCCTTCCAATAAGGATTTCGCAGCCATCAGCCACCAGCTCAGGAGTACTGATCCGAAGTCCAGCCACTGCTCTTCAGGATAAGCCGCTCCCTCGTGTGTCCAATAGATCGTGAAGAGAGGACTGCTCTGCCGCTCCGTGTACCTTTTCATCAACTCATCATCAAAATTCACGCATAAATTCATTGTTGTGCTTTCACCGGATAAGCCGTTTCTACGGTCCGCGTGTCGGCATTGTACCAGAATTCGATAACTTCGCCGCTGTCGGCGTCTGTTCCTCGGTAGACAATGCGCTCTATACCGGAAGCGCCGAGTTGTGACCGGATGCGGTTTCTGTTTCGCCATGCCGCTTTGACACGGATTTTGATTTGTGCCTCTGAGAGACCGACAAAGGTCGTTTTTCTTGTGCTTTGAAGAGCGACGATGCCTTTGTCCGAGTGATTGTCAAAAATATGCTGCCAGTCAAAGTGCTTTGCGGCTGGTCCTCGGAAATCTCTTCTCATTGCTTTGCGACTTCCCTTTCACGCAGCAACAGCACCCTAGCTGCTTGAACTGACCTGGGTGCCGTTGTAGACGCGCAGGTGCAGGTGGGCTTTTTGCAGGCGCGGCAGGTTCATCTGGCCCTTAGCGATGGCGCTGACGGTGTAGGTGTTCGGGTCGCCGTCGCTGACATATTTGAGCGTCTTGTTTTTCTCCATCAAGTCCAGCCAGTAGCGGATCGTATACTTGCCCGCGCCGGGGATGATGCGCGGGATGTAGTATGGGTCAAAGTTGTGGCCGTAGAAGTCTTTGCCCATCGGCGACGCCGCCGGGTCTGCCCCGGCCTTTAACGCGCAAAGGTTATGGTAGGTCTGTCCGCCGCTCGCGCCGCTGATGACCAGCTTTTTGTTCTTGGGAAAGACGCCATAAGGCATCGCCAGCGTGTCTACGTTGTACTTCGGCAGGTAGGCATGGATGTTCGCGACCGCGCCGGCAAGCTCGGCTTCCACCTGGCTGTCCGGCCAGTGCCGGATTCCCGCGAGGTGATGAATGGTATGGTTGCCGATCTCAAAACCTTCCTGAACCAAATAATCCATTTTGCCCTGGGCAAACGATTTCTGGTAGAACGGCGGCGGCAGCGTTGTGCCGATGTCGGTCAAGACAAAGAACGTTCCTTTCAGCGGCCAGTCCGGGTGCCGCGCGTGCATGTCGTCCAGGATGCCGACTACGCAGTTCGGGTCAATTTTGCCGTTGTCGGTATAGTTGAACTGGCCGCGTAGGGCATCATCAAACGTAAGGATGACAGGCGACATCCCGGCGGGACAGTCAATTTTGCCATTGACGTAGTCATCGAGGCTGATAGGCCGGTAATTGTGGGCGTAGAGCCATTCCATGTCCTGCCGGAACGCCGCCGCCGGGTACTGGTAGCCGGTGGTCTTGGCGGTTTGAACAAGGTCGTGGTATTCTAGAATCGGGACGAGGCCGGCTTCGTTCGGCTGCACTTTGACCAGGTCCACCGGCAGCATCGGCAGGGCCTGCGCGGGCGTCGCGACTCTTGGCCGCACAGCGACAGTCTGGGCTTTTGGGTGATGAAAACGGGCCAGCAGATTGGAATGGCAGCCGGACAGCGCCAGAGAAAGCAGAGAAGCCGCCGCAAAGCAGGCTGACGAGCGGGAAACGGGAAGCGACATGGAGAATCCTTTAGAGAACGCGATAATGCAGAAAGAGCGGAGTTCAGTGTATTATACCATGCCGAAAGTCGGGCTGCCACTCTTGCCTGCAATGCTGTGGAACAGCGGCAACAGCCTCCTCGGCCTCCTCGGCGGGCTGGGCGGCAGACCCTCCTGGGACAAAGCCGACTTCATGCTGGAAATCTCCGGCGGGTGGCTGACTTTCCTGCTGTCCCGCGCGGGCTGGGCCAGCGCCATCACGCTCGGCGATGTCGTGCTGTATCAAGGCCGCGAGCTTATTCCTGTGCTGCACGCGCATGAACGGGTGCATGTCCGGCAGGGGCGGCTTTGGGGGCCGTTCTTCTTGCCCGCGTATGTGCTAGAATCAGCCTGGCAGTGGCTCCGCACCGGCGACGGCTACCGTAACAATCGCTTTGAGGTGGCCGCCTACGCAGCTGGGTAGAGGAAGAATACCAGGCCTGCCGTCGAGCTTGGTGCAGCCCACAGAGTCTGCTCAGAACTCTCTTGCTATCGGAGGGGTAATAAGTTATAATGACGACAGGACTAAAGTAGGAGTCGAGACTTCATCGAGACAAGGGCCGCAACAGAAGAAGGAGTACCATAAAAATCATTCCCCTCAACCGCGCCCGGTCAGGCTTCACACTGATCGAGCTTCTCGTCGTGATTGCCATTATCGCTATCCTTGCCGCAATTTTGTTTCCCGTCTTTCAGAAGGTTCGCGAGAACGCCCGCCGGACCCAGTGCTTATCTAACGAAAGGCAGATTGGCCTCGGAGTGACCCAGTATTTCCAGGACTTTGATGAAGCCCCGCCACTGGTGCCGATACGGCAGTCGCCGGAGGAGAAAACGAGCGCGAATGGAAAAACGAGATCTACCCTTATATGAAGAACGGCGGCCATGATTATGCGCTCGGCCCGAACAACCTTTACGCCGCAACAAGCGGCGGCGGCGTCTTTCTTTGCCCCGATAACGGCGCCGCTTGGTCCACGGCAGGGCACGGCGGGACGACGACCGGCGGTGCAACAGCCACCGGCGACGAATCAAGCCGCTTTCCCAAAAGCTACGCGGTCAATGCAGATGCCGGCTTTAATGAGCTTGGCGGCAATGAAAACACTGGCGGTATCTCGTTCTGGCCGGCGACAGGCTACATCAAGACAAGCGGAACGTTGGCAACACTCCAAAACCCGGCCAGCACAATCATGGTCTGTGAATCTCGGTATGTGTACCCGGACGCCCATGCGAACTACATGGACAACCGCGTAGACGCTGCCGGCAATGGTAACGGCAATTCCTCATTGTCCGGTGTGCTGGTTCACGGTGGCGGCCTCAGCAACTTTCTGTTCTTTGACGGCCATGTCAAGGCGATGCGGGCGACTGCGACGATCAGCCAAGATTTGTGGGACTGCTACGGCGCTAACGCCAATGGCACCGGCACCAACTACCCTGGGCAGCAGTGGGCGCTCAACAACCTTGCCCCAGAATGGTCTTCTAACTAGCAAGTAACACAGAAGAATAAGAAAAAAGCCGTGCCGGTCAGTTTGGGCTGACGCGGGACGGCTTTTCTTTGCGCCCGGCTTGCCCCATTAGGGAGCCGGAGGTGCAGCCGGAGAGTGTCCGGGATTGCTGTCATTGTAACACAGTATGAGCCATCTGTCAAGGGCTTTTAAGAACTCTTCTGCAAAAGCGCAATCGCCAGGGCTGCTTTATCCTGGGCGGCGTCGCCGAGGGCAGCGGGAACGATGGAAACGCCGTCCCAGACGCACGGCCAGCAGTAAGCTTCGGTCGCGGCGCGGATAGGTTCCATAAACAGGTCAGCGGCGTGAACGGCCAGTGTGCCGAGAACAATGCGCTCTAGGTTAAGCGTTTGCAGCAGGTTCGCAAGGCCAATGCCCATAGCGAGCGCAGCATCGGCAATGACCGACTGAGCAATAGGATCACCGAGACGCGCACGGGCGCAGACATCATGCGCGGTCAGCCCAAGTTCGCCGGTGCGCTCCCGGCCCATGCGTCCGATGCTTGTCCCCGACGCCAGACTCTCCAGGCAGCCGCGCTTCCCACAGAGACAGGGCGGGCCGTTGGGGTAAATTGTCGCGTGGCCGATTTCTCCCGCTAAATCCCGCCGCCCCCGGTAAAGCGTGCCATCTAAGATCAGGCCCGCGCCGACCCCGGTTCCCATGGTCAGAAACGCCATGTCCAAGCAGCCTTGACCTGCGCCCCAGCGATGCTCGGCCAGCGCCGTCGCGTTGGCATCGTTTTCCAGTACGACCGGCAGGCCCAAATCCGCTTCCAGCATGGCTTTTAGCGGAACATCTACCCAATGCGGCAGGTTGGGCGGGGCGTGGACAATGCCGGTGCGCGAGTCGAGTGGCCCGCCGCAGGAAACTCCGGCCGCAGCAAGCTCGGTCAGTGGGACACCGTACTCGCGGCAAACGTCCTGGACCAGACCCAGCAGAACCGCGTAAGCGTCGGGAAAGCTTGTCTGCGGCGTGAGCGCCGAGACCCGCGCCAGAACCGTGCCGTCCGTGTCCCCAATCACCGCCGCCGACTTCGTGCCGCCGATGTCAATACCGAGCAGAAGCTTCATACTCCCCTACGAATCCCCATTTATTGCGTGCTCTGAGTCGCAGGCTGCACATGACCAGCCATCGGAGTTTCCGTCTGCGTGTCAAACGCCTCGCCTTTGATACCGTGCTGCTTTTCGGCGCTGGGGATGCCACTCGATGCCGGAGCTTCGCTGCTCGCGCCTGCGTGATGGCTCCGTAGGGTGGCTTCTTTTTCCTTGCCGTCGCCGCCGTCGGCGAACAAATGCTTTGTGGTTTTGGTGTCCGCCGGGAGCGGCTGTTCAAACGCATCCGGCTGGGTCAGCCCGATATGGTCTTCAATTTGGTCTTCCGCCGCACTGTCTATTTTGTCTTCGTACTCGCTCGGCATGGTCAGTCTCCTTAAACGCTTTTTGCTTTAGACACGTTGTACCCAGTTCGCGTGGGCGTCGTGCATGGCGGGAACGATGTCGTGGCCGGTCACCGGCAGGTAGAGCATTTCTTTTTCGCAGGAAAGCGTGTTGTAGACGGCGTAGAGGGTCGGCGGCTTGCAGCTTGGGTCGCGCCCACCCGCGCTCATCTGCGTCGGGCAGGAGATATTTGACGCATGGGACAGCGGATCGAAATAGGCATAGGTCCGGTAGACCTGTTCGGCGACAGCAGGATTGGCGTCGGCGTAGTCGGCAATCAAGCCACGGGCATCTGGGTAGCGGCCCACGCCCATCTTCTTGTACTTGTCCCGGTTCAGCAGCGACAGGGCTAGGTCCAACGCACAGAGCCAGGGCATGTCAGCGAGGCACAATTTGACATGCGGGGCTAGTGCCGCTGTAACCAGCGCCAGTCCCCCACCCTGGCTCATGCCGCCGGCAATCAAGCGCTCGGCACTGACTTCCGGCTGGGCGGCCAGTACGTCTAAAGCCCGCAGGCAGTGGCCGGTGACTTGGCGGTAAATATAGGTCTTCGGCGAATCGATGCCCTGCGTGATATAGTCCGCGTCCGACAGGCCTGGGTGCCGATACGCAGTGTCGGGCAGATTGCCATGGATATTGAGGCCGAATGTGACCGTATCCGGGTACAGTGCTTCCGGTCCCGGCGGCGGGTTGCCGAGCGAATACCCCGGCAGCCACAGATACCCCCGATTGCTCTCCGGTTTGGGCAGATTTTTCGGCACCGCCAGCCAGCCGTAGACCAGCGTGTCCGCCAGCGACGAAAACCGCAGCCAGTCAACCCAGTGGGTCTCCGTCTCCCCGCCCGCCCCAGCCAGCCGCTCCCAGTCCGCAGGCACGGCGGCAAGATCGGCCTTGACCCCAGCCCAGAACGCCGTGAAGTCCGCGGGGCGCTTCACCTCGGCCCGTGTTTCTTCCAGTGCAGAAGTTATCATAGAAAAGCTCCAAACGCTTTCGCGATTGAAGCCTTAGTTTACCTGCGAAAACGCGGTTTGGGAAGTATAATAGAAGATATGCTCCACGCGAAAGATAAGACAAAAGAGAAGAAGTATGGGACGGTGATTGTTTGGCTGCGGCGGGACCTGCGCGTCTCGGACAACGCGGCATTGTTCGCGGCCTGCGAGCAGGCAAGGGAAGTTGTGCCGCTGTTTGTCTTTGACCCGGACATTCTGGGGCGGGAGGACACCGGCGCGGCGCGGGTGGCGTTTCTGATTGACGCGCTCGGCGTTCTCGATGCCAATCTGCAAAAGCTCGGCGGGCGGCTGATTATCCGCAATGGCAAAGTGCCGGAGCAGATAATCAAAGCGGTCACGGAGTTCGAGGCAGATGCGGTGTTCCATCAGCGGGAATATGAGCCGTTTGGGGTGAAGCGGGACGCGGCGGTTGCGAAAGCGCTGCAAGAGCAGGGGAAGACCGTGGAGACGTTTCCAGGGCTGTCACTGTTTGAGCCGCCGGAGGTTCTGTCTAAGACGGGTACGCCCTATACGGTCTTCGGGCCGTACAAACGGGAGTGGTTTAGCCGGCCTGCCGACGGTCCAAAGCCGACGCCAAGCCATGTGCCGGTGCCAAAAGAGGCCCAAAGTGACGGGCTGCCGTCATTAGAAAATCTCAAGTTCCAGACGCCACAGACGTTTGAATGCGGCGGGGAAGACCGAGCGCAGACTCTGCTGACGGAGTTTCTCAAGCAAAAGATCAATGCGTATGACGGGGCGCGGGATATTCTAGGCACAGATGGGACCTCACTGCTGTCCCGGCACCTGCATCTCGGCACGCTGTCGGCGCGGGCGGTCGTGGACGCGGTGCGGCGATCGGGACAAGACAAGCCCTCGACCGCAAAGCCCAATGGCGAGCAGAAAAGCGAGCATCAGGCGGAGCCGGGCCATTCGACGTTTCTCACCGAGATCGCCTGGCACGACTTTTACTTGCAGATTTTGCACCACTTCCCCCATGTGACTGAAGGCGCGTTCCGGCCTCAGTTTGATGCTTTGAAGTGGGAAAACGATGAAACACTCTTTGAAGCCTGGAAAACGGGTAGAACAGGCTATCCGATCATTGATGCCGCCATGCGGCAGATGAACACTGAAGCCTGGATGCACAACCGGGGCCGAATGCTGACGGCATCTTTTCTGACCAAAGACCTCTTGATTGACTGGCGCTGGGGCGAGAAATACTTCATGCAGCAACTTGTGGACGGCGACCAGGCCGCAAACAATGGCGGCTGGCAATGGGCGGCGGGAACGGGAACCGATGCCCAGCCTTTCTTCCGTATCTTTAATCCTACCACGCAGGGCGAGAAGTTCGACCCGGACGGCGCGTATGTGAAGCGTTGGGTGCCGGAGCTGACAAAGGTTCCGGCGAAGCTCATTCACTCGCCGTGGAAGATGTCCGAAGCCGAGCGGGCGCTGGCCTGCCCCGACTACCCTCAGCGCGTGGTGGACCATGCCGTCCAGCGCGAACGCGCCCTGGCGATGTATGCGAAAGCGACGCAGGAAAAGGCGACGCAGGAAAAACCATGACGCTGCAAAGTCGAGAAGAACGTGGGTCGGCAGAGCGTGGGTCGGCAGAGCGTGGGATTGAAATCCTGCGCTGTGGGGCGAAGCGCCTAATGTCCACCTTCGTGGACAAGGAGCAGAGGCGACTTATGCGTGTCTTGCTCTTCGTCCGCGAAGGCGGACGGTCGGCGCCTGCGTCCCACAGCGTAGAACTTCAGTTCCATGCACTCACCCGCACCGCATTAGCACTGTTTGTTTTGTTGACGCTGGGCTTTAGCCTGCCAAGTCATGCCCAGAACGCACCGACATTGGTGCCGACTATCACGGGGCCGCCGAAGGTACTAATTTTGGTCTACCAGCAGCCGGGCGGGGCGGATCAGGTCTCCATCACCTATGACCCAAAAGTCCCACTGGCCCAGGCGGCGGCGGACATTGACGCCTTAACTCAGGCGACCGGCTGGCCGATCAGCAGCCGGAGCATTACCGAAGCGCCGTCGCCGCTGACGAACCGGCCCGGCGCGATGACCAGTGTGACTTTTGCCGTGCCGGGCGCCGTGCAGGATTCGTCTCATACATTTCCCATTGAAGCGCTGGCGCGGGTCTTCCAGCGGTACAAGCGTCTCAATGCAGTCTTTATTGTCGGGCCGCAGTTTCAGTTCCAGGGGGCGCGGTCCTATGCCGACAATGACATCAGAGTCGTTTTAGACCAGCACGAAACGTCGTATGTGTACCAAATCGAAGTTCTAGGCCAATTCAGCCACCTGCCGCTTGCGCCGGGTACCGGAAATGCAGCGGTACATAAACCCACATGGATTCTCCTGCTCGGAATCATCGGCGCGGCGGCGCTGGCGGGTATCGTGGTATATTTTCTCACAGCGCGGCTGCCGCAGACGCAGCCTAAACAAGACGACACCGACGCGGAAGCCGAAACCCGGCTGGAAGCGGGAACAAGGAAATAATCAATGGAAGAAGTTCATGAGCTGCTGAAAGTCGCGGCGGGGAAGAAAGCGTCCGACGTTTTCATCAAAGCCAACAGCCCGCCGGCGATGCGGATCAGTGGGCGCATCCACATGACCGATGCGCCGCCGCTTTCCGAGGACGACTGCCGGAACCTCGCGTACAGCATTATGAGCCACGAGCAGATCGGACGCTTTGAGCACCGGCACGAGCTGGACCTGGCGTTTGAAGTGGAAGGCGTCTGCCGCATCCGCTGCAACGTCTACCAGCAGCGCGGCTCGATGGGCATGGTGCTTCGGCTGATCCCGCTGAAAATCTTCTCGCTGGAACAGCTTGGAATGCCGCCGGTGCTGTCTGAACTGACCAAATCGCGTCAGGGCCTGATCCTCGTGACGGGGCCGACGGGTTCAGGTAAGACCACCACAGTCGCCGCCATGCTGGATTTGATCAACTCGACCCGGCGCACGAACATCATTACCTGCGAAGACCCGATTGAGTTCATGCACCCGGATAAGATGTCTATTGTTTCCCAGCGCGAGATCGGCCTGGACACGGACTCATTCGCCGACGCTTTGAAATACATGATGCGTCAGAACCCGGACGTCCTGCTGATCGGAGAAATGCGCGACATCGAAACGATGAGCGTCGGACTGGCCGCTGCCGAAACGGGCCACTTGGTCTTTTCAACACTGCACACGGCGTCGGCGGCGGAAACACTCGACCGTATCATCAACATGTACCCACCGCAGGACCGGGACATGGTCTGTCTGCGGCTTGCCGGCTCGCTCCGCGGGGTCATTTCCCAAAAGCTGCCGCCCCGCGTAGACGGCACGGGTCGTGTCGGCGCAGTCGAGGTCATGGTCGTGACCCCGACCGTATCTAAGCTAATTGAAGAAGGTCGGGCGTCCCAGCTTTATGGTGCAATCGCGGAAGGCAACTTCTGGGGAATGCAGACCATGAACCAGTGCTTAATCAAATATGTCCGCGCCGGCTTAGTCTCCGAAGAAGAAGCCCTCGCAAACGCCGGCAACGTCACCGAAATGAAGCAAATGCTTCGCCGCCCATAGTGGGAGAAACGCATGACAGCACTTTTGGAACGTGCCTCAGATGAGGCAAAAGTCTAACCGGACAGCGAGCAGGACTTTCTGGCGGCGCTGCTTCTGGAAAACATCCACGATGCACAGCATTGGGGCACTTAGTTCGCGGCGCCAAAAGATGTGTTGGAAGAACTGTTCGACGAAGTAATGGAAATTAGGACCGGCACTGGAAGTACCGGTTTCTTTCATCAAACGCCCCGCCAAGCTCGGCGGGGCGTTTTTGCGTGTAAATTCTCACGTCGTGAGAACTCTGCAAAATTGTGACATTGGCTTGGTCGTGTTTCAGGAATACCGTCCCGAACGCGGGGTATAGTTTTCTTGGAGATGCGAACTCCAACTGAGATTTGGCTTTTGAGAATTGACTTTGTGTGAGGAGAATTGACCCATGACTGCGACATTGATACCCCCTGCAAGCGCCCCTACCCCGTTTCCCGATGCCTACACGGTTGCCGCGTCGGCTGTTCTGAGTAAGACCAGCCTCGAAGCGAACAACAACAAGTTTTATGTGCTGGAAGTTCATGAAGCTGGCTTGCAGTTTCGCCTGTTTACCCACTATGGCCGGGTCGGGTCAGCAGGGGTGAAAGAGTCAAAAGACTTTGACGACAAAGCGGCGGCGCTGGACGCTTATGCCAGGCTGCTGCGGGAAAAAACTTCGCCGCGCAAGGGCTATGTGCTGGTGGAAGTCGAGAAAGCCGCTGTTGGCAGCGAGAAGCTGCAAGTGTCACCGGCAGGGAAAGAGCGCGGCGTGAAGCCGAGTGCGCTGTCCCCGGAAATCGCGCAGTTTATTGAGCATATTTACGACGAGTCGAAGTCCGAGCTGGTCCGGCGCATTGAAACCCCGCTGGGAAGCCTGAGTAAATCACAGATTGAGCGCGGGGCAGATGCCTTGCGCGAGATACGCTTTGCGATTGCTCGCGACCACAAAGACAAGATTGTCCCGCTAACTTCCCGCTATTACTCGCTTGTTCCCCATCGCTTAGGCCGCTGGACGGACTTAGACGAAGTTTCCATCAACAGCATTGAGAAGGCCGATACCGAGGAAGAGCTATTGCAGCTCATGCGCGACGTGTACCATCTTCAGGGCGATCTGGAGTCCGAGACCGACCGCAAATATCGGGCGCTCGGCGCGAAGATGAGCGTCGTCTCGCCCCACGACCCCGCGTATCGCCAGGTGGAGCGGCGGGTGCTGGATACCCAATCCGCGCGGCACGGCTTCAAGCTGCGGGTGAACAAAATCTTCACCGCCGAGCTGCCGGAAGAGCGCAAGCGGTTCGAGAGCGACGGCAAAACAGTCGGCAACTTGCAGGGTCTGTTCCACGGCACCAAGAACTGCAACATGGCCGGAATTTTGTCGCGCGGCCTCTTGATTGCGCCAAAAAGCGCCCCGGTGTCGGGCTATATGTTCGGCAAGGGGATTTACTTCGCCGACCAGAGCAGCAAAAGCGCCCAGTACTCGCTGGTGTGGGCAAACAACAAGCGGGACATCGGCTACCTCTTTCTCGCGGATGTCGCCCTCGGCAAGATTAAGAGCGAAACCGGGCCAACCTACCGGGAAGAAGCCCCACGCGGCTTTCACAGCGTCCAGGGCTGCAAAGGCTCGCACCTTATGCACAACGAGTTCATTATTTACAAGACGTCCCAGTGCACCCTGCGCTATATCGCCGAAATCGCGATGGCATGACCTCCCCTCCTTGCTGACCTACCACCTTGCTTCGCAGGGTCTTTCCTAAAGGAAGGATTAGGAGCAGAGGCAAAAGTCTCCTTCACTATCTGTATCCTTCCTTTAGGAAGGACCCTGCGAAGCAAGGTGGTAGGTCTCTTGCATAGTAGGTCCAAAAGAAAGCAAATTCCATGAAAACTACAGCAGCCACAAACTTAGTCGAGCAGGCCGTCTTAGACCAGATGCGGGCGAAGGCCAGCTTTACGGCACTGGACATTTCCAATCATCTAAAAGCCGAGCGCTACCCGGTGCAGCATCGGGAAGTCGCCGAAACGGTGCGCGAAATCTACGAGTCCGGTGCGATGGCCTACTATGACTACGAGCGCGAGACTATCCCCGTGATGACGGCGGGCGGGACAAAGCAAGCACGGGCGTTTCTGTACCACTTTCAGCAAACGCAGCCGCGCACCTATCAGACCCGCGACTTGGCTGCCCTGCCGCCCGTCGCTCCCGACCAGGCGCGGGACATCATGGACAGCGCCCCCGCCGGACCAGCGGGTGTCCTGCCACGACCCGCGCGTTTAGCCTCTGCTCCTCCGCCTAAATCGTTGCGCCGCCAAACCCGGCGCGACGGGGCGCTGGCCGTGCCGAAACAGCTTATCGGCTGCCTCGGCTGGACCGACGGTACGCGGCTCTCGCTGCGTCAGGACGGCGGGCAGATGGTAATCGGCTCCGCGCCCGGCGGCTCGGCTTCGCTGACAGTCTGGGGCGGTCAGCGCCTGCGAATCTGCCGAACAGTTCTCCGCACGGCATCACTTGCCGCAGATAAAGTGACGGTGGAAGTTGACGGGAGCGAACTGCGAGTGGCGCAGAAGTGAAGGGATTTCAAGAAAAACACCCTGCCGGCTTCGGCAGGGTGTTTTTGGCAGTGTGCTTTAGCGGTTTAGTTTGTGTAAGTGAACGTGTTGCACAGATTGCGGGTGACAGGAGCTGTGCAGGCGGCATACGACTGATCACAGACTTCGGAACCGGCCTGCGTGGACGGGTACCGGTGGATCAAGGTGCAGCCGGTCAGGTCTGCACTTGCCCAGATGTCCGTGGGCCGCAGCCACTTGGCATGGCCGTCGAAGAACGCATTGTTCATGCCGCCTCGATGCCAGTTCGCCATCTTTACCATGCCGGTCGGGTAACCCGGCTGAGGGTCCAAACACCCGCCAGAGGTATTGACATCGCTGCCAGCCTGGCACTCGTCGCCGTCAAACGGCTCCATCCAGCTTTCATTGTTCGCTGTAGGAGTAGCCGTCCCAACGCCATTGTCCTTGTAGGCCCACTTTTCGGTGATGACAATGGTTTGGGTGGGATTGTCTACTTGTGCGAGCGTCAAGCCTTCAGCAGTGCAGGAAGCGACATACGACCGGGGAATGGTCGAGTTATTAGAAGCATCGAGGCTGAGCGGCTTTAAAGGATCATCTGGGCAGGAGTAGACACCATTCGATTTAATATACGGCATCATCAAGTTCCACCACTGGGCCTGAGCGTAGCCCACGGGATTGGTCGTGCTATTGACATAGGCACCGGACCGGCCGCTGCCGAGGTTGGTGCTGGATTTAGCGACGCGGCAGAAAAGGCGTTCGTCCGTGTCCTGAAGATACATTTGAACACCAAGGCCGATCTGCTTCATGTTGGACATACATGTGGTGCGGCGGGCGTTTTCGCGCACTTGTTGGAAGACGGGGAACAAGATCGCTGCGAGAATCGCGATAATGGCGATGACGACGAGAAGCTCAATCAGCGTGAAGCCACGCCGCGATTGGCGTGCCGGAGAGTGAAATGGCATGTTATGACCCTTCTTATGTGTGGCGAGGCTGCGGGAAGACAGAATCGCCGAATGACAGAAGGCGCAAAATGGGGTAAGATAGCCATGCAACTGGATGTGGGCCTACCGCATTCTGCACCATGCCCTGGATGTTTTCCGACATTCAGGGCATTCTTGTTGCTGAGAATGTATCTCCGACCAAACTAGTCGGAGATAGGCGAATTATACCCGCAGGCATGGAGAGGTTGTCAAGGCTGGGAAACGGCTTTGTGGAAATATCTTCAGAAATGGACCCTAATCGTCCCCGCGGCAGCCTGCCGTATCGTCCGGATCCGTACAAAACCACTTGTCGAGCGGATTCTGCCCCACATAGAACTGATCCAGGCGCATAGACTTGACATGACCGTCCATGAATGCCAGATTTGCCTGACCGAAATGCCGCGCTGCAGGGCGGGCGTCATACTGGTCGTTCAGGTCAACGTCCGGCGCAGTCAGCTTGTAGGCATCCACGACTGGCGTCGTTAAGTCGCCCTGGTAGCCTATCCCTACTGTTCCCACCCCCAGTTCTCCTAGCATGACCGTTGCCGAAGGGGTTTGGAAAGCGGCAAGGGAGGTCGTCGGAATCGTCTGCGGGTAAGCGTCGGTTTCATCTACGAAAGTCAGCTCGTTCAGGCCGTAGGAGTTGTTTTTGTCCGTGCCGTCGGAGGGGCAAAGACGGAGATGCTTGTTGTTGACATAGCTGTTGATCATGTCCGGCCAGAGGATGACCGTCACTCCATCGGCGGCATAGGCCGCAGTCGGCGGAACGAACTCATCGTAGTCTTGAGTATAAAGAGTGAGACCGAGAGCAAGCTGCTTTTCGTTGGAAAGACAGGAAGTGCGGCGAGCGCTCTCGCGCACCTTTTGGAAGATGGGGAATAGGATAGCAGCGAGGATTGCGATAATGGCGATGACGACGATAAGCTCGATGAGCGTGAAGGCGCGGCGTTGAGTTAGCTGAGGCACGGGGACTTTCCTAGATTTGGTATGCGAGAAGAGAATGCTCGCGGTCAGGCCAGCATTGTTCGTTCCCGCTCCATGCCCTGAACGTTTGACAACGATCAGGGCATTTGCGTTTCTATCTCCGACTAAATTGGTCGGAGATAGAATAGCACAGATGCTTTCTCTTTGTCAAGCCGTTGCCGCCTTATCACAGAAGCCCTCACGTCGTGAGAACACGAGTGACACAGGTGCCAGCATGGTATAATGCCGCAGGGTGTTCATTTGCCCGGTAAAATCAATTTTCATGTGCTCAAGCGAACAATCATCAGTGCAGGAGACAGACGCCGTCACAATGGAAGATGTGGCAGTACGCCGGGGGTCTCGCCCAGTTTTAGAACATGTCTTCCTCAGCATTCGGCAGGGAGAGATCACTGGGCTTCTCGGCCCGAATGGGGCCGGCAAAACCACGCTGCTGAGTGTCATTCTCGGCCTGCTTCCGGTGTCTTCGGGAAAGCTCACGGTTCTCGGTGAGCAGGACCCGGACCGGCGGCGGACACTGCGGAGCCGGATTGGTATCGTCTTTCAGGAAACAGCTCTGTACGATGAGCTAACAACGCTGGAGAACCTGCAATTTGCCGCCTCGCTGTATGATGTTCCCAATGCGGGTGCCCGCATTGAAGAAGTGCTGGAACTCCTTGGCCTATCGGGCCGCGCTGGGGACCGCACCGGGCAGTTGTCCGGCGGCCTGCGCCGCCGGGTCACAATCGCACGGGCCTTGCTGCCTTCGCCGGAGATGCTGATTGTGGACGAGCCAACTCTGGGGGTAGATGTGGAAGCGCGGCACACAATCTGGAGCCATCTGCGCCTGCTGCGCTCCGGCGGCACAACCGTGATCGTTTCCACGAACTACCTGGATGAAGCGCTTGCGCTCTGCGACAGAGCCGCCGTGCTGCGCAGCGGCAGGATTTTGGTCGTGGAAACGCCGGAAGCACTGGTCGCCCGCGCCGGAACCTGCCTGGACATCGCCTGCCGGCAGGAGGACCAGAATTCGATCGCCGCCGCGCTGACTGAAACACAGAGTGTCTACCGAATTACGGCCACGCCAAGCGGGGTATCGGTGTTTCTGGAAGGCAGCGCCGTCCCTGAGCCGGTGCTGCGGCAGGTGATGGCGGCGGCGACAATCACCGGGTTCCGTCTCCGCGGCGCGGACATGGCGGAAGTCTTTCACGCGCTGGACGATCTGGAACAGGGGTCAGCCGAATGAGAGTGGAACTGCGGGCGCTAGCCGGCGGATTTCGCGCCGAAATTCTGTTTCTGAAACGGGCAAGACTTTTTGTCGTGCTGACGCTAATTCAGGCAGTCACGTTCTTGTTTCTCGTCAGCTTGTTCGGCCTGACCGGCAGCCGCGCCCCCACAGCGCTTGTCACCGACGACGACGGTTCTTACGCCAAGATGTTCATCGCCAATCTCGAAGCCGCGCACCATTCCTTTGCGCTAAGGCCAATGGCCAAGACGGCGGCGATGGAAGCGCTGCACCGGGGCGCTCTGGTCGCCGTGATTGAGATACCGGCGGACTTTTCCGATACTATCGGGCGCGGTGGCGACCCCGTCCTGCAAGTGACCGTAGACAATGTAGATGTGGACATGACGGAAGATATTCAGCGGGCGCTGCCGTCTGCCATTGTCGCGTTCGGCCGGCAGGTTCCGTTTCCCGGCGTTCGGGTTCAGGTGGCCGAGCGTGATTTCTACAGCCATGACACCGGGTTTATCCCCTATTTGATTGTCAGCGGCCTGATTTTGGACTTGTTTGTGATTGCCGGAATTTTGAGCGCGACAACAGTGGCGCGGGAATTTGAGCGCGGGACCATTCGGCTGCTGGCGACCGCGCCGGTCGCGCCGCTTTTCCCCCTGGCCGGCCGGGTTCTCGCGGCGACGGCAGTGGCGGCAGCGGCCATGACACTGCCAGCCGCCATTGTCCTGTTCGGCTACCGGCTCATCCCGCGCTATCCTCTGGAAGCCGCCGGGACGCTGCTGGTCAGCCTAGTGGTCTTTAGCTGTCTCGGTGTTCTGCTGGGCGCGGCGCTGAAACGCACCCTGCCGGTCGCGTCCCTGATTTTTGGGCTGTCCCTGCCGCTGTATCTGTGCAGCGGCTCACTGGAGCCGCAGCGGTTCGACGGCCCGCGCCTCTGGGCGCTGGCACACTGTGCGCCGACCTACTACGCGGTTGGGCTGCTGGAACAAGCGTTCCACGGGTATTCCGTGACGCCGGAATCCGCAGCGGTTAATTTTGCCGCCCTGCTCGGCTGGGCCGCCGCCTCCCTCCTGGCCGCCGCCTGGCTGCTGAAGAAGCAGGCGGCATGAGGAATACAGCGGCAAGCCTGCGAAAAGTCTGGGCGCTGGCCTGCCTAGACCTGCGCTTGTGGGGACGCCGGCCTTTACTTGTCGTCAGCGCTCTGCTGCCGCCTCTGGGCATGGCCCTGCTGCTGGTGGTGCTGTCACTGACTGTGACGCAGGAGCCGGTGGCGCTGGTGGTGCAATCGCAGGGACCAAATACCCAGCGCATGGAGCAGCTTATCCGGGCGGATACGGATGCCTATTCCCTGACCGTCACGGACGCGAAGCACGCAGCGCACATGCTGGCCGGACAGGAAATCGCCGCCATCATTGTCATCCCGCCAGGATTCGAGAAAGATGTGCCGAGTCATGCCGCACGCCTTAATCTCCAGCTCAACAACGTGGACATTGACTTTGCCGACGACATCCGGCGCAGCGTAGATCGATCGGTCGGCGCGTTTGACTCGCTGCCACTGAACTTGGACTATGATGAAGACCCGCTGCATCCTGATCACGACGCGCCGCCGCAGCTTGTAGTTCCTCCCGGAGCCGTTTCCATCAACCCTTATCACATTACGGTAGCGGAGCATGATTTGCGAAAAACGCGGGTGGATTTTCTGCACTACCAGGTTCTGCCGGTGCTGATTTTGCTGATCTTGAACGTGGGGCTAATGGGAACAGCACTGCTGTGTGCGGGGGATGTGGAGCGCGGCACGGCCCGGCTGCTGCGCTGTGCGCCTCTTACCGCGTGGGTTGTCCCGTCAGGACGACTGCTGGGAGGAGTGCTGGCCTGCGCGGTTACACTCGTTCCGGCGGTGCTGATCTGTGTCTGGACCGGCATCATGTCCCCACCGCCTGCCCACTGGCCAGCGGTGATCGCCCTCTTTGCCTGCACGGCGGCCTGTGCGTCCGGCCTCGGTGCGGCGCTGGGTGTCCTGCTGCGCGGCAGCGGGAACATCGCGCTCGCGTCGTCGGTGCTGGCGACTTATTTGTTTTTCCTCGGCGGCGGCTTCACGACTATCGCGTTTTTGCCGGACTGGCTGCAAGCCGTCAGCGCGTTTGATCCCATGCGCTACGCGATTGACGGCCTGCGGCAATCGTTGTTTTACCCCGAACTGACCGGCTTCGGCCTGGACCTCGCCGCGCTGCTGGGAACCGCTGCGTTCTCGGTCGCCGCCGGAACCTTGGTCATGCAGCGGGTCGGTGAGTAAGGCCGAAATTAGGAAATACTCTGCCCTAAACGACAGAGCTTTAAAAAGGCAAGCCCCCGCCTGCGCGGGTGAAGATTTAAGCGTCCCTCTGCCCGCGCAGGCGGGGAGTTACCTCCTTCAAAGCACGGGGGTTCAGCCCCGTGGCTTCCCGCATTCACAAAAAAGCCCCACCATTCACGGAATGGTGGGACTATTGCTGTTTCTGTTATTTGCTTCTGTTACTTGCTGCGGGATTTGCCTTTGGTGACGCGGCGGGCAGCGGCGGGGGCCAGGGACGCTTCGACGGGGGCTTCTTCGCTGAAGAAGTTGTCTTCGTCGGCACCCTGCTCCAGCAATTCGGTCAGGTTCGCCAGAGGATCGTTCGGGACCTGAGCATCCATGCTGATCTGGATGGACGCCATGATCTGGACGACTTCACTCTGGATAGACACTTGCATCTGCTGAAACATATCATAGGCTTCTTTTTTGTACAGCACCAAGGGGTCAATGCCCGCATAGCCGCGCCAGCCGATGCCTTCACGCAAGTAATCCATTGCCGACAAATGCTCCATCCAGTGTCGGTCCAATGCCTGAAGCGTGACGCGGCGCTCCAAATCGCGCATCTCGGACAGGCCTTGCTCTTCACCCAGGTTCTCGACAAAATGCTTTTCTTTGTCGGCATACGAGCGCTCAGCAAGCTCGGTGACATAGGCGATTAGCTCTGGCCGGCGCTTGTTCTTCAAATCATCTACCGAAGCATATTGACTAATTGGGAACGTCTGGCCGAGCGTGTTATAAAGGCCATCCATATCCCATTCGTCGGGCGAGACGCCTTCGGGAGCGTACTGGCCAATCTCGATTTCTACTGTTTCGCTGAGGTAGCCGGCAATCGTGTCGCGCAAATCCGCGCCTTCCATGATCCGCCGCCGCTCGCCGTAAATGTTGGCCCGCTGAACGTTCATCACGTCATCGTAATCCAGCGTTGACTTGCGCTGGTCGAAGTAGAACATTTCCACTTTTTTCTGAGCACGGGCAATCATTGCGGACAGCATTTTGGCGTCAATGGCTTGGTCTTCAGCCCAAGACTGAAGCAAAGGCGAGTTGGCCTTGTCGCCGAACAAGCGCCACAGCTCATCTTCCAAAGAAACGTAGAAGCGGGACGCGCCTGGGTCGCCCTGGCGTCCGGCCCGGCCCCGAAGCTGGTTGTCAATGCGCCGGGCTTCGTGCCGCTCGCTGCCCAAAATATACAGGCCGCCGAGCTGGCGCACTTCTTCGGCCTCGCGCTGATGCTCCTCGCTGCCGCGCTCGCCCACCGGAGTCAGGCCGACCTGCGCTTTGCCGCCGCGTTGGTAGTCGTAATCGTCACCTGCGCCTTTGGTGGACTCGATCTCGCTGACGGTTGAGCCGCCAAGCAGAATATCCACGCCGCGCCCCGCCATGTTAGTTGCAACCGTGACTCGGCCCTTGCGGCCCGCTTCGGCGATGATATGGGCTTCTTTTTCGTGCGACTTGGCGTTCAGGATGTTGTGCGGGATGCCGTGGGTCAGCGCTTCGTCGAGGCGCTCCCGGTCTTCCGGTGCGATACCGAGCAGGGCAGCCAGCGCGTCTCGGTTGGCAGCATCAGTCATGCTGGTGGTCATGTTGAAGAATTTCGCGGCTTCAGCCATCTGGCCTGCCGTCAGGACCGTCGCGGTTTCGCCTTTGGCCGCGCCGTAAGGGCTGAGGCGCTGGTTCAGTACCGCGCTCCATTCGGCGTACTTGGCTTTGTCGAGACCCTTGGTGTTCTCCAGCTTGTCGCGCAGCAGGTCGTTCAGGGCCAGAAGCTGCAAGCGGTCGTAGCGCAGGCGGTCGGAAACGCGCTCGGACATCTCGACGCTGCGGGTTCCCACCAAAACAGGCTGCTGGCGGGCAAATAGGGTCAAAATCTCGCGGGCGATGCCGCGCAGCTTGGCTTCCTGGGACTTGTAAATAATGTCCGCTTGATCTTTACGGACCATCGGCTTGTTGGTCGGCACCGTCACAACGTCCAGCGCATAAATCTTACGGAACTCGTCTTCCTCGGTCTTTGCCGTGCCGGTCATGCCGCCAAGCTTTGGGTACAAGCGAAACAGGTTCTGGAACGTGATTGTTGCCAGCGTCTGGTTCTCGTTCTCAATCTTGACACCTTCTTTGGCTTCCACGGCTTGATGCAGACCGTCGGACCAGCGGCGTCCGAACATCAGCCGCCCGGTATTCTCGTCAATGATGACGACTTCTTCCTTGCCTTCCTCGTTCTTCTTCACGAGGTAGTCAATGTCCCGCTTCCAGACCGCGTGGGCTTTGAGGGCCGCGCCCGCGTGCTGCATCAGCGACAAGTTCTCGCTGTCCGAGAGGTTCTGGATGCCGAGCGCCAGCTCGATGCGCCGCTGCCCGTCCTCAGTGAACGTCGCAGTCTTCTGCTTTTCCTCAATCTTATAGTCCCGCTCGTTCTGAAGCTGCCGGACAATGCGGTCCATTTTGACATACAGGTCCGACGACGCCTCGGCCTGCCCAGAGATGATGAGCGGGGTCCGCGCCTCGTCAATCAGAATAGAATCTACTTCGTCCACAATCGCGAAAATCAGCTCCGGCTGGGCCAGCTCCTGCCCCGGCACGGCCAGATTATCGCGCAGGTAATCGAAGCCGTACTCATTGTTTGTGCCATAAGTGATGTCGCAGTCATACGCCCCCCGGCGGTTCTCGGCAGGCCGAGCGAAGTCATAACGCGGGTCTGGATGCCGGTATTCCGGGTCGAAGATGTAGGTGCCGCCGAAGTCACCAGTTTCCGGGCTTTGGCCTTGAATGATGCCGACCGACAGCCCCAAAAAGTGGTACAGCGGCCCCATCGCGACTGCGCCGACTTTCGACAGGTAATCGTTGACCGTGACCAGGTGGACACCTTTGCCTGTGAGCGCGTTCAGGTAAATCGGCAGTGTCGCTGTGAGCGTCTTGCCTTCGCCGGTCCGCATCTCAGCGATGCGACCATCATGCAGCACCATGCCGCCGATAAGCTGCACGTCAAACGGCCGCATCTTGATGGTCCGCTTTGCCGCCTCACGAGCGACGGCGAACGCTTCCGGCAGCAATGGGTCCAATGCCAGGTCGCTGACCGCGCGTTTGTCATCTCGTTCTAAGTCGTGCCAGGCGACGCCGCGCCGTTCGCACTCAGCATCCATAATTTTTGCGACTCGCTCTTTGAACTCAGTTGTTTTCGCTTGCAGCGCTTCATCGGAGAGCGCCGCCATTTCGGGTTCCAGCGTGTTAATTGTATCCGCGACTTTCCGGTATTTTTGGATGTCGCGCTCGTTGCCGTCAAATAAGTTTCGTAGAAATTGCATGAGAAAGTGCCTTTCGCGCAGAGAGTAAGAGGAGAACCTCACCCCGGAGCAAGCTCCGACCCTCTCCTTGTTAAGGAGAAGGTGGGCACTTGTGGCCGGGTGAGGTGTTCGGGCGTCTTACCTCGCTATGGGGCGCGGGCGGCATGAGGCAGTACGGGAAGCGAGACCAAGATCACGCGCGGCGCAGCCGTCAAGACGGCGGCCAAGGGCGCGGGTGAGTTAGGCAGAACTAAAATGCGCTTGGCCTGCCGCGTTTCCGTGACCGCAGCAATGGCTTTTGGCGCAGGCGTTTCGGCGGTGCGGTGCCAGACGATGCCGGCGACGCAGCCCGTAACGCCATGGGCCGGCGGCAGGAGAGACCAGCCGGCCAGCGCAGGCGTCGCCAGGATCAGGATATTCAGTTGAACCAGCGTTTGAAAAAGCATCGGCATTCAGTATAGCATAACGCCTGCGCGATGTCAAAAGTTTCCGGCCCGCCGTTTTGGGTGAAACCCGGTCGGCACGGGTAACACAAAACAACGCACCAGACGCAGGAGAACACTATGAGCCAGCAGGAAAATATCGCCGCCCAGCAGTCTTTCGGCGAAGCCGTCAACAGCGGCAATCTAAGCAGGCTCCGGGACATCGTCGCCCCGGACGCCGTAGACCATGACCCCGCCCCAAATCAGGGCATGGGGCCGGAAGGCTTCATCGCCTATTTTACCGAGCTTCGTACCGCGTTTCCCGACCTGAAGATCGCCGTGGACCACATGGTCGCCGACGACGACAATGTCGCATTCGCTTACACGGTCACGGGAACCCATGACGGTCCGCTGATGGGCTTTGCCCCGACAGGCCGCAAGATCAGCGCTCGCGGAATGCAGATCACGCGCTTTGAAGACGGGATGCAGGTCGAGCGCTGGGGCAGCTCCGACCAGTTTGGCATCCTACAGCAAATCGGCGCGATTGCGATGTAGCGGTCCGCCAAAAGCCCCCGGCTCCTGCCGGGGGCTTTTGTTTTTAGAAGCGGCCCTGCCCCGGCAAACCCCCGCTGTGCCGAGTCGTTTCTACCACAATCAGCCCCGAAGTCTCCGCGAAATCTTCCAGCGTAAGAGTCGGCACGTCAGTATAGGAGGCGACATAAGTGCGCCAGCCGTTCGCGGGAACATCGGAAACGGCAAAGCAGAGGGCAAACAAAAGCTGCACCCGGTCCGCTCGGCCCTTTGCATCCGGCCCGGTCTGCATCTCACGAACGGCGGAAGGAACCATCACACCCTCAGTGTCGGTGACGGAAACCGGCGGCAGCAGCACATCTCGCGGCCAGGCCATTGACGCGCGAAAAACAGCGATGCCGCTGAGGGGTTGAGAAGTAGAATTGAAGACGACAAGCGCCCGCGATGCCTCAGGGCTGTCGGTTCCCGTGTGGATACGCTCAGCGGTGGCTTGGAAGTCAGGCATAAAGGAGTGAAGCTAAACAGCGGCAGGCTCTACAGCGTGAGAAGCGGCCCGTTGCCAAACGCGCTCGAAGTCCTGAGCGGTGAGTTTCGAGACATGGAACTGCGGGTCTTGCTCGATTTCAGCGACCAGCGGATGCTGCTCCCAAGCAAGGAAAGTCGAACCTTGTCCATGCAAGGCATCTGCCGAATGCAACGTGCCGTCGCGGTATTCTTCCACTTTACGCCGCTCATACCGCTCCGCGTCCAGCTCATGATAAAGCCGAACCGGCTCATCCGGCGCAGTGTGAAGCCACTCGATGCAAAGATAGTGTGTTTTCATGGTGGAGGAACCAAACCTGAACTGAGAATGCGGTTTGTCAAATCCAGCGGCACAGCGTTGAGAACAACAAACACACTGTTGCGCCCCCGGACAATGGCAAGACCTGTGACATCCACTTCCACGAAATGCGTAAAGCGCCTCCCCTGAAATGGAAAGCCCAAGAACGCTCGCGACAGTTGACTAAGACTCAAAGTGCCCGGCGCAGCATCCGAAAGATATTGGCCGTCTCCATACCTCACATCTGCGGGATTGAGAGCAATCAGCGAAGGCCGAGTGAATTGTGTTTCCAGTATACCCTGCAAGCCGTTTGCATCCGTGTAGTGAAATAAACTGTTTGGCAACGTTTACTCACCAAGCCAGCGCTTGAAGACGAGTGTTGCATTGTGGCCGCCGAAGCCGAAGGAATTGGACAAGGCAATGTCTACCTGCTGCTCGCGCGGGTTGTTCGGGACGAAGTCTAAATCGCATTCCGGGTCGGGACTTGTCAGGTTCATGGTGGGGGGCAGGATGCCGCGCTCTAAAGCAAGAGAGACGGCGATGGCTTCAATCGCGCCGGCAGCGCCGAGCAGATGCCCGGTCATGGACTTGGTGGAGGAAACGGTCAGCGTGTAGGCGTGGTCGCCGAAGACGCTTTTGATGGCCTGGACTTCCAGCACGTCGCCGGCAGGTGTAGACGTGCCGTGGGCGTTGATGTAGCCGACGGCGGACGGCACGATACATGCACTTTTGAGGGCGGCGACCATCGCCCGCGCCGCGCCTGCACCTTCGGGAGCAGGGTGGACCATGTCGTAAGCGTCATTGCTCATGCCGTAGCCGATGACCTCAGCATAAATCTTTGCGCCGCGTGCTTGGGCGGTTTCAAGTTCTTCTAAGATGAGAATGCCGCCGCCTTCGCCCAGGATGAAGCCGTCGCGGCCTGAGTCGAAGGGGCGAGAGGCGTGTTCTGGGTCGTCATTACGGGTGGACATGGCCTTCATATTCGAAAAGCCCGCCATCGAGATCGGCACGACGGCGGCTTCGGAACCGCCGGCAGCAACAGCGTCGGCCTCGCCGCGCTTGATGACTAAATAGGCATCGCCAATAGAGTTCGTGGAAGTCGCGCAGGCCGTGACGGCGGTCTCGCTCGGCCCCTGTGCCCCTAAAATCTTGGCGACATTGCCGGTTCCCATGTTCGCAATCATCATGGGGATAAAGAAGGGGCTGACTCGGCCCAGGCCGCCTTCCATCATCTTGCGGTGCTGCTCTTCAAAGGTCGCGATCCCGCCGATGCCGGAGCCGATGAAGACCCCGACACGGGCGCGGGTCTCATCGGTGATGGGAAGTTTGGCGTCGGCGACCGCCATCAGCGACGCGGCGGCGGCAAACTGGGCGAAGCGGTCCATCCGTTTGGCTTCTTTACGGTCGAAGTAGTCCGCTGGCTCAAAATCTTTGACCTGGGCGGCAATTCGGGTGGCAATCGCCGAGCAGTCGAAGTCTTCGACTTTGCTGACGCCGCTGCGTCCGGCCAGCAAGCCCTGCCAGTAAGCGTCGGTGCCGATGCCAAGCGGGGTGACCGCTCCCAGTCCTGTGATTACTACCCGTCGTTCGCTAGTCATAAGTCAGCCACAAGTAAAAAAGAAAAGAAGCGTGGGAGTAAACTCCTACGCTGTGAGGCGAAGCGCCCAGTCTCCACCTGCGCGGAGAAAGAGAAGATAACGCAGTTATCCGGCTCTCTGTCCGCGGAGGCGGACAGCAGGCATCTGCGCCCCACAGCGTCGCAATTCATTGCCACGCTCTTGTACCGAGCCTATTTGCTTTTCTCGTCAATGTACGAGACAGCTTCCTGGACCGTCGTGATCTTCTCGGCGTCCTCGTCGGGAATTTCGACATCGAACTCTTCTTCGAGGCCCATGACCAGCTCGACTACGTCCAGCGAGTCCGCGCCGAGGTCATCCACAAAGGATGCCTGCGGGGTGACTTCGTCCTCGGCCACATCGAGCTGCTCCACCACGACTTTTTTCACGCGATCAAAAGTTGACATATTGTTCTCCTCAGATATACTTCTTGCTTAAATCTTTTGCTTAAATTGTCAGGCCGCCGTCAACGGTCAGTGTTTGGCCTGTAATATAACTGGCCGCAGGCGAACACAGAAACAGCACGGCATTCGCGACATCTTCCGGCAGTCCTAACCGGCCCGCCGGAACTTCTTTGAGGATTGACGCTTTCGCGTCCTCCTTCATGCTGCCTGTCATGGCGGTCTCGATAAACCCCGGCGCGACAGCATTGATCTGGATGTTGCGGCTGGCGACTTCTTTGGCCGCTGTCCGGGTGAAGCCAATCAGCCCGGCCTTCGACGCCGAATAATTGGCCTGTCCGGGGTTCGCGATCAGTCCCATCACTGATGTGATATTGACAATTTTCCCCGACCGCTGCTTGACCATAGGCTTCAGCGCAGCGCGGGTCATCAGGAACGTGCCTTTGAGGTTGCTGTCTAGCACCGTATCCCAGTCGTCCTCGGACATCCGCAGGAGCAGGCCGTCACGGGTTGTCCCGGCATTGTTCACTACTATATCCAAACTGCCCCACGATGTCAAGACCTGACCAACGAATTTTTCAACGGCGGCGGCGTTCGCGACATTGCACTGGGCGGCAATCGCTGACCGTCCGAGCGCCTCAATCTCCGCTGCGACCGCCTGGGCGGCTTCCAGCGACGAGTGCCCAGCCACGGCCACATCCGCCCCAGCTTCGGCCAAAGCGAGCGCAATGGCACGTCCGATCCCGCCGCCGCTTTTGCTCATGCCCGTCACAATCGCCCGTTTTCCTGCAAGTATCATCCAACAAATGCCTCAACCGCCGCCCAATCGCCGATGCTGACTGCTTTAACATCGGGAACGATGCGCTTCATCAAGCCCGCCAGCACTGCGCCGGAGCCGACTTCAATAAACGTGTCGAAACCGTCGCCGACAAGGCGCAGAATTGTTTCTTCCCAGCGCACCGGATGGTCAATCTGCGCCGCGAGATTTGTCCGTATCTCGTCCGGCGTGGTCTCGTAATCGGCGGTCAGATTCGCGACTACGGGGATTTTTGCGCTCTGAAGCCCCGCGTCGCGCAGTGCGTATTCCATCGCTTCCGCCGCCGGAGCCATCAGCGCCGAATGGAACGCACCCGATACGTTCAGCGGCAGCACGCGCTTCGCCCCCGCAGCTTTCGCCAGCTCCGATGCTTTCGCAACGCCTTCGGGACTGCCGGAAATCACTACCTGCCCACCGCCGTTAAAGTTCGCCGCCGACACCGGCCCGGCTTCCTGTGCGTCCGCACAGATTTCCGTGACCTGAACCCCTGTCAGCCCCAGAACCGCCGCCATCGCGCCAGGCCGCGCCAGCCCTGCCCGGTGCATCTCCTGCGCCCGCCGGCTGACAAGCTTCAGGCCCGTCTCAAAGTCAAACACGCCCGCGGCATACAGCGCGGCATACTCGCCGACCGAATGCCCCGCGACCGCTTCCGGGTTCGCCGCGCCGCGCTCCCGCAACGCGGCCAGCACGGCAGCCGACGTGACATACAGCGCGGGCTGGGTGTGGATCGTCTGCTTCAGCGCGTCTTCCGGCCCGTAAAAGCAGAGCGTGCTGATCTTCTCGCCGAGGTATTCGTCGGCCTGCTCAAAGATCGTCCGCGCCGCTTTGGAATGAGCGCACACGCTCTGCCCCATGCCGACCGCCTGCGATCCCTGCCCTGGAGAGATGTAAGCAATTTTAGCCATAATGTGTAGACCCAGAATTGAAATCCTGGGTCCGTAGTCAACTTCCCCATCGGACCACATTCGCGCCCCATGTCAAGCCCGCGCCGAAGCCGACGAGCACCAAGAGATGGCCGGGCTGGATGCGGCCCGCTTTGACGGCTTCATCTAAGGCCAACGGAATGGAGGCCGCCGACGTGTTGCCGCAGCGGTCTAAATTGACGACGACTTTCTCGCGCGGCAGGCCCATCCGCTCGGCGGCTTTGTCAATGATACGCATATTGGCTTGATGCGGGATCAGGAAGTCAATGTCCGACGGCGACAGTCCCGCCGCTTGGACAGCCTGTAAGGCCACTTCGCCCATGATGGTCACGGCGAACTTGTAGACTTCTTTGCCGTTCTGGTAAATCGTGCCGGGACAGTCACCGGTGCGCGGAACGCACAGAAGCGGACCACCGGCACCGTCTGCGCCGAGGACGCCGCCGAGATAACCGTAATCTTTGGAGACCTCGCCGACGATCACCGCCCCGGCACCGTCGCCGAACAAGACCGCCGTGCTGCGGTCATCCCAGTTGAGGATCGGCGACAGCGTTTCGGCCCCGACGACAAGCACGTGGCGATTCGCGCCGGACATGACCATCTGAGCGGCGACATGGAGTGCATAGGCGAAACCGGAGCAGACCGCGCCGAGGTCAAACGCGGCGGCGTTCCTGGCTCCCATCTTGGTTTGAACGACAGTTGCCGTAGACGGGAATGAGCCGGGATAATCGGGGGTGCTGCTGGCGACAATGATCAGATCAATGTCGGCAGGCGTCAGACCGGCGGCTTCCAGTGCGTTCCGGGCAGCTTCGACGGCAAGATCCGAAGTCAGAACCCCCGGCTCGACCAGATGCCGGGCGCGAATGCCGGTGCGGCTGGAAATCCATTCATCGGACGTATCCATTCGCGCCGCCAGCTCATCATTGGTGACGACGCGCGGCGGAGTGAAAGAGCCGGTGCCGGTGATACCGGCACGGCGCAGGGCAGAACTCATGCCTTACCCTCGAACGCCGGCAGAGCATCGCGGATGGCCTGCACATACCCACCCGCCGCTGCGTCCGCCGCCGCCCGAATGCCGCCGGCAATGGCTTTGGCATCCGAGCGCCCGTGTCCGATGACCGAGACGCCGTTGACGCCGAGAAGTGTCGCGCCGCCGAACTCCGAATAGTGGATGCGCTGGGCGAGACGCTTGGAAACCAGATTGAAAGCATCTTTTGACGCGGCAAGCTCCGGGTCAGCTTCGGTCATACGGTGCAGCAGCTCAAAGATCATCTCCGCCATGCCTTCGCCGCTTTTGACCAGGACATTGCCCCAGAAGCCGTCGCAAACAACCACATCTACGGCGTGTTCAAAGACATCTTTACCCTCGACATTGCCGAAGAAGTTCAGTGACGTTGACTTCAGAAGCTGATACGCTTCTTTCGCCAGCTCGTTGCCTTTGCCTTCTTCCGAGCCAATATTCAAAAGACCGACAGTGGGATTGGGAACACCCAAGACACGCTCGGCATAGATCGCGCCGAGAAGCGCGAACTGCCGCAGGTTGCGGGTCGAGCAGTCAACGCTTGCGCCGGCATCAAGCAGTAGCGCACGGCCCTGAATGGTAGGAATGCCGGTCGCAAGCGCCGGGCGCTCGATACCGGGGATGCGCCCGATGTCAAGGGTCGCAATCGCCATAGCCGCGCCGGTACTGCCGGCGCTGAACGTCGCATCCGCTTCGCCAGACTTCACCATGAGGCCGGAAACAACCAATGATGAGTCACGCTTGCGGCGCGTGGCTTGAACCGGATGTTCTCCCATTTCAATCGCCTGCTCCGCCGCCCGGACCGTGACAGAAGCGGGGACATCGCCCAGCATGTTCATAGTCTCGGAAACGGCAGCCTCGCTGCCGACTAGGACAATCTCCAGGTCGGGCCTTTCCCGTGCAACGATGAGCGCCCCTTTGACTGCTTCGGTGGGCGCAAAATCGCCGCCCATCGCGTCCACCGCGATTTTCAACGACATAATTTACTCTTCGGCGTTCGCAGTTTCTTTAATTGCAATCATCTGCTTGCCGTTGTAAAAGCCGCAGTCCGGGCAGGCATGGTGATCAAGCCGGAAGTTCTGCTTTTGGCAGCCGGGGCAATAACCCTGGACGATTTCCGGCGGGGTCAGCTTGTAGTGGGTGCGGCGCTTGCGGGTCCGCTGGTTAGAATGGCGTCGTTTCGGCAGTGGCATGAGATTGATTTCCTTGAGTGATTTGTCTTCGGTTACTTATCTTCAGTTATTTGTCTTCGGTCAGTAATTTCCCCAGATCGCGGAAGGGCGAGTTTTCGATGATCTCAGCCTCCGGATCGGCGGGTTCTTGAATCGGAATGCCGGGGCAGGCCTCGCGGCACAGCGGCTGAAGCGGCGCGGCGAGCAGGGCGGCCTGCCGGATCAAAACGTCTAAGCAGAGCGTCTGACCGTCGAACACACGTCCAATTTCTTCTTCGACCACAAGAACTTTCGGATCGCGGTGGGCCGCGTTTTCGACCACCTCGATGTCGAACTCTTCTTCCAAATCCGTGTGGATCGCTGCCCGCACCGGGTCCAGGCAGCGGGAACACTCCATTTCGATTGTTGTGTCCAGCGGGCCGCGTATCAGCACCATCGTGCCGGTGTTCGTCACCGCGATTTTGCCCGTAACCGGCGCGACGTACTCCACATCGTCATCGGTATATGGCTGTTCGTAAATTTCGTAGACCTGCCGCATTCCCGGAGTCCGCAGCAGTTCCGCCAGATCAAATCTTAACATGGTTCGTGGCCCTCACGCGCCGGGCAATATCGAGGCAGGAAAATCAGAGACGGCCTAAAAACAAGAGGCGGCCTGAGCCGCCCCTTATAGTACCACAAAATCGAGCAAAAACAAGTTCTTTGTTCAAGTCCGAGAATCAAGCCCTAGCGCCGCGTCCCCGCAAGCTCCGGCCCACGCCCGTTGCCGTTAGCTGTTCCATTGTAACCGACGGGGCTGACCCGCCCGTCCAGCTTCATGCGCCCGCGCTGGATGGTCGCCATCAGCTCACCGACCTGCTTTTCCAAATCGGTCATCACACTATGCGCGTACTGGTCCGCGCCGAGCCGCAGGGACGACGAATCCTGCTCAGCGGCCGCGACAATCTCGCGGGCCTGGGCCGTAGCAAGCCGAACAAGCTCACTTTGACTCAGCATCATCTCGGACTGGTGGGCCGCGTCTGTGACTTTCTTTTCCGACTGCGAATGCGCGTCCGCCAACATCTTCTCCGCCCGCACCCGCGCGTCTTCCACCGTCTTTTTCGCCAGTGTTTCCGCCGTCAGGTTCATCTTGTTGACCTCGGCCTCGGTCTCGCGCAGATGACGCTCGGCATTGATCCGCGCTTCCCGGATGATCTCGTCCGCCTCGACCGTTGCATCTTCCAGCGTCTGCTCAGCGGTTTCGCGGGCACCGTCCACAATTTTATCGCTTTCCGCCGTGACCCGGCTGGCCTTTTTGACATCTTCCGGCAGCGATGCCCGTATCTTGTTTGTAATATCTTGGTAGTCTTCCGGGTGGAAGTTCCACGTGAGACTCATGACGGTTTTTTGCTCGTCAATCATCCGGTCTAGCTCATTTAAAAGTTTGATTATATCCATGTATATCCCCTACAGTAGTCATTTCACTTGAATTTATCCACAAGCGCGGCCTGCACCGGCTCCGGCACCAGCCCTGTGATGTTGCCGCCGAGGCGAGCGATTTCTTTGACAATGCTCGACGACAAATATGCATGTTCCGCCGCCGTCATCAGAAAGATGGTCTCCACCTTCGGCTCTAAGTGCCGGTTCAGGAGGGCCATCTGAAACTCGTACTCAAAGTCCGAGACCGCCCGAAGTCCCTTGACGATCACCTGAGCGCCACTTTCCACGACAAACGACACAAGCAGCGCCGGCGGCAGCAGCTCGACCCGCACATTTGGTAGCCCCGCGCAGCTTAAGCGCAGCAGCTCCGCCCGCTCGTCCGCCGTGAACAGCGGCGACTTCGACGAGTTCGCGGCCACCAGCACAATCAGCGTCTCAAACATCCCCGCTGCCCGGCAGATGATGTCGAAATGCCCGCTCGTCACCGGGTCAAAACTGCCGGGATACACAGCAATCATTATTCACCCGCTAAGATTTCTTTATCAGACAAATGCGTTGGCAAGTTGTATTTGGCCCGCCTCTCAGCGGCGAACTCGGCGAGTGGCCGGACACGCCCGGCATCACACGCTTTCAACCCAATACGGATCGCGGCAACTTCCTCTGCCCGGATACGGTCAAGGGCATTCGCCATCAGTATATCCGCCAGCACATTCACATCTTGTCCCTCATACTCCGCTCACACCAATAGTCGAGCTTCCGTTTGTGGCGTCAATGTGAGTGTCATTGTGTTACTCCCGATAGCGATCTTTGACAGCAGAGATCAAGTCTACGATAAGTGTTTGCCCTGTGACACTGCGGAACCCATCTTCCTCGGTCCCGATAAGCTGAAGCAGAAACGCCTTCTGCCTGATTGTCAGGTTTTCGACAGCAAACCGCGACGGGTCTTCATGGTGATCCAAACAACCATGGGCGAGAAAGTCGTGCCAGTAATCGGCAGTGGAGACAACAAGGTCCGGCACTCCCGAAGCCAGTATTAAATGCTCATTTTCCTGACGCCACTTGGTCCATTTCGCTTCATAGGTTTTGCCATCTCGTTTATAGCCCATTGTTTCACTAAAAACCCTTAAGGCCGTTCGTTGAAACACACGGTTATTGAGCGAAGACGCTACGAACCACCGCTTCTGCACTGGCAGACCCGGAGGGCGCGGCATTCAGAATTGTCTTTATCTGCTCTTGACCCCGCGAAGCGGGTGTTTTGTGGCGTCGGCGCCGTATAGCTGTGCCATTCATAGCATGGTTCCTATGTATCTGTCTAACTCGCCGAGACGCCTGCGATACTCTTATACTTGCTCTTGACGACGGCTTTTAAGGCAGCGTGTTCGGGCAGGAGCAGCTTGGGGTCTTCGGCCAGCACGGCAAAGGCTTCTTCGCGGGCTTCTTTTAAGACCGGCACGTCGCGGACAACGTCTACGAACGGCAGGACTTGTAAACCCGACTGGCGGGTGCCGTAGAAGTCGCCGGGGCCGCGCAGCTTTAAATCCTCTTCGGCAATCAGGAAACCGTCAGTGGTTTGGGCCATTGTCGTGAGACGCGAGGCCCCGTCTTCGGTCTTGGGGTCGCCAATCAGGAGGCAGTAGGACTGGGTGCTGCCCCGTCCGACCCGGCCCCGAAGCTGATGGAGCTGAGCCATGCCGAACCGATCCGCGTCTTCAATCACAATCACTGACGCATTGGGAACGTCTACACCGACTTCGATGACCGTTGTGGCGACCAGAAGCTGCAGCTCGCGGTCGCGGAAGCGGGTCATCGTTTCTTCTTTTTCATTAGACTTCATCTGCCCATGCAGCAGGCCGATTTTGTAGTCGGAAAAGACATGCGCCTGCAAATGAGCGGCAAGCTCGGTCGCGGCGCGAGCTTGGAGCTTCTCGTTTTCTTCAATTAAGCTGCAAATGACATACGCCTGCCGGCCTTCGCGGAGCATCTTTCGCAGGGTTTCGTAGACCAGCGCCCGCTCATGGCTGCGCTTCCAATGGGTCTTGATCGGCTTGCGCCCCGGCGGCATCTGGTCGATGATTGAGACTTCCAAATCGCCGTAGACCGTCAGCGTCAAAGTGCGCGGGATCGGCGTCGCGGTCATCACCAGAACGTCCGGCGCAGTGCCTTTGCTCTTCAAAGCCGCCCGCTGCATGACCCCGAAGCGGTGCTGCTCGTCTACAACGCCCAGCCCTAAGTTGTGGAATGCGACATCGTTCTGGATCAGCGCGTGGGTGCCGACCGCAATATGTGTCTCGCCGGAGGCCACGGACGCCAAAGCCGCGCGTTTTTCTTTCGCCGGCAGGCTGCCCGACAAGAGAGTTACGGTAACTCCCAAGCTTTCCATGGTCCGCCGAATGCCTAAGTAATGCTGCTCTGCCAAAATCTCGGTGGGTGCCATCAGCGCAGCCTGATAGCCGTTGCGGACAGCAATCAAGAGCGCGGCCATCGCAATGACTGTTTTGCCCGCGCCGACATCGCCCTGCACGAGCCGGTTCATGGACCGGGGCGCGGCCATGTCCTTTGCGACTTCGCCGATGACCCGCGCCTGCGCCCCCGTCAGCGGGTACGGCAGAACCGACTTCAGCTCGTCTACAGGGCTGCTGACTTCGGCAAAGGCTGTGCCGGCGGCTTTCTCGGACTGGCGCTTGCGGACGGCCAGCAATAGCTGCAAACCGAAGAACTCGTCAAAGACAAAGCGGCGCTGGGCCAAAAGCCGGGCGTCTTCCGAATCGGGAAAGTGAATCTGCTGGAAGCTTTCGGCGAGCGGCGGCAAACCGCGCCGTTCCTGCAATCGCTCCGGCAGGGTTTCTTCCACGAGATCGCCGCACAGTTCCAGCGCCGTGTAGACAGCCCGGCGGACTTTACCTTGCAGCAGGCCGGCGCTCAGGGCGTAGACAGGAACGATGCGGCCCGACGAAAGTGCGTCGCGGTCTTCTTCCGGCGCTTCCCACTCGACATCGGTTAAATCCAGCCCACCCCGGCCCGAACGTGACGCCTTGCCATAGGCCACAATCGTTTTCCCCTGAAGCTTGTCGAACTGCTTTTTCAAAAACCACTGGTTGAAAAATACTAGAAACGCGATGCCAGTCCGGTCATCAATGGCGATTTTGGTCAGCGTGACGCGCGTCCGGGTCGGGATGTTCTCCACCCCAATTACCTTGCCGCTGATTGTCACGGCCTCGCCGTGCTTGATGTCGCAGATAGGCTTGAAATGCGTCCGGTCTTCGTAACGGCGCGGGTAGTGTTTCAGCAAGTCACCGACCGTAAAGATGTTCAGTCCTTTGCCTAGCGCGGCCGCAAACGTTTCGCTGACGCCGGGCAGGCAGGCAGTAAGGTCAGACAGCGACCGCTCCGGGCCGGCATCTTCAGCGAACTCGTTCTCTTTATTGTCTTCTAAAACAGCGGCTGGCGGCATAAACTTGAACGCAGACTGCGGGCGAAAATAGCATATCTAGTGGAGGGCTTAACTAACAGAACATTATACGGGGTATTGGGGGCAAAGTCAAGGAAAATCCACGTGAAAAACCTCACCCCGGAACCACGTTCCGACCCTCTCCTTACTTAAGGACAGGGTGACAGCTTACTGCCGGGTGAGGTGCTTCTATGTCGCGCTTCTACTTCGTGTCCCGGCGCGGTGTAACTACCACATAGCGGTTCGGCTCGTCGCCCTCGGAGTATGTCTCAACATCGGGGTGATCAACTAAAGCGGTATGGATCAAACGCCGCTCCATCGGGTTCAGCACGTCGGTGACGGCCTCCTGGCCGCTTTTGCCGACTTCCGCCGCAAGCTCATGGGCGAACTCCGCCAGCTTGCGGGCGCGGCGGGCGCGGTAGCTGTCGGCATCCAGCGTCACCCGGACACGATTGGCCTGCCCTTTGTTGGTCATCAGCATCAGGAGGTACTGGAATGCATCCAAAGTCTGCCCGTGCTGCCCTACCAAGAGGGGCGCGTCGGGGCCGGAGACTGCAAACGTGATGGTATCTCCATGCCGCGACTCTTCGGCGGCCTCGGCGTCAAACTCGGCCAGCGCCAGCAGCGTTTGAAGATGCGTCAGCGCCTGGGCGCTCAAGGCATCCAAATAGGCTTCGGTGGTATTCGGTTCAGCGGTATTAGGTTCGGCCAAAGCGGCTCCGGTTCTTTCAGCAGGTGAGGTGGTTCATAATTCAGGCGAGGCAAATGCCGTCAGGAGGGTGAACACAAGGTCCGCCCATATGGGTCGGGATCGGGAGGTATATTGCTGGGCGCGAACCTCGGTGTTCGCCCTCTTTTTCTATGTTCTTTTACCGATCCGTATTTCTGCCAGTTTCGACCGACTACCGTCGCTTCTTCTTCGGGTGCACTTTCGGCGGTGCCAGCACACCCTTCGCAGTTGGGGCCACGCCGTTGGTATGGGCTTTGTTGCCGTCAGAGGCAGTTTCTGAAAGCGAGCCGACCGGGACACGGCGGCTGCCGTGGGTACCATTTCCATTTCCATTTCCGTTAAGGGTCACGCCAGAAATAGGAATCGCTTTGCCGCCGGTGGGGCCACCGTCCAGAAGAACCGGAGGACGTTTGCTGCCGCCGTCGCCACCGGAGCCAGGCTGGCTGTCTCCAGCACGTTTCCGCATATAATACTTCTGCTGGGCTGTCGAAAGAATGTTAAAGGTCAGATAGTACAGCACGAACGCGGAAGGGTAATGGGCGTTGGCAAAGAAGTAGGTGGTCATGAACGGAGCCATGATCGCCATTGTCTTTTGCGTTTCCGCCTGCTGCTGATCCAGCGAGGGTGTAATGGTCATCCGCTGGGTCAGGTACATCGAGCCGGCATACAGCAGCAGCAGCGGCCAGTCCTGCTGGCCCAGGTTCAGGCCGATGTAAGCTGGGAACAAGTGCGACAAGCCGCTGCCGATCCAGAGGAATGTTCCATGTGTGAAGTGGTACTGATATACCGAGATCATCTGGACCATCAGTATCCAGAACGGGATCTGCATGAGGCTCGGCAGACAGCCGCCAAACATATTGACGCCGTGCTCTTTGTACAGCTCCATCGTTTTCTGCTGAAGCAGAACCTTGTCGTTCTTGTGTTTGGCTTGCAGTTCCTGAATATACGGCTGAAGCTTCTGCATCTCCTTCATCGAGCGGTACTGCTTGTTGGACAGCGGCGTCAGCGCCAGCTTGATTAAGATCGAGATGAGAAAAATAGCGACGGCATACGACCAGGTCTTAGCGCCGGTCAGCGAGACCATGAAGTCAATAATTCGATACAACCCCGCCCGCAGGATGTGGATCGGCGTGCTACGCGGCGTGATGGTTTTGTTGAATTGGTCCAGCGCCAGCCCGACACGCTGGATTTCGGGCTGAACCGTTGGGTCATCGGGAAACGTGCTCCGCAGGGATTGAAGCGACTGAATGGCGGCGTTTTTGTCCTGTAGGTAGTGTTCCTCTAAAAACGCCTGCTGCTGCAATGCCTGCCGGGCAAACTCCGTATGCCCGTACTCGCGGCTCTTGACAACTTTCTGGTACTCGGAAACAGCGTCAGACGCACGCAGAAACTCGGTTTTATCATCGTGCGCTACCGCTGCCGCTGTGGCTTCGGCTTGCAGCCGGTGGGCGATGCCGTAGGCCGGCGGCACGTCGGCGGGCAACTGGGCGCGAGCCGACGCGCTGAAGAACAGCAGCGTAAACATAATAAACGCCGCACTGAGCATGTGCCGAGCGGCGAAAAGACTCTTCATCCAAACTCCCAAACTTAGGCTCACTTGTGCTTACTTTTTAACTGCGGCTCTTAACGCAGTTGCTGTCTCTTAACGCACCGGATCATGCCCGCCCGGATGGAACGGGTGACAGCGGAAGAGACGCCAGAGCGCCATTCCGACCCCGCGCAGCGGCCCGTGCTTCAGGATAGCCTGCGCGGCATATTCCGAGCAGGTCGGCGAAAATCGGCACAGCGGCGGGGTCCAGGGCGAAACATACCGCTGATACATACGCACCAAAAACACCAAAACGTGCCGCATTGGATCACTGAATTCTTACAGCAGGCCGCCCTGCCGGGCCAAACTTGTCAGCTCCGCCGTAAGCCGGGCAAAATCGGCGGCGGGCGCGTCTGTTCGCGCGACTACCAGTGCATCATAAGGCCGCACCGCTGCCGGCAACAGGCATTGCCGGCTGATCTCGCGCAGACGCCGCTTCAGGCGGTTCCGGTCATGGGCGCGTTTGGCGATTTTCTTGGAGATGACAAACCCCAAGCGCGGCGTCTGCGGCTCGCGTGGAGTCCGGAACCGAACATACAGCACAAGTGCCGGCGACGCCCAAGAAGTGCGCCGCTTGTAGATAGCCTGAAAGTCCCGGCTGCGCTTCAGCCGGGACACACGCGGCAGCATGAATAAATAATCTCAGAACGAGGAGTTGAAAACTCCTCGCTAGGTCAAGTGTCCTTCGGACAACGGAGAAAATGCCGCTGCGTGCGGTCTTTCGTCTGAAAGACGCCTCTCCTAGCGAGGAGTTTTCAACTCCTCGTCCTTCAGGAGAAATTGCCGCCGGATACTCTTGGGACTAGATGCTCTTGGGGATCGTTACCGTGTGCGTGACGCACAGCCGGTAGCGGCCTTTGGCGCGGCGGCGCTTCAGGACATTGCGGCCATCGGGCGTAGACATTCGGGCACGAAACCCGTGAGTTTTCATTTTATGCCGGACTTTCGGCTGGTAAGTACGTTTCATCGTCTGTTTCCTTTGTCGGTGCTGCCAAATTTGTATTTGTCGTAAAGTGTGCCGGATTATAGCATATTCGCGCGGCGTTTCGCAACCGAGAATTACCGTCGTCCCTGCTGACTGCTTGACACGCTCTTCCCCGCGTGATATAATCTCCTATCTTCACACTTAAGGTCGCGGGAGCAAACTGATTCATGGCAGGCTGGAAACTACGCAAGGACAAAGCAGCGGCAGAAACGCCCGGCACAGACGATGAAACCCCCGATTCGGAACTTCAAACGCACAGCACACCGGAAGCACCGTTTTTAGATGCTGTTCCCGGCCTGCCCGATTTTGATTCCGATGCCGACAGCGCACTCACCCTCGTGGATTATACGGAACCCTCAGGCGAAGCAGCCGCGCCGGGGACCCATGCGCACCTCTACGAAACGCCAGATCCTGCCGAGAGCGCAGTTATTGCCATGCCGCCGCTGGAGGCCCCTGCTTCTGCCGAAGCTGAGCCGGAGCCGGAATTTGAGCATGAAATGGTCGAGCCGCTTTCAGCGTCTTCCTCCTGGCTTTCGTCCGACTTCAGCGCCGAGACGCCGGCTGTCGCGCCGTTCGTCTTAAATACCCCTGCCCCGGCCGCACCAATCGCTGCGCCGCAAATTGTCGTTCATATCGGGCGGCTGTCCGCACCGTTTGCGCTGACCAAAGACGTAACGACCCTCGGACGCCCCGACAGCACCCTGTCTTATTACCCGGATGTGGAAATCGAGATGGACGACGCCGTTTCCCGCCGTCACTGCGAGATTGTTAAGCGTGAAAGCGACTACTACTTGGTAGACACGGGCAGCACCAATGGCACCCGGCTGAACGGTGAAACGCTGCTGCCACATCAGGAGCATCTGCTCGCCCACGGCGACCGCATCCACCTGGGCGACCGAACGGAAATCACGTTCGAGTGATCAACCAAGTGGTGACACAGAATGTCGCGGCGCTGTTTGCCGCGCCTGACGCCGCCTCGGAACTGGTCTCGCAGGCCGTATCCGGGGAGCGTGTCACAGTCTTAGAAGAACAAAGCGGCTTTTGCCGGGTGCAGGCTGAGGACCGCTACGAAGGCTGGCTGGACGCACGTTTTTTGGCCCCGCAGAGCGATTTCGGCGATCTTCTGTCCACAACTGTTGCGACACTGCTTTCCGATGTTTATACTTACGCCGATGCCCGCTCCGAAATTGTGACGAAGCTGGTCGCCGGAACACGCATTGCCGTTGACCGCCGTACTGACGCGGGCGATTGGGCAGCAGTCCATCTTCCCGGCGGCCTAGTCGGCTTCGTTCACACCGTCAGCCTCAGCCGCACCCATGACGCCGACAATTTTCAGGTTGCGGCGGAAAGTGGTCTGAAACGCAGCGACATCACCCGTGCCCTCGGCAGCGTCGCTGCCGAAACCGCCAAGCGTCTGATCGGAACCCCTTACCTCTGGGGCGGCACTACCCCCTTCGGGATAGACTGCTCCGGCCTGACCCAGCTTGCGTATAAGCTCAGCGGCTTCCAGCTTCTGCGGGACGCACATTTGCAGTTCGCCGACAAGCGCTTTGGGCGCGTCGAAGAGGAGCAGTCGCTGGAAACAGCGATTTTAGATGCCGGGGATTTAGTCGTATTCAGCCGTCGGGACGACAAGCGGCCCACACACATCGGCCTCGCTCTCGGCGACGGACGCTTTCTGCATTCGCGCGGCGGCCGCGGTGTCCGCATTGACTTCTGCGACTCGCCCGACTACTCAGCCACGTATCTCGGTGCGGTCCGGCTCCATGCGGACGCCAATTTTTCGGTCCAAAGCGCGTAGCATCGGATGGCTTTCAATAAACTTGGTGAGTGAGTGCCTCTCGCACCAGACTTGGAATGCAACCAGCAGCGCGACAACAATGAGCTGCAACAGCGGTGGGAAGTAGATCGCGCCTGCCACGCCAAGCACGGCCCCAAACGCATTCGCCCCCGTATCGCCCAGCATCACCGTCCCACCGGCATCCAGTGGGTACAAAATTACAGCGAACGCAAGCGCCGCCCACAGCAGAAGCCCCGACGACAGCGAGTGCTGGGCGAGAAGCGTCAAAAAGATCACCAGCACCCCCGCCCCGAAGCCGAACAAGCAGCGGCCTGGCCGCAGATCCAGCAAGTTCAGCGTGTTCGCCGATAGTGCAATCAGCAGGGCGGCGATCAGTGCTGTCCAAAGCGGCCCCGGCACCGTGATGAAATAACCGGCGGCTAAGCTCAGCAGGCCACCGCCAATCGCTTTCACGGCTCCCGTTGTCACCCTGCCCGATCGGAGCATTCGAAAATGCCCGCGAAATCCGCCCGTGCTCCGGTCGCCCTTCAAATCATCCAGCAACCCCAGCCCGCCGAAGCCAACCGTTACCAGAAAATAGACCGAGGCAAGGGAAGTGCGCCAGCCCGACGCCAGCGCTTCACTCCCATAGAAGAACTCGCCGCCCAGCACGAACGCCAGTCCGACAACCGAGGGAATACGCCGCTCAAGGAAGTTCAGGCGGCGCAGGTCGTAGCGGCTGACAAGCCAGGCCGTGCCGCCGAAGCCGAAGAGCAGAGCGATGATGAGCAGGAGGTATTCGGTGAGGGTCATACCCACCTCCTTGCTTCGCAGGGGTCCTCCCCAAAGGGGAGGACGCAGAGGGTAGGAGGCAGGAGGCTTGCCCAAAACTCCTTGTCCTCCCCTTTGGGGAGGACCCCTGCGAAGCAAGGAGGTGGGTTCATTTGCTCATCGCCAGCGGCACGAATGCCCGTGCGCCGATTGAGACGGCCTGCGCGATCCGCTCAGCGACTTCGCGGAAAACCTGGGCATACGGCCCGTTTGGGCTGGCAACCACCGACGGGGTGCCTTCGTCGGCTTCCGAGCCGATCTCCAGCGCCAGTGGAATGCCGCCGAAGAACGGCACCTGCAAGGCTTCCGCCGCCTGCTGCCCGCCGCCATGCGAAAAAACGTGATGACGCGAGTTGCAGGTCGGGCACAGAAAGTACGACATGTTCTCGACAATGCCTAAAATGGGAACATCTAAGCGCTTGAACATGGAGACAGCTTTGACGGCGACTGCCGCTGCCAAATCCTGCGGCGTCATCACGACAACCGCCCCGGATAGCGGGATCGCCTGCGCCAGCGTAAGCTGCGCGTCGCCGGTGCCGGGCGGCAGGTCAACGATCAAGTAATCAATCTCGCCCCACTGCACATCGCGCAGAAATTGCTGAACAGCCTTCGCGACCATCGGGCCGCGCCAAATGACCGCTGAGCCGCCGGGCTGCAAAAAGCCCATAGACATAATCTTGACGCCATACTGCTCAATCGGCAGCATGACTTCTTTCTTCTGATCGACTTCCGGCTGACGGTCTTCGACGCCCATGATGATCGGAATGGACGGGCCATAAATGTCGGCGTCCATCAGGCCGACTTTCGCGCCCATCTGGGCTAACGCGCAGGCGATGTTCGCCGAGACCGTGCTTTTGCCGACTCCGCCTTTGCCTGACGCAATGGCGATGATGTTTTTGACCCCCGGCAGCGCCTGCTGGGTCGGAATACCGCGCCCGGTATTTGCCCGAACTACGGCGGTCATTTCAATGGTAATTGTGCCGATGCCGGGGATGCTCCCGACTTCCTCTCGGCACATCCGCTCGATTTCTTCCTTCAGCGGACAGGCAGGCGTCGTCAGCTCCACCGTAAATGACACGTTGGGACCGTCTGCGGCGACGTTCTTAATCATTCCCAGCGTTACTAAATCTTTGCGAAAATCCGGGTCTATGACACGGCGCAGCGCCGCGAGTATATCTTCCTGCGAGATGGAATTTTCTGTTGTAGTCGGCATTTCGGGTACAATCCTCAAACAGATTATACCCGTCTCGTCCTATCGCTGTCAAAGAGACTTGATTAAACAAAGAGGCTTGCTTCCATGTCACTGCTTTCCCGTCTGCTGCCGCAGCGTAATGCTGCTACAGCCGATGCCGCTCTGCTGCCGGGCCAGTGGACCTGTATGCTGATCCCCGCTGTGGACCAGCCTTACTCCAACCGCGCGTTAGAAGTCGCATACCGGCTGGCCGAGGGCACGAAAACGCGCATTCAGCTTGCGTATATCATCGAAGTCCCGCGTATTCTGCCGCTCGATGCTTCTCTGCCCGACGCCGAGTCGGTTGCGGCGAATGCCCTTAACATCGCCGAGCGGGCTGCCGTGCCATACAAAGTGCAGGTGGAATCAACTATCCACCGCACCCGCAAAGCTCAGGAGCGTATCCTGTCGCTGATCGCTGAAGAGCATATTGACCTGCTCATCCTCGGCGGCCGTCCGGACCGCCTGCGCGGCCTGCCCGGCGACATGACCCGTGAGCTTTTTTTAGCCGCTCCCTGCGAAGTCATTGTAGACTACATCGCTAATGAAAAGTAGAGCCATTAAGTTAGCTAGTGCAAAATGCTCGCACTGTCAGGGCAAACCTGCTTACTTGGCATGATTTATGATAGAGGAGTAGCGAGAGTAAAAAATACGTTAGACCTTTTGCGTAATTTGCATCCTCTATTCCCTGGTCTTCCAGACCAGGGGATTATGCAAGAGGTCTATTACAAAAAGGTGTTTCGGCACTTGGTACCACCGGACTAGCCTTCAAATTCCGGCGGCGCAAGGCAGCTACCACCTAACGCAGATCGTCTCGGCACAGACGGAGGGCGCGGAGGAATGTTTACATTCCCCCGCGCCGTTTTTGCGTATGGGGTGTGATGCATTTCACAGGCGCACGGTGACGCTCGGTATCTCCCTTTTTGCGGCTTTTCTCCATACTTCCCACCACAGCAAGGAGAATTCAGCTATGTACACCCTTTTTCGGCAGATATATCAGCTTCGGCAGACCTACCGGCATCTCGTTCAGCAGGCGATTGTCCGGCAGGAGATGCGCTCGGTGCACCCGTCTTTTCAGCGCAGCATGGCCTGGGAAACTGGCGGCATCGCGGCGCTGCTCAGCGCGGCAGCGGCCTGCGGTATATTGGCGCAAGCGCACTTGGGAGGAAGCATACTGTAAAGCAGGTACTTTAAAGCCGCTCGGCTTCCACCGCTTCGCCTGGTACAAACCTCATTTTGACCCGGCAGTCGTCCAGCAGCTTCAGGCCCATGCGGGCTTCGATGCCGCCCGCGAGGATGTCCACGTGCTGCGCTTCTCCCATCAGCAGGATTTGGGCGGGATGCACCGTCGCGGTGATCCGGCTGCCGTCGGGAAACTCGACGGGGCGCTCCCCGGTCTGCGGCAGGCCGAGCGCAGCGACTTCAGCGGCAGGCAGCAGCAGGCCCTCGCGAAAACCCGTGGACAGCAGAACCGGGATTTTGCGCTCCTGACCGTCCGCGCCTTGAACGACAATAGGAACCATCGGGCGCAGGTCCGCGCCGATTTTGCCGATGATCATGTGTTTATCTCCTTCTCTTGACTGCTCGTTCAAAAGAGCGCTTCAATGGTCAGCGTCCCGCCGGGCATGATTTCAGCATTCAGCCGATGACCGTCCGGCAAGCCGGTTCCCAGCAAAGGCTGCCGGCCGGAGGCAGGAAGCGCAACTTCTTTCTCGTTTCCGTCCCAAACAACGTGAGCAAGATAGCGAGGTATTTTGACGTGGCTGCCGTCAGCAAGCCGCATTGTGACACTTTCCGTTTCAGGAAAGCCAAGACGTTCCACAACATCCAGCGGCAGCAAAAGTGAGCCGTTGAAGCCGGTATCCGCCAGAAACTCGATAGTCTCGGATTGCCCTGCCGGGCCGCGAACCTCCAGCATGACGAGACACCGGCGGCGCGGATCCACTTTTCCGGTGATCATTCTTGATAGCCCCCACCAACAGTATAAGCGGCTTCATCTCCAACGCGGCGCAGGTAAATCACAGCATCAGGATAGCGTTCGCGCAGGCGGCGGCTAGGCGTGAGATCATCCGGGGCGATCTCATAATCGCCGGATAAGGTGTCAATCGCCAGAAAGTCATCCGGGTTTTCGCCGGACAAGTGCTGCTCAATCTTTTCCTTAAAAACACGTTGGCCGCGCTCGACCGTGCTGTCAGCTTTAGGTTCCGCGATCATCGTTGTCTCCTCTCATAAATCCAGCAAAATCGGCAGGATGAGCGGGCGGCGGGCGGTCTTTTTGTAGAGAAACTTGGAGACGGCGTCTCTTAAATCCTGCTGGACGACCATCCAGTCGTTGTCTTCTTCCGGCAGGTTCTTGATCTTGTTGATAATCACCTGCTTGATTTCTTCGACTAGCTCTTCCGACTGGTCCATGTAGACAAAGCCGCGTGAGATAACTTCCGGGCCGCTGACAATCTCACCGGTCTCCTGAGAGATACCGACGACCAGCACCAAGAAGCCGTCGGAGCCGATGTGCAGGCGGTCTCTCAGAACGACCTCGCTGACATCGCCGATTCCTGTGCCGTCAATCAGCACCGCGCCGCTCTTTTCCACGCGCCCAATGACGCCCGCGACATCTTCGCCGACTTCAATGATGTCGCCGATCTCCGCCCGGATAATGTCTTCCGGCGGCCAGCCCATGTCCTCAGCCATCTTGGCGTAGCGGTGCAGCATCCGGTACTCGCCGTGGACCGGCATGACATACTGCGGCTCGACGAGGTTGAGCATCAGCCGCAGCTCGTCGGCGTTCCCGTGGCCGGACACGTGGACCGTCGCTATGCCGTCGTAGTAGACGTTCGCACCGCGTCGGAACAAATGGTTGATCGTACGGTAGACCGCGTCTTCATTGCCGGGGATAGCCGACGCCGAAAGAATGACCGAGTCGCCCGCGACGATTTTGATCTTGCGATGCTCGTCCTGCGCGATGCGCGACAGACCTGCCATCGGCTCGCCCTGGGATCCAGTCGTGATGACTGTCACCTGCTGCGGGAAATAATCTTCGATTTCGTCCGCCCGGATGAGGGTGCCTTCCGGCACTTTCAGATACCCCATCTGCTGGGCCATTTCCATGTTACGTTCCATTGACCGGCCCATCAGCGCGACTTTACGGCCATAGCGAACCGACACGTCAATTGCCTGCTGAACTCTATGGACGTTGGACGCGAAACACGCGAGAATGATCCGCTTCTGGGCTTCCTGGAAGATTTTGTTGAACGAATCGCCCACAATGCGCTCGGACGGTACGAAGCCAGGCCGCTCGACATTGGTGCAGTCCGACAGCAGTACCAGAACGCCTTCCTGCCCAATGCGGGTCAAGCGGGCGATGTCAAAGAGCTGGCCGTCTACAGGCGTCTGGTCGAACTTGAAGTCGCCTGTATGTACCAGGGTCCCGGCGGGGGTATGCACGGCAAAGCCGACCGCATCGGGGATCGAGTGGGACACGCGGAACGGCTCAACGTCGAACATACCGACTTTGAATCGGTCTTCCGCGCTGAATGTGTGCAGCTTGGCCCGGTCCAGCACTTTGTACTCGCTGAGCTTACCTTTGGTGAAGCCAATCGTCAGCCGCGTGCCGTACACCGGCACGTTAAGCTGCTTCAGGACAAACGACAGCGAGCCGATATGGTCTTCGTGGCCGTGGGTGAGAATGATCCCTTTGACCATCTCTTTGTGATCCAGCAGGTACGAGATGTCCGGGATGACAAGGTCTACCCCAAGTTGGTCCGCGCCGGGAAAGGCCAGGCCGCAGTCAATGACGATGATCTCGTCGCCGCAGCGGATGGCGGTCATGTTCTTGCCGATCTCGCCGATCCCGCCGAGCGGAATAATTTGCAGTGTTTTCGTGCTGGCGGCTCCGGTGGAGGCCGCTTGGGCGGAAGCCGTTTTCGGCGGCTTGTTGGTTTGCTTTGTCTTTGGTTGGTTTTGTGTGGTTGTCATAATTCGTTTTCGTTCGTGTCCCGGCACTGGAAGTGCCGGTCTACTGTTAAGTGGAAGTCGAGGCGACTAAAGACTAACGAGGGCTTTCTTGTTTCCTAGTCGCTTCGACTTTCCTTCAAGAGTAGCCCGGCACTTCCAGAGCCGGGTTCTTACCCTCTTAATAATCCGTAATCTTTCAAGGCGGCGTGAATAAGCGCCCGTTCTTTTTCGCCAGCATCTACCAGAGGCAGGCGGACGCGGCTGCTTGGCAGAACGTCCAGCATCTGAAGCGCGGTCTTGGTCGGCACCGGGCTGGGAGCGCTGAACATGGCCCTTGTCATCGGCAGCGTGCCGAGGTGCAGGCGGCGGGCCGTGTCCATGTCGCCGCAGAAGAACGCCCGGTGCATTTCGGCTAAATCCGGGCCGGCGACATGGGAAATGACGCTGATGTTCCCTACCCCACCGAGGGCCAGAATAGGCAGGTTCACTTCATCCGCCCCGCCATATAGCTCAAAGCCGTCGGGAGCATTCAACGTAATCTCGCCGACCTGGGCCATCAGGCCGCTCGCTTCTTTGACTGCGACAATGCCATCAATTTGAGCCAGCCGCAGGGTCGTCGCCGCTTCCAAATTGACCCCGGTGCGGGCCGGGACATTGTACAGGACTAGGGGCAGCTCGGTCGCCTCAGCGACCGCTTTATAGTGCTGGTACAACCCCTCCTGCGAGGGCCGGTTATAATACGGCGTCACGACCAGCAGCCCGTCCACGCCCATCTCCTCGGCTTCCAGCGACAGCACGACCGTTTCCGATGTGTCGTAGCTGCCAGTTCCCGCCAGGATCATGTGCCTCGGCGCAACCGCTTCGCGCACGGTTTTGTACAGCCGCAGCTTTTCTTCCCGGTTCAGGGTCGCGCTCTCGCCGGTCGTTCCCGTGACCACCAGCCCGTCCGAGCCATGCCCCGTCAGCCAGACCGCCAGCCGCGCCGCTTCCTCATAGTCTACGTCCCCAGACGCAGTAAACGGCGTCACCATTGCGGTCAGCACCCGGCCAAATCTCGGTTCCATTCTGCTCATTGTTCTTGCTCCCGGAAAACCTCACCCGGCCCTCTCCTTAAGCAAGGAGAGGGAGCCGGAAGGTTCATTCTTTTCTTAACCCTCTCCTTGCTTAAGGAGAGGGTGGCGGCTCGCCGCCGGGTGAGGTCTCTACCGCCTCAACAGCCCCTGCTGGACCAGATTCTCTGCGATCTGCACGGCATTCGTCGCCGCGCCTTTTCGCAGGTTATCGCTGACAATCCAGAAGTTCAGCCCGTGCAGATTGTCCAAGTCCTGCCGGATGCGCCCGATAAAGGTCGTGTCTTTCCCTGCCGCAAACAGTGGCGTCGGATACGCGCGGTATGGGTCTGCGCCGCCCTGATCGTCCAGCACCGCCAGCCCCGGCGCATTCGCCCACAGAGCGCGGGCCTCGGCGGGCGTGACGGGCCGCTCCGTCTCGACGCAGACCGCTTCCGAATGGCCGACCGCGACCGGCACCCGCGCGGCGACAATCGGCGTTACGCGCAGATTCTCCTCGTCCATGATCTTGCGGGTCTCATAAACGAGCTTCATTTCTTCCGTGGTATACCCAGCAGCATCGAACCCGCCAATCTGCGGGATGACATTCGCCGCAATCTGCACCGGAAACGCCGGCCCTGCCTGAGTGATTGCACTATGGCCTGCCAACGCCACGTTCTGCGCGTCCAGCTCGTCCACCGCCGCCGCACCCGCGCCCGATACGGCCTGATAGGTCGCAATCCAGACCCGTGTGATTTTCGCGAGATCATGCAATGGCTTTAAAGCCAGAACAAGCTGCGCCGTCGAGCAGTTCGGGTTCGCGATAATTCCCTCGTGCTTTGATAAAGCCGCCGCGTTGACTTCCGGCACGACCAACGGCACATCCGGCCGCATTCGGTAATCCGAACCGTTGTCAATAATGACCGCGCCGCGACGCACGGCTTCCGGCCCGAACACCACCGCCGCACCCTTCTCTCCTTCGGTCCCGGCAAACAGCGCAATGTCTACGCCCTCAAATGCCTCCGCCGTCGTCGGCTCCACGGCGTACTCGCGCCCGTCCACCGTCAGCATCCGTGCGCTCCGGGCCAGCACCCGCACCGAGCGGGCCGGAAACCGCCGCTCCGCCAGCACCCGCAGCATCTCCTGCCCCACCGCCCCCGCTCCGACAACCGCAATGTTGTAGTCTGCCATAATGTTTACCAAATAAGAAGGCCATTGGAACCATGTCCTAAAGGACACGGCTATTAAGCAAGGACGCTGCAAACTACCGCTTCGCGGCACTCGGAACGAACTCGCGATTTTTTTCAGCTCTGCGCCTTCCATGTCTGCTATTGCAGAAGCGACACTTTCTAGCGTCTTCGCTGTCTAGCCGTGCCACTCGTGGCATGGTTCGGAATGAAGTTAGCAGTAGATACCATGAACAATGATTCTGATGACCAGTTCGTTCTCATCAAGCTCAAATTCAGTCGAGAGGTGTCTGAACGAAAGAACCGACCATCCTCCCCATGAGGATCTTTGCGTCCACTCTCCACTGCACAGAGCGATAATCTCGGCTTTGGTCATACCAATTTTTGCTTCTGTAATTTTTCGCTCACTGGCGAGACGCGGTAAGGCATATTCTTCCAGCCTTTTCATCCACTTGCCGTACCACTCATCGAAAGATGCGGCTATAGGCGCAAAGTTCCTGATGTCAACGTCTGCACCCCAGATCGTTCCGTAAGCAGGGCCGTTGACGACTAGGAAATCATAACCTGCCGAACCAACATAACACAGTTCTAGAAGGCCGGGATATTCTTCCTCATCTCCCCAGCGTTCTATCCCCGGAAACGGCTGCACCTCAACGTCTTGTGTCAAAGGGAACGGCTTGCTCGGATCACAGCCAATGACGGCTTCTTCTAATGGCATCACACCGCAGCCCGGCCCCGCCCCGGCGTTAATTGCGATGACAGGAGCGGAGGAGCGGATGCCTCCTCCATTACTTACTTCCTTCAGAAAGAAACGAAAGTCAGCGGGCAATACGACTGAATGTTGCTGTTCAAATGCCTGTAACTCGTTCTCGGACAAAGAAGACCCCAGGCGATATTTATGATACTCCGCATGAGAGACCCGAAAGTCCGGGTCTTCCTCACGCATCCGATGAAGGAGGCTATTCAAGCTTTGGATGTCATCGCTGGTCATATCAGGATCACTTCGGCGGCATCTCCCAGGGCGGAATGGCGCGGGAGAGTTGTTCGCAGAGCGTGTCCAAAAGTGCGCCTCCGGTGTCCACGTCGGCGGCGCAGGGCGGGCCGGTGCCGGCGATGTCGTCGGTGAGCAAAATAATCGGGATGCGGGCGGCTTCTTCTTCGGCTTTCAGGGCGGTCAGCAGGTCAAAGAGCGCGGCGTCGGGCAGGGCGGTATCCAGGACGATGACGCCGGGCGTTTCGGTGATGACATAGGCGACGGCGTCTGCCGGGTTTTCGGCGACGGTAAGCGTGAGGCCACGGTCGGCGGCCAGGGTCGGCGCGGCGGCTAACAAGCCCCGGCTGGTGTCGGTGTCGGCGGCGCAGATGGCGAGGGCGTTCCCAGTTACGCCGGTAAGAGTTTCGATCAAAGCCGCAAGCGTGAACGGTTTTTGCAGGAACGAGAAGGTTCCCAAAGATAAGTCGCCGTGGGCAGGATCGCCGAGAACCGACACGGCGACGACCGGGATGGGTGCGGTGGCGCGGTCGTTTTTGAGCGCACGCAAAGTTTTGAGGCCGTCCATCCCCGGCATCATCATATCTAAAGTCACGGCGTCAGGCTTGTGCAGACGGGCCTTCTGCTGGGCCTCAGCGCAGCCCGACGCTTCTAAAGTCCCGTAGCCGCGCCGGTGCAGGGCGTGGCGGATGAGGCTGCGGACGTAAGCGTCGTCGTCCACAATCAGCACCAGGCCGATACCGCGCTCCGGCAGGGCGACGGGCGTGGGCGCAGGCGCGTTGCCGGTTTCTAGGAACAGCGGCAGGGTAAAGTAAAACTTACTCCCCCGGCCCGGCTCGCTTTCCAGCCAGATCGTGCCGCCCATCAGCTCGATCAAAGTTTTCGCGATCACCAAGCCCAGGCCCGTGCCGCCAGCCTCGCGGGTGCTGCTGTTGTCGGCACGGAAGAAGCGCTGGAACAGCTTCGGCTGGTCTTCCGGCGCGACCCCGATGCCGCTGTCGGCGACGCAGGTGGTAACGCTCGTGTCGCCGGTGACTTCCAGGCTGACCTTGACCCAGCCGCCTTCTGGGGTATACTTGACGGCATTGGAAACCAAATTCGTCAAAACTTGGGTCACTTTATCGGCATCTCCTCGCACCAGCGGGATCGTTTCAGGCAGAGCAGCGTCCATACTGATGTCCCGCGCGTCGGCGGCGGCCTTCATCAGCCGCAGCGCGTCGGCGACAAGATGGCGGTAGTCAATCGGCTCATGCTTGATTTTAAGGGTTCCCGACTCGATCCGCGAGATGTCCAGAATGTCGTTGATCAAGTTAGACAGCCGCGTCGTGCTGAGCTGAATGATGCCCAGGAACTCCGACTGCAACTCCGTGTTCTCACCTGCCGCGCCGGACAGCAGCAAATCCGTGTAGCCTTTGATGGAAGTCAGCGGCGTCCGAAGCTCATGCGAGACGACCGAGATAAAGTCCGTTTTCATCTTGTCCAGCTCGCGCTCACGGGTGATGTCCCGCAGGGCGATGATCCGGCCGATGACCTCTGACCCGTCCACCCCTGCGACCGGGGCGGTATAGAACTGTAGAAAACGCCGGTCGGGTTCTTCCAGCGCAATGATCTCTTCGGCCACGGCCCGCGTCTCGGTCGGGGCGAGCGCTGCCAGCCGGTGCGAGAGCTTATCAATTAGAAGTGGCCGCGCTTCTTCCAGCGTGTGATGCAGAAGCAGCGGGGCGCGGGTGCCGAGAAGCTCGCCGAAGCGGCGGTTGACCAGCACAAAGCAGCCGTCCGTGTCGAGCATGGCGATGCCGTCATTGGCGGCATTCAGGACCGCCTCAAAGCGGTGATTGACCGACGCCAAAGTCTGGTTCTGCTCGCGCAGTGCGCTTTCGCGCGACGCCAGCACATCCGCCATGTGGTTGAACGCGCGTGCAAGGTCCGCAAACTCATCTTCGGAACCTGGCACCACGCGGGCTGAATAATCGCCGTGCTCGATCAGCTCGGCACTCCGCCGAAGCTGCTCCAGGTGCGCCGTGATGGGATACGTCAAAAGCCGCCCGATGACAAGCGCCGGGATCAGCATCAGCGCCATGCCGAGCGCATAATCCCGCAGCCGGATCTCGTCGCCGTGGAAGTGGATAACGAGAATGCCCAGCGCCAGCATGAACGCGACAGGCACCAGGTAAGCCAGCACAATTCGGTTTGCGATTTTTCGCCCGAAAGTCATCTTTGGACACGCAGTAATATAAGTTTTATGCCAACAGAATACCCGAAAACCCGCACAATCGTGGTCATTCCCACTTACAACGAAGCCGGGAACATCAAGCAGATCACCGAAGAAGTTTTAAAGCAGCCCGCGCCCGTAGACCTGCTCATCGTAGACGACAACTCGCCCGACGGCACCGGTGCTATTGCCGACGCTTTGGCCGCGTCCGCCGACACCGCCGGCCGGGTCCATGTCCTGCACCGGCCCGGCAAGGAAGGTCTCGGACGCGCCTACTTGGCAGGCTTCGCCTGGGCCTTAGAGCATGGCTACGACGCCGTAGTCGAGATGGACGCCGATTTGTCGCACGACCCGCTTTACCTGCAAAGCATGGTTGAGGCCGCCGAAACTGCCGACGTGGTCATCGGCTCGCGCTACCTCAATGGCATTTCCGTCATCAACTGGCCTCTGCGCCGGATACTCTTGTCGTGGGGCGCAAACTGGTATGTTCGCACCGTGACGGGTTTAACTGTCAACGACTGCACTTCCGGCTACCGCCACTATCACCGCCGCGTTCTGGAAGCATTGGACCTGCCCAATGTCCGCTCCAACGGCTATTCATTTCAAGTGGAGATGACCTTCCGCGCCCAGCTTTGCGGCTTTTCCATCACTGAGATCCCGATTATCTTCATGGAGCGCCGCGCCGGCCAGTCTAAGCTCTCAAAAGGCGTTGTGCTGGAGTCTTTGCTGATGCCCCTCAAACTGCGCTGGCATGCGCGGGCGATGAAGCGGAGGATGCGAAAAGCGGAGCAGGTAGGGCGGCGTAAAAAACCCGGTCATAAATGGCCGGGCTAACAGGGTACGCAGCCCCTCCTGCGCTGGCAGACCTGTAAGGTGGGGCTGAGGATAGCTTCAAGCCCGGAGGGCTTTTGCAAACTTTTAGCCCGGCCTTTCAAGGCCGGGGATAGCGGCATGTACCTGCCTATATTACAGTAAGTTCTCTAAGCCGTAAACCAAATCGCCGCCGTTTGCGGCGAGCGTGGGGGCATGGCGGATGGCGAGGAGGACGCCGGGCATGAAGGATTTGCGGTCTAGGCTGTCGTGGCGCAAGGTCAATGTCTGGCCGGGGCCGCCAAAGATAACCATTTGGGATGCGACGAAGCCAGGCAGGCGAACGGAGTGAATGGGAACGTCCCCATCCCCCCTGCCGCCTCTTGCCCCAGCGATTTTCTCAACCGCATCTATGGGCAGCGCAGTCGGCAATGCCTCGGCGCGGCCTTCAGCGATCATCTCGGCGGTCTTGGCGGCAGTTCCCGACGGCGCATCGAGCTTCATCTCGTGGTGCATCTCGATGATCTCGGCGTCGGGCAGGTACTTTGCCGCGTCGCGGGCGAAGCGCATCAAGAGAACCGCGCCGATAGCGAAATTGGGGGCGACAAGCGCCCCCAATTCGTACTGGCAGCACAGCTCGCGGACAATGGCGATGTCGGACTGAGACAGGCCCGTGGTGCCGACAACCGGGACGACGCCGGCAATCAGCGCCGTCTCAATGCTGTCCACAATGTTGTCCGGGACCGAGAAGTCTACTAAGACAACTGGCTTGGTCTCAGCCAGAACGTCAGCCAAATTATCGCCCCGGCCGATTTCCGCGACAAGCTCCAAATCCGGCTCGGCCTGGATGGCGGCGACCGTTTCCCGACCCATGCGCCCACCCGCCCCGGCGACCGCGACGCTGATTGTCTCTGCCATGCGCCTAGTTCTCCAGCTTCGGGCCGACCGTCGCCTGCGCGTAATCCCCCGACGAGAACAAATACTCGGAGATTTCAGCGATGTCGTCTAAAGTCACCGCCGTGATCTTTGCCATTGTCTCGTCAATCGGGATGACCCGGTCATAAACCAGCTCATTGCTGCCGATCCGGCGCATCCGGGAATTCATGCCTTCCTGGCTCATCACGATGCTGCCGCGGAACTGGTTTTTGGCTCGGTTCAGCTCAGCCTCGGTGATGTTGTTCTTGCGGATATTGGCAAACTCGGTTTTCACCAAGTCAATCACCTGCTCGGAAGTCGTCGGGCTGGTGCCGGAATAGACGGCGAAGTAGCCACCTTCGCGGAACGACTGCGAGTACGAGCCGATAGAGTAGGCCAAGCCGCGCTTTTCGCGGATCTCTTGAAACAGTCGGCTGCTCATGGAGCCGCCCAGCACGGCGTCCAAAATAGACAGCTTGTACTTGTCGTCGTTCATCTGCGCGTAGCCGCGCGTGCCGAGGACTAAGTTTACTTGTTCAATAGACTTCTCGATATAGGCCGTTCCGGGGACAAACTGCGGCATCGTGTCCGGCATCCGCCAGTCGGATTTCTTGCCGGTGAGATGCCCAAAGCGCTCCCGGACCATCTCGACGATTTCTTCATGGTTCAAGTTACCCGCCGCCGCAATGACAATCGTGTCCGGCGTGTAATGCCCGCGCATATAGCCTTTGAGGTCCGCCGACTTCAAGGCCGAGACGGTTTCTGGGGTGCCAATGACGCTCTTGCCCAGCACATGGCCCGGCCAAAGGGTTTCCGTAAACACGTCATGGACCAAATCATCCGGCTCATCGTTGCGCCGCTTGATCTCCTCCAAAATGACGTTCTGCTCGCGGCCCAGCTCTTCGGCGTCAATGTTCGAGTTCAGGAACAGGTCGGAAAGCACGTCCACCGCCAGCGGCACATGCTCGGACAGCATCCGCACATAGTAGCAAGTGCTTTCTTTGGACGTAAACGCATTGATGTCGCCGCCGACCGAGTCAATCTGGTCCGCGATCTGCTGGGCGGTCCGCGTCGGCGTTCCCTTGAACAGCATATGCTCAATCACATGCGAGATGCCGCGCACGTCGTCCGCTTCGTCCCGTGCGCCGACCCCGACCCAAATTCCGAGTGCCACCGACTGCACGTAAGTAATGTTTTCCGTCACGATGCGAACGCCGTTCGGAAGCACTTCACGCTGTATCATAATGTTCGTAGTTCCCTTGCTAATGGTTTGTCATGCCTGACATCTTAGTATACCTCCTAACATTACCGGCTATCGCCGGGTTCCGCAGAATTGGCTGGACGCGGCGCAGGCGGCCACACCCCGGCCGTTTCTGGAACAGCGGGCGGCTTTGTTCCTTTTGCCTCATGCCAATAGTTCAGGGCAGCTTTTTGAAAGCTTTCAGTGGCT
>CBDCAE010000008.1:0-256616 GCA_965213825.1 Capsulimonadaceae bacterium
CCCGATGTACCGGTCTTCGCGGCGGAGATCCGCAGCGAGAATGACTACGGGCTGAAAGCGGAGCAGGAAATGGCGGAAAAGCGGGCAGATTATTTCGCGGCAGGCTGCCGAGTGGTCTGGGATGTAGATTTACTCAGCCCCGACGTGGTGCGCGTCTACCGGGCCGACAACGCTGGCGAGCCGATGATCTATCGGCGCGGCGAGTTCGCCCAAGCCGAGCCTGCCGTGCCGGGCTGGAAAATGGCCGTAGATGAATTGTTTGAATGAGTGAATGAGGAGAACATACGCGATGGCAACGACAAAAGCGCCCTGGCAGGTCAAAGATGAGCTGATTGAGCAGCCGAGCTGGGGCGGACGCTATATTGTGGACTTGAAGGGTCTGTCGGGCGACTCGGCGTGGACGGATAAAAAAGTCGGGCAGTCGTATGAGATGGCAAAAGCCTCGACGCTGCTTGACCCAAACGGCGGCAAAGAGATCGCCCTGCATGAACTCATCACGAGCGATCCGGCAGGCGTCTTGGGGCAGAAGGTGCTGGATAAATTCGGCCCGGACTTATCGCTTCTCATCAAGCTGACGCAGGCCAAAGGCAACTCGTTTCAGGTGCATCTGCCGGAAGGCAAGACTTTGGGCCACTGGGTTCCTAAACCAGAGGCATGGTTTTATCTCGCGCCGGGCCTCTACACGTTCGGCCTGAAAGCCGGCACGGACTTTGAGGCGTATTCGCGGGTTCTGCACACGATGGATGACGACATGGGACGCCTGAGCCGCGAAGTGTCGTCGGGCCGGTTTTCAGTAGACGAAGCGCGGGCGCAGGCGCAGGAACGCATTAAAACCCTGGACCCGTTCGCCTATGTCAATTTAGTCGAAGCGCAGACCGACGACGTGATTGATCTGACGGCGGGCGGCATCCATCACTCCTGGGAAGATGACAGCGTGCGCTTCCCCGACGGCAACTTGGTCTACGAAGTGCAGGTGGACGTCCCCGACGACAAATGTTCCATGCGCGGCTTCGACAAAGGCAAAATCTTGGATGACGGTAGCCTGCGCCCCACCCACGTCAAAGATTATCTGGCGACAATCAATCAAGACCCGGCGCACAATCAGTTGTCTCAGCATATCCGCAAGCCGGAAGTCATCAGCGAAGAGAACGGCGCGAAGACTGAGTCGCTGTTTCGCACGGCCCACTTCAATACGGACCGCGTGACAATTACTGCGGGGGCTTCTCTCGCGCAGTCGCTGGCCGATGGCTTCCATCATGTGTTTGTCCATGCGGGAACGGCGACGGTCGGCGGTCAAGCGCTCGCGCAGGGCCACTCGTATGTCTTCCCGGCGGCGATGGGCGAATATACGCTGATGGCAGGCAGCAAGGACGCCGTGCTGCTGAAGACGTACTTGCCGGTATAGTCTGAAACCCGGCCATGAGGAACCCGGCCATGAAAGGCCGGGTTCCTATTTGCTTGGCTGATGTCGCACTTGATTACCTCTATTCACTATGCCGAACCCACAAACTCTGCTTGATCCGCAGTTTCTCAAAAAACTGGAAGCGCTCAGCGTCCTCTCGAAGCGCGTCTTCGCCGGCCAGTCTAAAGGCGAGCGGCGGTCGCTGAAACGCGGCTCGTCGGTGGAGTTTGCCGACTTCCGCGAGTACGCCCACGGCGACGACCTGCGGTATGTGGATTGGAAAGCCTACGCGAGGCTCGAAAAGCTGTTCCTAAAACTCTTCGTCGAAGAAGAGGATTTGAGCATTCATCTCCTGGTAGACACCAGCGAGAGCATGAACTACGGCAGCCCGCTCACGAAAGCCGACTACGCCCGGCGTATCGCCGCCGCGCTCGGCTATGTCGCGCTGTCCGAGTACGACCGTGTGCTGCTGACCTCGTTCAGCTCCGAAATCGGCGCACGGATGCCGCCGCTGCGGGGCAAGCCCGGCGTCTTTCCGTTCTTTCAGTTTTTGGAGACGAAGCTGCCGGTCGGCGGCGGGACAAAGTTCGGGGCGGCTTTATCCCAGTACGCCGCCCAGGCCAAGAATGTCGGCATCGCCGTGATTTTGTCGGACTTCTTTGACGAGACTCATGTTCAGGGCATCCGCGCTTTGCTGTCCCGGCGCTTCCAAGTCGTTCTCGTGCATGTGCTGGACGAAGAAGAGCTGCATCCGACATTGACCGGCGATCTGCGCCTGGTAGACGCCGAGACCGGCGGAGTAAGGGAAGTCAGCATTTCGCCCCAGCTTATCGCCGAGTACGAGGCCGGAGTCAAGCGCTTCTGCACGAGCCTGACGGATATGGCGGCGAAGTTCAATTTGGATTATGTGCTGGCCTCGACCGGCGTGCCGTTTGAAGACGTTGTGCTGAAGTCCCTGCGCGGGCGCGGGCTGGTGCGTTAGTTTACTGAGACAGGTATAATTGGGGCATGACCGCGAAAGTCTGCCCGCGCTGCGGCTGCCAGTACGAAAACTTCAAGTCCACCACCTGTCTGCAGTGCTTCGCCATCCTCATCACCGTAGACGAACAAACGGCGGAAGAGCTGTCGGCGGCGCGGGCGGAAGTGGAACAGTCGCCGGAGTTCCGAGAAACGAAGCTCGCCGACGATGAGCGGTTTCGCCAGCAGTCGTTCGGTGCGTGCCTTGCGATTGCCGCGCTGACATTCGTGACACTGATTGTCGTTGTCATGCTGCTGGTTTCGGCAGGGCATCGCCATATGGCGCAGAGGACGCTGCCGGCCGCGAAACTCGCGGCAGCGAAAGACGAGCCGCTGACAACGCTTCCCGTCGCGGCGGCAACGCCTGCCGAAGTCCTGCCGCCGGAGATTGGCCCGTTCTCGCGGCAGTCGGTTGAGGCAGACACCGTGCTGACGGGAACCTTGACACCGCTCGTTCACGGGGTTTATCAAACGGCGGCGCATCAGCTTTTAGACATATATGCCTTGCCTGCCGGGCGTCCGACTTCCGAGCAGAACGAGTTCCGCCTCGGCCTGACCGTGGCAAGTCAAATTGGCGGCGCGAGCCGCCCGACACTCTTTTTTGCCACTGAATACTGGCACTTTGCCGTGCTGGCCACCCCCGGCGACACCCCAGCCCCCACGCAGTTCCGGGATGCGCTCGCCGCGCATTTTGGGTATACTGGCGTCAGTACGTCGAAAGCCAATCTTCCCTAAGGCGATCTTCCATGAATAAAACACTGAAAACTCTGCTGTGGACCGGGGCAGGCGCGGCGGCTGTCGCGGCGGCGAACAATGCCGTCTTTGCCGGGGCGGATGCGCTCGGCAATACGCTTGGCGGCGATGCCCGCTTCTGGCCCGGCCCTTACGGTGATGTCTTTTACACAAAACAAGGCAAGGGCAATCCCGTTGTCCTGCTGCACGGGATTTACGCAGGCGCGTCGGGGTATGAGTGGCGCAAGAACTTTGATGCGCTGTCCGAGCATGAGCTTGTGTATGCCCCGGACTGGCTCGGCTTCGGGCTGTCGGACAAGCCGCGCATCAAATACACCGCCGCGCAGTATGTCGAGCAGCTTGTGCAATTCTTAGCCGAGGTGGTCAAAGAGCCGTGTACGGTGATTGCGTCGTCGCTGGCGACTGCTTATGCCGTGCAGGTGGCTGCCGACCGCCCGGAGCTGATTGAAAAGCTAATTTTGGTCTGTCCGACAGGCTTCCGGCACCTGGCGAAAGAGCCGGATGCGGGGACAGAAGCGATTTATCAGTTGACCCATGCGCCGCTGCTCGGAACGACTCTGCACAACAGCGTGACTTCGATGGCGGGCCTGCGCTACTATCTGATGAACCAGACTTATTTCGATCCGTCCTATGTCGACGACGCGCTGGTGCAGCACTACTTCACTGCGTCCCACCAGTACGGAGCGCAGAACGCCCCGCCGTCATTCTACAGCGGCTACCTCAACCACAGTGTCGCCGAGGTATTTCCAAAGCTGACCCAGAAGACGCTTCAGATTGTCTGGGGACGAGAAGCGCGGCTGACGCCGCTGTCGGATGCCGAAGCGTTTTTAGCAGCGAATTCCCGCGCGGAATTGACCGTGTTCGACAAAAGCGGCTTGCTGCCGCACGATGAGCAAGCACAAGCGTTTAATCGCCTGGCGATTGCGTCCCTCTCCCAAAAGGCACCAACCCGCACGATTGCACCACTTGAAGGAACCGATTATGGCACAGAATAATGGAAACGCCCAGAAGAACCCGGCCCCGCAGCGTAAGCCGCCGGTCCCGCTGACCTTAGTGGACCAGAGCGATGAGTTTGATGACGAAGACGAGGAAACGTACATCGTGGTCGGTGAGGCCGGCGAGGATGTCGCGTTTGAAGTGTGCGAAGATTTAGAAATCGCGCTCGGTGTTCGCGACGCTATGTTGGAAGACGGCTTCGCGGTCAAGCTATACCAGGCCGTCGAGATCGAGGTTGTCGCCGACGACGAAGCCTCTGTCCCGCCGGGCGGGGCGGCGTAGACTACTCATTCGCCCGGCGCAGTCGCCGTGGCGGGTTCGTCCGGCGGGGCGATGCGTCCGAGTTTGATCGGCGCCGGCGAGACCAGCAGCGGCCAGCAGGGTGCAGGCGTCGGTTCTTTGTCCGGCGTCAGCGTCAGATGCTCGCTGTCATAGGCAACGGCATAGTGTGCCGTAGCCCGGTACCAGGGCTGCTGCGAAAATGTCGAAAGCGGCAGAGGACGGCCATCAATGCTGAGGCTGCCGCAGGTAATGGAAACGCGGCTGCCTTGCCGTATGTAGGTCCCTTTGCCGCCAATGGCCCCCGTCGGGAACGTAATGACGACGCCGCAGACATGGTGCGGCAGAAAGAACAGCGCCGTTTTGAACTTCCTCTGGTAAGGCCGCCCAGACGCATCGTTCCAAACCACCGTTCCCACCCACTTGCCGTCCAGTACCGCAGGGGCTTTGGGCAGATAGGCCGTGTGAAAGAAAAACAGCAGACCGGCAATAAAAATGCAGGCTAAGGCGGTAAGCGCCGGATATTTGTAGCGGGTAAGTAGTTTCACGAGTGACGTTAGGAAACCATGTGCTTCAGCACGTGGTTTTCTCGCTCCCCCACCCCGACCAATCCCCGACATACAGCACTTCTTCCTCTAAGGCCACGTCGAACCGCTCAAACACAACCGCTTTAACTTGCTCGGCCAGCGTCCGTAGGTCCGATGCCGTCGCACCGCCCGCGTTGATCAGGAAGTTTGCATGCTTTTCCGAGACTTCCGCGCCGCCGACACGCAGCCCCTTCAGGCCGCAAAGCTCCGACAAGAAGCCTGCGGGGACGATGCCTGCCGCTTTCATGCCGGACGGCAGCGTGTCTAAACTCTCCGCCAGCGCCCGGCTTTGAACGTTCTTGAAGAACGACCCCGCCGATGGCGCATACGGCTGCTTGGCCCGGCGCTGGGCTTGGTATTCTTTCGCGTGGGCGATAATTGTGTCCGGTTCGCCGCGCTCCGTCAGACGGAGTGTGCAGGAAAGAACCACTGTGGAGCCGATCCCAGCTCGGCGCAGGCGGCTGTCTCGGTAGGAAAACTCCATCCACTCCGGGCCGACGGTCTGGTCGCGGCCATTCGAAAAGACCCGGACCGACGACACCAGCGGCCCGATGTTGCCTCGGTACGCCCCGGCATTTGAGACTAATGCCCCGCCAACCGTGCCGGGGATGCCGATAGCCCACTCCAATCCCTCATAGCCCGCCCGCGCCGTCTGCAAAAACAGCGAGCCGAACGACACACCACTTTCAGCGCGGGTTTCTTTGCCGACGACACAGCCCTTGCAGCGGTTTTGGATGACCAGACCGTCATAGCCGAAATCGCTCATCAGCAGGTTCGAGCCGTGGCCGATGAACAAGTAGGGGACACTGTTTTCCGCGCAGAAACGCAGGACTTGGGCCAGTTCCTCCACATCCGAAGCCGCCCAAAACCAGCGGGCGGGGCCGCCGACTTTCAGGGTCGTGTGCCGTGCCATCGGCTCCCCGCGCTTTAGCCCGGTGCCCAGTATTTCTTCCAGCCGTGCATCAAAATTCATAAGCGTCGTTAGTGTATCACACGAATGCCCTGCTTGGCAAGGTTTGGGCAGACGTGAACGCGGCAAGAATGGCTATAGAGGAACCAAGGAATGAGTGACGAAACACAAATGGACCAGGATCGGCTGCCGCTGCTGCCGCCGGGCGGGCTGAACCCGGAGCAGAAAAAAGTTCACGACCGGATGATGGCCGACCAAGTTCCGTGGGCAAGCAAAGCAGGGTTTGAAGCCGCAGCGCCTGACGGGCGCTTATTAGGCCCGTTCAACGGACTGTTGTACGCCCCGGAAGTCGGGCAGGCATATTTGGACTACTTCACCGCCGAAAAGAAGAACACGTCGCTGACGGAGCGCGTTCACGAGATTGTCATTCTCGCTGTCGGCGCGGCATGGGGTTCCGCGTATGAGCTGTACGCGCATACAGCGGTCGGCAAAAGTGTCGGCCTGCCGGATGACGTACTTGCGGCGATTACCGCCGGGCATACGCCGGAAGGCGTGTCGGAGGCCGAAGCCGCCGCGCATGAGTTCACCCGTCAGCTTGCCGGGAAGCGCCGGGTTGATTCACAGACTTACGCGCGGGCCAAAGCGGCGTTCGGCGACAAAGGACTGGTGGACATCGTAATGCTGGTCGGGCTGTATTTGACGACCTGCGCCCTTCTGAATGCGTTTGAAGTACCGGTTCCATAGAGCGCCAGGGATAATTTTTTCGTGACTGAACTTGAAATGCTCCACGACGCGCTTCGGGCCTGCCGCAAATGCGAACACGATGGGTTTCCGGTTGTCCCCCCGCCGCTGGCCTGGGGGCAGGCACCCGCGCCGTTTCTCCTGATCGGGCAGGCACCGGGATTGACCGATTTCCGCGAGGGCCGGATGTATCTCGGCCCGGCAGCCCGGAAGCTGATTGCCTGGCTTGTTGAAGCAGGCTTCTCGGAGGCCGACATCGGCACGACCGTCTACATGACGGCGCTGACCAAGTGCTTTCCCGGCCGCCTGCCGGGCAAAAGCACTGACCGGGCACCATCACCAAAGGAACGGGCAAACTGCCGCCCGTGGCTTGATGCCCAGTGGAAGCTGGTTCAGCCGCGCGTTGTGCTGCTGTTCGGCAAGCTGTCCATTGACACGTTCCTGCCGAAGCAGTCTTTAGAAGCGTGCATCGGTCAGACCTTTGATATTGGCGGCATTCACTTCATCCCCCTGCCCCACTCATCCGGTGCCAGCACCTGGCTCAATGATGCCGGCCACCGAGCGTTACTGTCCGAGGCGATTGAGCGAATTCGTGAGGCGCGATTGTCTTATTTGTAAGAAATCTGTTACAATACGGCCATACTCTCTCGCGCAGCTCAGAATGGAGCCTGTCAATGGTGAAAAGAAATCGGCCCAAGCCAGGATACATCGCCGCTCTTTGCATCGCAGCTTTGTGTGCGGCGCTGCTGCTCTGCCACCGTGTTTCCGCCGACGACCTTCAAAAGAACTTTTCTGCGCCGCCTGCCTCTGCCCGTCCGTGGGTGTACTGGTTCTGGCTGAACGGCAACATCACTAAGCCGGGCATCACCGCTGATCTTGAGGCGATGCAGCGGGTCGGCATCGGCGGGGTGCTGATCATGGAAGTGGACCAGGGAACGCCGCTGGGTCCGGTCGCGTTCGGCGGGCCGAAGTGGCGGGAAATGTTCCAGTTTGTCTGCGCGGAAGCCCACCGGCTTGGGCTGCAAGTGAACATGAACAATGACGCCGGCTGGTGCGGCAGCGGCGGGCCGTGGGTCACGCCGGCGCTTTCAATGCAGAAGCTGGTTTGGAGCGAGACCAGCATAACCGGGCCGCAGCACATTGAAATTGCATTGGCCCAGCCGGAGACAGTCGCGAGTTACTATCAGGATGTCGCCGTTCTTGCCGAGCCTACTCCTGCCGATGACACCTATCGCATCCCCGATATTCGGGGGAAGTCGGCGCTCGATTTGCAGGAGTTTGCGCCCCCGCCGGCAGTCGCGCCGACTGTTCCGGCAGCGCAGACGATTGACCCCGCCAAAATTATCACCCTGACCGGCCATTACGACGGCGGCAGGCTGGTCTGGGACGTGCCGCCGGGGAAGTGGACGATCCTGCGCTTTGGACACACCAGCACAGGCGTTGCCAACCATCCCGCGCCGCAGTCCGGCCTCGGACTGGAAACCGACAAACTAAGCCGGGCCGCAACCGAAGCCCAGTTTCAGGGGTTAATGGCGCATCTGACCGCTGATAATCAGCCGCTTGTAGGCAAGTCACTGGTCTCGACCCATATTGATAGCTGGGAAACCGGCTCGCAAAACTGGACTCCGACATTTCGCGCGGGCTTCCAGCGTCTGCGCGGCTACGATCCTCTTCCCTACCTGCCGGTAATGACCGGGCGCGTTGTCGGCACTCTGGACGTTTCGGAACGGTTTCTGTGGGATGTCCGCCGAACCGTTTCCGACCTGCTGGTCGCGAACTACGCCGGCGCGATGCGGGAACTCGCACATCAGCACGGTATTCGGCTGTCCCTCGAAGGCTACACCGCGCCGACCGATGAGATGGCGTATACCGCCCAGGCCGATGAGCCGATGGCCGAGTTCTGGTCGTCCCCCATGTACAGTTCCAGCGAGACCGTGCCGCTGATGGCCTCAGCGGGCCATACCAACGGCAAGAATGTCATTGGCGCGGAGTCTTTCACAGCCGACAGCAATGAGAAATGGCGGCTTTCCCCGGCGTCCGTCAAATCTCTCGGCGACTGGGCGTTCTGCAACGGGATCAACCGCTTTGTCATCCACCGCTATGCCATGCAGCCGTTTCTCCATGTCAAGCCGGGCGTTTCGATGGGTCCCTGGGGCCTGCACTACGAGCGCACGGAAACATGGTGGGAGCAGTCGAAGCCCTGGCATACATATCTGGCCCGGTGCCAGTACCTGCTGCGGCAGGGCCGATTTGCCGCCGACATCTGCTATTTAGAGCCGGAAGGCTCGCCTCATCACTTCGCTGCTCCCAGCACATTCGGACAGTATAAATACGATGATTGCAGCCCGGAAGTCGTGCTTGAGCGCATGACCGTGAGAAACGGCCTGCTGACACTGCCGGACGGCATGAATTACCGCCTGCTCGCCCTGCCCGATGCCCGGACGATGACGCCAAAATTGCTGGCAAAGATCGCGGCGCTGGTGCAGGCCGGCGCGACTGTCGTAGGTCCACCGCCGGTCCGCTCGCCAAGCCTGGAAGCCTATCCCGGCTGCGATGCTGCGGTTCGGCAGATCGCGCAAAAGCTCTGGGGCGACTGTGATGGCAAGGCAGTTCTGAGCCATGCCTACGGCAAAGGCCGCGTTGTCTGGGGCCGAACGCCTTCCGAGGCTCTGGCAGAGGCCGGTCTGCCTGCTGACTTTTCTTGCGCCGGAAACGCCAATATCCACTCTCTCCATCGGCGGATGGCTGATGGAACCGATCTGTATTTTGTCGCGAACACCGGCCGCTCTGCACAGTCCGTTTCCGCCGTTTTTCGTGTCCAGAACAAGGTGCCTGCGTTTTGGTGGCCGGAGACAGGCCGGGTCGAGCCGGTCGCCGAGTATGTGCGGCGGCAGAAAACCGTGGCAATTCCCCTGCACCTGACCGGGACACAGTCCGTGTTTGTTGTCTTCCGGCCCTTGTCCCGCATGAAGAGAGGTGGGACAGATCACGCCGTCAGTCTCACCCGCAATGGCGCTCCCCTGGAAACAGCTCAAAAAAACAGCCTGCCGGTGATCACACGCGCGGTTTACGGTGTCCTTTCCGATCCCGCCCGGACCCGAAACGTTCAGGCAAAGCTCCAGGCGCTGATCGCAGGCGACGGCACGGAGTTCCAAGTCGGCGCCCTGGCGGTGGGGGGTGATCCCGCGTATGGAACCGTCAAGACACTTCAAATAGACTACACGCTCAAAGGCCGTGCTTATCACGCAGAGGGTCAGGACCCGGACACGCTTAATTTGAGCGGACTGGAAGAGGCCACTCCAGCCTCGACGCTTGCGGTTGTGCCGGACCGTGGCCTGCGGCTTTTCGCCTGGCGGAATGGAAAGTATCAGGCGCGGATGGCTTCGGGGAAAACTCTGACCCGCCAGGTAGCAGCTGTTCCTGATTCGCGCGAGATCACCGGTCCCTGGACTCTGGCCTTCCCGCCCGGCGCAGGAGCGCCTACACAAGTGATATTGGACCATCTGCTCTCGTGGAGCCTGGACGACAACTTGGGGGTCCGCGACTTTTCCGGGACAGCCACCTACCGGGCAAACTTTGCTCTGCCGGCAGGCTTTGTCTCTGGTAACCAGGCGTTTTCGCTGGATTTGGGCGACGTTCAGGTGATCGCCGATGTCACGCTCAACGGAAAAAATCTGGGCATTTTCTGGAAGCCGCCCTACCGCGTGGACATCTCGCGGGCAGTCAAACCCGGCGTGAATACGCTTCAGATCAAAGTGACCAATCTTTGGATCAACCGCATGATCGGCGATGCAAGCCTGCCGGAAGACAGCGACCGCAACGGCGACGGGACATTGAAATCCTGGCCGTCCTGGGTGCTGGACGGCAAATCCAGCCCCACGGGAAGAAAGACATTCACATCCTGGCGGCTCTGGGACAAAGACTCCCCCCAGCAGCCCTCCGGCTTGCTCGGCCCCGTCACGCTCTCCGCAGGAAAAGAAGTGCTGTTGTAGGCATAGCAGCCAAGAGAGTAACAGCCGTGGGATTGAAGTCCTGCGGCTGTTACTCTCTTGGCTGATGGCCTCACCTCGCAGAACAGGATTGTTGGCCTCACTCCCTGCAACTTTTTTCCTACTGCCGTGTCACAGTAAGCAGGACGCAAACGAAAGCGAAAGCAACCATGATCTACACTACGCTTCTGCTGATTGGATTGATCGGCTTGTTCGCCCAGGCCGTGCTGGGCATGTCGCACGGTGGCCATGCCGGACACGGCAGCCATACCGGGCATTCGGGACACGGACACCACAGCGGGCATCAGGACGGGCGAAGCGGGCGCGGGCTGTCGCCGCTGTGGACGCTACTGTCGCCGCTGGCGATTTTCAGTGTCTGCCTCGGTGCGGGCGCGGCGGGCCTGCTGCTGCGCCCTGCCCACTTAGCTGCCGTGCTGACCGCGCTGCTGGCCGTGACCGGCGGCCTGACATTCTTCGGCCTGGGGGTGCGCCCCCTGTGGAACCTGCTGTTCAAGTTTGCGTCCACGCCGAGCGCGGCTCTGGAAGGCATGGTCGCCCGGCAGGCCGAAGCCGTCTCGGCGTTTGACGGGCGCGGGCGCGGGCTGGTCGGCCTGACGCTGGACGGCCAGTGGGTGCGGGTACTGGCGACGCTGGAAGCCGATGACCGCCCCGACGCGGCGGCAGTCAGGCCGGGCGACAAGCTCACCGTCATCAGCGTGGACGGACGCCGCAACACCTGCCGTGTCGCACGTTTGTAGGAACCCACCCCGGTATTGACCTACCCCGGTTCGTTCCTCACCACCCCTCCCTAAGAAGGAAGGGTAAGAAGTAGACGCGGAAGGCTTGCTTCTACAACTCCTTCCTGAACTCCTACCCTTCCTTCTTAGGGAGGGGTGGTGAGGAACGAACCGGGGTAGGTCAATACCGGGGTAGGTTTTTACCAAAAAATGCAAAGGAAAAACTTAGATGGAAAACACACTCATCATTGTCGGCGCCATTGTGGCGGCGCTGATCTTTATTCCGCTGATTATCAGCCGGTTTCTGACCCAGGTGGAAGCCGGCACGATCCGCCTGGTGTCGTCGCTCAACGGACGCACCGCCATCTATAAAGGGCCGGGCAAAGCGATTGAAGTGCCGCTGATGACCACCGGCACGACCATCCCGTCGAAAGCCATCAACATTGATTTGGACATCGCCGATCAGACCGCCGACGTGGACGGTGCCGGGCAGCCGAAGCCGATTAAAGTGCGCGTTCTGGCGTCGGCCATCGTCTCCGTCGGCGACTCGTCCGAGATGATCACGACCGCCGCAAACAAGTTCTTCTCCAAGCCGCCTGCCGAGCAGACGGCGACATTGAGCGATCTGCTGACGTCTACGGGACGCCGCGCCGTGAACCTTCTGAACCATGACGAGCTGTTCTCGGCCAAAGCCCAGCGCAGTGTCGCCGCGCTTGCCCCCGGAACCGATATGGCGAAGACGTTTGCCGCTGTTCCCGTGGAAGAAGACGACCGCCTGGCGCTGATCATCAAAGGCGCGTGCTCCCGCGAATTGCAGGACTTGGGGCTGGTGTTCAACTCCCTGAACATCAAAGAAGTGCAGAGTGAAGTCGCCGAGGCCCGCCGCCGCCAGTCGGCGGTCGAGGCCAAAGCCAATGCCGACATCGTCTCCGCCGACCAGGAGCGCCGCGCCCGCGAGGCCCAATTAGGGGCCGAGCAGGCCATCAACGACAAGCAGCGGGACTTGGAGCAGCGCCGGGCCGAAAACGCCGCGACGGTCGCGACTGCCGAGGCCAAGAAGCAGACCGCGCTTGCCATCCAGCGTGAAGCCGAGCTGAAGGCGACCCAGATTGCTCAGGCAAACGCTGACGCTGCCCGCGTCCGGGTCCAGGCCGAAGCCGCCGCCGATGCCGAAGCAGTGAAAGTCCGCACCCTGGGACTGGCCCAGGCCGACGCGATCCGGGCCGTCAACGAAGCCATCCGTCAGGGTGGCGATGCATATCTCGCCCTGCGTCAGCTTGAAATCCTGCCCCAAATCGTCCCCGCCATCGCCGAAGCCCTTGCCAATGCCAAGCTCATCAACATCAGCGGCGCAGGCGACGGGCGCGGGGCGGCGGGCGGCGCCACCGACCAGATCACCGGCGTTATCCAAACGCTGCTGGCGACCCAACTCGTCAGCGGTCAGCTTCGTTTAGATGCACCCGACCAATCGCTTGCCATCCCGAAAACCAATGGCACCGAACCGGTTCCCGCCGATACCAGCATGAGCATCAAGCGGCGCTAACGATGACGGAGTCGGGCATTTTTAATGCCCGACTTTCGTCGTGGATTATCACCATGAACGCGATCTTCCAATTTATTATCCGCCAAAGTAGCTGCTTAGCTTTTCTATTGCTGCTACTCGCTGTGGGAAACGGCTGGTATGTCAGCGAGGGTCTTTGGCAAGGAAGTGGCTTGCATGGTCGCACATGCAACTTTAACCCCAAGTATGGCGGCTTCTTTATTATCTGGACTTGGGATGCTTTCGTTCGGATGCTGGTATTCTTAGGTTTGGCTGTGCTTTTCCAGTTGGTTGCGCTGGTACAGAAGAAGGAAGTTGGCTTAAGGTTCAACTCAGGCCGCATCGGAATAGACAAAGTTGATGTTACTGAAGTCCCTGACACACAGCGCGTCAGTTGGACAAACAGAAGACGAGCGAAGCGGCACTGGTAGGGAACATCCAAATACCAAAAATGAAGATCACAAACAAGTGGGCATTGCTGGCTTGTATATGCGTTGTTGGCATTACCGTTGGAAACGGCTGCTCTGTTCCGTCCGCCAGCAAATCCAGTTCAACCAGCGAAAGCATCAGCGTTTCGGAGCAGGCAAAAAATAGTGTCTGCACGGCAACCGTCAGTGTGCAGGAAAGCGCAAACGGAAAGACGCACACGCTGCACCAAAATGGCGTTCCCTGTGCCAACACGAAGGCGGTGCAGGCGAAATTAGTATCCCAAGCGAAACAGGGATTATGAAGCGCATTGCGATCATCGGCCCCGGCGGGGCGGGGAAGTCTACGCTGGCGCGGCAGATGGGCGAGAAGACGGGGCTGCCGGTGGTGCATCTGGACGCGGTCTACTGGCATGAGGGCTGGGTCGAAACGCCGAAAGACGCCTGGGCAGTGACGGTGCGCGAAATGGCGGCGGCAGAAGCGTGGATCATGGACGGCAACTTCGGCGGCACGATGGACCTGCGGCTGGCAGCGGCAGACACGATTGTCTTTTTGGACCTGCCGCCCCCGCTCTGCGTTCTGCGCGTGGTCCGGCGCTTCTGGCAGCACCGGGGGCACTCGCGCCCGGACATGGCTCCCGGCTGCCCGGAAAAACTGGACGGGGTCTTCTTGAAATGGATCTGGAACTACCGCCGCGACCGGCGGCCCGGCATCCTGGCCCGGATGCAGGAACACGGCGGCGGAAAGCGGCTGGTCCACTTGCAGACGCCGGGGCAGGTGCGCCGCTTTCTGTTTGGATTGACCGCCGCCGGTTGTGGGTAAACTGGCGTCAACTCAACGACGTAAGCGAGTGGCTGCCTGCCGGTACTCGCGGAAAGACTGCTTCATGATTCAAACACTGCAAACACGCCGCGCCCCGCGCGTTCTGTCGCTCGCGCTGGCACTTACCCTCTGCGGCCCGGTCCTGGTGGCGCTGGCCGGATGCGGCAACAAAGGTGCAGACACCGGACAGGCGGCGAATACGCAGACCGCGCCGGCCGACACGACAGCCCCGATGGGAGCGCCGAATGCGTCCCCGATGTCCGGCACCCCGGCGGCTCCGGCGAAGCAGGGCATGAGCACGGGCAAGAAGGCGGTGATTGTTCTGGCCGGTGCAGCGCTTTTGTACTACTTGTATAAGAAGCATCAGGCCGCGCAGCAGGCACAAGCCGGGGCGCAGGGGAATGGCGCGACGCCGCAGTTATACCGCTCCAGCAACGGCGGCGTTTACTACCGTGACCCGCAGAACCCGCAGAAAGTGACATGGCTGACAGTTCCAAACCAGCCGGTGTCGGTCCCAACAGACCAGGTGCAGCAGTACGCCCCGGATTACCAGAAGTACCAGGGCCAGGCCGCCCCCGCACCGCCGCCCGGCCAGCCGTCGCAGTCTTTCTCGCAGTACGATCCGAATACGGCAACTCAATAGAACTCTTAGAAAAGGAAGCACACAATTATGGCACTGAACTTTTTAATGGGACAAGTCCAAAACGCGATCTCAAACCATGCCGGACAGCAGCAGGGGACAGGCTTTAACCCCAGCGGCCTGCTCAGCGAGGTAGAAGGCTTGTTTAACCAGCACGCCACGAATACCGGCCAAAGCATTCTGCCGGCCTCACAGGACCAGTACGGCGATCCGGGTCAGAACATCCGGCCCGCATCGCAGGACCCTTACGGCGATCCCGGACAGCGCTAAACAGCAGCGATTGACAGCACAAAAAAGCCCTGGCGCACAATGCGCTGGGGCTTTTTTGGGTGCAGGCATAAATTTATAGGGGCGAACCTTGTGCTCGCCTTTTCTTCTTGTGCTGTCATGCCCCTTGACACTTACGCCCTGCCGGGCTATAGTAACGCTATGCTCCGACGCCTACTTCTTACGCTTTGTCTGCTGTTCTGCTTTGCACCAGCTACGCTTGCCGCGACACCGACGCGCATTGTCTCGCTGTCACCGGGAACGACCGAGATGCTGTTTGCACTCGGTCTCGCCAAGTCCGTGGTCGGTGATACGGTCTACTGCGATTATCCGCCTGCCGCGAGAAAGCTGCCCAAAGTTGGGGACGTGAACACGAGCTATGAGAAAGTGCTGGCCCTGCGGCCTGATCTTGTTGTCGCGGACAGTGCTGCGAATGCTCGCGCCATCGCCCGGCTGTCGGCGCTGCATCTGACGGTGCTGGCCGTCGCGCCGACCTCACTATCGGCAGTCGAAACCAGCCTGCGGCAGATCGGAGCGCGGACGGGGACTTCCAAGCAAGCCGAAGCTGTCATCGGGCAGATGGAGCACAAGGCGCGGATGGCGGCGAAGATCGCGGCGGCGGACACGCGCCCGCGCCCGCGCGTTCTAGTCGTCATTCAAGTCAGCCCGCTCTGGACGGCGGGGAACGGCTCGTTCGTGGACGATTTGATCTCCCGCGCAGGCGGCATCAATATCGGATATGCTGTGCCGGGGTACGGGCCATTTTCCAAAGAACAGGTTTTAGCGAACGCGCCTGATGTCATCTTAGGCGATGCGGCGGTGGCGGCGGCATTTCGGACCGATTCCCTGCTCCGGCGTCTGCCTGCCGTCACGCGCGGGCGGGTGTACGCGCTCCCGCCGGACCTGACTTCCCGCCCCGGCCCCCGCCTCGCCGACGGGTTGGTCTTAGTGGCGCAGGCGCTTCATGGAAGATGACCCGCCCCGCGACTTGTCGCGGGGCGGGTTCCTTCTCGTCGTCGTGCTCCTTCTCTCCCTTCTGCTGTCGGCCTGCTTTGGGCAAGTGCATCTGTCGCCGGGGGAAGTCTGGGCGGCGCTGCGACACGGCGCGGGCGACCATCTGGGCAATCGGGGCATTGTCTGGGACTTTCGCCTGCCGCGCATTCTCTTGTCGGCCCTCGTCGGCGCGTCGCTGGCGGCGGCGGGCGTGGCGTTTCAAGCCCTGCTCCGAAACGATCTGGCTGACCCGTATTTGGTCGGCGTCTCGGCAGGCGCGTCGGTCGGGGCGGAGGGAACACTGCTGGCGCACGCGGACACGGCGCTCGGCGGACTGGCCCTGCCGCTGGCGTCGTTCGGGTCGGCGGCAGGCGCGATGACTGTGGTGTACACGCTGGCCCGGAGTGGCGGGCGGGTGCAGGTGACTTCACTTTTGCTGGCGGGAGTCGTGGTCAGCGCATTTCTCGGCGGCGTTTCGCTGCTGCTGCTTCAGTTCAGCCACCCGAACGACGCCCAGTATTTGCAGTACCGCTTGAACGGCTCGCTGTCGGACGCGACGTTTGGGCAATGCGGTGTCACGCTCGGCTTCCTTGTGTTCGGGCTGCTGATTTTGTCCGTGCAGGCACGGGCAATGAACGTCTTTGCACTCGGCGAAGAGTCCGCGATGCAGCTTGGTGTGGAGACTGAGCGGTTCAAGACGATCTTGATTGTCACCGGGTCGCTGCTGACGGCGGCGACGGTAGCGTTTGCAGGCATTATCGGGTTTGTCGGCTTGATGAGTCCCCATCTCGCCCGCCGCCTGGCCCGGACCCCCGACCACCGGGTAGTGCTGCCGCTGGCGTCATTCTGCGGCGCAATACTCATGGTCTGGGCGGACACGCTGGCCCGGAGCATCCTGCCCGACGGCCGGGAGCTGCCGGCGGGCATCGTGACCGCGTTCCTGGGTGCGCCGTTCTTCTGCTATCTGCTGCGGCGTCAGGGAAGAGGATAATGGTGGGGGCGGTTGAAACCGCAGCAACAAGTGCACAAAGTCCGCCTTCGCGGACTCGGATTATCTTCTCCTAACCTGCGGAGGCAGGTTTCGCGCACTTGTTGCTGCGGTTTCAACCGCCCCCACGCTTGACACCCCCCTGCTTCCCCCGGTATAATTACTGTCCCCGCAACGACGCGCGATCTCAGGCCCAAAAGTCAGGAGTCTGCCGTTTTATGTCCCTCTTCGACCACTATTCCCTCGATGGTTTCTACGATGAAATGTTCCAAAGCGCGGGTGTCCCGCGCCGCCATTACCAAAGCCTGCACGCGACTCTGGAGTCGCTGACCGCCGGGGACTTCAAGCAGCGGGCGCTGATGGCGGAAAACAGCATGCTCAACCAGGGCGTGACGTTTACGGTCTACGGCGATAATCAAGGGCTGGAAAAAACCATGCCCGTGGACTTGGTCCCGCGCATTATGACCTATGCCGAGTGGGCGCAGATTGAGCGCGGTCTCGTCCAGCGGCTTCGTGTGCTGAACTTGTTCCTGCACGATGTTTATCACGACCAGAAAATTCTCAAAGACGGCGTCGTGCCGCGTGAGTTGATTGTCAATGCCAAGCATTTTCGGCGCGAGCTGATTGGCGCGTCTGTCCCCAAAGACATTTATGTCCATATCTGCGGGACGGATTTAGTGCGCGACGATAAGGGTGACTACTACGTTCTGGAAGACAATCTGCGCTCCCCGTCAGGCGTCTCATATGTGCTGCAAAACCGGATGCTGATGACCCGCATCTTTCCGGGCCTGTTTCGGGAAAACCGTGTGCTGGCTGTAGACCACTACTGCTCCCAGCTTCTCGCGAACCTGCGCTACATCTCCCCGCGCAAGAGCGACGATCCCACGGTCGTCCTGCTGACCCCCGGCGAGTTCAACTCGGCCTACTTTGAACATGCGTTTTTGGCCCAGCAGATGGGGATTGATCTGGTCCAGGGCCGAGACCTCTACGTTGAGAACAACTGCGTTTGGATGAAAACGACGCGCGGGCCGCAGCGGGTGGATGTCATCTACCGCCGGGTTGACGACGATTTCCTAGACCCGCTGACATTCCGACCCGATTCCTCCCTCGGCGTTCCCGGCCTGTTCAACGCCTACCGCGCGGGCAATGTCGCGCTCGCCAACGCCGTCGGCACGGGTATTGCCGACGACAAAGTCATCTATGCCTATGTCCCAGCGATGATCAAGTATTATCTCGGCGAAGATGCGCTGCTGCCGAATGTGCCGACGTATCTGTCTGCCGACGATGCCCAGCGTGACCATATTTTGAAAAACTTGGACAAGCTTGTCGTCAAGAGCGCGAACGAAGCCGGGGGCTACGGGATGCTGATGGGGCCGCAGTCCACCAAAGCCCAGCAGGACGAGTTTGCGGCCATGATTGAGGCCGACCCGCGCAACTTCGTCGCCCAGCCGCTGGTTCAAATCTCCCGCGCCCCGGCCTTTGTCCCGGACCTAGACGGCTTTGAAGGCCGGCACATTGACCTGCGCCCGTACATTCTGATGGGCGAAGACATCACGATCATTCCCGGCGGCCTGACCCGCGTTGCACTCCGCAAAGGCTCGTATGTCGTCAACTCGTCGCAGGGCGGCGGCTCCAAAGACACCTGGGTATTGGCGCGTCCGGCGGGGATGTCCCAGGCGCAGACAATGGGCAGCATGAGCCAGCGGCAGGGCTTTGGAGAAGAAGAGACGCGGCCTGTGGAGGGCGTCGTGAAAGAAGCAAGAGAATGAACAAGACCCGGCATTGAAATGCCGGGCTAGTGAAGCAGGGAAAGTCGCTCCGCGACTGAGAAGCATTATCGGAGAGTTCCGCAGTGCCGAAGGCACTTTCTGTGTTGCGCGAGGCCGGCATTTCAATGCCGGCTTTCATCAAGGAGGATTAGCCATGTCGGATGTCTATGCAGAAGCGTTTTATCATCTTGTTTGGGCGACCAAGATGCGGGAGCAGATGATTGAACCGCGCTTAGAAGTTTTACTTTACGCGCACATCCGGCAGCATGTCAGGAAATGGCGGCGGCTGTTCACGCGCTGAATGGGATGCCGGACCATGTTCATTTAGTTTGCTCCGTCCCTGCCCGCATTTCTGTCTCAGAGTTTATGAAGCGCATCAAGGGCGGCTCCTCGCACTTCGTCAGTCATCATTTTGTCAATGCACCCCTACGTTGGCAGCCCGGCTATGGAATGCTGACTTTCGCGTCGACCAATTTGCCACGGGTAAATCATTATGTAGACAACCAAAAGAAGCATCACCAGAGTGGCCTCCTCTCACCCAAGATGGAGCACATTCCGTCAGTGCCGGAGGCACTTTCTGTGCTTCGGTAGCCCGGCATTTCAATGCCGGGTCCTATTCTGCTTTCTGTTTCCGAGAGGAACCTTAATTTATGCTTGCTCGTGAAGCCGATGCCATGTTTTGGATCGGACGCTATGTCGAACGCGCGGAAGCGACCGCCCGAATGGTGGATGTGCAGTACCACTCGGAGCTTGAGGGGGCGTTCCCGCTGGCGAAAAGCGGCGATGGCGACCCGTCGGCTCTTTGGGGTCCCATTCTCGCGATCTCCGGCGACGCCGATTTGTTCGCCACCCTCTATGACGACACCCAGGTCGAGCGCAACGTCCTGGACTTCTTCGCGTTCTGCCGCGAAAACGGCAACTCGATCAACTCCTGCGTCGTCCGCGCCCGCGAGAATGCACGGGGCGTCCGCGAGATGATCCCGTCGGAAATGTACGAGAGCCTGAACATCTTCTTTCTGGAAGTGACCCGGTGGAACGTGGACAAGATTCTCGAAACATCCCCGCACTCGTTCTTTGCCCAGGTGAAAAACAACTCCCATTTGTTTCGGGGCATCACCGAGCGGACCATGCCGACCGACGAAGCGCGGGCGTTTTTAGAGTGCGGCATGATGCTGGAGCGGGCCGACAAGACCGCGCGTATTTTGGATGTCAAGTACCACATTCTTCTCGGCGAAGCGGAAATCGGCGGGACACTGGACCAGCACCAATGGATTGCGGTCTTGAAGAGCGTCGGCGCATTTGAGGCGTTCCGCAAGGCGAACCGTCTTGGCATCACGCCCGGCAAAGTCGTCTCGTTTCTCGTCCGCAACCCCGACTTTCCGGCCTCCGTGAGCTACGCCATCACGCGCGTGGACCGCGCCCTGCGCCAGATCGGCGGCACGAAGGGCGTCCCGGCGTCGAACCGCGCCGAGCGCCTGGTGGGCCGTCTGCGGGCCGATTTGTCGTTTATCACAACAGACGAAATCTTGAAGCAGGGCCTGCACCAGTTCTTGGACCAGGTTCAGATCCGCTGCATCGAGATCGGCAGCGCCATTTCTGAAGCGTACTTGAAGTATTAAGAGTCCACCCCACGACAAGTCGCGGGGTGGACTCTGCAACTTTTCCCGTGCCCCCGTGTCACAGACAGCATGAGGGACAACAGCATGGTAGACAATACTTCCCCAAACACTTTCAGTCAGCCACCGCTTCCTGAGCCTGTGCCGCTAAAGCCTAGCCGGTGGCAGCGCTTTCTCGCCTTTCCCATCACGCGCATTGTGCTGTACCTGATCGTCTTCGGGATAATCGCGGTCGCCACGTCCTATGCACTCGACGGTCTGCTTTACCTGATGCACCACCGCCGAGGCAATACTCTTGTACTGATCATCACGCTCGGCGAAAGTCTCGTGGCGGTAAGCGCCGTGCTGGCGTTCTGGATTATGGTGCGGTTCATTGATAAGCGTCCCTGGGCGACCGCAGGCTTCAGCCAGTCGGGGATGGCGGCGGGCCTCGGCAGCGGCTTTGCCGTCGGCGCGGCTATGCTGACTGCCGGCGTTCTTGTCATGCGCGTGCTAGGCGTGTACCATGTCTCGGCGGTGGTGCCGAGCGTGCTGGTGCTGGCGCCGCTCTTGACCTACCTGGCCGTCGCCGTCTTTGAGGAAACGCTGTTTCGCGGCTATGTTTTCCAAACTCTGGAAACCCGCTGGGGCAGTGGGGCCGCGCTGATAGCGACAAGCCTGCTGTTTGGCCTCGCGCACCTCGGAAACCCGGTGCCGGGGGCGTCCCACTGGATGCGGCTGGCCGGGCCGCTCCAAATCTGTTTTGAGGCGGGCCTGCCGCTCGGCGCGGCGTATCTTCTGACCCGGCGCTGGTGGCTGTCCATCGGCATCCACTGGGCATGGGACTACTTTGAGGGTCCCGTGTACGGCTGCCCGGACTCCGGCACCCACGACCCGCACACGCTGCTGCATGCGTCCCTTTCCGGCCCCGCGCTCCTCACCGGCGGCCCCTTCGGCCCAGAAGCGGGCCTGGTGTTCCTCGCGGTCGGCACTTTAACCGGGGTTCTGCTGCTGTGGGCGGCAGTAAAGAAAGGCCAGTGGGTGCCGGCACCGCGCCAAGCTTAGAAGGGCTTGACATACATTCTCTTGTGTGGTATGCTTTACTGACAGTAAAGCAGTTATCAAGGAGAAAAGCAATGCAGACAGAAACACAGCAGGCGCAGGACGCACTCAGCACAATCACACAGGCACAAATCACGGCCCGGCGGCACAGCCCCAACAATGGCACGGTGCCGCTGATCTTCGGCGGGATGGTCCTGGCCTGTATGACCGCCTTTGACCTGCTTCCCTTTGCATGGGCGGTCGGCCTCAGCTTTACGGCCCCGGTGGCGGCGTCTGTCTGGACAGTCTTTTACCAGCGGCGTCTGCCGGTGAAGCCGCTGAAGACGGAAAAATCGCTGATGATTACATTCTGGGGGGTTTACCATGTGGCGGTGCTGCTGGGCGGCATGGCGCTCGGCACCCGCTTCTGGCGTACCGACTGCCTGCCGCATGGGGAATGGACGCTGCTAGGTGTCTTTGATGCTGCCCCTCTCTTCTGGGTCGGCTGGAGCCAGCGGTGGCGCACGGAAGCAGGGCGCTGATGACTTTGCCCGAAATCACGGCTCTGCATCCGCGCCATGCGCTCGACGACGCCATTCATCAGCCCGTTCGGCTTTCCATTATGGCGGCGCTGGCCCAGTCGGAAAAGATAGACTTTGCATTTCTGCGCGACCATCTGGCGCTTGGCGATTCGAATTTATCGCGGCACTTGTCGGCGCTGGAAACGCTGGGTTACATTGTAATCACCAAAGTCTTTGAGGGAAAGCGGGGGCGCACCTGGCTTGCGCTGAGTGCGGAAGGCCGGACGGCATTTGAAGACCATGTGCGCGTTCTGCGCCAGATTGTCGGCCCGCTTGCGGGCGAGTGAAAGGGTGTTTACAATGAATGTTGCTGTTCGCCTATGGGCGCTGATAGCTTTTGGCTTGCTTCTTACGGCTCTGCCCGCGTCTGCTTTTGACGAAGACCACCATGAAGTCATCAATGGTGCAATGCTGCACTTTCGGGTGCGCGGGACGGACAAAGCGAACCCCTACCTGGTCATCCTGCACGGCGGCCCGGGGTTCTCGGCGCACATGTTCTATGCCTGGGGACCTAGCTTGGAACACTCGCTGAACGTGGTGTATCTGGACCAGCGGGGCTGCGGCGAGTCGGCCCGTTTGTCCGTCGCGAACCCAATGGCACCGACCCCCACTGAGATTAAAGGCTACACATTCCGCACGCTTGATGCCGACATTGAAGGCGTCCGGCAGTTCCTCAAAGTGGACAAATGGTTCGTGCTGGGCCACTCCTACGGCGGGATGCTCGGCGTGGAGTATGTCGCGGCGCACCCCGAACACGTTCTCGGCTACATCCACATGGACGGTTTAGTTTCGGTGCCACAAATGCAGGCCGCAATTTTAGAAAACGCCGCCAAGAAGTTCACGGCGGCGAAAGACAACGCCGATCTCGCGGAAGCAACCCAGCTTCAAGCCTTGCCGCCGGACAACCCCTACCGAATGTTCGGCGCCTTCGGTCTCGCGATGGGTCCGGCAGGTTTGTATTTTGCCGGCGATCAAAAAGCGGCGTTTGCGGCGTTCTACGGGCAAATCGGTGCGGCGATCAAGCCGTATGCCATCCCGCCTGCCGCACTTGCGCCGGCCAATGAACCGGCCGCTGCCTTGATCGTCAACGACCATTACTTAACCCGCGACGACACGCCGCTGCTGGCAAAGATTACCGTTCCGGTCCTGATCATCAACGGCCGGCAGGACGGCGTCGTTACCCCGCAGTCCGCCGAAGCGGCTCGCGCGGCCATTAAAGGCTCGCAGATGGTCCTGCTCGACGCCTGCGGCCATTTCCCGTTCTTCGAGCAGCCCCAAAAGACAACACAGGCCATTCTTCGGTTTGTCAGCGACACTTCCTACCCAGCCCATCGCGTGGTCATAGACTACAGGATTGACTCGCAGGGCCTTCCAACGCAGATACGGCTTGTGAAATCCTCCGGCGACCGCAAAGTGGACCAGACTTATCTGGACACGCTCCGCAAGGCCAGTCCCCAGTCTGTTGGGCAAGGCAACATGCCTGCTGCGACCAGACAGGAGATCACAATCAGCCTCGCTCCGTAACAGGACCAGTTTTAGCGCACCCACATCTTAGCGACTTTTCAAGCGAGGCTGAGGGCGGCGAGGACAAAACGCCGGCAGACACCTCCCGCTCCGGCTGCCCGTAGATGTATCCGGCAAAGAGATGGGAACTGCCGGGGCGAAATCCGGGTAGACTCTCCTGCCGCCCAATGCAGGTGCGGCGGGAGAAAATAACAGATTGCAGTATCTACTCATTGCGCTCCTGGCGCTGTCGGGCGTCGGCCTGCCGGTGCAGGACGCGCTGAACGCCCAGCTTCGGAGCGCCGTGAAGTCCCCGATGCTGGGGGCGCTGCTGTCGCTGACAGTCGGAGCCGTCGTGCTGGGCGTCTTTGCCGCGCTCGGCGTTCTGGGCCACGGAAAAGTGTCGGAGCTGACAAAAACGCATTGGTGGGTGTGGGCGGGCGGCGGCCTGCTGGGAGCGTTCGCGGTCACCATCGGCCTCATCGGCATTCCCAAAGTCAGCGCAGGTGTTGTCATTGCTGCCACTGTCTTTGGGCAGCTTTTGTCGGCGGTCGTGATTGATCACTTCGGTTGGTTCGGGGTCCCGCGCGTCCCCTTGAATCCCTGGCGCATTGCGGGAGCACTCGGCTTATTCGTCTGCGTGCTGATGATGCAGAAAAAGTAGGTGCGTTCCGACCGGCGGCAGGATGCCCGTCCCCAGCGCCCCCGCGACATCTATGGGCCGGTGAAAATGGCCCGCCACCAGCGCCCAGCCTTGAAACACGGCGAGCGGCACGACGAACACAAGCCAGCGCGGGCGGCGCAGGACGAGGCAGGTCCCGGCAGCGAGCGCAAGCGTCTCATGCCCGCTGGGAAATGTCGGGCGGCCCGGCCAGACCATGAAGTGCTTGCCGCTTTCGGCGAGAGCCACCGCAATCCCAATTCCCAGCCCGGAGCGCAGCCAAAACTCTCCTGCGCTTTGGGCTTTGTTTGCGTCTTTTTTGTTTGCGTCTTTTAGCGGCAGCAGAGGCGCGGCGGCGACAAGCAGGAGCAGCAGGGCATTGACGGCATTGGTGAGAAACGAGAACATCTGCGCTTGTTCGGCGAAGTGCGGCGGGAGTCCTGCACAGGCGTTAGGAACCATGTGCTGAAGCACACTGTTCCTGACGCATCGGGTTCCTATGCAGGAATAAGCTCTCCAGCTCCCGAACTTACCCCTAATCCCACAGCCGCTGTCACCGAGGACTTTTGCCCATGCCGGACGCCGCTTCTTTTCATCTGCCGCCTGCCCCTGACGACGTCATCAGCCCCGCAGTGCCGGAGCTTATCCTTCCGCCGGCGCTCAGCGATCCCGCGCTGTACTTAAACCGCGAGCTGTCCTGGCTGGCGTTCAACGGGCGCGTTCTTGGCGAAGCGGCAGACCCGTCCCAGCCTTTGTTGGAACGGGTCAAGTTTGTGGCAATCGCCCACTCCAATCTCGACGAATACTACATGGTGCGCGTATCAGGCTTGCAGCAGCAGGTCGCGGCGGGCATGACGGATGTATCACCTGACGGCATGACTTCGGCGGAGCAGCTCACGGTCCTGCGGGCATGGGTCGGCCCAATGCTGACCGAGGCCGCCGAATTATTCCAGAATGCGCTGCGGCCCGCCCTGAAGTCAGCCGGCATCGAGATTGTAGATTACGCGCAGCTCTCAAAAGCCCAGCAGAAAGCGCTGAAGGGCTATTTCGAGCGCGACGTGTTCCCAGTCTTAACGCCGCTTGCGCTGGGGCCGGGGCATCCGTTCCCGCACATCTCCAATCTCAGCCTTAATCTCGCGGTCGTCGTGCGTGACCCGGAACTGGGCGAGCGGTTCGCTCGCATGAAAATCCCTGGTGTCCTGCCGCGCTTTGTCCCCTGCCCCGGTGACGGCACCGCGTCCGCGCCGTGCTTTGTCTGGCTGGAACAAGTCATTGCCGCCAATCTAGAGTCGCTGTTCCCTGGCCTGCAAGTGACCGAAAGCTACCCGTTCCGAGTAACACGCGATGCTGATTTAGAGATTCAAGAAGATGACGCCGCCGATCTCCTGCAAACCGTGGAACAGGGCCTGCGGCGGCGTCAGTTCGGCGATGTCGCGCGTTTGGAAATCACCCAGGCCATGCCGGCCCGCCTGCGCGAGCTGCTGATTGAAAACCTGCTCGTGGACCCCGCCGATGTTTACGCCCTGCCCGGCCCGCTCGGCCTGTCTGACCTGATGCAGGTGTGGAAGATGGACCGGCCCGACTTAAAAGACCCACCGCTCCTTCCCGCCGTGCCGGTATCTCTTGCTGACCCCGGCCAGTCCATTCTCGATGTCATCGGTGAACACGACCTGCTGCTGCACCACCCGTATGACTCGTTCGGCCCGATTCTGGACTTCATCAAAAGCTCCGTCAATGATCCCGGCGTTCTGGCCGTTAAGCAGACCCTGTACCGGGTCGGCAGCAACTCGCCGATTGTCAAGTCGCTGGCGGCGGCCCGCGACGACGATACCCAGGTCGCCGTTCTGGTGGAGCTGAAAGCGCGGTTCGACGAAGAAAACAACATCGAGTGGGCCAAAGCACTGGAAGATTCGGGCGTGCATGTCGTCTACGGTCTGGTCGGTCTGAAAACCCACTGCAAAGTCGCGCTGGTCGTCCGCAAGGAGCCGAACGGCGCTCTGCGCCGGTATGTCCACCTCGGCACGGGCAATTACAACCCGATCACGGCCCGCATTTATACGGATTTGTCGCTGTTCACGGCCCGGCCCGACCTCGCTGCCGACGTGTCCGACTTGTTCAACCACCTCACCGGCTACTCGCGCCAGCGCCGCTACCGTAAAATTTTGGTCGCCCCGGTCAATATGCGGGAGCGCCTGGTGCAGATGATCGCCCGCGAAGCCGAATGGGCTAGGCGCGGCAAGCCCGCCCGCCTCATTCTGAAGACCAACACACTGTCGGACATCCCGATCATCAAAGCCTTGTACGCCGCCGCCCAGGCCGGGGTGCAGATAGACTGCATCGTGCGCGGGGCCTGCTGCCTGCGTCCAGGCGTCCCCGGAGTCTCCGAGAACATCCGGGTCGTGTCCATTGTCGGGCGGTTCTTGGAGCATTCACGCATCTACTACTTCCACAACGGCGGCCGCTACCAGATCTACTGCGGCAGCGCGGATTTGATGCGCCGCAATTTAGACCGCCGCGTCGAAGTCCTGTTCCCAGTCGAAGACCTGACGCTCAAAAAACATTTAAGAGACGACATCCTAGAGCCGTACCTCAAAGACACCGTGAATGCCCATCTCTTGCAGTCCGATGGCACCTACCTCCGCCTGCACCCCATCGACGGCGAAGCCCCCTTCAGCGTCCAAGACTGGTTTCTTCGGCATCACTGACAGTGAGGAACAATCGGTTGAAAGTGCCGAATATACGAGTGCTTTTACTGTTGGGTTTTGCGGCTCGCTGTTTTTCCCCAGTGCTGAATCTCGCGCTGCGCCTGCGTCACCCGGAACTTGAGCGCTTCATGCGGATTGACGGCCTGGCAGCGGAAGCTTATCACAAATGTCAATGGGAGAAGGCTGAAGCACTGGCCTCCGAAGGGCTGCTTCTGACTGAGCGCTACCCCGCGAACTGGAACTACGGGAATGTGATCCATAACAGTCACCAGATACTTGGCTTGCTTTGCCTGCGTGAAGGCAAGCAAAAGGAAGCGGCTCAAAGCCTGCTCGCCGCCGGGAGATCACCAGGTTCCCCGCAGCTCAATTCCTTCGGCCCGCGCATGGTGCTGGCAAAGGAATTACTGCAAAGAGGAGAACGCATTTCGGTTCTGCAATACTTAGAATTGGTGGCTGTGTTTTGGACGAAGAAAAGCATGCAGTTTCCTGAAGTGGCACAGGAAAACAAGCGTCTCATCGAGCAATGGAAAGCCGACATCAATGCTGGTAAAGTGCCGCAGCATAAACTGTGGCTGTCTGGTTTGTAGCGAAATTGGAAACTTTGTTACGCCAGCAATGCACTCGGCGTCTTGGGCAGCAGCGGGTGCAAAAATAACTGTGTAAGTACAGAGGAGAACATGGAACAATGTCTTGAGGACTTTGGAAAGATGTTCGAGAGAGTGTTTTCATGACTCCCGCAGTGACACAAGACGGCACAACAAAAGAAAGGGAGGCAGCGCGGCCCGCTCCGGCCGCCGTGCGGACAGCCCGGCGGCAGCCGCTGCTGCGCTCGCTCCATCAAGGGCTGGGCATTGCGGCCTGCGGCGGGATTTTTGCGGCTGTGTGCCTGCTCCACTTCTGGATGGGTTTGCATGGCCTGCCGCTGTTTTTGTTTGTCTCGGCGCTGGCGGGGCTGGCCGTGCTGCTGCCGGTTTCCGGGCCGCGCGGCCTGCGGGTCGGCCTGCTGCCGGCAGTAGGTCTGGCCGGCCTGCTGCTGCTGCCGACGGGTCTTGCGGTCCTGCCGGTCCTGCTGGCGAACACGGCGTTTGCCCTTTCGCGGCCTCTGCCACTCTCCCGGCGCATGGCGCACGAGCGGGGGGCGAGCCTGCTGCTGGCGCTTCTCGGCGGCGGCTTCGTGGCCTTTCTCGGCGGCGGCAGCCTGCTGGCGGCAGCAGCGTATGCTTCCATCTTTTTGGGGAGCCGCCGGCTTTTTGCTGAGCGGCATTTGCCTGTGGCGCAGACCGGGCGCAGCGCCGCCCTGCAAGGCTGGCGCGTGGAAGCGGCGACAGTGGCGGCGTCCGTGCCGACCGCCTTTTTAATGGCCCTGGTGTTTCCCCGGTTCGGCCTGCCGGGCCTTTCCGGCCTGGCGGCGCTGCTGGCGCTGCTGGGCGTGGTGGCCCATCTCGGCTTCGAGACGGCGGCGCTGCGCGACCAGGTGCGGGCGATGGAGACGCTGAGCGCTGTGACGGTGTCTCGGACCAGCCCGACGCGCGTGACGTCGCAGTTTCTTTCTTTAAGCCGGCGGCTGGTCTCCTGTGACCGGGTAGTCCTGTGGCTGACTGATGAGACGGATATGCGCCTGAAGCGGGCTGCGCCCGACGGCCGGCCTGCGGAGTCCACAGGCGAAGAAGACCGGAGCATTCGCTTTGGGGAAGGGCTTGCAGGCCGGGCTGCCGAGCGCCGAAAGCCGCTGCTGGTCCAGGACGGTGCCTGCGACCCGCGCTCAGTGGCCGAAGAACAGGCGGAAGAGCAGACCGAAGACCGGCAGGTGGGCGGAAGACAAAGCCGGGAGCTGTCGTTTGCCCTGCTGCTGGTGCCGCTGGTCGCGGGAAACCAAACACTGGGGGTGATCCAGTTCGAGCGCGATGCTCCAGGCACTTTTGCCCGCCGCGACCTCTCGCGCATCCGGGCACTGGCGAGTCAGGCAGCGGCAACCCTCGCCAATGTCCGCGCCCACCGGGATATCTACAGCCAGGCCGTGACCGATGCCCTGACCGGCCTGCACAACCGACGCCACATGCAGGCGGTGCTGACCGATGAATGCCGCCGCGCCCAGCGCTATGGTCATCCGCTGTCGGTGATCATGCTGGACGTAGATGAGTTCAAGTCTTACAATGACACCTACGGCCATGTCCAGGGGGATGTGCTGCTGAAGATGCTGGCGAGCATCTTGCAGACAACCGTTCGGGGAGTGGACACTGTCGGGCGCTTCGGCGGAGAGGAGTTTGTGGTGGTGCTGCCGGAAACTCCGCCGGAAGAAGCCTTTCAAGCCGCCGAGCGCCTGCGCCTCGCGGTCGCTCGCGCTTCTTTTCCCGGCCACGCCGATACCCCAAACACGTTGGTGCTGAAGACAATCAGCCTCGGCGTCGCGACTTTCCCCAGCGTCACCGAGGACGTGCAGGCGCTGGTCACTCTGGCCGATGACGCCTTGTACCGGGCAAAACGTGGAGGCCGCAACCAGACGGCGCAAGCCAGATCCGAAGCAGTATTTATAGAGCGTGATTGAGGGAGGCCGCTCAAAGCGCAGGCCCTTTCATACGGGTGCCCGCTCCTCATGCCAGCGCCGGATATTGGCTTCAACTTCTTCCTGTTCGCGCCTTTTTTCGGTCACGGCTTCGTCGTCAGTCGGGGCTTCGCGGTCGTCAGCTTCGCCGCAGCCGACGTCAGCCTGACCGGCCGGTGAAACCTGGGCGATCAGCATGTGCAGGACCGCCTCAACCGTCGCCCCGGCAGCTTGGGCGATTTCTTGCAGTACACACGCTTCATCCGTCGTCAGCTCCAAAGTGACTATCATAAAAAACGCTCCTTTCTGAAAACCAAACAGCCAGCGGCTTGCAATTTCCGCGCTGATGTGCTAGAATAGTTCCGTCGCCTGCAAAGAGTATGCGCGACGTAATCATTTGTGGCGAGCGTAGTTCAGTTGGTTAGAACGCCAGTTTGTGGCACTGGAGGCCGTGGGTTCAAGTCCCATCGTTCGCCCTAATTTTTGGAAGCAGGCTCATCGGTTGTTTATCAACAACCGATGAGCCTTTTGCTTTTCGCTTGATTATGGAGACAACAAAAGTAGATCGTCGTATCCAGCGTGTATCTGCCGAAACGCCTTATCGGCTACAAGCGGCGGCAGTTCCCGGCCTCACCGTGGCACTCCTAGAAGACGGGCAAACACGCGATGTTCTGTGCTTCGGGGGGACGCGGCCGAACGGCAGCGTGCCGGTCACAGAGGAAACGATCTTCAAGACGGCATCTCTTTCCAAGCAGGCGTTTCTCTACGCGGTGCTGAAGACCATTGAAGCAGAAATGCTGGACGTTGACCGACCGCTCGCACAGTACCTGGACAAGCCATATGAGGCAGACGATGTTGATCTTGGACGCATCACTGCACGCCATGTCCTGACCCACACCACGGGCTGGCGCAACTGGCCGCCTGAGGGCGAGTTGATCACACGAAAGGCACCTTTGGGCGAGCGGTGGACCTACTCCGGGCAGGCATTTCTCTACTTGCAGACGGTGCTGGAGACGCTCTGGAACGAGCCGGCGGCCGACTACCTCCAGCGCTTGGTCCTGGACCCGCTGGGGATGCCCAAAAGCAGCTTCCTGTGGCGGGATGAGTATGCGGAGACGGCCGTGGAGGGGTTTGACCCGCACGGGGAGATTCCTGGCCCTTGTCGCTGGTACCCAGCCGAGGCGGACGCTTCGGGCAGCCTGCATACGACGGCCAGGGAGTATGCGCGATTGCTGGAAGCGTATCTAGGATCCGACCTGCGCTTGCGGCACCCGGACGTGTACTGCCAGCAAGTAGAGATCAACGAGCGCCTCGGCTGGTCTCTTGGCTGGGGCACGGCAAACGATGTCCTCTGGCAATGGGGCTACCATGTCGCCTTCAACGCCTTCGCTGCCATCGCGCCCTCACGCGGAACCGGCATCGTCATCCTGACAAACGGCGCAAAAGGCCAGCGCATCAACCGTGAATGGGTTAACGCTTGGCTGGAGACGGATCTGCCGGCGTTCTACCTCCACACTATCGAGCTTTAACATGGATTATACCGCATTTGTCATGCCGTCAGCGCACACAACTGTGTTTGATCGCGGCTCGCTCGCCGGGGCAAAGTCTCAAGTATTTTTCTGCATTATTCATTGACGTTCCCGTGCCGGTGTCGTTGATGACGTAGTGCGTCACGTTGCCGTCCGCGTCCCGCACCAGCCCGGTCGTGTGAACCGCATGGCCGCCGTTCACGGGATTGTTCGGGTCCGCCGTGTAGTTCGGGTCGCCTTCCCACAGCGTCGCGGCATCATGGCCGGTGATGACGCCCTGGCCGTTGTCCAGCGCCTTTTGGATGTTCTCCGGGGTCGGCGCTTCGGTATGAGCCGGAACCCCTGAAGCGTTCAAGATGTCGGCTTCGCCCCCGACAGTGGTCCCGCGTGCTGGGTCATAGGCGCCGGTTCGCTGCGCCCTGTCCGCCATCTCGCTTTCAGAGTAATCAACGCCCGTGGCCTGCTTGATGACCTGCTGGCAGGACTGCGGGGCGCAGTTGTTGCCATGCTGCTGGCCGGGAGAGTTCTCTTCCGGTGTCAGGTCTGGGAGGGCGTAGAGTTACAGGGAGGAAGAGTCATCAGAGGGGAGGGATAGAAACAGATGCATTCCGGCGCTGAGGGTTGCGCCGGTGAGCAGCGAAAGTTGGATGACGCAAACGATAGCCCAGTCACGCGGCGTTTTGTTCCAGCCAGGCGAAGAAGCCGGGGTTCAGCGCATGGTAGGCCGGAAGAAGCACGATCACGGCAAGACGGTGGTACAGCGCGTTCAGGTGCGCGACCGCCGCTTTATCTGCATCCGGTGCTGACGCGGCAGCCAGGGCAAGGTCCAGCACAGCGTCAAGCGCCGTGTAGAGGTCGGCTTGCAGTGTCGTGAACTCGCCCGGACCCACCAGACCACCGATGGTCGGCTTGCCCAGCCGCGTACCCGGCGCAGCGCTGAGGCCCAGTTCTTCAGGTGTGACCGGCAGGAACTGGACATCGTCAAGCCGGTTGAGGCTTGCAGTGACCCGGAACTTCGGTATTCCAACTGTTCGGTTTTGGATTGGACCACCTTCGGGATACCAGAAGAAGGCGAGTTGTTCCTGTCCTGGACTGCCCAGAGGCACCGGCAGCGACAGGGCAGACTCGCGCGTGATCTTTTGCAGACGCTCCGGGTGTCGGTTCACAGCCTCGACAACCTCAATGGTGGTGTAGCGGGTTGGCATGGAAGCCTCCTTATTCAAAGCGAAGTTCATTATTGGGCAAGGTCTACATCTTCCACCTGACCGCCAATCCAGCCATCCATCAGACCCCAGAAGTTCTTGTTTAGCATCGGCGCAAGCGGCTCCTCATGCCACCAGGCAAGCGCCCGGTCTTCTGAAGCGCTCACCCCATGCGTGAGGTCCAAGCCCAGAATGTCCCCACCCCCATTGCCGAACACCGTGATTACATTACTCAACCGGAACGGCAGCCGGGCCTCCTCGTCCGGCTCTAGCTCCCAATCCCAGTCCGACAAGTATTTGATGTCCTTGACCGGCAGTGGCCCCATCGAGTTGGAAGAAAGCTGCGTCCAGCCGTCGTGTAATTCACGGTAGAACTGTTGCAAGCCCGGCAACAGGCAGCTCCAGTCCTCTTCTTTGCCTTCCGGCACCTGGTTGCCCAGCGGGCACCAGCCACGGTAAAAGTAGTTTTTTTCTTTCTGGCTGTAAACATAAAGCAATGAAGGTGGCTGCTGATCTTTCAGCAACACACAAACACCGCGCACTTTCTGTTGCAAGAAGTCGTATGTCCCCGGCAGCAGGTGCTGGTACGGTTTCCACGGGGCAAGCCAGCTTTTCGCACCAACGTTCTGCTGACGCAGCATCTCTACCCAGGCATCCGGTACAGCCATATCAGTCTGGATGTCGTCGGGGGAGATCAGCAGAACCGCAGCACGCTCAAACTTTTGCACTTTGGCAAGCATATCTCCTATCGGCGGTAAACTCATAGCGTTTCCTCAAAATCGCGGTATATTCTCATTAAGCGATCACAAAGTGATCGATACTTACGGCGGAGGTTTTGGGAGTAGACTCTGGATATACTTCGGTAACTCGACACTTAAGTCCTTTGCCTTTTGGATCATGTCCTGCCGGAATATTTTGTCTACCTCGATTTCCCCATGTTTCCCCTTTTTGTAGTGGGTCCAATCCTCCCAACTCTTCGCCTGCTTTGAGGTGTTTGCGGAATTACTTAAACCCTCAAAGTTCTTTTCATAGTTGAGAACCTTGATTTGATCTTCTCGACTCAGCTTGTCGAAGTCTTTCATCTCAGTAATTGTCTTCATAGATATGGTGTGGTCCGGTTCTAGTCTTTCTGTCACATCGAGGCCCTTGAGGACAGGATCCTTGTATGGAAGGTCAGGCTTCCCTTCATTGACTAGGTCTTTTAGCTCGGTGGTTGGTGTCTTACCACGCAAAAATTTATAATCAGCCTGTGAGATTGCCTTTCGGGTGCCAGGAGTAGGCTCTGATTCAATCTTTGTCCCAGAGCCGGCTTCCCCTTCCCCGCTCTTCAAGCCGCCGGGCCGGTCGCCTGTCTGCACCGTCGGATCACCGTCGCCTGCCGCCTTCACGTCTTCTCCAGATGCCTTTGCTTCCGGCGTGTCAGCGGGATTTGCCTCCTCAGCAGGATTTGCGCTTTCTGGCGCTCTCTCGCTGGACGGTGGATCGCTGCCTTCGGAAGAAGGATCGCCTCGTTCGGAAACAGGATCGCCTCGGCTGGCAGCGTCGCGGGGCGCTCCCGGCGCTTCGCCCCCTGCCGGCGCATCATCGGCAGGCAGACCGGCAGAACGCGGCTCGGTTGGAGTGCGGATGGGAGCGTCGGTGATGGCGGCGGGGCCGGTGTCAAGCGACTGGTGGAACTGGTCGGCGGGCACCATTCGCCCGGACGTGCCGGTGCCGGTGTCGTTGATGACATAGTGCGTCACGTTGCCGTTCGCGTCTCGCACCAGGCCCGTCGTGTGAAACCTTCGCCAGCGTCAGACGCGAGCGTCATAAGAGCGCGTCCAGCGCCGCCTGCACCGGACCCTGGCTCGGCAGGTCTCCCCTCGCCGGATGCCGTCACACACCCGCCCAGTCTGTGTCCACCTACGGATAAACGCAGAAAACCCCGTTCCTCAGTGGAACGGGGGCTGGTAGCGTAAGCATTCATGGGGGCAGGCGATTTGCAGGCATCCGCGAGAACCTGTTACTGCGGCACGCTTTCATACGCCTGCGGCACAGCCTGCTCAAGATACCACTGCCAGAACTCGCGCCGCCGCTGGTTGCTGGAATTATCCTCCCCTGGTTCCCCGCCTGATGCCGCGAGGTCGGCGTAGTAGCTGTCATCCCAATCATCGGGAGTAAGGTCACCATCATCATAGTCCAAAGGCACTTCTGGGTCATAGTCATGGACGGCCACCGCAACGGCACTGATAGAAGCGTATCCGACATAGGCTGCGGTAGGAGTACTCATCAAAATACCTTCTACCACCGATGAAAAACGCTGGTTTGCTTGCCGAGCCTGCTGCTGACTAACTTGCCCTGCCAGCACTCCTTCTGCGACTTCTAGCATCTGCTGCGGGGACATATTATCTATATCATTGGTGTTAAGATCATTGGCGTCAAGATGAGCTGCATCCCAAACCGGCAGAACATACTGCACGCACAGGATGGACAGCCGGGCACGGCGGCGGTAGCCTGATCCTTCCGGCTGTTCCTCATCGTTCTGCAAGAAAGGCCCAAAGAGCTGACGTATCCGGCGACGGTGAGGCAGAGACAGCCGCCCATCCGGGTCTTGAGACAGCGCGGTCGAAGCCGTGCGGAGCGCCGCGCTCAGCTCAGAAGGTAAAGCCATGAAAATCTCCAATCTACTTTGTCTGCGATACTACCATGATCACTCTCACCCGATAATTATTTACTTGCCGCTGAGAGGAATAGATGGCAAAACAGTACCATCTTGGCGGGTCACGGTTCCGTATGTTTTCTGATCTATTATATCGTTTGGCGCAATAGTTTCACCGTCTGGCCGTGTGATAGTTCCGTCCGGCTCAAACTTCCATTGTCCATTGGGATCCGTGTTGTAGTTTGTCCTATTGTTGTAAATCGCGTCCTGCCTGAAAAAGTTCTGGCAGTCTCCACACATGTCTTTCGAGACCCCAGGAGACTCTCCATCGCTGCCGAGCAGAGCCTGCTTCTCCGCATGGGATGCACTGGCCTTACCGTCAAATCCACCATTCCTGATCTGATCAGGAGCAGAGCCTTTAGCCAGAGTATGACCGATCTTGTCGGCATGTGCTTTTACATCTTCTGGAGACACTGAGCCGTAGGAGTCGGGCAGGTCGCGGGGTTCTTTTCCTTCCCATCCGCTCAGGTAGTCCTTGCCACCGGCCGAGGAGACAGTCTTTATCCCCTTTGGGTCAAGTTTATTTGGAAGGTCCAACTTAGCTTGTGCGGCCTGGTCATAGTTGGCCTTAGAGATTTCTTCCGGCGTCTTCGTTTGGGGCGCAGTATCATCAGGGGCTGTCTCAGTGTTACCCTCTTCACCCTCCATGCCTCCGGGGCTATCGCCCGTCTGTACCGTAGGATCGCCTGCGCCTGCATTCTCCACACCCTGCGGTTCCGTACCGGTCGTTTCTGCCAGGACAGGAGGTGCGTCTTCCGCGTTGGGCGCGTCTTCTTCGCGTGTGCCTCGTGATTCGCCGCTTTCAGAAGCCGGGTCGCCTCGGCTAGACGCCGCACGCGGGGCAGTAGTACCTTCCGGGGCAGTGGGAGAACCTTCTGTCGTCGGGGCGGCTTCGCGAGCGGCGGCGGGGGTGCGTATGGGGGCGTCGGTGACGACCGCAGGGCCAGTGTCGAGCGATTGGTGAAACTGGTCGGCAGGAACCATCCGGCCCGACGTTCCCGTGCCGGTGTCGTTGATGACGTAGTGCGTTACGTTGCCGTCGGCATCGCGTACCAGCCCTGTCGTGTGAACTGCATGGCCGCCGTTTACCGGATTGGCCGGGTCAGCCTCGTAGTTCGGATCACCTTCCCACAGCGTTGCGGCATCATGGCCGGTGATGACCCCCTGGCCGTTGTCGAGCGCCTTTTGGATATTCTCCGGGGTCTGGGCCTGCGTGTGGGCATCCACGCCGCCCTGCTTTAAGATGTCGGCTTCGCCGCCCGCCGTGGTGCCGACTTTCGGGTCGTAAGCGCCGGAGTCCTGCCCCATCTGCTCCATCTGGGCCTCGGTATAGCTTTTCCCGGTGGCCTGCCGGATGATCTGCTGGCAGGACTGCGGGGCGCAGTTGTTGCCCTTCTGCTGGCCGGGAAAGTTCTCTTCCGGCGTCAGATCGGGACGCCCGCCGCTGCCGTCTGCTGCCCGCAGGCCGCCAGGGCTTCCCCCCTGCTGCACCAGCGGGTCCGCAGGCTGCGCCGCGCCGGGCGTGTCTGCCGTTCCGCCCTCTCCACCGGAGTCGCCGGCTTGATCGGGCGGAGCGACGCCGTCGCTGCCGCCCGGCTGCTCGCCGATCTGATGCACAGGGTTTTCGGCGGGAGGAGCGCCCTCAGCAGGCGAGTTTTCGCTGCGCCCTGCCCGTGTGGGCTGTTCAGCGGCGGGCGCTTCCGCAGGAGCAGTGGCCCCGCCGTCTGCCGGGCCGCGACCGCTTGCTCCGGCTACTTTGGGTGCACTTGCTTCAGGCTGGCATCTGCCAAAGCCGCAGGGTCCTATCTTGTCCGCTTGACGCGAGCCGCGTTCCGGTCGGGTCAAGGGCAAGGGCGAGGATGCCGCCGTCATGGCCGGTGAGCGTCTGGCGCAGGTCCCCAGAAGGCACATCCCACAAGAAGATGCTTCCATTGGGAGAGCCGCAGATCAGTGTTCGGCTGTCTGGCGTAAAAAGCACGTTTGACCAAAACTGCCGCACCACCGGGTTGCCCGATGGCTCCCCTAGATGCTGGCCTTGTGGGTTAAAGATGCCGATCAGTTTCTGGTCGAGAAACGAGTACAGCTTGACGTTCCAATCAGCGAAAGCAAAAAAGCGTCCGTCGGGACTGAAAGCCGCCGGGGTCAGCACATCATAAACTAAGTCCACGGTGAGGTCTGGGCGTGAAGTGAGACCGGATTGGTTTACCTCACAAAACGCTACAAGCGAACCGGCCTGAAAGCAAGCCGTAATTAACACGGTTCTGCCGTCAGGATGAAAGACGATTGAAGTATTCCGCTCGCCCAGCCCCCAGTAATCTTCATCATTCTCACTCTCCTCATGCTCGCCTTTCTGTGCAACAAAATCTTCTTCGCCCGTCAGTAGGTTGATGATATGAAGCTCCTGCTCGTCCCCAGCTGTGAGTAGTCGTCTTCCGTCGGGAGAGAACGCGACGGCAAGGAGATAAGAGTCAGGGAAATCGAAATCATCCTCTTTTTCGCCGTGCGGCAGTTTCCATAAGCTCAGTGGTTTTTGGCCGGCTTCCGCCTCGCCGACCGCCGCCAGCCGGGTTCCGTCCGGGCTGAGGGCAATGTTATAAAGCCGCTTCAGCCCGCTCGCAAATGAAAGTAGCGGTTCAAGATGCTTTTCTGAAATGCGCCAAAGCGTCACATCATTATGCGTCAAGGCGCTCACAAGCGTCTTGCCGTCCGGCGTGAAATGCAGCGTCTCGATGTAGTCTTCAAGCGGATGGGTATCAAGCGGGTTTTGGGACATAGGTATTCTCTTTGTGCGAAGGATGATGTCTGGCTACATAGACTTCCGATAATACTCTTCAACGGCGTAGCTTGCTTCCAGAAGACGGTCATCTTCCGTCCACTCCCCGACTTCCCGGCTTAAGCCCAGGCTTGCCCGGTTCGAGACCTGGCCTTTAGACGGGCGTGGCAGCTTATCAGTGACGGCAAGGTTTCTGAGGCTGGCAAGGTTGGATAATGTCAAGTCTGCCGCAATCTGTTTTCCGGGAGACGAGCCGGCAGCCGCTATTTCAGACTTCACTCGCTGTGCTTCGGCACTCGTCGTGTCAATCAACTGCAAAAACTTTTCAATGACTATTTCCATCGCACCTCCTACTGAGTTTCTAATGGCAGTGGCCTAGTTTCTGTAACCCAGGCCGGATCGAAGTTCTTGAACCGGTACTGAAGGCCACCTCCTTTGTAGATGGCTCCAGTCTGTTTACTCACCTGTTCAACGGCGGTTCCCTCGTAATATGTGACCTCTGTTCCGGCGGGAATACGAGCCACGGAAACGGCATCTCTCGGCCCCCAGTCTGGGGGCAGAGCCAGCGATTCTCGCATTGCATCAACAGTGGACAAGTTATTTGCCGATTCCGTTGTCGTCCACCAAGAAGCAGAGCGTCCATCTCCGAGGGCAGTGTCTGCGCGATGATACTGCACCAGAGTCATATCTTGCGTTAGAGGACCATCATGCAAGGTTGCGCCCGGCTCAAAGTTCTCTAGATCCCTCTCGAAGTTGCGCGAGTAATCCAGGCGGCCTGCGCTTGCATCCGTTTCAGCAGGTAAAGATGTCCTAGCTTCTTCCCCTGGCGAAGCGGCCTCGGTATCACTTCCGTCACCCCCCGTTTTACCGCCGGGGCTGTCTCCTGTCTGCACCGTCGGGTTAGCCTCGCCTGCCGCTGCGGTCGCGGGTTGCTCCGCGTTTGTGCTGCCGTCCTCAGCCTGTTCAGGAGACGCTTCGCCCGGCACTCCGCCGTCGCGCGAGCCGAATTGCATCAGTGGGCCGCCCTGTCCGGGACCTTCCGGCCCTCCTGACGGTGGCTTAGTTCCACTACTGCCTTCACCGTCCGGCGGCGGGTCTATTGGGCCGCCGCCTTTGTCAAAGACCCTGCCGTCCGGGGTGTGAATACGCACTCTCGCACGGCCATTGTAAGTATTGTTGAACTTCTCCGCCATACCCTGACAGCTATCGCACGGATCATTCGGGTCGGAGAAAACATCTAACGTGCCGCGCATATTAGGATTAGCGTCTAAGTCTGCCTTGAACGCCTCCACTTGCTTGACCTCGCTGTCCCAATTGCGGGGTCCCCCATGCTGGCCCGGTTTATCAACGGGGCGTGTCCAGTCCTTGAGGTCCCCAGTTCCCGGTTCGGTTGGGTTTGGTCGTTCCCCAGTAGCCTTGTTGAGAAGCGGTCCATAAGAAGGTGATATCTTTCCACTAACGGAAGGATCGTACTCACCTGCGCCGTCAGCCATCTTACTGCCTTCGGCTGGCGTAAACTCGCTTGCGGCAAAGTTGCCTTTTTTGTACTGGCTTGATACTCCCTCACGCACTTCCTGTGTCCGGGCAGCCGCACGTTCTCGGAACGCTTTGTCTTTCGCAGCCTGTTCTGGATCTGTGTCTTCGGCAGGCTTCTCTTCGGCAGGCGGGCGTTCCGGCTCCGTTGTGTTGTCTGCCTGCTCACCAGACGCATCGCCTTTCTCTCCACCTTCGGACTCGCTGATCTGACGCACCGGATCACCCGGCGACGCAGGATCGCCCGGCGACGCGGCTTCTCCTTTTGCAGTGTTGTCGCCTGGCGCATCAGGATCAGCAGCGGGCGCAGGTTTCTCAGCGGTTCCTAAAGGATTGTCAACCCTTTTAGCGCCGCCGTCTGCCGGGCCGCGACCGCTTTCTCCGACCGGCTCACCTCCGGCCCCGCCGCTTCCTACCCCTTCACTGTCCTTTGCTGCCCCGCCGTCCTCTGCCGCGCCGCCGCGTGCTTTTGACGCACCATACCCTAAAGTAAGCACCGTGATCGCCAGGTCAACCTTGTGGCGCATCTCCGGGTCCTTGATGTTCTCGTCGATTGCGCCTTGAACCTGGCTGAAGATATAGACAGTCGCCGCCATCTCCGCCAAGGCGGCGATCCCTGCCGGCAGGGTGATCAGAACTATGCCCGCCAGAGCCGCCTTGCCGCCCCACTCCTTCATCAAGTCCGTGATGTGCTTGTCCGGGTCGTCCCCCGTGCCGATCTCGCCTTCAGTGACCGTGTCGCCGCCGATCAAGACGGTCGGGCAGCCTTCTCCCACAGTAAAGCCGCACGTTCCTTTATCGCCGACACGGGCCGCATGATACTTCTTGCCGCCCATGCCGTAAAAGACGCTGCTGCTGCCTTGAAGGACCTGCTCCAAGTTGTCATGCTCTTGATGGGCGTCTGTGATTCCCTGATTCCAGTCCGCCACGGGATTGAAATGGCCGCCTCCAAACAGACCGCCCGTCAGAAAGGAAACGTCGTCCTTAATGAGGCCGCCCACAACGTCTTCGGCGACATCCTTGACAACTTCGGTGCCCGTCACAGATCCGTGCTTGTGGCGGTTGCAGGAAGCGTAGCTGCCCAGGTAAGCAGCGGCGTGTCCGCCGATGCTGATGGTGGGAATGCCGGTCTTGATGGGGCCTTCGTTGGGCCCCATGACCTTGCGGCCCGCATCTGCGGCGACATCCGCGACCTGCCCGCTGAGCACGGCGGTCATTCCGCCGGCAACCAGCACGCCTCCCGCGACAACAAGAGGCGTCGCCGTTCCAAGCGAGATGACTTCCAGCGCGGCAAGCCCAGCGACGACGGCGACACCTGCCACGACGGCTGCAATCGTGCCGACAGCGCCCCAGAAGCGGTATTCCTCAGCTTCGGTATGCTTGACGTTATCATCAACACGGGCGGCGGGAGCAGGTGCAGTTGGCATGGGGGGTGTATCTGTTTCGCACAGTGGGTTTCCGCGTCGGAAGCCGCTTAGTCGTTACGCTTCATTTCAGTCGTTGAGCTTCATTGTCGTGAGGACGAGATTGAGAACCTCCCGGTTGCGTGAGAAGTCTGCTTCCAGCGCGGTGCCGGTCATGGACACCAGAATGCCCTGATGCAGAAAGTGGGTCTGCTGCTGACGCATCGGAACATCGTTGTTCACCCATGTGAACTCTACCTGTTCGGCAGGCAGGTTATCGACACTTGTCGCCTGACGTTTTTGCAGGGCGAAGCTTGTCAAAGCCGACGCAAGAATGTCGAGCTGGCGGCTGACAATCGCCGGCAGCGTCAGCCCCGCCGGCACCTCCTCGCGGGTCAATATCAGGCTGAACTCTCCCGGCTCGCCGGGCGGCGGCGGTACGGGAGAACCTTCTTTAGGGACCATAAACGCAGTGATGGAGCGGTCCACGCACTGCGAGGGCAGCAAAAAGCGCACTTCGTTCGTGTAGTAAGTCTTCATTGAGGCACTCCTGAGAAAACGCGTTTACGAAAACGGCGTATGGAACGTCGGCAAGCCTGAATACGGCCTTGATGCAGCGGGTCAGAACGGAACGAGCGCGAATTCAGCGCGGCGGCAGTATGTAGATGCGCGGCAGAGAGACATGCAGCGTATCTTCCACATAGTTCAGCCACAGGAAGAACACGGGAACGAACAAAACAGCCGCCACTCGGATCGGCAGCGGCAGTGGTGAAGGCGCATGGAGACCGTTCCCACGCCGGACGGCATAGTCCAGAGCCAGCGGCACCAGTGTGAGAACAGCAGCGGCCACGAGACACCAAACAAGCACAATCGGAGAGTGTCTCAACGCAAGCAGCACCAGCAGGCAGAGCGTCAATCCGGCCGTGAAAATGTTTAAGAAGGAAGCGAGGCGGGCATCAGAAACAGCCTGCTTCAGTGCAAACGCGCACAAGCCGACAAATCCCGCAGGCAGCAAGATCACCAGCAGCAGTGCGAAGGCAAGGCGAACCGATCCCGGCAGCGCGGCAGTCCAAGCAGTCATGGCAGTTGCCTTCCTATGATAGTGCGAAAAAGACTGATTTTTCTTATGCCATTACACAAAATGGCGGGAATACTCTTCGTCAGACTAAGGCGTGCTCGTAAGGACAAGCTATTTGAGACCGTGAAACTGGCCGGTCGCAGGGGATCTCGGCTTTCACTCTGGTCGCTTCCACAACAGCCTTCGATCAACCGCAAACACTCAGCCGGCAAGGATTAACTCTTGGTAGATTTTCTGGACGCCGCGGCATCAATTTGGAGACCAAGCGCAGAGCCGGGGTTGATGACAAGGCCGGAGCCGTGCGGCAGGCGCGGCAGAAGGGCATCGCAAATGATCTGAAGGCAGTAGGCAGACTGGCCCGCAGCAGCTTTGGCACGCTCAAGAGAACTGAAGAGGCGATAAACGGTTTCCCCTGCTGTTCCAGCACGAGCGGGGCCAGACCTGCGCCGTCCGGCTGCACTTCCTGCCGACTGGGAACGAAGACCTGCGATTTGACAAGTATTCCAAGAAAATCTTCCGTTGACATTTTGCCGGCTTGTCCCTTTGCCAGCGCATTGAGTTGTTCCACATGAAGTGCCTTTTCTCTCCTGCTCATTGCAATAATTCCGCTGGTTTAATTTGGCGCTCTGACCCAGCTCCAAAGTTCAGGTGCAGGCCAAAATTCGGCGGCAAACGCGCGATCAAGTCGGAACCCGCAAAATCGAGACACCAGTGGGCGTTGTCGGCAAAGCGCCGAGCCAATTCTAAGCGTGTGAATGCCAGTACCCAGACGACCGGCGGGCGGTTAAGAACCATCGGTGTCATCCCTGAACCGTCCGCCGCTGGCGGTGTCGTGCTCGGCACTTGTAAAAGACTTGCCTTTAAGAGCGCCATCAATGCCACCGGGGCGGCGTCCTGCGGCAAAGCAGCCAGCATGATTTCCAGTTCTCCTTCCGGCGGCTCACCTCCCGGCGAAAGCGGGTCTCGTTTGGGAAAATCGGTATCGCTGCGTATTTTCAGAAGTGGTGTCTCGCTGCTTTTGGGCAGCCATTGAGTGAAATAAGCAGGAAATTCCTGACGAGCTTTCGCTTCGGGAATAGGGTTTGCGAATCGCATATCGAACTGCCAAAATGTGCTGCAAATAGAGCATTGGTGCAAATAAACCGGGCCATCGCCGTTGATGGCAATAAGTTCGGGGGGGATAAGAGCCTCCATAGGCTCCTTTTCGACACTGTTCACACCCCTGAGCCTCTGAGCCTGCTGGCATCTTTAGGTCACTCATGTCAAAATCTCCGTATCAAAATCTCCGTATCGGCATCCAGGAGCCATTGGGTCCCAGTTCAAACAGCACGGCTCCCGGCGGCATTGGATTGCCGCCGTCAGTCACAAACTCATGGGTTGGGTTCACCAGATAACTCCCATTCGGATCTCCAACTTCCCCGACCCGAACTGCCGTGTGACCTCCATCTAGCCAGTTTGGGTTAGCCCACGATTCCGCAGTCCCATCAGCATTGAACCCGGCATCTGCGGCAACGGGCAGACGGCTTTGGATGCCGTCGAGCGGGAAGGAAAGGCCAAGAATACGCCCCCCTGTCTTCAACGCCTCAGCCTCGCCTGCTGCCGCTTCTTTGCTGCCTTCCTCTGCGCTGCTGTCTTCGGCTTGTTCGGGAGACGCTTCGCCCGGAGCACCGCCGTCCGAGCTGCCGGTTTGTTCAGTCGGTTCTCCTGAAGAGGCAGTCTCAGCAGTCTCACCAGCTTTACCGGGGGTGTTGTCGCTGGCAGGCGTTGGCGGCTCGTCACCGCCCGGAGTATTGTCATTGGCAGGAGCAGGCGGTTCGCCGCCGCTGGAGGCGTCGTCCGGCGGCGCATCGCCTGGGGCACCGCCTTCATGGGTGCTGATCTGCTGCGCTGTCTCGCCAGGCTGCTGTACTGTCTCGCCGGTCGCGCCGCGTTTCCCGACCGACTTAGTTTCGCACACCGCAGAGGGTCAGGGTGTCTGGCCAGGCCTAAAGTACCAATGGTTGCTGCTCATGCCTCAAGCAGTTTCTTTGCTGATTGAACTAAAGTGCGGGTCAACACTATATACCGCTCGCGACTTTTGGAGCGAACTATACTTCGAATCATTCGGCGTCATCTCATACTCCTCGGTTAGCCGTCCATTTTCGTCCCACTTCTTCTCGCGCACACAGAAGCCGTACTCGATGAACGCTTCCCGCCGCAAGTGTCCCGCTTCATCCCATTCCCGGTCTGGTCCATAGGTAAGACCATTGTAGTAAGTCGTCTCTTCTTCAAGCTGCCCCGAAGGATACCAGGAACGCGACGACCCATGACGCCTGCCATCCAGAAACCCCTCTTCGGTCCAAAGCTGACCCTGAGGCCGCATTTGATATGCAATCCCTGTGAAGAGCTGCTCCTGCGAGTAGCCGGTCACACCGTCCGACGAAGCCATCCAGTAATAGGTCTCGCCGTCCGGCGAGTCCAACTCGTCATAATCTGCGCGTTTCATTTTGTGTTCTTCCCCAAAAAGTTTCTTCCCCAAAAAGTTTCTTTACGGTCCCTGAACGTCTTTAGCGACACCATCCAGGTAATCCTGTCCATATCTCTGGACTTCCGCCGCTTGCACTTCAGGGGTAACTTGAACGCCCTGAGAAATGTTCAAGCAGTTAGCGCAGCGCGGCATCGCATCTCCCATCCGGCTGGCGCTAATTGTTTTCGCGTTGTGAACAACAAACTCATTTAGGTTTGCTTCCGTGACTGGACCTAAGTTTGCTGCTTCTCGCTCGTTGAGAGCGTCATTAAGCGCGTTTAGCTCTGCATGCATTCCGCCCTCGAAGTTCGGCAGCAGGTTTCCTGCGGATTCCGGCGTAACACCATTTGTCCGTTCCAGATAAGCATTAAGACGCGAAAGCACCAACGGGTGGATTGTCTCAGGAGCAAGGGTCGTGTTACGGCCAGGGAATATCTCACCGGTGCGTGTGTCTAGAATGCCTGACTGGCAAGGATTGCCTTTTTTGGGGACTTCTCCTGCCGCGACTTCATCAACACGCGGCTTGACCGCCGCTTTCAGCCGGTCAGCTCGCTGTTCGGGGGTTTCAGCCACTTTCTCAGCGTCCGATTTGCTTGCCGCGTCTTCCTCGCCGCCAGGACTATCTTTCGTCTGCACCGTGGGATCGCTTTCGCCTGCCGCCGCATCCTTGCCGCTGTTTTCCGCACTCGTGCCGTCTTCGGCTTGGTCAGGAGGGGCGTCGCCCGGTGCGCCTCCCTCATGCTCCCCAATTTGGGCGGCAGGGTCTTCAGGAGTGCCGTTTCCGGCGGCATCTTCGGTCGCAGGCTTGTCTTCAGTCGCAGGTTCTTCCGAGGCTGATTTCGGCGGCGCTTCGGGAGCCGGAGGTTCTGTGGCTGGAGGTTCTGTGGCCGGAAGTGCGGCTTCTTCGGCGCTGCCTGAAGGGCTGGCTTCGTCCGGCAGCGCTTCCTCTGGGGCGCCGCCCTCATGCGAGCCAATCTGCTGCGCGGTTTCGCCGGACGGCGGCACTTCGCCGGTCCCGCTGGGAGCGTTGTCGTTGGCAGGTTCAGGCGGTCTGCCTCCACCGGGGGCATTGTCATTGGCAGCAGCAGGAGGGTCGTCGCCGCCAAGCGTCAGGCCGACGAATCTGCCTTGTCTCTCGCCGATGTCGTCAGCCACACCAGCCCCCGCAGATACGCCGCTTCGGCCGCGACAGGTCAGATTTTATTCGGCTCTAGCCGGGCATCTGCCAGAGCCGCAGGGTCTTGTCATATCCGCTGGAAGCCAGACGTGTCCCGGTCGGATCGAGTGCGAGGGCAAGTACCCCGCCATTATGGCCGGTCAGCGTCTGGCACAGTCTGCCCGAAGGCACATCCCAGAAGAAAATGGCACCGCTGGGGGAGCCGCAGATCAAGGTCTGCCCATCCGGCGTGAATAGCGCGTTGGACCAGGCAACGTCTACAATCGCGCTTCTGCCGCGCTGGGGAGGAGTCACGATCCCACCTTGAGTGTCGAAGGAAAGAACACGCTCGCGTGCGGGAAAGGCGTACACGCTGACCTCCCAATCGGCGAAGGCAAAGTAACGGCCACTCGGACTAAAGGCCGCAGGTGAAAGAACATCTGCCGGAAAGCGCAGCGTCCACTCCGGGCGAGGCCTCAGTTCCGTATCCAGCTCACAGAATTTCAGCGCGGAGCCGCCCTGCCAGGAGCAGGTCGCAAGGAGTGTTCTGCCGTCTGGATGGAAGACAAGGGAAGACGTGCGCTCGCCAAGTGCGAACTGGGACCCGTTATCAGGATCGACCTTTGTAATAGGCCCAAACTCGACATTCTTTGCTTCTAAGCCAATAACGTGCAGTTCCTCTTCATCGCCCGCCGCCAGCAACCGTGCGCCGTCCGGCGAGAAGACTGCCGTCGTGAACGAGTCGTCCTCAAATTGGAACTTCCAATCCAACGCCCCTTCCGGCAGTCGCCATAAGCGCAACGGACCTCGGCCCGCCGCTGCCGCTTGTGTTCCCGCTTGATTCAGCGCGATTTGGAAGATGCGCGTCGTGTCGGCGGAAAACGAGGAAACGAAATCAAGCGCTCCGGTATAACGCCACTGGGAAATTTCCCCGTTGTTCATGCCGCCAAGCAGTGTCATTGTGTCCGGCAGGAAGTGAAGGCAATTGACATTGTGTTCGACCGGAACCTGACACAGCGCGACAACCTGCCGGTCCGCCCCGCTCTGCAAAAAATCCCGGACAGTGTCTTGAACGGTCTGCGGCTCGACCTGCCCACCGATTGCAAACCCGGCATTGATGACGAGGCCGGCACCAGACGGCATATGTGTCAGGACCCAAGCGGCCGCAACTTGAAGGCAATAGGAAGCCGTACCGGCGACAGAGCCGGCCCGCTCTTGAGTCGTGTAGACAGCAAGATAGTCCGTGCCGTTTCGTGTCAGGAGGACAGGAGCTAGCCCAGCACCGTCGGATTGGACAGGGGTGCCGCTCGGCAGGAACAAAGGCATTTCAACCAGGATATGGAGGAAGGCTTCTGCCGAGAGGCTTCCGTCACGCGCGGCGACGAGGGCTTCTTCCAGTGTATTTTGAGGACTTTCTATCACTTTTCGTTCTTTCTGCACATTCTACACGTTGGGCCGTATCTTGCTCACATTATCTTGCGACTCACATTTCAAGGGTCAAGGCCCGGTCCGGGAACGCCTGGCTCTCTGAAAACACTTATCGGCGGCCAGGCCCAGGTGCCGTCAGGAAGAATTTTAGTCAGGACACTGCCAGCCGGGACGAGCTGCTCCCCAGGCGTCACGAACTCACGGGTCGGATTGACAAAGAACTTGTCGCCCACTCGGACTGCGGTATTGCCTCCCGGCAGCCAGTTCGGGTTGCCGACGGCGTCGGCGGCTGTCGGGAGCCGGAGCGGCATCCCTTCGCTTGGCGTCGCCAGTAGATAGACATCCTGACCTTTTTGCGCGGCATCTAAAACACTCGGCGCGTAACCTGTCTCCCGCGCGGCATCGGCCGCCGAGTTGATTCCGGCAGCGTCCTCCAGCGGCATGACCCAGGAAGACCCTCCAGGCCGCCCCAGGGTTGCGCCGGGGTTTTGCTTGTAACCTGCTCCCGCTTCGTTGAAGAAACTGACAACATATTTTTTGCTGGCTGGATCGTCCCCTGTGGTTTTGCCTGCTTCCTCTGTGCCTGCTTCCTCTGTTTCGCCGGATGGCTCACCGCTATCCTGGGAAGTGCTGCCCTCTTCGCCAGAGTCTACCCGGCCGCCGAAATTTTTGCTCGTCTGCAGGGTAGGATCACCTTCACCCATTGGGCCGGATGCTTTTTCCGACGCCTGTCCTCCGGTTCCGCCTGCCTCGTCTGCCGGCGCCGTTCCTTCTGCTCCGCCCGGATGAGGACCGGCTTGGATTGTCGGATCGCCCGGAGTCACGGGCGCGGTTTCGCGTCCGGTATAGCCCGGCGGAAGTTCCGTAATCCGTCCGCCTTCATCGAAAACTCCGCCGTCTGCGGAGTGTATCCGTACCTGCCCACGTGCATCCGCCTGCGAGTTAAACCAGCGGGCAACATCCTCACAGCTTTCACAGGGTTTGTTCGGGTCTGAGAAAATGTCCAGTGTGCCGCGCATGTTCGGGTTTGCATCTAAATCTTTCTTGAACGCCTCCATCAGCTTGACTTCGCTGTCTGTGGAGCGGTCATAGCCATGCTCATCCCCTTTTCTGCCGCCGTCTTTGATGGTGTGGGTCTGATCAGCTAGCTCTCCGGTGCCTTTTTGTGTGGGGTTAGTACGCGGGCTGCCGACCGGGTCGGCATAGGCAGGCGACTTCTTTCCGCTGACACTGGGATCATAATCCCCGGCACCTGGCTCCGTGGTGCTGCCCGGCTCAGGTGTATACTCGCTGACAGCGATGTTGCGGCCTTGATTGTCCTCATGCAGCCCATCACGAACGGTTTTTGCTTTCGCGGCGGACCGTTCTTGAAATGCTTTGTCTTTCGCCGCCTGGTCAGTGTTGGGGTCTGTCTCCTCGTCTGACGGCTTATCTTCTGTTGCAGGCTGCTCGGTCTCCGCGTCTGCCTCCGGCGCGGCTTCTTCGGCACTGCCGGAAGTGGCGGGGTTGTCCGGCGGCGCATCACCTGGAGCACCGCCATCATGGAATCCAATCTGTTGCGCGGTTTCGCCTGATGTTGCTGTTCCGCCTGCTGCTGCTGTTTCATCGGTACTGCTTGGCGTACTATCGTTTGTAGGTTCAGGCAGTCTGCCACCGCCTGGTACATTGTCGTTGGCGGGTTCAAGCGGTTTGCCTCCGCCCGGTACATTGTCGTTGGCAGGAGTCGGAGGATCAACGCCGCCGCCGGAAGGATCGCCACCGCCGGAAGGATCGCCACCGCCGGAAGGATCGCCACCGCCGGTGGGCGTCTCTTCCGCTGGCCCTTTGTCATGCCCGACAAATGGAAGCACCAAAGCAACTACCGTGTTGACATGGTCACGCAGCTCTTCGTTGGGAATTTTGTTGACAGCCCAGGCAATGCCTTGGCTCATTGCCAGCCCTTTGCCCAGCAGCATCGCGCCGGCTTTCAGCCCCATTAAAAGGCCGCTGCCCGCCGCTGCGATGGGGATGGCAATCAGCGCCCCTCCGATCAGCGCGGCGTAACCGCCGTACTTGCCAATTTCATTAAATAGCGCTTTTTCCGGGTCGTCGCCGTCTACAATTTTGTAGCGTGTTGTCGTCTTGCCCCCGATGATAACCGACGAGCAGCCCTGACCGATACTAAACTTGCACGTTCCCAAATCCCCAATCCGGGCGGCCGGGTCACGCCCCGGTCCCAGAAGCACGGTGGAGCTGCCCTGCGCCACCAGCTCGACATCGTCCGGTGCGTTGTGCTTGTGCCGCTTGCAGGCAACTTTGCTGCCGGCGTGGGCGGCCACATGGTGGTCGGGTCCGATGTGAATGGTAGTCACGCCGGTCAGGATGGGGCCGTCATTCTCTTTATGGCCTTTACCCACATCCGCCGCACTGTTGGAAACAGCCGCGCCCGTCGCGGCAGCGGTTCCGCCGACCACGAGAGCCGCACCGACATAGACGCCCAGCGCGGCAACCGGCGTTAAGGTGCCGGCAGAGAGGACTTCCACTGCGCCTGAAGCGACGACAAGGAATGCCCCAATGCCGATGCCGGCAAGCGCCCCTAGCCCCATGCCAATGCGGCGAAATGTTTTCGCCTCAGTGTGCTGGACTTGATCGGTGACACGGGCAGCGGGTGCATTCGGCATTAATTAGCTTTCATGGTTGCCAGCATTTCGGCAAGCGCCGCGCGATGCTTATCAAAATCCAGGTCTACCGCGGTTCCAGTGACCGTGACGACAACTGAGCCATGCCGGAAATGTGTCTGCTGCTGGCGCATGAGCGACTCGTCGGAGCGCCAGGAAAAATCTACCTGTTCCGCAGGCCGGTTGTCTACCGACGTAGGACGACGCGACAGCAGACGGAACTCCGGCAGCATCCCACTGACAGCCTCAACTTGGCGGTCCAAATAAACCGACAGCGACATTTCTGGGGGCAGAGGCGCACGGGTGATGACCAAGCTGAACTCGCCTCTGTCATCCGGGTCTACTAAATCGCCGGCTTCTCCTTTTGGGATGATAAAAGCGTTCACCGTGCGGTCCACGCAGCGGTCAGGGATAAGAAACCGAACTTCATTCGTGTAATAGGACTGCATGAACTCGCTCCAAAAAGATACTAGGAAAAGAGATACTAGGAAAACGGCGTGTGGAATGTCGGGGCAGGCGGTCCGTCTGGCGGCTTTGGAATATTCGGCGTTTTGAGCGGTGAGATGTCGGCCAGTTTGTCAGCAGTATTGACATTGACGACTCCTCCCTCTAAATGGACCTGCCCTTTGCCGACAACTTCCACCGTCGGCCCAGAAATGTGCATTGCTGCGGTTTGCGACTCCACCTGGACATTCTTCATCGCGCCGAATGCCGCGCCGCCTTTCTCACTGGCAACCGCCAGGTCTCCTTCGGAGACAATGGCGATTTGCCCACCGGCGGCAATTTGGAAATCTTTAACAGCCGTGAAGCTGATGTTCTCGGCCTGGAACTGCATATCTTTTGCCGCAGTGACTGTGATATGTTCACTGACAATGTGGATTTGGTTGCCGGAACCGATAAACATAACATTGTTGCTTTTCAGGTACACCTTGCTGCTCGTGCCTTTGCGCTCCATGTGCAGGATGTCTTGGTCATGGCTGCCGTTGATGACGGTCACTGAGTTGTGCGTGTTGCCGACTTCCGTTGCCATCATGATCTTGTTCTTGGTCTCGACCCGCGTGTTGCTGATCGGCCCGTTTGAGTGCATGGAGATGGCATTGCCCTCCGGCGTCCGCCAGCGCTTCGTCCGCTTCTGATTATGAGCATCGGGAACGTTGCCCTCCCGGATGCCGCCGATGACCACCGCTTCACTATCCCAGTCCCCCAAGAACTCGACCAGCACCCGCTCGCCGACTTCCGGGACTGAGTAGAACCCCGTGTAGCCAGTAGACTTCGCCCCGCCGGAGCCGCCGCCATAGGGAGTGAGCGTGTGCAGCCAGGCCCGCTCATGCGAGGCCTGCGGGTCCAGATGCTCCCACTCGAACTCGACTTGGATGCGCCCCTGATGCAGCGGGTCATGCTCGTTTGCCGTCACATGTGACCACAACGCCCGCGACGACCACACCGGACGCGCACGCTCCGGCGCGAGCGGCAGAGTCAGCGGCTGCAAAAGAAACTCCTGCGTCGCCGTCGTCTGCTGCGAATGGCCGGTGACCCGGACGGCCCGGATCAAATGCTGGCCGCCTTCAAAAGAGACGACTTCACCCGGCGCGAACGGCAGTACGGCCCCGTTCAGAACAAGCCCGTAGCCACTGGTATCCACACGAGACGACGCCTCGCTGACACGCTGCGTGATGGCCGGCGCGTCGGGAATGCCGTAATACACGGCAGCTTTGCGCGAAAGTGCCGCATTGTGTACCGCAACCCGTCCCTGCGCGACCCCGACCGGACCCGCGCCGCCGCCCGCAAGAAACGGCAGCGCTTCCAGCGTGCCGGAGAAGTTAATCTCCGACCAGCCGTAAGTGGAGTCAGGAAACGGAGCGCGGGCTTCCGTGCCGCGTGCGCCCAAGATGACCTGCCCAGTCTTGTCGGAGACCAGCATTGGGACCGCCCAGGCATGAAGCATCCGGGTCAGATACGCAAAGTCGGTTTCACCATGCTGAACACTCAGCACAATTGGCAGGTCCAGGTCGCCGGACGTCTCGATCTTAATCAGCGGCTCAGACTTCGCGATCTGGTTTGCGATCTCAAGGAGCGTCGTGGCCTGGAACGTCCGATAGCGTGGGATCAGGTCGGTGCGCTTGCTGAAGGAAACGCACGAAAGTGCAAGGCTGGACGCGGATGCCTCCCGGTGGCCGCTCACATCTTCGATGTAGCCGTGAAAGCAGGTCACATGCTCTGTCAGATCGTTGTCTTTCCAGAGAATGTCTATCGGGCAGTTGAGGAGCTTTGCGGCGAGAAACGCCGTCTGCCGCTCCGGGTACAGGCTGCCTTCCTGCCAGCGCAGTGTCAGCGCCGCATAAGCATGGTCGTACAGGGGCCGGTCTATGCTGACTTGGGTGAGAAGATGGTGATTGGACAGCTCTTCCGCGCCGACAATCTGTATCTCAAATGCCATAAGTTTCTCCCTCCCCAGGAGTTCAGGACGAGAATTTCAGTCTAGCGGTTGAGGCCACACTGCGCCGGGTCCGAGCGCAGGGTCAGGGTCTGGAGCCGGGCCGGAAAATTATGCGCGGCGTTATACGCGACGCTGTAAGTATGCACACCCGGCAGCAGACGGTACGAGTGACCTAAATCAACAATTACCCGCTGTGTTTCGCCGGGCGCAAGCGGAGTAAACTGGCGCGGGCCGGGGACAGCCGGGCGAGGCGTCTTTGTGCCGGTGAACGGCACCGGACGGCCGTCCGCCGCGACTAAAAACACGGCATCCCCAATCTTGCCGTCCAAGCACGCGCTGATCTTGTTGAGAAACACCGGCTGCGCGGACTGGTTGGTGAAACTCAAGGTCGCTTGCAGGTCGCGACCATCCGGGTTGAGTACAAGCGCGACCGCCACCGGGGACCGGATCGTGACATGGGTCATGACAACCGCCCGTCCGCTCCTCGGACTGTACCGATTGCCGACTCTCGACTGAACCTGGAAGTAATAGATCGTTCCCGGTGCCAGCCCCGTTTCCAGCAGCGAGGTCTGCCCCGCATTCACACCCTGGAACACGGGCGAGACGCTGACGTTCTGGCCCGGCGCGGCACTGCGGTAAACGATGTATTTCTGGACGCTCGGTACGCCGCTCCACACGACACGGACCTGCGAAGGTCCGGCTGCTTGTGCGGCAAGATTGCCCGGCGTCAGCGGCGCGACAGGCGCAGAGGGATGGACCGGAGGCACAAAAGGATGAACCGGAGGCACGAAAGGGTGGACCAGCGGGATGGGCGTCACCGGCGGGTGCGGCAGCGAGCCGACGACGACAGGATGCGTTGGCACGACAGGATGCATTGGCACGATAGGATGCGGGATAGGATTACCGCCGGGACCCGGCCCCGACGTCCCCGATCCCGCGGCAGAACCGGGCTGAGGCGTCGTCGGCCTTGGCGGGCCGGAGGGGTCATTCGGCGAGATCGGCGTCGCGGTCGGGAGATGCGGAACGGCGGAGACCTGGTGCTTTGGATAAGAAGCCGGGAAAGACAGCGTTTGGGTGAACGGGGTGTCTTGGCGATGCACGATCAGCGGCTGGGCGTCGTAGGAAGACAATCCTTCCGCCGTGACTTTGACCGTGAACTCTTTGGACATTCCCAGAGGCACGGCGTCGGTCAAATCTAGTGTCAAGGGGCGCAGATGGCCCACACCGTCATGCAGGAGTTGGAACGTGCGCGACGCCTGCACTTCGCCATCCAGCGCATACGAGACGCTGACCCGGCTGAGTTCTTTGCCGGCCAGTGCTCCGAGGGCACCAAGTCGCAGGTTCACAAAGACGCCGTGCGCCGACTGAACCACATAGGTAGCTGGCGTCACCCAAGTGCCATAAGGGGATTTCGCGGTCTCGATAGTGTATGCCGGAGCGCCATCGGGCAGCAGCGTGTTCAAGTCGAAGCGCTTAAACGCGGCTTTCTCGGACTCCGCCGGGGCGAGCGTGATCCGAAAGTGCTGCGGCACCCGGCTGAACCCATTCCAGCCGGTGTGATCTCCGGAAATCCAGCGGTAGCCGTACCAGCGCGGCGGGGCGGTGAACTCGAACGCATTATTCAGGACAACACCCGTCAGCGGCATTTGCCCTTCCAGGTCATGCCCACGCTCGTCGGTCAGGATCATCTGAGCAGTCAAATCTTCCAAGCGGCTGTCAGTCGGGATTTGGCCTTTATCCAGTCCCGCAAACGCCAGCGAGACCCGGACAATCGGCGTTTTGCGAACGGGAACACCCCAGGCTAGCCAGAACAAGAACAGCAGGACGCCCAGCAAAAAGAGCCAGTCGCGTCCCATTCGCAGCCAGGGCTGGTAGCGCACCACAACCGGGCGCGTCAGAGTCAGCGGCACCGAATGAGCATCGGCAGTCTGGGCCGTTCCGCGCACGGCCGCGTAATACGAGCCGCGCTGGGGCGTCGGCGGCAGGGTCATCTGCCAGACACCCGCCGTCCGGGCCGAAAGCGACTGCTCGACCGTCCCAACCGTCTCGCCGCCGCGGTCCAAAGCATCTTTTGTCGTCGCCCGCAGAATGGACAAGCCGACGGCGGGCGGCAGGAAGCTTTTATTGGTCAGCTTCACCGCAAAGCGGGCTTCGCGCCGCCACGGGCGGGTGACGATAAACGGCGGCACGGCCGCTATCTGAAAATCAGTCGCCGAAGGCAGGGCAACCCAGCGCAGGGGCAGGTCTTGAACGATCTCGCCGGGGTCGGCGCTCCGGCGCGGATCAAAGCAGGTCAGGACAAAGCTGAACGTCTTCGAGCGGGTTTTGACCCCGCCGGGCGGCGGCACGAAGATGACCTCGAAGGAGGCTTCCTCTCCCGGCTGAAGCAGCACGCCGCCTTCGCGCTGCGGCGTTCCGCCGGACGCCGGGCGGCGAATGTAGAACGCGCTGTCGAGATCAGTCACAGTCAGGTCGAAGCGCAGAGCGACCGGCTCCGGGTTGCTGATCTGGATTGTCTCGGTCTTCCCCGGCCAGACCAAATCCCGGTCCGTCAGGCGTATCTGACGGTCTCCCGGCGCTTCGTCGTCGTCGGGCGTCGTTAGCTTCGCGCCTGACTGAAACGCGACCTGCGCTTCGCCTTCAGCCTCGAAGCCGTCGTCCCTGCCGCTGCTGCCGCTGTTCGCCAGCCCGGCAAGGCCGGACAGTCCCGGCACGAAGCCCAAAAAACCTAAGAAACGATTAAGCATGACTGCGCTCCGCACGGCGATGTGCTGTGGTTGTTTGCGATTTCGGCGAGTGCGACTGAATGGGGCGGGGCCGGCTGAGCCGGAACTCGACCTGATAGGTGATGGTGGAGTGCGGCCACGGGTTGATCAAACGGGACTCCGAGTGACCCTGCCACTGGAAGATCAGCCAAAGCTTTGTCCCCGGCATCCGTGAAATGGCAGTCGGTCTTTTGACGTTCACCGACAAGGCGCCTTGGTCGCTTTCCGGGATTGGCTTGTCCCCGGTGCCGCCGGTCGAAACCAGCGCCGGCACGCTCTCCCGCGTTCCGTCCGTGTAAATCTCAATCGCCCGCAGGTCCACTTGCACTCGCGCGACGGGCGGTGGCGGCAATGGCTTCACTGCCGGATGCCGGTGAGTAAACGCGCTGAGAACGATACCAACAAGAGATGCGCCAAAGAAAACTGCCAGCCACTTGGCGAAAAAGCGCGTCGGCCAGCATGTAGACGCGAGAAAAGAACCCATGCCTCCTATTTTACCCGATATGGCTGTTGACTGACAGGGTAATTTTGCTTAATCTTTGCGGCGCATACTTAATCTTTACGCCTCTAATCTTTACGCCTCTAATCTTTGCGGCGCATAAAGGAAGCGCCGATGCGGCGCGGCGGCTCCGGCTCCGGGTCTTCCGCTTGACCTCGGCGCGGCCCTTGTGCCGCCGCCACGGTTTCGTGGTCGAGCAGGCGGCGCTCCGGCTGCGGCGCGGCGGCTTCCAATGATTCCAAAAGCGGCGGGTACAAGTGCAGCAGCCGCTCGAAGCAGTCGCGGATCATCAGAAACGCCTGACCGAGTGTCCAGTCCGCTGTTTCCAGGTACGCCAGCGTGTCTTCCAGCCCGTCTACAGCCTCTTGGTACACGCGCAGACTGGGCGACGGCAAGGCGAGAATCTGCGCCCGCTGGGCCGCCAGCACCCCGCCCATCTCGTCAAAATAGGCGCGGGGATACAAATGGTCGTCTATCGCGCGGGCCGCCGGACCGAGCGAGCCGGCGAGGGTCGCCGCGACCGCGTAGCGCTGAATGGACGCCGATGAATGCCGGACAAGGAGGTCCAAGCCCTGGCGGGCCAAAGCGCGGAGAGTCTGCTGGGCACGCCACAGCCCGGCGAAGCTAGACAAGAACAAGCACTCCGGGAAGAAGTCGCGGTCTATCGCAAGGCCCGACGCCGTTTTCTCGAACTGGCCGATCTGCACCCAGTCCATCGTGTCGTCGGCGTTGTCCGATGAGAGCTTGTACAAGCGGCGCAAACCGCTGCATCCGAGCAGGCCGGTGTCCACCGACGAGTAAAGCTGCGGCTCGGCGGCCCGCGCGGCCTTTGCGACGCCGACATACAGCGGCACGCTGGTGGCATTGGCTTCAATGACGCCCCGGAGCGCAAGCGCGGACTCATCGGGGATGTCAATGATCTGCCCTGATTTGCCCACCGCCTGACAGCCGCGCACGACCACGGAATAGAGTCGGTCCCCTTCCGGGGAAGGCCGGCTGACGCCGTCTTCGGCGAGACTCAGCAGGCCCGCGATCCGTCCGCGCTGAAGCGACCAGCGCACCAGCTCTTCTAAATAAAACGTCTCTTGCTTGAATTGGCCCGCCTGCATCAGCCGCACGCTGTCCCAGTCCACGGAAACGAGATCGAACTTACGCATGGGGAAACCTCTGCTGAGTAACTTTCTGCACCAAATATACCCGATAACCGCCGAGATTGAGCCGCAAGAACCTCTCCCGCTCGTTCCTAAAGCGTCAGCGGATCACTCAGCGGCGACTCTTCCGGTGCCGCCGTGCCGGACGGCGACAGAAACGCGCCGGACTGGAACGGATGCTGCAAATAGGTCGGCTGATCAAGACGCGCGGCTGAACTGCTCCACAGCACTTCCACCCGCAGTGAGACCGGCAGGAAGACGCGCAAAAGCAGCATCAAGACGGCTGCTGCCCGCTCGCCTTCTGCGCCGCCGCTGTCTACCGGAAGCTGGATGCGAACCCCCGGATACAGCAGCAAGGCCGCACCGCCCAGCACTGCCGTGCTGCCCGGCTGGGCGAGCAGTGTTCCAGGACGACTCGGTGCTGGGGCGTACCGAGTCCAAAGCACGGCGGCGGCGGGATGGATCAAGCGCTGCGCCGCTGTTTCGAGCAGCAAAATCGGGTCGGCGGTCTCGCGCCGCCATGCCGCCAGCGCCCAGAACTGCGCCTGCTCCGTTGGGTCCAGCACGGCAAGCTCTTCGGCGCTGACACCCAGTACGCCGCCTGACTCCGCCCACCCTGCCAGGCGTCCCTGCATCAGTGTCCGGCTGCTTTGGCCTCCGGTGATGGATAAAAACCAGCCATCGAGCTTTCCCGGCTGGGCGGCGGTATCGGAGATGCGGCCATGCACCCAGCCGATCCCATGCAGGGAATCCAGCACGGCGGTTGCGAGGAACGCTTCGGTCGTCATGATCTCCAGAAGCTCTCGGATGATCTTTTCCCGGCCCCAAATCGTCTCATAAGACAGCGCGATTTCCATTTCGCGCAGCAGAAGCCGCTGGTGCAGCAGGTCTTCCAGTGCCAGGTCGGACCAGAACGGGTACGGCGGAGCGGCTTCCAGATTGGGACCATACAGGGCGTCCGCCCACTGCCGGAACACCGCCGAGGCGGCGGGCAGCGCGGCCTCGGAAATGCCGTCCAAATCGCGTGACGGCAGCTTGTCACTCAAGGCGAGCCACGCCGCATAGTGCGCGGCATTCGCTTCCGGGTCTGTATTCTCCCGCGCGTGACGCCGGAGAATGGCCGCCTGTTCATCCGCATCGGTCGCTGTAATCACCGCAAGGCTCGCCCCAACCCCGATTTCGAGGGCGCTGCGGGCTTCTTCCGGCAGCCTCACGCACAGCTCCGGGTAAGTCCGGCTCATCTGCTGAGTCACCGCCTCCAAAAACGGCAGCGCCGGGTCGGCAGGCATTCCTCCCGGCAGCCCTGCCAGCAGTGGCGGCAGAAAATGGGCTAATCGCCCAACGGTGCGGGCGTGGTATTCTTCAGCCCCCGTTACCGGGTTCCGGCGCACGGCATCAACTGTATCCGCCCGAACACTGACCGTCAGGCGCGGGCGTACTTCCGCGGGGTCAACGCGGTGAACAATCAGGCGCTCGCCGAGAATGTCGTAGGCCGGCCCCGGCGGCTCCTGCCCGCTGATTTCGGGAACTGCGAAATGGCCCAGTTCCGGCACGAGCCGGATGTTTTCTTCAGGAACGCCCAACTCGTACAGTGTCCGCCAGGCTTCCAGCAGGTACGACGGCCAGTTCAGCCCGGACAACTGCGGGAAGACAACAGTCTCGCTCATGGCACCCGGCTCGCTCATAACACCTGGCCTTCGATCTGAAATGTGGACAGCACGAAATACTGGGACAGCACGGACGCCAGGTAGTGTGCCATGTCGGCCGCCAAGAAGTCGGGAATATCCGCGCCAGCCACGCGCTCAAACGTCAAAATCAAGCTCTGGATCAGCGGCATGGAATCCGGCGCGGGCAGCTCGCCGCCTGCGCCGAAGCTTTCGGCGCGGGCCAGCAGCGACGGCCATAAGTAGGAGCGCCAGTGAGCATCGCCGAAACTCGGATCATGGACGATGCGCCGAGCGGCGGAGCGGAAGCGAAGCACCTCCTCAGGCGTCCCCAGACCGAGGCTTTTCTGGCGCTGACGGATGATCTCGATCAGGTCTCCTTCCGACAAAAGCGGCGGACGCAAAACGCTCTGGTACCAGGCGGTCCGCGTCCATTCCAGCCGGGTTGCCGGATTGCCGACCGAGACGCCGCCGGCCAGGGGAAACGGAACCGAGAACCGCAGGGGCGCTTTTTCCAGCACACCCGGCAAATCCATCGTCTCGGCGGCTTCCGCGCCGAGTGACCCATAGTACAGCTTGACTTCCGTGACGCCTGCGCCCGCTTGGGGAAACTGAACCTGGACATCGGGTTCGGCAGCCAGTGGATCAGGCGAAGGCAGGCGAATCAATGATGCCGGTACCGGGCGACCGTCCTGCCGGACCGACGCGGCGAAGAGGCGCGGGACGCCGGGCAGGCGCAGGGCGTGGTCCTGGCCGACGCGCGGAAATGGCGGGAAAACAACCGTGTCGGACAGTGCGGTCTGCACAGCCGGCACAGCGTTCAGCAGCACCGTCATTGCTCGCAGCGCCGCTGCCAGACGCGCCGCCGGGGCAGAAAGCAGCCCGACGCACCGAAATCCGCTTTTGAGGTCCCGGCCCAGCCGCTCGATTTCCGGCGGTGGGGGCGTCTGGCTTTCGCCGAGGCGCAGGCAGACGATTTTTCGGCTATAGGGATAAAACGGCGGCAGCCAGAGGTCAAGCTGCCGCTGACTCAGCCGGGCAGTCTGCATGTCGCGCTCAAACCGCAGAAAGCCGTCATGGCGGGTCACGCTCAATGAGCGCGGAGCACTGCCGGGCGTCCAGACCCACCAGGTACCGCACTCTAAAGCGTTCAAAGCGTCTTCCGACCCGGCGACAAAGGCAAGCTGTCCCTGCTTCAAGAGCGGCTCAATCGGCCCTGTTGCAAGATAGTTTATGTCCAGCGAGACCAGGCAGTCCGGTCCATTCCACTGCACATTGAAATCCCGCAGCGCAGTCGGCTGAAGCCAGCCGTCGCCGCCGACAATCCAGGGGTTGTTCGCCGGATCGGTGAGCGCCGTACCGAACCCGATTTCCACAGTGCGCGGGACAGGCCGCTGCGGAACGGCCAGAGTTTGGGCGGGGAAATGCCAATGACCCAGCGGAAAGAATTGTTCTTCCAGCCGCGCGACCGATGCCGCTTCGGACTGAAGGTAGTGCTCCTGCACCGCGCCTTTCCACCCAGCCAGCAGCGACAAAAACGGCGCGTAATGGGTCTCGTAATCGGCGAGAACACGCCGCCTCATCTCGCGCGGCAGATGCGCCAGCACGTCCCGGACACCCGGCGGCAGATCTCGTTCGTCGTCAGCCATAATTAAGTTTCAGGGGAGCCACGGATCCCAATCCGCGATCTTGTCTCAATCCGCGGTCTTGAGTACAATGCAAAAAGGGGAGAGGCCGCGAAGCCTCTCCCCAAAGTCTGAGCGGTGCAGGCTACGAAGCGTTCAGCTCCGGCTCACCGGCAGCGACCGCCAGGATGTTGTCGCCACTGTAGTCCTGGTTGTTCTGAACCATGACGCCACGGATGGTTACTTCTACAAAGTTGCCCTGATCAGTACCATTGGTGGAACCTTCCGGGAACTCTTTCTCCACATAGGTATGGACATACGCTTTTTGCAGTGTCCAAGTTTTCTTGACGGTTTTCGAGCGGTCCAGTGTCTGAAGCTCGACCGTCTTGAAGCGCTTCGGCCCCTGCGGAGCCAGCGCCCAAAGCGCGATCTGCGTCTCGTGGTCCAGCGGCAGGGTGACCGTAAACTGCATCACCGGGACTTGGACTGCTTCACGGACTTTTTTGTCTTCGTCCAGATCGTGCAGAATTTCAACTTTTGCGTCAAAAACGCGGTTGACTTTGGTTCCTTGAATCGTAAGGTTCGGCATTTCGAATGTTCCTTTCGGGAGTCACCGTGCCGGGCACGGTTCGTTCTATGCGTGTCAAACTTTATAAAAAAATTGTTAGGAAAGGCAAATTGTTAGAAGCTGATCCCAAACTCATCCACCAAGCCCTGCTCGAAGTAGAGAATGATCTTGAAGTTGTTACCATTCTCGCGCTGCACTTTAAACTCGTTGCCGGTCTTCAGTGCAGAAGGAAACGAGTTGACGAGATGCTCCGGGTCATACCACTTGGTCCACTTCAGGATGTAGGAAAGATGGTCTGTCAGCATCGCTTCGGCTTTTTCATTGTCTTCCGGCATTGCGCCGCCGTAGCCAAGTTCCCAAGCCGAGCGCAGAAGGCGCTTCAAGTACGTTTCCTGGCGGAACAGATGCAGATGGCGGTACGACTGCTCGCCATCTTCCCGGTGCAGCCGGCGCAGTGTGCGCGGGACAGACAGGAACGGCGACCGGCCGGACACATGGGTAAACGCGAGGAAGGGCATACCAGGGGAAAGCAAGTCCCCCATCAGGCCGTCGTTCAGGAAGTGGTCGGTCGGCAGATCAGTCTCGCCAAGGTACGGGTTAATCGCCAGGTCTATGCCGATACCCGGCAGGTCAGCCCGCATCGAGGTGACATCTTTCTTAGCGTGCTGGAGTTTCCGGCGCAGGTAATCAGGAACGTCATTCGCCATGAGGCGTCCAGCGGCGACATAGCACGAGCGGACCGTCAGCTCAGGCACGTCTACGCCGACTTCCACCCCGCCTTCGGCGGTCTTGCCGGTAACCAGCTTGCCGTCGGGCGGCATGATTGTGAAGTCCGGCAGGCAGATGATGCCGCAGTCGCCCGATTCGCGCTCAACGACCGAGTCAATCGCGTAGGCGTCATTCAGGTTTTGCAGATACTCACGCTTTGTGCGGCCCGCCCGAATGCGCTCCTCAGTCGAGAACAGAACCTGAAAGCCATACTGGTAGCCCCAGTCCATCAGCGGCAGCATCTCGTCTACATACGTGACTTTGCCGTAGGACTCGTCATCCGCCGAGCTTGCCGCTTGAGCGGCTCGGATCGCTTCCAAAGCGGGGTCGTCCATGATGTCAATGCTCGGCCCTTTGCGCTTCGCCGGCCGCTTCTTCTTAAACTCGGCAACGTTCGGCACAATCACGAACGAGACGGCATCACGGAATTGGTTGTTCGCCTGGGCGCAAGCGTACTCAAAGTAGCGCTTCAGCTCGTCAGGCCGGGACAGGAACAAGGAGGGCAGATCGGCGTTTGCAATCACAAGCTCCGGCTTCATGTCTTCGGGAACGCGCACATCGGCGGGGAACTCGTTGAACAGCAGGTAGACGCCCATGATCGTCTCAAACAGCGGCGTCACCGTCTGCAAGAACGACTCAACGGCGTTGGAGTAGACGCCGAGGAACATATCGTGGTAGTGGTTGACATCGTTGATGTCCGGGTTCAGCAGCGCCAGCTCTTTCGGGTTCTGCAAAACAGTCGCGACCAGATTGCCCATCAGCGGCGCGATCAGCCCCCGGTCAATCATCTTGTCCATGAACTTGCCGACCGCAATCGGGAAGCGCTTTTCCGGGGAGATCAGCGCGAGGTCTTGTCCGGCAGCGATTTTAGAGGTCTCACGGATTTTGTCCAGCGCATTGTCCAGCGTCCGCGTCGCCAATGCAGTGCCTGCCCCGCTGCCGTCTGTCGTGACAAGAGCATTTTCTTCGGTGCCCTTGCCTTTTCCCTTACCTTCAAGCTGCTTTGGTGCCTTGCCGTCGCCATCCGCACCGGGTGCTGTAAGCGCGGGCAGGGTAGGAAGCTGCTGGGGAGAAGCAATTAAAGAGCGGTTTTTGCCGAACTCAATCTGGTAGACGTTCGGGTCAATCGGCCCGCCGCCGGGCGCGAGGCGCTTGAGGTCGTTTGCGGTCTGCTCCAGGCCATATACGACAGTCGGCAACACGCGGATCGTATCTTCCAAGGCGCCCTGGAACTCGTCTGCCGACGTTTGGTACGCTTCCAAAGCCCGCGCCGTGTCTTTCGACGACGGGTTGCGCTTGGCTTCCAGCATCAAGCGGTCGTTTTTGACTTGGACATCTTCGGCGATCTTCCGCATCAGTGTCCGCTGGTTACGCGGCTTGAATGCGAACAGCGAGGCGTCTACGTCCACCCGGAACGTGGAAACGTCCTGACGGACACGCTTTTTGATCAGATCGCGCAGGCAGCGAACATACGGATGGTCGGCGGTAATGCGGATTTTGCGCCACCCTGGCCCGCCTTCCAGCGAGAAGTCGAGCTGCGGTGTCCCCGGCGCTTCGTCCGTGGGAGCATCTTCGCCTTCAACGACCGGGGCAGCCTGCGGACCGCGCAGGCGGTAATAAAAGCCGGGCTGGAACTTGTCCAGGAATTCGGCGAACGAGCGGACGGTGAGGTTCTCGCGCACCATGGACAAAAACTGCTCTTCCGGCAGCTCTTCGATCTGTGCCAGCAGCGAAGTGAGGGAGGGAGTGTATTCCCGCTCCTGTTCCAAGGCGTCCGGGTCCAGATACTCGTCCAGGTTGACTTTGGCAAACAAGACAGCCCGGTTGGTCTTGCCGAGCATCTTGCGGTTCGACTCTAAAATGGTTTCATGAGTGATTGGCACAGGTCAAGTCTCCTTGAAGGGACAAAGCGTCAGCATTAAGCTATGTCGGTGTTATTCCCGCAAGTCAGGAATGTTACACCTGCATCTGAGAGGGTATTGAAAAAGCGTGAGCGCTCTGTGAGTGAGCGCTCTGTTAGACAGGGGGACGGACGGCCAGTGTGATCCAAAGCCAGTAACCGAGGCCAAGACCTGCCAGTGCCGCGAACGCCAGCAAAATATAAGCCAGCCAGCCGGTCCGGGGACGCAGCCGGAGCTGTGCCCGTTCAGGAAACGGCTTGCCGTCCTCCCACGCCGGCCAAAGCGAATGGGATGCCAGCGACTGATCCCCGGCCAGCCGCCGCCCGCGCCAGTCGCAGAGGTCGAAGCAGCAGGAGCGCTCGGCCTTGTTCAGAACGCGCGGGACGACTTTTTCGATCCGGTCTTCAGCGTCCACATAGGTGTATTCGCTCTGGCCGTCCACGGCTTCTTTCGGCCCGATCCGGTACAGATCCCGCCGCAGAACAAGAGAAATCTCGGCGGACGTGTTGAGGACGCTGAGGGTCTCAGTGCGCTTCAGGAAGCGCTCGCCGGCCCAGAAATGGCGTGACACCCGGTCCAAAGTCTGCCGGGAGCGCCGCACCTCTTCGTGGTTGACGCAGTCTTGGTACAGCTCGGAGAAAGTGACGTGATCAGGGCAGCCGCGGAGCCAAAAGGGTCCAATATCGGTCAGCTCCGAGATTGTGACTTTGACATCGACCCGCCGGTTTTGCTTTGTTTGTTCCGTCCCGTAAACCATGACATGATTATATCACACCCGTCAACTGCCCTCATCACGGGAGTTTTCAATGAAACGGTACGTCTTATCGCCTCCGGTTTTCAACAGACCTCTTGCGTAAGTCGTCCGGTGTTACCCGGATTGGAAATCCGGGTCTTCTGCAAAGCGATTGTCCGCCTTCGTGGACATTGAGAACCGAGTAGGCGGCGCTAATCTTCTGTCTGCGAAGGCAGACAATCGCACTTTAAAAGCCCTGGTCTTCAGGCCAGGGACTTACGCAAGAGGTCTAATAAAGAAAGCTCTGTTGTTCGCACTCCCCATTCTACGATGGTATAATACAACCTACAGAGGAAGGGCTGTCAAGCATCGATTTATCTGCTGCCGACGGCGGCCCGGATGGCGGGGGTACAGTCGATGAGCCTGACGACGGGCTACCTGATGGAACTCAACAAATATATGAAAGCCGTGGAAGACATGAAATTCGCAGAAAAAGTACCAGGACACCCCCAACACCAATGTTAATACACTTTTCCTGGGAAGAGATCCACGCCCGCACCGGTGACAACCTCGCCGCCTCCCGCGAGATCCTCAAAGATGCCGGCACCGTCACGCGCTGGTCCCGACAACTGCGGGAAAAGGTGCAGCAGCAAAAGCAGGCGCGGCAGGAAGAGCGAGTAGCACGGCAGCAGGGAGGAGAAACACGGCAGCAGGCAAATCTGCCGGACGCCGATCCTTTGCCCAGTGACCTGGTAGAGACCGTGACCGGCGGTTCTGCCGAGACCGTGACCGGCGAGTTCGTCCTGGTAGTTCGCCTCGATCTCGACCTTGATTTGATGAAAAGCCCGCAGCTCCTGCGCCTATTCGAAGGCCTTGCGGCGGGTCAAGGCACGGCAGGGGGACTGCGTCTCGAACATCAGGTTCTCGAAGATCGGTCCCTGGTCTTCCGAGGCCAGTGCCCCGTCGTGGTAGACTTGCGGGAGGTGAAAACGGTTGATGGATCGGGCCTTTCCTGCCTGGTCGCCGGCCACCGCCTACTGGTGGCGGTCGGTCTGCGCCTCGTGCTGCTGCTTCTCCCGGCGAGCCAGCCGGCACGGGTCTTTGACATGACGAATATGGCAAAGATCATCCCCGCATTCGGCAGCCTGGACGAGCTGTAGAAAACTTAGGTGAGCTATAGAAAACTTAGGCGAGACGTAAAGCAGGGAGCACATGCAAACGTTTTTCGAGTGGCTGCTCCTCGTCCTGCAGAGAGGGTGCTGAACATCGGTATTTCGCTGTTTCGGATCACTGAACGCTTCGCAGCGGCGAAGTCGAAGTGAGCCGCAAGACCGATGAATGAGGGAGTGATCGTTAGCCAGTACCGAAAGAAGGACCGCCAATGTTGATACGTCCCTTTGCCGCGAAGGACTACCCAGAGATCGCCCGCGTCACCTGCGCGGCGCTCCCGGAGTATCCCACCGCACCCGAAGAAATGGAGTTCCAGGATTCCCGACGGGATCCGAAGTGTCTTCATCGCCGCTGGGTCACCGAGGACGACGGCGGTTCGCCCAGCAGCGTCCAGATCACAGAGGCGCCGGCTGCAAAGCTCCGAGGCCCGAACGCCTGTGTCCAGCAAGAAGGAAAGAATGGCCGTATCGCGCTTCGGATGGTTGGTGCGCTTTGCGGCAGACAGCAGGACATCCCTCTGCTTCTCGGTGAACGGCTGGATTTGGTCGGCGCTCGCGACATAGGCGAGGAACGCCCTAAGCTCCATCTTGCCGCAGGACGCAAAGGACTTCTTATGCAGGAACCACACGAGCTTTTCTAGGAGCAGGCGGCGGAAGAATAAAGTTTGGGAGGAGAGCTGACGGATTTCACCGTCCAGCAGCCAGCCTTCGACAAGCGCGGGAAGCTGAGACGCTGGCGGCGTCAGGAAATAGCTCGACCGTGGAGGCCGATTCCGCCAAAGAATTGCTTAAAGAAGGTGCTTTTTTTGCATTTTGCCCTCTTTTTTGGGATAAGAGATTTGGGATAAGAGAGCGGTGAGACGCTATAACAAAGTGCTACTCGTCAGAGTAATTTCGCCAATCACAGAGAAAAGGGAGCCCACGAAGGGAATCGGGCCCTTGACCTCTTCTTTACCAAAAACGGCGCCGAGGCGCGGGACCGGAATGATAATCTCGCCATCTGGCTGATTCCGGTTATGACACGGCGCGGCGGGTTTGTCAACCTTGCCTACTTTTCACACGGGTCCCGCCCCCCCCGCCCGAGGCGTCTATCGCGCCCAGAGCCTCGGGCGGACTGGAAGCGGCGTACCGACCCTGTCGCCGCACCGCGTCGAGCAGCCGCTTCGAGGCCGCCATCTCGCCAGCGACGTCACTCACCAAGTCCTTCGCCTTCTCGCCCAGTACCCGGAAGTTGTGCAGGAGCAGTGCCTCCTGGGTCGTCACTTCCTCCCGCCCCGCTGGGGACAGTTTCCTGATCGCCTCCAGCACCGGATCGTCCGAGGGCGACTCGACGAGGTCGCTGAAAAAATAGGAGATCGGGACGCCCAGCGCAACACACAACCGGGGCATATCCCCCGCATTGATCTCCAGGCGGCCCACCTCGACGTGCGCCAGAAAATCACGCGAAAGTCCTGTCTCTTCGGCCAGCACCCTCTGAGTGAGGCCCAACTCGCGGCGACGGATGGCGATCCGCCTGCCGATTTCCTGCTTAAAATTTGCGTCTGAGCTATCTGCCAAAAGCCACCCGTTATCTGTAGCGGTGTATCCCGCCATGCCCCCAGTATACCCCGGCCCCATCCGGTCCCGCAATTCCCTGACGACTGCCGCTGTATAAGGCTCGGCACCATGACGCCACCCTCCGCCTCAGCCGCCATGCCCGACAGTGACCGGGCCGCCTTCCACTGTATCCCTTCTTCAGGTGTTCAAGAAAATTACTTTTACGACATCCAACTTTTTTTTCCGTTCGTTTACCTTCGGCGGAACTATCATGCAGCAACGAGAATGGGGCGGCCTTGAGGCCGCCTTATCAAGGAGCATGATTATGATCGAATTGACGAACGTGGCGGTGGTTACAGGAACCGAGAACACTCAAAGGAAGAACACAACAAAACATTCGTGCATTAGATATACGGGTGGCCTCCATGAAGGTGGGCACTGCGCGGCTCTTCATCACGTGGGCATTCCCATCAGAGAAGCATCAATTAACGTCGAGAAGATGATTGGGGGATTTATCTGCTCTGGAGAAGTGGGCATGATCGCCCCAAAACTAATTACCCGCGAAGTCGCCTGGCGTATCACCGTCGCGAGAATGGCAGGATATCAGGCCATCGTTCTGCTTCAGCCCGATCACATTCTCAGCGACCGCGTGCTCTCGCGTGACGATTACGACATGGCTGACCAAGCCGTTCGAATTATGGCCGAAGAGGATTTGGAGGGCATTGTCCACTGTGGAGCCTCTTTTAACGACGAGGGATACGAGGCTGAGCATAAGCGAACCAAGAAGGCGCTGATTGCTGCGGCGGAACAGGAGGCAGCGGCAATAATAAGAAGATCACGCGCTGCAATTATCGCCTTGGGACGCGCCCTAGCCGATGAGGGGCGCCTCTCCGGTGAGGAGATCGCTGGGATTACTGAGAGGGAACAAGGCGCATGACAGCACCATTAGAGTGCGCCCAGTTCATGCCGCCGCCCCTCGTGCACGAGCGTCTCATAGACATACCGGTTAGGGCGATACTTCGGCCTGCCCCGTTCATCCCGCAAAAAGCCATCATCCTGCCCCATCACCGCGGCCAAGGCTGCGAGCACGGCTGGGCTGCGGCACATCCCCATTTTGCAGTGGCAGGCGATCAGGGTCACTTCAGCGCGGTGAGAATAAACGAAGTCTAGGATTTCATGTGCCTGTTCGCTGCTAAAAAGGACTAAGCCATCGCGACGGTTAAGGATGTCGTCAAACTGAAGGCGGAGGATGCCGCGACAGTTTGGTGGCTCTGGCAACTCGGCTTGTGGCTCGTCTGGGTCTTGGATGGAGATCAAGATGTAGTCGGCCTTGAAGCTGCGCTGGCGTGCCTGGCCCTGCGACATGGCGACGAACTTCCAGGGTTGCTCGTTGCGATGGTCGGATTGTCCCGTTTTGCTGTGACTTCTCAAAGGTTAGATAGTGTTCCTCAAGTACGAACATGACAGGATGCAATTCGGGAATGCACTTTTGGCGCAGGACGAACTACGGATTGAGCGTCTCGGTCAGGTTCCTTCCCTCAACGTTCGCCAGCATTGTCTTGCTATGGGTCATCGGGTTGGCAACGACGTAGCCAAGACTAAGACTGTTCCTCTGGACGTAACCGAGCGCGGCGCATGACGTCCGAAGACGAGGTGCAGTGGTAGCATCAGGCATAGCATCCTCAGCAGAAGCGGCAGCGTACAGCCGACACAGCCCACGCATCCGTTTTGCCCGAAGGGAACAAGACAGCCCACCGATATTCCTCTGCTGACTTTATTACCTAATGCGGCTCAATCCTCAAACGGCGCACACTCATCAGGCTTCGTTTTGCTGCCCCGCTTGTAGGTCATGCGCCGTACTATCGTCTCGCCGTCTTCAGCATAGTCCAGCCACACTCCGTCTTTCGTGCCATCTGCGGATGTTCCGGTGATCTCGTTGTAGCGCCCCTGCCAGCGGCGCTTGCCGTTCTGGTGATAGGAGGTGTACAGCCCGGTGTACTTGCCGTCTACGAAACTCGCCTCGCTCTTCTTGTTGCCGTTCGGCCAGTAGAGAGTCCATGGACCGTGCTTCTTGCCATCGAGATAGCTGCCTTCGCACATTCGGCTTTCCTTCCGAGTCGGGCTTTAGTTCACTGCGGGTCACGGATTATGCCCTCAAACAAAATAGTCCCAGTGGCGTTGTCGCGGATCGCCAGAAAGAACGGATGATCCACGCGCATGACCGTCTGCGGCGGCGGTGGTTCCGTTCTCATCCACGTCCAAGACTGCTTTGTGGATGACGTCACCGATGAACGAGTCGCTCAGTCCCAGCCCCTCCGAGCGCAGCACACACGCCAGCGGCAGATTGCCCAGCGAGGTAACGCAGGAAAGTGCGGCCACCAGCGGCCCGATGATCGCGTGCTCTACCGTCCGCATCACCTCCGACGTATGTCCTTCCACCAGAGTCTGCCACCAGCGGTGCGGCACGAACACCGCCAGGGCCGCCGCCAGCAGGAAGCCCAGCAGCAATTCCTTCCAAACGCGCCGCCAGTTGCCGATGAAGACGTCGGCCACGGAGACCCAGTTGTGGAGGCTGGTGGCTTTGTCGCGCAGCGTCTCACCCTCCACCTCAATCGGATGATCCCCGCGCCGTCCATGGCCCTTCTCAGGATGATCTCGCGCCTCGTCCGACCACTCGGCATTCCAGCCCACCCGGACGATAAGGGACAGCACAGCGATAAAGGCGACCCCGCCGACCAGTTCCAGCAGCACCACCCGCCAGCCCATCAGGAGCCAGAGGACGAGAAGGAACTCAGCGGAGAGATTGGTGGAAGCAAACAAGAAGACCAGAGCGCAGAGCAGGGAGCCGCCCTTCTTAAAGAGTGTCCGCCCCATAGCGACGGCAGCGTAAGAGGGAGCGAAGCTGCCTGCGCCCCAGGCGGCGGCTAAGACGACTTCGCGCAGTCCCTGGCCGCCGAAGTTCTTCTGGGCCTGGTCCCTGGTGAGGAGGACGCGGACGACGGCGGAGCGCGTGAAGCCGAGCACGAGCGCCCAGAGGACGGTCCAGAACATGGCGGCGGCGAGGAGGAAGGTGCGGACAAGGTCATGCAGGAGCCAAGATGCCATGGCTTTGACTTACCCCGGTTTGAGGCTTCCAAACGCTGCCGCCATGTCGGGACTGAGCCTGTCGCGGAACAGGCGCATCCCTGCGCCAAGCACGTTCCGCATCCTGCCCACCTCGCTCTGGGACCAGAGCGGGGGCAGAAGTTATCGCAAGAAACCCGCCGCTCCTGACTACCCACACCTTCCTGCCCGTGGAACTCGATCACGACATTCTGAAGCCCAGGCGAGTGATGCGACGGGCTGACGTTCCCCTGCACTGAGCCTACCGCGTGCTAAAGGTCAACGTGTGATGGGCGTCCGCCGTGCCCGCCGCTCTTTCCAGCGTATGGGGAACACAGTCAGGCGGCTGGCCGCTCTCCGTCCCCTGGCGGCAGTCGGCGGCAATAGGAGTCTCTCCGCCCGACACCGCTTCGGGCCGCAGCCAAACAGCGTGCCCGTCACAGGCCACGTAATTTGATCCACCCGCATGGCGAGGCGTACTGCCCGTCCCAATAGGGCGTCCGTCTTTTGTCGCGCCGTTGAGCGGACGCCCGCCGATGTCGCCCGTGGCATAGCGGGGAAAGCCCGCATCAATCCCACCGCCGATGGGGTAGGTGGGATCAGTGAGTGTCCCTCCTTGCCCGTCGGAGTACGCGCTTCCGTCCAAGCCTGCATCGCCCGTTGCCGAGCCATCGATCTGGTGCGGTGCATTGGTAGGCCAGACGCCGCTGTTCTCCACCTCGAAGAACAGAACTGTTCGGGCTGATGCCGTCAGGTTTGAGAGGCCCTGGCCTGACACGCCCGAGGCGAGTAAAGCCTGGACCGACACGCTCTGGTCGCTGCCTAGGTCTTTATTCATTCCGTAGGAGACAACCAAACCTGAAGCCCCACTGGGGATTTCCGAGCGGTCATCAGGACAGCGCAACAGAGCATCGTCTCGGACATACGGACGGACTTGACTGACCCAGCAGTCGCATGGGCTGAGCTTTCCGTTGGGAAAGGTCTCGCCGTTGTCGGCCAGATATTGCATCATCGCCATGCCCACCTGCCGCTCGTTGGACAGGCAGGCGGTCCGCCGCCCGTTCTCACGCACGGAGGCGAACACGGGCAGCAGGATCGCGGCGATGATGCCGACGATGGCGATGACCACGAGCAACTCGATCAGGGTGAACCCTCGCGGGTGGGGGCGCGGCCCGTCATTATGGCGCTCTGTCATGACTGTCCCTCCATTGTGAAGCATAAAGCCTATAACGGTTTCGCCAACTCAAAAGGTTCGGTCAAAAGGATAAGACCGCCAAGTTCATTCTCAGCGGCCTTCATTTAATGGGATTACTCCCACGAGGGTGTTGAAAAGAGTGGGTCGTCATGGTCGCCCACGGTGCGGCGGGGTAGTGGGACGGGCAGCGGGCGCGGCCAGAGGAAACGGCCCAGAGCGAACAAGGCGCAAAAGCCGAAGAACAGCACATCGGCGACGGCCATCACCCGGTTGACGATGTCCCCGGTGATCCAAAGCTGAGGCGCACACAGGACGAAGAGCAGCCACCGAGAGCGATCATAGCCATCTTCCCTGGGCTGGGGTAGAGAACGATGTCGAAGCCTGGTGACTCTTGCACGAAGTTACTTCCGCCTGTGATACACCCGATAGTGATAACTCAGTTCCGCCCCGATCACCGTACCGATAATTTCTTCCACTGGCGTGCCTGGAAATTCCATCGCCAGCACCTGCCTGAGTGTCCCCCGGTCCGGGGCCACCCACGCCGACTCCACAGTCACGTGCTCAAAGCCCTGTTCCTGGTAGAAGGCGTCGTTAGCCTCTTGCATCTCCTGAGCAATTCCCCGCGTGTAGCCATAACGGGCCAGGATACCCGCGAAATCGCCCGACGTCAGGGCATTATCAATAATGAAGAAGTGACCACCTGGCCTCAGCACCCGCAGAGCCTCGGTGATTCCGGGAGCGCAGGAGCGGTTAAAATCGCGCTCTGGGCCAAAGAAGTAGGCGAAGCGCGAGTGAACCACGTCCACAAGGTCGTCGCGAAGCGGAAGGTCTTCCGCTCCCGCAGCGAGGACGCTGACGTTTGACAGGGCGCTCTCGGCCACGCGCCTATACAACTGGCACAGCATCAGCGGTGCGGGTTCGGCGGCAAACACCTGGGCTGCCTTTCCTGCGAAGCGGCAGGCATGGAAACCGCCGCCTGCGCCGATGTCGGCGAGTGTGGCTCCGTCCAGTGGGCAAACGCTCTCCATGAACTGCTCAATGCGCTGATCTGGATCGGCGATGGCATTTTCCAAATCGTAAACGGTCTGATTTTTCTCACCGGGATAGTGATAGATTGGTTCCATCATTGCTCTCTTTATAGCGGTGCTTCTGCCGCTGGGATCGGTCCACCTTGCACCGCATCTTGGCATTCCAGGCAATGAGCCTGGCCGCAGTGGGTAATCATCGGGTTCAGACGGATCGCCTCAGCCGCCGCGTCTACGGCGGCCAAGGCGGGAAAGATTTGCCATAGGCTTGTGCCTACTGTTACTGTTGTCATCAGCGGCAACAACACTGGCTTCAAGTTGACAAACCCACCGGAGCAGCCGCCTTCCGCCACCTCCACGGGCTGCCTGTCCGCGCTGTTGGCCCAGCGACGGAACATCCGCCGTCCTGCTCGCTGCTCCGCGAGGTGGAGAAGGGTCATACTTTTGAGCCTTGCACGTATTAGGGCCACTGCCCCGTCGGACTCTGTCAGCGCCCGCAATGGTGCATAAACATCCTCAGAGGTTTTCCCAGAGATCAATTTTCACGCTCTTGGTCCAGCAACAGTGGACACTTCGGTAGGGCATTATAGCGTAAGCAGATCAGGGCGAAGCCATGTTGATCTAACCCAGAAGACTAAGAGTAGGTTTCAAAACCTCTGCCATGCGCGAAAACAGATCAGCGCACAACCTAAACAAAGCAAGGCCTGGTGCATCTGGGCCTTGCGTTCGTAGCGTATCTTCAGACGCCGAAAGCCGTTGAGCCAACTGTGCGTGCGCTCCACCACCCGGCGGTGGCAGCCCAACTTCTCGCTGCTGTCCACACGGCGGCGAGCAATACGGTCCTGAATGCCACGCTCTTGAAGCGCATCGCGCAAAGCCTGACTGTCATAGCCTTTGTCGGCATGAACTTTGACGGGCCGACGCTTGAACGGGATCGCATCAATCGTTTCGATGAACATTTTGCAATCGGCAGTGTTGGCCGCTGTGCTGAGGACCGCCAGTGGCAGGCCGTTTCGGTCTACCACAAGATGGCGCTTCGCGCCCTGATGAAAAGTCTAATGATTGCCGCGATCCGTCGGGTTCGGTCCCGTGGACTCCCCCCTTTTGGGGCGGCGACCCGTGCCGAGTCTACTGAGGCGCGTTCCCAATCAATGTGGCCTGCCTCGTCGAGTTTGGTCAGCAGCGTCTCGTGCAAGGTCTGCCAAACGCCTGCTTCTTGCCAGTCGCGGAGCCTGCGCCAGCAGGTTGTTCCTGACCCGCAGCCCATTTCGGCGGGCAGCATCTTCCACGGGATGCCCGTCTTAAAGACGAATAGGATGCCGCCCAGAGCGGCGCGGTTCGAGATGCGCGGCCTGCCGCCGAAGGTACGCTCTGGCACGGGCGGCAGGAGTGGTTCAACAAGTGTCCAAAGATCGTCAGGAACAAGTGGTTTTGCCATGCCGCTATTTTAGCATAACATCACGCCTACAGGTTTTGAAACCTGCTCTTAGGAGCGTTGCGAGTGTGTAATGCCGATATTCGCCCTGTGTCTCTTGACTGAAAGTGGCCCGTCCGGTGGCCGTGAGCAGGTCGCGCAGGACACCCTCGACCTGGAAGACCAGCACATGGAGCGCCGAGATGTGTTCGTCTGCGAGGTAGGCCCGCACACCGTGGACAATAAGGTGGATATGAGTTTCTCCGATGAAGCCGCTGTCACGCAGCAGTTCCTCGACTCCAATGGGCATGGCCTCCCTGTGAACGCTGACAATCTGATACTCGCGGCGATCCTTGTCTTCGGAGACCGTCTTGACCTTCAGGTCTCCGTCCATCACCTGTGTCGAAAAGAGTTGGTGAATGATGCTGTCGCGGAGCACCTGATCGGCCAGTTCCTCGGCACGCTCCCAAGTCGGCAGGATGTTAGGGTTGATAGAAGCGTGCGCCATCGCCTGGGCGACAGTCAGCTTGCCATACCAGTCCACGTGCTGCTGCAGACGCTCGACCTCGTCAGGTGCGAACTTGATCTCGTGACTAAATGTCGTATAGTGTTTCTTGGCTTCCCGGTTGCAATCCATCATTTGCACTTTCAGTGCCTCGACGCGCTCTCTGGTACCCTCGATCCCACTCAAGGCTTGAATTGCTTCATCGTAAAAATGTGCCGCTACCATATCCCCGTTGGGATAGTGAGTGCGCTTCCAATCCGCTTCCTCCACGAACGTTTCGGCGATCCGCAGACGGCAGGCAGCGAATCCTGATCCGTCCTTTTGAGCCTTGTGAAATTCTGCGCTGACGCCGAGGAAACTTCGCTCAATGTGCCAGGCATCCTGCTCGTTCTCGCGGTAGAACCGGATCGCCTCGGCGATTGACTGAGAGATAATCGCGGTATCGAAATAGGGTGACAGCTTTGCCGACCGAGGTGCGAGAAATGTGAGCATTTCCAGCGTCCATCGTGGACGACCCGTCGCCACCAGGTGTTTGATGGCCTCGACGGTGGCCTCGACGCTCGCTTTGATGAGGTCTAGGCGGTTGAACGTCAGGGCGAGGTCCATAGCACGCAGGTAGCCGTTGATAGCGGCATGGTCCTCACCCTCAGCCAGGTAGGTCCGGGCGGCCTCCAGATAATTGAGGGCGGCGACCTTGCAGCAGGCGCTACGGTCCTTCGAGTTGAGTCTGCCGCGGGAGAAAAGAAAATCGGCGTACACGGCCCGGTGGAATGGGTTGTCTGTCTCCCGGATACGGTCGGCGTAGTACACTAGTGCAGACTCCGGGAAGTCCTCGTCGAGGTTGGGATAGGACCAGGGCAAACCGTCTTTCTGCGTACCCGACATCATCGGAGCGAAGCGTTCAGGGAAGTCATGCTGCGTCATCAAGTCGAAGAGGCGGATGTCATAAATAATCTGGGTGGCACGCTCATCGTTCGTCTCCTTCAGCAGATCGAGGGCAGGACGAAGAGACGCAGTTTCCGCGTACCGGTGGGTGCCATGAGTGGAGCGAAAGCGTTGGATCAGTTCCTCAACGCTGATCGGTTCTTCTGTCGTTTTTTGCACGTTCGCGGGATAATCAGTCATGGATGTCCTTCCTCTTGCTTTTTAGTGTTTGTTTCGGCCCCAAAAGCGTCGCAACGTCCGATATTTCATGCGATAGACATGATCTCTTCCGCCAGCAAACCCATACCCTCGCCGCGCTTATCGGCTCGGCCTTCTACCACTACCATTCCCGCCCCATAAACAGCCGCGCCAATCCGCTGATACGCTTTGGGCAGCACCGTCACATGAACTAAAGCTGTTTCATCCTCCAGTGAGAAGAAAACGCACCCACCTGCCGTGGGCGGTCCGTGCGGGCGTAGAACCTGTCCGCGCAGCCACAGTAAGCTGTTAAAATAAATGCTGCCTGATACGGAACAACATCTGAGTACGGAACAGCATCCACATAAATTGCGTAATTTCGCAATTACGAATGTAGTGGTATAATAGCAAAGGAAACCCCAACTCAGAATCAAGGAAACTCGCACCCGTCATGCAGAACGCTCTTCGCCAATTCAAAGCCACGATCTTCCAGGCACTCGCGCACCCGACCCGCATCGCAATTCTCGAATTGCTCCGAGATCAGGAACTGCCCGTTTCAATCATCATCGAGCGCCTGGGGCTTGAGCCTGCCAATGCCTCTCAGCACTTCGCCGTTCTGCGAGCGAAGCACATCGTGACCAGCCGCAAAGCAGGGAACCAAGTCTTCTACGCGATCCGCGATCCGCTGATCGTTGAGGTACTGGACACCATGCGCCGCTACTTCCAGGTGCATTTGGAAGAATCGATGGCCTTGCTCAAGGAGACCGAGCAAGGCACTTCGGAGAGAACTTCAAGCACTTTGGGAGAAACCGCCGTAGAAGAAGGCATTCCCGTAGAGAGAATAAACTCATGAGCATTCGTCTTGCCCAGGACAACAGTACCCCCGAAGAGGACAAGAAGCGCAGCGGCAAAAGCCGCGACCGCTGGATGCCCAAAAGTCTTCTGTGTCTTCAAGGCTACACCGCTAAGAAGTTCATAGCCGACTTGATCGCAGGGCTAACCGTCGGCTTGGTCGCTCTGCCACTGGCAATGGCCTTCGGGATCGCAAGCGGCGTTCCTCCGCAGGCGGGCATCTACACGGCAGTCGTGGCGGGCTTCCTTATCTCGGCCCTCGGCGGCTCCCGTGTTCAGATCGGCGGGCCAACAGGCGCCTTCGTCGTGATCGTCGCGGGCATCATTGCGAAGTTTGGCATTTCTGGCCTGCTGATGGTGACGCTCATGGCGGGTTGCCTGCTGGTGCTGATGGGCATCACGGGCCTCGGCACGGCGGTCAAGTTTATCCCGCGCCCTGTGACCATCGGCTTTACCAACGGTATCGCGCTCCTGATCGCTTCCACGCAGATCAAGGACTTTCTGGGGCTGACGACGCCTGCGGTGCCGAGCGACCTTTTAGGGCGCATGAAGGTGTTGCTGACGCATCTCGGCACAGTGGACTGGCCCACGCTTCTGGTTGCGGTGGTCTCGCTGGCGCTCATCCTGCTGCTGCCCCGCCTGACGAAAAAGGTGCCAGGTTCCATCGTCGCTCTGCTCCTCGGAACTGTCGCTGTCGCCGTGCTCCACCTGCACGTCGCAACTATCGGCACCAGGTTCGGCGGCATTCCGACGGGCCTGCCCCCGTTCGCGATCCCGCACTTTCGGGCTGACCTCATTCTGCCGCTGTTTCCGTCAGCGCTGACCGTGGCGCTGCTCGCCGCTGTAGAAAGCCTGCTGTCGGCGGTAGTCGCCGACGGCATGAGCGGCGACAAACATAACTCAAACGTCGAACTGATCGCGCAAGGGATCGCAAACCTCGTCTCCCCGCTGTTCGGTGGTATTCCTGCCACGGGAGCGATTGCCCGTACTGCGACCAACATCCGCGCAGGCGCACAGACTCCTGTCGCGGGTATAGTCCATGCTTTGGTCCTGCTGCTGATCCTGCTGGTCGCCGCGCCGCTGGCCCGCTTCATTCCGCTGGCAACCCTGGCGGCGGTGCTGTTTGTCGTGGCCTATAACATGGGCGAGTGGAAAGAGATCGGCACGATCCTGCGGCTTTCGGCAGCGGACATCGCCGTCTGGCTCGTCACGTTCGTGCTGACGGTGCTGGCCGACCTGACCGTGGCCGTGGAAGTCGGCATCGTTCTTGCGGCCCTCCTGTATATCCACCGCATTGCCCAGACGACGACCGTGTCCGCCGTCACGGGCCAGTACATCGCGGACGGACGCGCCCATATGCTTCAGGACAAGCAAGTGCCTCCGTACGTCTCGATCCTCCGCATCCATGGCCCGTTCCTCTTTGGCACCACGGAGAAACTCGCCGACGAAACGGCGAACCTCGGCGGTTTGGGCGAGATCGTGATTTTGCGGCTACGGAACATGACAGCGATTGACGCCACCGGACTTCATGCCCTGGAAGCACTAGCGAAGCGGCTGCGGGGATCGGGACGCACTCTTCTGCTTTGCGGGGCACGCGACCAGCCTGCCAAGCTGCTGGCGCAGTCGGCCTTCATCCACGACTTCGGGCGTGAGAACATCCTGCCGCACGTTGACGCGGCTCTGGCTCGCGCCGAGGAAGTGGCGGAAGGCTTCAGCGGTGTGGGGATGGAAGTTGCAAAGGAGTATGAGGAACGAGCGCCTGTGTGAACACACCCAGAGGCTGAAAAGTTGGGGACATCAAGGCTCTGAACGCATTATTCCGAGACCGATGATGAATTTGCTCGGGAACAGACTGCGACAGGACTGAGTGTCGGGTGCTTTTTCAAGACTGGATGGGTTACTGGAGCATTTGCGGGCGCGGGGGTCGGCAGGTTCAAGCTGTTTTTGGTTCTTAGCTTAGGCCGTATAGCGGGAAGCTCCGTCGCACGGCCATGATTTTCGACAGGGCACTCAAGCAGCAGAAATATAGGCAGCAGAGATACAAGCTCTATCGGACATAGGGCGTGCTACTGACGCTGCGCCATGAGAACTGCCACATCATCTCGGAACACGCCGCCTGCATAGCGGCTCACTTCCGCCACAAGTGCTTCCGCTTGTGCTGCAACGCTGGTGTCTGTGGGCACTGTTGCCAGCATTTGCATCAGGCCCTCCGTTCCGAGAAGTTCCCTTCGATTTGGGCCTGCCTCCGAAATTCCGTCTGTGTAGAGAAGCAGCGAGTCGCCTGAGAAAAGTGTTATCGTAAGTTCGCCGTACTCCGCATTTTGGGCAACTCCAAGCGGAGGTCCCGTTGTTTCTGTTTTTTCTACCACGCCGCTCACACGCCTGATGAGGCCAGGCTCGTGCCCGCAGGAAGCGTAGGCAATTCGACCTGTTCCTGCGTCGTAGACACCGACAAAGGCCGTGACGAAACCTACCAGAAGATCATGAACCGCCAGGATTGCGTTGAGGCTGGTCGCCGCCTGAGCGGGATTGCGGTATAAGTACAGCGTCGTCCTGAGGCTGTTACGGATCAAAGCGAGCTGCTGCGCGGCGGCAAGTCCTTTTCCTGACACATCTCCCATGACAAGAGCATACAGTCCTTTGTCTAGGGGGAAGATGTCAAAAAAATCTCCGCCGACCTGGGCCTCCTGAAGGGCGGGTTGCGTGAACGAGGCAACCGTAAGCCCTGGAATATGCTCAGGCAGGGCAGGCTGAAGCGCTTCCTGGAGCTGAGTCGCAATGTTCCGCTCACGCTCGGCCAGGCGCTCCCGCTCGGCGTCCAGCGCTTTCCGCTCGTTAATGTTCTGGAAAAACACAGATAGGCCGCCGTCAGGAGACGGATAAGCCCTAACCTCGAACCAAGTGCCGAGCGGTGGATAAAACTCCTCAAAGGAGACGGGGACGCCTTCCGCCAAAGCGCGGCGATACTGCTGGTCGAACGCGGAGCCGACTGCTTCAGGAAATTCGTCCCAGATTCCTTGACCGAGAAGTGCGTCCTGAGGACGAAACAGCACCCGTTCCGCTTGGGGATTGACGTAGGTGAATCGAAACTGCCGATCCAAGGCGAAGAAAGCGTCGGTGATGCTCGCCAGAATGCGTGCTGTGGCTTCGCCCTCACGCACGAGAGCGCGGTTCTGGCGGATAACCTCGACAGTCAGCCAGGTGCGCTCGACAACAGCCCGAAGGAGTTCTATCTCTTCAGGTTTCCAGTCCCGAGGCGCGGCGCTATGGAGGGACATACAGGAAACAACACGCTCAAAATGCACGACAGGCACAGTCACATGAGCGCGTATGTTGATCGCTTCGTAAGCAGCCAAGCTGCCTGCGGGCGCGCGAAGAGAATCAAGACGCACGTCCTCCACAACCACCGCTCGCCGCGCCGCATACTCAGCGACGACGAACGCGCCGAACGAAGCAATAGACACCACGCCGACGATGCTTGCCGCTGAAGGGTCGGCGCGGTATTCGGAAGGGTGGATCGTGCAGGTGTCGGCCTCGATGTCAATGTCGGCGAAGATACAGCGAGAGACACCTAAAAACTCGCCGACCGAGCGCACGGCGTCGGCAATTACTTCGTCTGGATCAGCGAGATTGCGTGTCCGCTCCGCAAGTGCGGCAAGAAACCGCTCGCGCTCGGCCCTACGCCGTACTTCTGCTTCCGCTTGCCTGCGCTCGGTTTCCGCTTCCTGCCGCGCGGTGGTATCGGTCTGAATGCCGACGAAGTGCGTGAGCTTACTCTGAGCATCCAATACAGGAGAAACGGTGATCTCGTTCCAGAACTTTGTGCCGTTCTTGCGGTAGTTCAAGATCAGCGTCTGGCAGCGGCGCTCATGTGTAACTGCCTCGCGCAATTCCTGGACAGCACTCGGATTTGTGTCGGGTCCCTGCAAAAAGCGGCAGTTGCGTCCGAGGACTTCGGCCTCTGTGTAACCCGTCATGTGCAGAAACGCTTCATTGACGTAGATGAGCGGGCAGTCAGGCAGGCGCGGGTCGGCAATCACGATGCCGTTGGAGGCGGAAGCAATGGCACGATTTCGGGCATGGAGGTCATTGAGAATGGCCTGTTTTTCACGCTGTACTTGCAGGAATCTGAGAGCAGCCCGCAGGGAAACGGCGATCAGATCGGGATGCAGTTTTTCCTTTGGCAGGAAATCCGCTGCGCCCGCCTGCATCACCTCCGCCATGATTTGCTCGTCGCGCTCGCCCGTCAGCACAACAATGGGGGTGACGAGGCCCTGGGAGCGCACCTCCAGCAATAGGTCCAATGCGGTTCCGTCAGGCAGGTTGTGGTCCAGGAAGACGCAGGCAAACTCCTCGCGCTGCAGGGCTTCTCGTGCTTGGGAGCCAGTTTCCGCTTCCAGCACCTCGGCCTGTACGCCGTCAAGTCCCACCGCTTTGTGCTGCAAGGCACGGACGACGGCTTGACGATCCAAAGCATTATCATCAACAACAAGGACTCTATGGCGCTCAGGCAAAATTACTCGCTTCCCAGACTTAATCACTTTTTATATTCAATCACTTCCCGTAACCCACGTTCGCTTTGTTAAAACTGTACGACAAGCCTTTAGACCAGTTCAGTCAGCAGGCAGAACCTTATGACCAATATCATTACCATTCCGAGGGGAAAGCGACTCGCTCCTGCTCTATGACAATAGTGGTTCCAGACACACCAGTCAGCAAAAACACGCGATCTGCGGTCTGCAAAATCATTTTCATACCATGTCCGAGCGTTCCCGCCGAACTGTACCCCTTCATCAGCGTCGCATGGGGTAGGTTTTCTAACGCAATGCCTGAGCCGCTGTCAACGACGCGTACCTGAATTGTGCCCTTCTCCGCGTCCACGGTCACGAGTCCTTCTCCGCTGCCGACATGGACAGCGGCATTCATGCCTGCCTCGTTTGCCGCTGTGATCAAATCAAAGCAGTGCTCATCAGAAAAGCCCAACGCCTGGCACGCATTCTGAACCGCAAGCCGCAGCTCTCGAAGCCCACCTTCCATGGATAAAAGGATCGGTGGGCTAAAGGAAGTCCGAAGAGCAGGCAAGTCAGCAGCCGAGGCGCACAAGGCCAAGCGGCCTGCTGTCACCGATGCCAGAACATCTCGCAGAAACCGATGCTGACGCTCGCCTGCCTGCTTCTTCTCGTCAATGTCCTGGATCGTGCCATCGAAGCGAAGAAGCTTGTTGTCCTTGCCGTAGTAACCCCGACCCTTCGCCGCGAGCCAGTGAACCGATCCGTCAGGCCACACCGCACGGTACTCATTGTCGTAGACCGTTCCCTCGGCCATTGCCTTGTCGAGAGCCTGACGAGTGCATTCGCGGTCCTCAGGATGGAGACTGGTATACAAGAGCTGCCGCGTCATCTGCGTTTCAGGCGGCAGGCCAAACAAAGCCTTGCAATTCTCCGACCAGCCTAATTCGTCGCCGCTCAGGTTCCAGGACCAGGTGCCGATCCCCGCACCCTCGACGGCAAACAAGAGGCGCTGCTCACTGAGCGACAGGGCCGCGCGGGCCTCCGCCTCCGAGACGGCGCTCAGGGCGGCGACAGCCAGGCTGACCATCATCTCCAAGAGCGGTAGGGTGGCGTCGGGAAAGGCGTTGGCGGAAGCCGAGTAAACCTTGAGGACGCTGACTGTCTGTCCCAGGAACGTCAGCGGGACAACAACCATGGAGCGCACCCCGATGCGGCGGCACGCCTCGCGGTTCACGCGCGGGTCCATCTCCGTGTCCTCGCAGGAGAGCAAACGGCCCTCAGCGACGCATCGCCCCGACAGACTGGTAGTGCGTCGCAGGCGCAGGCCGATGTGGTCGGCAGCCGTGCCGCTGGCGACACGGTAGACCATGTCCTCGCCCTCGGCCATCTCAACCACCGCCCCGTCCGCCCCTGTCATTGCCTGGGCGCGCCGCACGATGATCGTCAGGACGCTGTTTAGGTCGCGGTCGGCGCGGGCGACCTCCTGCTGGGCGGCGACCAGGGCGGCGTGCCGCTCCGCCGCTACCTTCCGCTCTTCCGCCGTCCGCCTCTGCTCGGTATGATCGGTGACGAGGATGGCGAAGCCCTCGACTGCGCCGCTTGGCCCATATTGGGGGGCGTAGGTCCCGCGCACCGCCCGCGTCGTGCCGTCGGGCCAATTGAGTTCGCGCTCATAGGTGACCATGCCCCCCGACAGTGCCGCCGCAACGTTCTGGGCCACGATGCCGTAAATCTGATCCCCGAGGACTTCTCTCATGGTCCTGCCCGTCACCTGCTCACGTGGGAGGCCGACCCATTCCTCATACGCGCGGTTGTTGAACTGGTAGCGTTCCTCCGTGTCCACATAGGCGATTAGGGCAGGGAAAGAGTCTGCGACACCTCGCAGCCGCGCCTCGCTCTGGCTCGCCGCTGCCTCCGCCCGTCTCGCCGTCTCCTCCGCCTTTTCCGCTGTGATGATCGCACGGCGCAGCCGCAACTGAGCCTCCACCTGACGGCCCAAGGCGAGCAGGCTTTGAGCCTGATCTGCGTGCAGCTCCCGCGGGTACTGGTCCACGACGCAGAGGCTGCCCAGAACGTGTCCTTCAAGGCCGCGGATTGGCACGCCCGCGTAGAAGCGCACGGGTATCTGAGCGCGAGCAGCAGGGTTGTCTTGGAATCGCGGGTCAGCAAGTGTGTCGGGGATGATCAGCAAGTGCCCCAGGCTGACGGTAAAAGGGCAGAAGCCTGCTTCCAGGGTCGCTTCACGCACCTCGCCTGCGCCAACGCTGGCCTTGAAGAACTGGCGTCGGTCGTCGAGGAAGGTGAGGAAGGAAGACGGGGCGGCGCAGACTTGGGCGGCGAGGCGTGTCAGGTCATCGAAGGCGGCCTCGGAGGGGGTGTCCAGGATGTCATAGGCCAAAAGAGCGCGGGTGCGGTTCCCGTTTGCGTCAGGTGCAGTATCCAGTTCGGTCATGTTCTAACACTCGTTCTAGGCTGAGATGCGGCACCGAGATTTTACCATACTTAATCCCAAATGTGTACCTGATGCCCCCGCATCAGCGTCCCCAGGGTAAACCAGCGTCCCCAGGATGACGAGTTCTAAGGCATCCAAATTGCGGATCGGGACACTACCTCAATTTCTAGCGATTGGATCGCGGTTCTCCTGAAACTGATCGATCCCTAAAAGGATTCACAGCCTCTTGCTCAATGGTGAGTACGAGAGGTCATCAGTTGCCGCTTGCCGCCGCTGGACCATTAAGCCGAGACTGTTATACTTCAGCGCCGTGATACTTCAGCGCCATGATCATATTGAAGCGCCCTAGCCTGAGGACATGGTCAGGCTGCTTTCCTGGCATCAGGAGTATCTGGAGGGAACGCTGGGCGGGGGCAAGCTGCTTTCGCGCTGCCACCAGCAGAGCTAGGCCCGCGCTGTCAATGAAGTCTACGCGCCGTAGGTCCACGGATAAAGAAGTGGCCTTCGCCGCACCGATAGTGGCCTGGATACTTTCGGTGAGCAGTGCTTCAAAGGTTCTCACAGTTGTCAGGTCTAAATCTCCGACCGCCTCAATCACGATTCCTTCTGCCATGTCCCGAATGGCAACCTCAAGTTTTGCTGTCGAAACCATATCGCCTGACGCATCTCTTTCTAAATAAAGACAATAGGAGAAGAACAAGAACCCTATTGCAAGAGCAGGAACTCTCATGCACTGCATTTTATACCATATCAGGAAAGTTCCTTACACGAAGAATTTGACGCGATTCAGTGAAATGTATGCACGGCGAGCTCTGCGCCCGCCTCATCTTTGAGCTGTTGACAGAACTCTGAGCCGGCTGGCATAACCACCCAGACCGAACAACAATTTGCTTTATCAGATGAGGAGGCGCTATGCAAGGAGGCACCATGAAACTCCTGAGGAGCTGTCATGAAGCTCGCCAGCACGCACAGGCGAGTGTGGTATAATACAGCGTTAGACTACTACAACGCCACATTGATGAATACGCGACAAATTCAGCACGGTCGTTTCACGAGAGTTCCCTTTCTATGAGCTTGAAACTCTCTCTCGATCTGCCTGATGACGGAACCTATGTTCCTCTCACCCGCCAGCTCGGGCGTGGCCTGCTCGAATACCTCCAGGTCGTCAAAGAAGACATCGGAGACGTAGAAACCATCGTCACCGAACTTGTCAGCAACGTCGTCCGTCACGCGAAGTCTTCGAACGGACGCTTTCAAGTGCTGCTGGAGTACCACGCGGACCGCGTTGTCATCACCGTCGTGGATGCGGGAGACGGCCTCACCTTCCGCGATGTGCCTGAAGTTGGCAGCCCTCGCACGGACAGGCGGCGAGCGGCTGGGAGGCTTTGTACTGCCGCTGCTGGAGATGATGGCGGATCAACTGGACTTCTGCCGCACCGATCCGCAGGGGACGACGGTGCGAGCGGAGAAGTTATTGCGCTATGAGACGCAGGAAGCGCTGGATCATGCGGATGACATGGACAATGCAGACGGCGGTGGGAAGCTGCTGTCAGCGGAGGCTGATAAAATTGACGAGATATAGAATTGCTGGAACTTGTTTAGAGAGAGGACTCTTCCTTGTCCGATGAGATTGCACAAAGTTCAAGTCGTGTGGCTCGGCAGTCTCAGTTCTCGGCGGCTCGCGGCTACCTCCTGACCGTCTTCATCGTAATCCTGACAACCCTGCTGCGCCTCTCCCTCAACCCGCTGCTGGGCAGGCGAGCCGCTTTCATTGTCTACTTCCCTGCTCTTGTCTTCAGTGCCTGGCTCGGCGGCTGGGGCAGCGGCCTCGTCGCCCTTGTTCTCTCCACCCTGGCTGCCGTCTACTTCTTCATTGCGCCCGCCCGAAGCCTGCTCATCACCAACAGTGTCGACCAGATCACGCTGGTGATGTTTCTTCTGGTGGGGCTGAGCGTCTCCGCGCTCAGCGCCTCCCAGCGCAAGGCACACGCGCAGGCGAAGGAAGCCCGCCAGCAAGCCGAGGAAGCACGCCTCAAGGCACTGCGAGCCGCCGATGACGCCGAGATGCGGCGGCACGCCCTAGAACAGAGCGAGGCCCGCTACCGCCTGCTGCTGGCTTCGGCCAGTGAAGGCATCTACGGCATTGATCCAGAGGGCCGCTTCACCTTTGTCAACCGAGCGGCAGCAAAGCTTCTTGGGTTCACCCAGGAGCAGCTTCTTGAGCAGGACGGGCACGCGCTGATCCATCAGAAGCGCTCCGATGGCAGCTTTTATCCTGTGGAAGACTGTCCGATCTACCGCACCCTTCGCAGCGGAGAAAGTGTTCAGGTCGAGGACGACGTGTTCTGGCGTGCGGATGACACCTGCTTCCCCATTTCTTACCGCGCATCACCGCTCCTCGAAGGTGGTGAGGTGCGCGGGGCGGTCGTGACTTTCTTCGACATCAGTGAGCGTCGCGCTCTTGATGTGGAACGGGAGCAACTGGTGGAGAGAGAGCGCAACATCTCGAATCAACTCCAGGCCGCCTTGACGCCCGCAATCCCTGAGCGTGTTCCTGGAATGGCGCTGGCGAAATACTACGAGGCCGCGCTTGGCGAGGCGGGGGTCGGCGGGGACTTCTACGATATTTTTCCGCTGGACAAAGGCTGCACAGCGCTTGTCGTTGGTGATCTTTCTGGTAAAGGACTTGCGGCAGCTAGTCAGGTAGCGACCGTGAGAAATATGTTGCGCTATGCCTTGTACCGCGCCCAGACGCTGTCAGGGGCACTGACAAGCCTGAATATGCTGCTGGCCGAACAAGGCTTGTTGACAGGATTTGCGACTTTGTTCGTGGGAGCCTACGACAGCGGCGCGGGGACGCTGACTTACGTCAACTGCGGCCAGGAACCTGCGCTTGTGCGCCGCACGTCGGGGGCGATTGAGTTTCTTCACCCAACAGGGCCGATCCTGGGAACTCTGCTGGAAGCGACTTTCGAGGAGGAAACCGTAGAGCTTGGGGCAAGAGACGTGCTGGCGATCTTCACGGACGGCTTGACGGAAGTCGGAGCTACCCGCCGCGCCATGCTGGAGGTCGAGGGCATTGTCGACCTTCTGGCAAACGCGATAGTTCCTGCGGAGGCCAACACTGCGGAGGCTGTGGCGGAGCATCTTGCGCTGAGTGTGATTGCAGGAGTGGATGCGGCGGCGCAGGGCGGCGTGATGCGCGACGATATGTGCCTGCTGGTTGGGGTAGTTGAGTGAGATGAAGTTTTATTAAGATGCAGTATTAGTGAAGCGCTATGTCGAAACGTGTATGCTGTGCTGCTTCGTTGAAATGTCCCAGCGTTCAACGGATCGAGCATTGTTATCGCGCTTGAAGAGGAAAGGAACCGCGATGTCCAAGTTGGTGAAGATGAAGCTGGGTAACAGCACTGTTCTCGTGGAAGCCCCAGACGATGTACAGCCCGAGGACGGCGGCAGCACGCGGCTCTCCATTACGGGGGATGATGTCATAGATGCGCTGGACAAAACCTACGATGAACTTGTCCAAAATGAGATCGTCGAGAACTGCCGCGTTTTAACCCTCGCGTTCGAGAAACTCCGGGAGCAGTCCCTCGCCCCCAGCACGGCCACTGCCGCGTTCGGCCTTCAGTTCACGGGAGAAGGCAACATCTACCTTGTGAAGGCGTCGGCGCAGGCCAGCATCACGATTACCTTGGAATGGCAGCTTTCCCCTGCGAGCAGTTCCGTCGAGTAGTTTGGGGAGGTTATGCCCGTTGGCCGCGATCAAAATCATTTCGACGCCTCCTGGAGAAGCCCCGCTGCATATCCGCGAGGCGTGGGTGGGGTTAGTGCTTCCGCTAGCGGTTCCAGCAGTTAGAAGTGTCTGGATCGTCGGCGGGGTTCTGACGGGTCCTAAGACCGCATGGGGGCAATGGCTGCAACTTCTTCTGGGACGTGGCAGACGCCATGCAGGTTATGTCGTGAACATCGCGGCGGCTGTCACCCTGCTGGAACGGGCGAACCCATCCGCAGCGGCGTGGTGGCGAGAGAATACTTCTGAACTCATGGCTGAGAATCGTACCTTCGTTTTCTCTGCCGAGGCTTGCGAAGAGACAGAAGAAGTGGTCTGGCCTCCCCCGCCAGAGCCACAGTCGTACAAGGATTGAAAATGAACATCAACACAATCCATCAACAAACCGGAGCCGCCTGGGACCAAGCAGCCATCAATTACGAGCGCGGTGAGGTTGAACACATCGACTTTCTGCGCTCAGGTGGCAACACCCTCCTCGCGCCCGAACAGCGCATCCTCGGCGATCTACGTCCCTGGTGCCACAGAGCGATCCATCTTCAGTGCGCGGGCGGCACAGATACGCTTTCCCTGCTTGCTCAGGGTGCACACGAAGTCATCGGCACCGACATCAGTCCACGCATGATCGGCGTCGCCCGACGCAAGGCAGAGGCGCTCGGCGCTCCCGCGTCGTTCTTTGTCTGCGATACATTGGACGTGCCCCATGACCTCAACGGCACGGCGGACCTCGTCTACACAGGGCGCGGGGCGTTGCCGTGGATGATGAATATCGGGGCTTGGGCGCACGTCACGGAGCGGCTGCTAAAACCGGGCGGCAAGCTGTATGTGTTTGAGGGCCATCCACTAGACTGGGTATGGGACATGGAGGCCAGCGAGTATCGCCTAGACCCGTTGCGCGGCGACTACTTCTCGGAGGAACTGTCTGACGAGCGGTGGCCCAACCCGTTGCTGGAGCGGATAAACAGCAATGAGGGGGCACGACCAAAAGCGCGTGAACATCAATGGACGTTGGGAGCCGTGATGAACGCTCTCGTGGCAACAGGGCTGAGGCTGGAGCATTTCGAGGAGCATCCCGATCTTTATTGGGACCAGTTCCCTCAGTTGCCTGGTGATCTGGCGCGGCGGCTGCCGCACACGTTCTCGCTGCTGATGTCGAAGTCGTAAACACCCCAGCATCAAGTCTGCCTTGACCTCCCACTCACAGGCTCCGTTTGTGCCATAAGAGCGCATCAAATAATAGCGCCCCGATGATCTCGGAGACTCCCTACCATGCGACTGATCTTCTGCTCCGATCCGCTTAATCCACGCCAGCCAGACTCCGCCTACGCCCAGGAAGCCGCCGCCGCTGAGCGTCTGGGAATTGACTACTCACTGATCAACTTCGAAATGCTTGCAGAGGATGCCGAAGCTGCCGTGCGACGGGTTGCCCCAGCACCGGAAGATGGCGAGATCGGGGTCTATCGCGGATGGATGATGACAACCGGGCAGTATGCGGCGCTCTTTGATGCCCTAGCAGATCGGCGGGTGACGCTGGTGAACACACCTGAGCAGTACGAACACTGCCACCACTTGCCCCGGTGGTATAAGAAGCTGGCAGGGCACACGCCGCGCTCCGTGTGGACACAAGTGGGCGACACTTCCCTGCCGAGGCTGATGGTGCTGCTCAAAGACTTCGGCGATCATCCGGTGATTGTCAAGGATTATGTCAAGTCTCGCAAGCACGAATGGCTAGACGCTTGCTTCATCCCCTCGGCTGCCGATGCTGAGGCAGTAGCGCGGGTGACAGGTAAGTTCCTGGAACTGCAAGGCGATGAACTGAGTGGGGGTCTAGTGCTGCGGGAGTTCGTGGAGTTCGAGCCGCTGGGAACGCATTCACAAAGCGGGATGCCTCTGACGCGGGAGTTTCGATTGTTCTTCCTGGATGGGCAGCCGATCCAGGTATCACGCTACTGGGATCAGGGCAACTACCAGGGCGAGACGCCGCCGCTGGAGCATTTTACTCGCCTGGCAACGAATGTGGAGAGCCGCTTCTTCACCATGGATGGGGCGAAGACAAAACACGGTGAATGGCTGGTGGTGGAACTTGGAGACGCACAGGTGTCGGAACTGCCTGAAGATGCCGATCTGGATGGGATTTTCGGCAAGCTGAAAGAAGCGATCCAAGGCTGAAAATGGGCTGAGGCAACAAAAAAAGCGGGAGGCTGCTTGCCTCTCGCCGTCGTTCGTTTTCGCGAACGTAAATACAGTATATCAGAGTTTCGCAGCAAAGTCAAGGCGGTCACAAAATAGACTTGCCCGTCATTGCTGGGTTCGGAGCAGTAATTTTGAGCATATACGCTTCTTATAAATGACAAAAAGCATTTTTACACATCGAACACAGTCCAACGAAATCTCGCAAATGTTTCACAAAACTCATCGCCAAATGTCATACAGAGCTAAATGTCATCCACCAGCAGAACACGCTGGCCTTGCAGCAATGCTCCCCTCTTCCATCTGGATCGTCTAGCGATGAAGAGCACGAAGGGTTTGATCGCCTCGCTATCATCAACCGGGTTGGTCACTTTTCAGGCGGAAGGTCTTCCGCCCGAAAAGTGAAGGCAGAAGAACTGCGTATTAGCGACGTGTATGCGTTGATGTGGATGGGATGCGCTGATGTGGGTGCGCTGATGTGGATGTTTCACGGTTCTGCCCATTTAGGGCCTGAGCAAATTCAAAGCCTGAGAAGCTGCTCGGCATTGCCATGGGCAATCTTCTCCAGATCGGCAGCACTTACGGGCAGCGAGTCCAAAAAAGCGCGGCCCTGCTCGTTCGTACTGAACGGATAGTCCACCGAGAACAAGACCCTGTCCGCCCCCACCACCATCAGCGCACATAGCAGAGGCGGCAGCGTGAAGTAGCCGCTGGTGGTGACATGGAAGTTCGAGCGGAAGTAGTCGGTCACGGACCGGGCCAGCGGATGCGGCGCGTTGGACAGGACACTCTCCGCACGGGCAACGGAAAACGGCAAGTTTTCCCCCATATGCCCGATGACGATCTGCAACTGGGGCAGTCTGTCGAAAAGGCCCGAAACGATCAGCCGCAGGGCGTGCAGCCCGGTCTCGACGTGCCAGCCCCAGCCCGCGATAGACAGCATCTCCCCAAAGCCGTCAGGCAGGCCGCTGTAGTAGGCATCACGCACGGTCTGCGGGGGCGGGGCAGGATGCAGGTAGATGGGCACATCAAGGTCGGTGGCTGCCTGGAAGACGGGCAGGAAGCGCGGGTCATCCAGGAACAGGCCGTCCGTGGTGCCGTTGACGATGCCGCCCTTGAACCCCAACTCCTGGACGCAGCGCCTGAGTTCGTCCGCCGCAACATTCGGCTCCTTCATCCCCAGAGAAGCGAAGGCGGAAAAACGGCTGGAATGGGCACGCACAGCTTCCGCCGCCCGGTCATTGGCGTCTCGGGTAACCTGAGTGGCCGTGGCAGGATCGAGTGCATCCAGGAGGATGCCTGACAGCGACAGCACCTGCACGTCTATGCCTGCGGCGTCCATATCGGCCAGGCGTCCGTCGCCGAGGTCGAGTTGTTTTTGCTGGATTGACTGCATCCGGGCATTAGCGGGGCGGTCTTGCTCCAGTCCCTTGATGGCTTCCAAGTAGAGAGGTGTGGTAAAATGCTCTTCGAGCGTGATGGTTTTCATGTTTTGGCTGCTTTCCGTGCCGCGCCTTGCCGAGCGCAGTATGGTTTCGGAGTACCCAAAAAGGGTGGATTGGTAATGCAGGGCTGAGGCAGAAGATTCGGCAGGAAAAGGTTGGCAACACATGGCGCAAACGACGGGCTTCTTCCACAACGTATTCTTTTGGCTGCGCGACGGCGGAGACGCCGCTGACGCCAGCCGCATAGCTAACGGCTGCACCACCCACCTGACAGGCATTCCTGGCGTGCTGAGGCTGACAGTCGGTTCCCCCGCTGGCACCGACCGGGGCGTGGTGGACAATTCTTATGGAGTAGCTCTGCTGATGGAGTTTGCAGATGAAGCGGCGCACGACGTCTATCAGGATCATCCCGATCACCTGCGTTTCATTGACGAGTGCAGCAAGTTCTGGAGCCGCGTCCAGGTGTACGACGTGGTGACGCCAGTAGGCTGAGGCTGATGCAAAACACCCGCCGCTCGCGCACCATCACCCAAAGGATTATTCCAAAGCAGCCCTACGCGAAAACGAAAACCGGATGATAAAACTCTACAGATGATCAAACTCTACACTTGGGGACCGACAACGCCCGAAACTGTGATGAACCAGACCGCCGCCCCCGACATCGGCCACTCCGCCCTGGAAGTTACCGATGCAAACGGCAGCCTGCAAGCCTACGCCAGCTTCTGGCCCGAGCGGGACTCGCTCATCGGCAGGATCACGCAGCTTTGGAAGCCTCGGCAGGCACGAAGCCCCCAGTCCTATGCCCAGGAAACCGATCCGCATCAGGGCTATATGCAGCGGGAAGCCGATCACGCGGACGAAATCTTTGGCCTGGATGAAGCCACTGCCGTTCAGCTTTGGGACAATCTCAAGAGCAGCGAATATGACTTCCTCAAATGGAACTGCGCCAGTGTCTGCAAGCTGATCATCCTCGGCTCCGCGCCTTCGCGGGATGCTTCCGCCCAGGAGTTTGCGGGGAGTGTTTCAGAACTTGCGCGGCTCAATGATCCAGACGAACTGCTTGCCGCGCTCAAAAGTCTTTCCGCTTCGCCCTTTGTTGTCAGTCATCCTGAAGAACTGCGCCAACTAGCGGAGGCATACGCCGTGGCGGACGAGGTTTAAACCTGCTCAGGGCGGCTCTTCTGACAAGGAAGGCGCTTTTGCAGGTTGCGGCGCGGCTGGCGGAAATCACTATATACCTGCGGTCTATTGAATGGAGCAGATACAGCAGCGGCCTGGGAAAATCTTCCCAGGCCGCTGCTGCATTTTTGAGATCACTCCAATCTTCCGAGATCACTTCAATCTGCTGATTTGACTCATCGACTTGCTATCGATGCTACGAAAGGCCAGAAATCCCTACATCCAGAAGACAATGGCAATGACGGCATTCGATGGTTACGGGCTTGCCCATCTCGCCCCGCCGCGCCCCGATTGAGGCCGCCATAGCGAACCACGCGGCGGCCCGTGTTTCCAGGACGCGGGCCTCCTGCTAGACCATGTGACCGCAATCTCGGGGTGGCGCACCGGGTCCCAGAAGGCGTGGATGCACTCCGCGCCGAGTAGAATGTCCGCAAGACTCCAGAGGGTGAGGTCCTCGTCCTCGTCGCACCGGTAGAGTTTCAGGGCGGCGTATTGGTCGTGCGAAAGAAAATAGCGTGCACACGCGTCGGCGCAAAAGGTCTTGACGCGGATGGAAAAACTGCGTGCCGACGACGCGCTGACCTCCTCGCCCGACCCGTTGCGGCGGCGGGTGTAGAGCACGACCACCTCCTGGAGTACGTCGGGGGTGATCTGCCCGGTGGTCGTCGCGCCCGCCGCCTCGAAGAAGGGCACGGCGGTCCGTTTGCAGGTCCGCCTGTTGCCCACTGAAGAGGGTCGCTGGCCTTCGCTCTCGGCCCCCATGATCCACCGGTCGAACGCATGCCCAATGGGAACGCTGAGGGGTCTCTGTGTGTCCGTGTCCACTTTTATGACGCCTCCTTTTTTGCGACCATAAGCCCAAACGCGGATAGCTTTGGGTATTATAGCACCAACATACCCCGAAAACGCAAAAAAACGCCACCTGGAGAATTAGGTGGCGCATTGTTGCTTATGAAATTGTCATACAGCCCACGAAGGGAATCGGACCCTTGACCTCTTCTTTACCAAAGAAGTGCTCTACCACTGAGCTACGTGGGCGTGTTTTCGGCCAGGCACTGCCCCGACACAACGAACATTATAGCACGGCGATTCGTGTTTTTGCAAGACTGTCGTCTACCTCTGCGAAAATAACTGTCGAGTTACGAACCCAAAACTGGTGGTCCAAAGACAGCATACGCTCAAACTTCTGATTCTGCTGTGAACTTCTGATTTTGCTGTGGATAATCATTGTCAGTTGAAGGGACATAGGAACTTATGCTCTGGATTACGGGTATAGTAGTGCCATGCGACGCCGCGGCGACAATTTTGTGGGATTGGTTCTCGCTATTCTGATTTTCGGCTTGTCCGTCGTGCAGACACCAGGACGCGCCGAAGCACAAATGCGCTGCGTCGGTGCTTCCCCGCACTCGGCTCCTTGTGCGCGGGTTGAGCTGCCTGCCGCCGGACTGAACCAAAAGCAGATGGACGGTATGATGGCCTGCTGCCGCTTAATGCGCGGCGGTTCCATGTTCATGCGCGGCTGCCCCATCCTGCACGCGGCAGCGCAGTCTCCGGCTCACGGAACAGCGGCAACCCTGTCCGCTCTTCCTGCAAGTCTTCCTTCAGGGTTTTCAGGCCACTGCTGCCTCGTTTCCATTCAGGTTTTCCCCGCGAGTGCCTCGGCTCCCGCCATATTTCGCACCCACTGGTTCCTGACAGGGAACCCTGCGCTCGCTCCTCCCGCGACAGCCAGCCTCGTTCTCCTGCCCGCCTTATCTTCTTCCCCTGTATTCTCGCCGCTTTCACCTGTCTCGCCGCCCCCTGCCCTGCCGCACATCCATGGCCTTCGTGCGCCTCCCACCGCCTAACTTCTTCCGCCTTTACTCACGTCAGCCTCCCGGTACTACACTGGAATGACGCCGAGGCACTTTCACACGCCCGCTTATTTGACACAATTAGGAGAAACTCTCAATGAAATCACAGATTGCTCTGGCGGGGCTTGCCCTTGCCCTGCTTCCAATGACGGCTCTGGCCGCGCCGGCGAAGATGAAGCCTGCGCCAAAAGCCGCTCAGGCTGCCGCGAGGTACGAATGCACCAAGTGTCACATGAAAGTCACTGCCGCTGTCGCCAAGAAAGATGGCTACAAGGACCCAATGGACGGCGGCACGCTGGTTCCCGTCAAAACCGCCAAGCATTAAAACCGCCAAGCATTAGAAGCTGAGGGAGAAGCCGCAGAGCGAGAACTTGCTCTGCGGCATCTATAGACAAAGACCATGAACAACTGGATTAAGAATGGGATCGGCATCGCTGCCATTGCCGCTGTGACTATCGGAACGGGCTGGGCCGTTCAGCACTACCATAAACCGGGGCAGCTTGACGTGCTGACAGCGCAGGCGATGGACATGTCCCAAATGCGCCCGCCGACCGGGTCGGCCCCCGTTGCCCTCGCCTCGGTGCGGCTGGGGTCGCTGGCGGATACCGTGACTTACACCGGAACCGTTGCCGCTTATAATGAGCAGGACATCAGCCCGCGCATCACGGGAACGCTCGTATCCCTGCCCGTCTACCCTGGCGACCGTGTTCAGGCCGGACAGATTGTGGCGCGGCTGGACACGTCCGGCGTCGGTCCGCAGGCGGCAGCGGCGGCCGCCGAGGCGCGGCAGGCCCAAATCGGCGCGGGTGTCGCACAGACAACGCGCACGTTCCGCACACAGGCGGCTTTAGAGCAGGCCCAGGCCATGCTGGAAGCCGCCGAGCAGGGTGTTCCCGACGTCCGCGCCGAAGCGGACGCGGCCAAGCAGGCCGTCGCCGACGCCGCCGCGGGCGTAACAAGCGCCCAGGCGGCTGCGAATTATTGGAACACGGAAATCGTCCGGGAGCGGCAGCTTGCGGACGCCGGAGCGGTCTCCCGGCAGGAGTACCAAAACGAGCTGTCCCAGTCCCAGTCAGCGTATGCCGCCGTGAGTCAAGCGCAGGCTAAAGTGCGGCAGGCGTCGGCGACCGCGCAAGCGGCGCGGGACAAAATCGCCGTCGCCGTGCGTCAAGCGGCGGCGGCGCGGGCGGGGGTCGGCATGGCGCAGGCGGATATACAAGTTGCCGAAGGCCAGACCGCGCAGGCGCAGGCCGGGGCGGATGCGGCCAAAGCGGCGGCAGGAGCGGCGGCGGCGCAGGCAGGATACAGCCAAATCGCCGCGCCATTTGCGGGCCTCGTGACGGCCCGGCCGGTCGCGCCGGGAACGCTGGTGCAGCCGGGAACGACGGTTCTCAAGATCGCCGAGATAAACCGTGTCCGGGTGCAGGCCGATGTCGCGGTGAGTGATCTCACGGGCATTCATATCGGCTCGCCGGTGCAGGTCACGGTGCAGGGGAACGGTGGCAGGACATTTGTGGCCCCTGTTACGTCAGTGTTCCCGTCCGCCAATGCCGAAACCCGGACGGCGATTGTGGAAGCGGTCGTGCCGAACCCCGGCGCTCGCCTCCTGCCGGGCGCGTTCGTGACCATGCAGATTACGACCGAGACCGTGAAAGACCGGCTGCTCGTGCCGTCGTCGGCGGTGATTTCGCGGGGCGGCGGGTCCGCCGTTTGGACGGCGAGCGGCGGCACGGCCCATCGTGTTCCTGTGCGAGTAGGGGCGACAAACGGCGCTTTGACGGCGGTGGCTTCGGAGGCGCTTTCTGCCGGAATGCCGGTGGTCACACGCGGGCAGGCGGGGCTGACCGACGGAACTTCTATTGTCGCGGCGGCATGGGGCGCGGACGGGCCGAAGACGCTGCCCACGGCAGCGGCGGCTGCAAATGGCGCGACCGTCTACCGCTGCGAGAAGTGCGGCATGACGTACTCGGCGGCAGACGCGAAGAAAAACAACTTTGTGGATCCGATGGACGGCGGCAAACTGGTTCCGGTTCCGTCGGCAGCTTCCAAGCCGCCGGCAGACAGTATGCCGGGGATGAAGATGTAGTGGCACTTCCGGTGCCGGTAGAAAATAAATTGATGCAGACACTCAACAAACCTTCAGAGAATAAAACCACAGCAAAGCTGGCGCGTATTTACACGGCCAACGGAAACGGCGGCGGGATTCCGCCGCGCCGTAACGGCTTCAATGCCTCAGCCTGGAGCATTGAGCATCCCTGGGTCGTTATCTCGTTCTATACGGCGGTTGTTTTGCTGGCGCTCTGGGTCGTCTTCGGCGGGGTCATGCCCCGCCGCATGATGCCGTATGTCGAAAGCCCGCTGGTCGGTATCGTGACCATGCAGCCGGGGCTGTCCGCGCAGGAGATGGAAACCTACATCTCCAAGCCCATCGAAGAGCGCATGACCGATATTCGCGGCGCACGGTATATCCGCTCCACGTCCCAAGACGGCCTTTCTATTGTGTCTTTGGAGTTTCCCTATGGCACGGACATGAAGAAGGCGACGATAGATGTGCAGTCCGTGATGAACGCCGCGCAGGCTGATTTGCCGCAAACCGGAGCCAATCTCAAGCCAAGCTGGGTGCTGCCGATTGACCCGCTCAATATCCCTGTCTTATCTGTCAGCGTCACCGGCGACGCCGCCCAGGGCTGGACGCCGCTGGCCCTGCGCTCGTTCGCAGAAAACGAAGGCGTCGCCGCGCTCAAACAAGTTCCCGACGTTCAGAACGTCGAGGTCTACGGCGGCCTGAAGCGTCAGCTCCGGGTCGTCGTCAACCGGGATAAGCTGGCCGCTTACGGCTACTCGATTTTAGACGTGCGGAACGCCATTGACAAGAACAGCGTCGCCAAGCCCGCCGGCGTCCTCACGAACGGCGCAAGCGAAAGCATTATTCGCGTCGCCGACCTCGCCCAAAACGCGGCGGCTGTCCAAAACTACCCGATCGGCGCGAAGAACGGCCAAGTCGTTTACCTCAAAGATGTGGCAAGCGTCACCGACGATGCCCGCGAGCAGCGCTCCGGTTACCATTTTGTGGACGGGCAGAAACAGCAGATCGAGGGCATGAATAACAGCGCCGTCGAGATGGCGATCATCCAGAACCCCGCCGCCGGCTCGCCGCCTGTCATTGCCGCCGTCCAGAAGCAGATGGCCCAGTTGGAAGCAGACCATCCGGGTCTGCACTTCCAAGTCGCTTATGACAACGCCCATTTCGTCAACATTCTGTTTCATAACACCGGCGAAGAGCTGGCGCTGGCGATTGGACTGTGCGGCGTCGCCGTGCTGCTGTTTCTCGGCAGCGGACGGGCGACGGTGATTTCGCTGATTACCATCCCTGTTTCGATGGCGATGGCAATTCTCTTGATGGTGCCGTTCGGCTTCAGCTTGAACTCGTCCACGCTCATTGGCCTCTTGATTTCCATTGGGCGGTTGGTAGACGATTCGGTCATTGACATCCATGCCGTCGAGCGGCATTTGAAGATGGGCAAAAATCCCAAAACTGCCACGGTAGACGGCATCACTGAAGTGCGGCTCGCGGTCGCGGCCAGTACGATTATGCTGGTACTGGCCCTGCTGCCGCTGGTGTTCTGTGGGGGCATCACGCAGCTCATGTTTGTCGGGCTGGTCTACCCGATCATTTTTGGCCTCATCGCCTCGTTTTTAGTGTCATTGACTTTGACCGCGCTGCTGGCCTCCAAGCTGCTGAAGCCGCACACCGACAAGCCGCCCACCCGGCTGGCGCAGGCATTGAACCGTCTGGACGACAGGTATCAAGGCATCGTTCGAGTGCTGCTCCGAAACAAGTTCTCGGTGGTCGCCGCCGCCGTCTGCACCGTTGTTGTCGGCTTCGGCTTTTATAATTTTATCGGCTCTGAAATGATGCCGCTGGCGGATGTCGGGCAGGCTTACGGCGTCCTGGAAATGCAGCCTGGCGCAAGCTACGCCCAGACCGAAGCGGCAACGGCGGCGCTGGAACGGATACTGCTGCGCCACCCTGAAATCGAGAAAGTGTCTACGGAGATCGGCGAGGAGCCGGGCGGGACGTACTTCACGGGCTATGCCATGAGCCAGGTCAACAGCGCGACGATGATGATTACGCTCTCCGACAAAGACCAGCGAACGCCTACCGTCTGGCAGGTCATTGACGCCGTGCAGGCCGAAGCCATAAAGACCATCCCGAACATTCGCCGCCTGCAAATCAAAGAAATGGGCGCGGACGTGATGGCGTCATCGGAAGCGCCCGTGACCATTCTCGTGTCCGGGCCGAATTTGAACGTGCTGTCGAAGCTTGCGAACCAAGTGGCGGACGTAGCGCGGCACACGCCGGGGGCGTACCAAGTCAGCACGTCCTGGGCGGTCGAGAAGCCGTCGTACACTTTGAACGTAGACCCGCGGCGCGCCGCCGAGGTCGGCTTAACGCCCGCCGATGTCGCAGACCAGGCGTACTATGCGATGGGCGGGGCGCTGACCGATGAGTTCTACCGCCTGCCCAATGTTCGCCAGGACACCATCAACATCCGCTACCAGCAGGGCCAGCGCCGCTCGGTGTACGACCTGATGCAGATGCCGATCACGGGCAAAGACAGTGCGGGGAACACCGTTCAAGTGCCGCTAAAGACGCTGGCGACGGCAACCCCGCAGCTTGCGCCGACCCTGATCCAGCATGACGGCTTGAAGCGCTCAGTGTCCGTGCTGGCCTACTACCGCAAGGGCGGACCGCCGTCTATGGACCTGGCAATGTCTATCATCACAAAAGCGTCGTCTACGCTGAACTTCCCGCCCGGATATTCTTTGGAGATGCGCGGGGACATGACCCAGATGATGGACTCCTTTGCCCGCCTGCTGCGCGGTTTAGAGATCGCTGTCCTGCTGATTTTTCTGGTACTGGTCGCCCAGTTCGGTGGGCCTTTAGCTCCGCTCCAAATGGTGCTGTCCATTCCGCTGGAGCTGTCGGGCGTGTTCTTCGGCCTCTTTTTGGCGCATCAGGCGTTCTCCAGCGTCTCCATCATGGCCGTGATTATTTTAACGGGCATGGACATCACGACGGCGATTTTACTGATCGACCAGATCATGCGCCGCCGCCGCGAGCATCCTGAAATGCCCCGTGACGAAGCGATTTCTCTGGCCTGCCGCGACCGCCTGCGCCCGATTTTAATGACCTCACTGATTACGATTATCACCATGCTGCCTGTGGCACTGGCTCCGAAAACAGGCATGGATGCTTACCAGCCGCTCGGCACGGTCATCGTAGCGGGCCTGACGGTCGGAACGCTGCTGTCCCTGCTGGTCATCCCAGTCATGCACGCTCTCGTGGATGATTTAGGGAATCTGGCCAAGCGCAAGCCTAGGGCCGTGGCATCAGACGTTAAAGTATCAGAAGGAGTACGCTCTTGAAAAGCAGCTTTCTGCGGCGTTACACAGCTTTTCTCGGCCTCACGCTGCTGGCCGTCAGCGCTTATGCCGAAGGCGCTCCCGCCCCGGCCGCTCCCCATACATTGTCCCTGCAGGACGCCCTCGCTCTCGCGCAGGTCAGCAATGTGTCCATTCAGCAGCGGCAGGCCGATGCGGAGGCCGCGTCCGCGTCGGCGCGTTCCGCTCAGGCCCAGCAGAAGCCGAGCGTTTCGACGACGACTTACGGAACAGTCGGCGACTCGTCCAATACGTTCAGCACGTCGCCTGGCGTTGATCCGCGCAATGTGATCCGTATCCCGCCCGGCCCCTTTGCCGATCAAAATCTGATGCTGATGGTTCCGCTGTTTACCGGCGGCAGTCTGGCAGGACGCACTGCGTCTTCCCGAAGTCAGGCATCGGCGGCGCAGGCGGGAGTGGCGGGAACACGGCTGACGGTCTCCTCAGAAGTCACGTCGGCGTATGCCAATGCGGCTTTGGGGAACGCACTGGTGGCCGTGGCCCAGGCGCAGCAATCGGCGGAGGATGAACAGGTCCGGGTCACCGCCGAAAAAGTCCAAACCGGGCGGCTGGCTCCGGTAGACTTACTGCGGGAGCAGGCAGCCCAGGCGGAAGCGCGGCAGAGTGTACTCGCGGCGGTCAATGCTCAGGCGCAGGCTTTGGTCACCCTCCGGTCCCTGCTGAACCTTCCTCAGTTGTCCGCGCTTGCCCTGACCGACACGCTTGATACGTTAGCCGCATCACGCTCGAACTTGCCGGCAACTCTTGCGGCAGCGCTGGCCGCATCAAAGCGCCGCCCGGAATTGATCGTGGCCGATGCTCAGGTGTCGGCGGCGCAGGCAGCGGTTCGGAGCGCCGAGGGCGCTTACGCACCGCAGGTGTATGGGGTCGCGATGGGCGATGCTTCGCTGGGACGCGACTTACAGCGGGCCGGCTACACGCTGGGCTTGACGGCCAGCCTGCCGCTTTACGACGGCGGTCAGCGCCGGGCTGATGTAGATGCAGCGAAGGCACGCGCCAAACGTGCTGAGGCGGATGCCCGTCTAGCCGAGCAGCAGGTGGAAGCAGAAACGGCTTCCACCTGGCTGACGGAGCAGACCGCCGCCGCGCAGGCTCAGGCGGCTGCACCCGGCGTCGCCGCCGCGCAGGAAGGCTACGCGCTCGCGAACCTGCGCTATAACGCAGGCAAGTCTACAGCGGCGGAGCGCCTGGACGCACTGGCTGCGCTGGTGCGGGCGCAGGGCGCATTTGCAGAGGCGCAGGCGGATGTTGTCACATCACGCGCCCGGCTGGGGGCCGCGGTAGGCTCATAACAAATTGCCCTGCCAAAATGAGGACGCCCTGGAAACCCGAGGTGCGGATAGTCACAAGCAAAAAGGCTCACACCCTATAGAAATAGTGTGTGAGCCTTGCAGTAACTAGCGGCGCCCAGACTCGAACTGGGGACATTTCGGGTATGAACCGAACGCTCTAACCAACTGAGCTACGCCGCCGTTTCATCACGCAGTGACTATTTTACCCCTATCGCGTCTCCTTGTCAAGTCTCTAAAACTTGGTCGCCGCCGGTCTCTTCCATTGCGGCTTTTATGTCAAACGCGGTATTATTTCTGCACTTGTGTTAAGAAAAGAGAAACGAAAGGATAGACGCATGACTTACCGCGTGGCATTAATCGGAGCCGGGAACATAGGCCGTGTCCATGCCCGCCACTGGAACCGGCTGCCGGGGGCGGAGATCGTAGGCATACTAGACCCGCGCGAAGACGCCGCCCACGCCCTCGGCTCCCCGTTTACCGACTGGGATGCACTGCTGACGCAAACCCAGCCTGACATTGTGGATGTCTGCACCCCCACCCCGCTGCACCGGGAGTATGTGGAAAAGGCGGCGGCGGCGGGAAAAGCGGTGTTTGTCGAAAAGCCGCTGGCCCGCACGCTGGCCGACTGCGACGCCCTGATCGCTGCCGTTGAACGCGCGGGAGTGCCAGCCATGGTCGGCCATGTGCTGCGCTTCTTTCCCGAATACGCCGCTGCCAAGCGGCGGGTGGACGCCGGCGCAGTCGGTGCTCCCGCGGCCATTCGCACGGCAAGGCTAAGCGGGTTTCCAGCGTGGAGCGGCCCGCCCAACTGGTACGCCGACCCCGCGCAAAGCGGCGGCGTCGCGCTGGATTTGATCCTGCACGACTTTGACTGGCTGCGCTGGACTTTCGGCCCGGTGTCGCGGGTCTACGCGAAAGGGCTGTACGGGCAGGAGCAGTACGAAGGGCGACTGGATTACGCGCTCGTCACTCTGCGGTTCGCGAGCGGCGCGATCGCTCATGTGACAGGCTCCTGGGCGCACCCCGGCGGCTTCCACACGACCTTCGAGATTGCGGGTGATGGAGGACTCATTGAACATGACTCGGCCCGCAGCGCCCCACTGACCGCGTCCCTGCGCGGCGGCGGCACTGTCCCGGAAAGTCCGCTGGCCCCGCAGGAAGACCCCTATTACTTGGAGCTAGCCGCCTTTGTCGCGGCGCTTGATACAAACAGTCCGCCGCCGGTGACGCTGCACGACGGCCGGGAGGCGGCCCGCATCGGCCTGGCGGCGATTGAGTCCATTGAGACGGGAAAAGTGGTGCAGCTATGACACGGAAATCTGGAACGCTCAAAATCGGCATTTTCTCGTTTGCCCACATGCACGCGGCATCTTACGCACAGGCGCTGCAAGCCAGCCCTGACACGGAGCTTGTCGGGATTGCCGACCCAGACCCGGCACGCGGGCAGGCAATGGCGGCTCAGTTCGGCACCACTTATTTCTCGTCAGAGACCGCGCTGCTGGACCAAGAATTGAACGGCGCGGTCATCACGAGCGAGAATGTTCAGCACCGGCGCTTGGTGGAAGCGGCGGCGGGAGCAGGAGTAAAAGCCATTTTGTGCGAAAAGCCGCTGGCGGCGACGACCGAAGATGCCCGCGCGATGGTCGCGGCCTGCGCGGTGGCCGGAGCCAGCCTTGCGACAGCGTTTCCCTGCCGCTACTCCCCGGCGTTCCAGCGGCTGCGCGAGCAGGTGCAGTCGGGGGCCATCGGAGAGGTGCTGGCGATCCGCGGCACGAACCACGGCAAAATGCCCGGCGGCTGGTTTGTTGACACGTCCCTATCGGGCGGTGGAGCGGTGATTGACCACACGGTCCATGTCGCGGACCTCAACCGCCTGCTGCTGGGGCAGGAAGCCGCCGAAGTCTATGCCGAGATCGGCCACGGGTTCTACCATCAGGCTTGGGAAGACACCGGCTTTTTGTCCATCGGCTACACCGGCGGAGTGTTTGCGACCCTGGACACGAGCTGGTCCCGCCCGCCCTCGTTCCCGACCTGGGGCGATGTGACCCTGCAAGTAGTCGGCACCGAAGGCGTGCTGGACTTAGATATGTTCGCCCAAAATCTGATTCACTATGAAGGCCAGGCGGGCGGCAGCGGGGCTGCCTGGGACCACTGGGGCAGCGGAACGGATGCCGGGCTGGTAGCCGACTTCCTGAGGCTGGCGGCGGGGCAGGCGGCGCCGGACCTTGCGACCGGCGAAGACGGCCTGCGGGCGCTGGCCGTCGCCGAAGCCGCGTACAAATCCGCTGCTTTGGGAGAACCTGTGGCAGTAGCGCTTGGCTGATTTCTATGGGATTTATCGTGCGGTTTGGGGTACAATTTCTCTGAGAATTACCCGCAAGAAAAGCTCCTGAAGCGACAAAGACTCGAAAGAAAGCTGGCCGATGTGTCCGACCGCCTCCGCATCCTCATTGTTGACGACGACCCCCTTGACCGCGAATCCCTGCGGCGTGCTTTAAGCCGGGACGCGCTGAAGTTTGAGACCATCGCCGCCGACCTTGTGGAGGTGGAAACGCTAGCGCAGGCGCGGGAGATGCTGGGCCGCGAAGAGTTCTCGTGCATCTTTTTGGATTATTCCCTGCCCGACGGCAGCGGGCTGGAGCTTCTCATTGAAGCCCGCGACCGGGACATCCAGACCCCGATGATTGTCCTAACCGGGCAGCGTGACGACGCTGCCATGATGGCGATGATTGACGCCGGCGCGGTGGACTATATGCCGAAATCCGCGCTGACCCCGGAGCTTGCCGCCCGCTCGGTTCGTGCCGCCATTCGGTTCCAGCAGGCCCAGCGCGAAAAGCAGGCGGCGCTGGCCGCGCTGCACATGCGCGATGACGCGATTGCGGCGGCGTCCAACGGCATTGTCATTTCAGATGCTACTCTCCCCGATTATCCCATGATCTATGTCAACCCGGCGTTTCTGGCGATGACTGGCTACACCGAGTCGGAAGTCCTGAACCGCAACTGCCGCTTTTTGCAGGGTGCCGGCACCGACCCTGCCGCCGTCGCCGAACTGCGCGAGGCGGTCCGAACCGCCCAGCCGCGCCAGACACTGATCTTAAACTACCGCAAAGACGGCACGGAATTCTGGAACGAGATCACGGTTTCGCCAGTGCGCGGCGCGTCGGGTGCCGTCACTCACTATGTCGGCGTCCAAACCGATGTGTCCGCGCGGCAGTACAGCGACCGGGCGCGGAAAGTGGCCGAAGAAAAGCTTCAGGAAACGGTCGCCCTGCTCGACACCCTGCTGGACTCCGCCCCAATCGGCTTTGCGTTCTTTGACCGCGACCTGCGCTACCGCCGGGTGAACGAGACGCTGGCCCAAATCAACGGCATCTCGGCGGAAGCCATGCTTGGACGCACCCTAGCGGAAGTCCTGCCGAACATGGCCGATGTCGAAAACCAAAACTTGCGACCGGTATTAGAAACAGGCAAAGCCCAGATCGGCGTGGAGGTGAAAGGCCAGACCCCCGCTTCCCCAAACACCGAGCGCTACTGGGTTTCCTCCTATTACCCGGTAGACGATGCACAGGGGCATCGTCTGGGCGTCGGTGTTCTTGCCGCCGAGATTACCGAGCGCAAAGCGGCGGAGGAAGTTTTGCGGCAGTTCCAGTTCCTCAGCGAGAACGCTAACGATGCGTTTTACCTGCTGGATGAACAAGGCGGCTTTGTCTATGTCAATGACGCCGCGCAGCAGTCGCTCGGCTACACGGCGGCGCAGATGCAGACGATGCAGGCCATGACCGTCAACGCCGCGTTCCAGGAGGGAGATTACGCAGCTTTGTTTCGGCAGGCTCAAACCGAGACGATCCCGCCATTCGAGTCGGAGCATCGCCGGGCCGACGGCACGACGTTTCCGGTGGAAGCAAGTGTCAGCTCGCTGATGGTCAGCGGGCGAACGCTGCTGTTCGCGTCGGTCCGGGACATCACCGAGCGCAGACGGCAGCAGGAAGAGCTGACCGCGCTGTACGAGCGGGAGCATAAAATCGCCGAGTCCTTGCAACGGTCACTGCTGAACAAGCCGCCGGCGTCCATCTTGACCGGCCTCGACGTGGAAACTCTCTACCGTCCGGCGTGGGACGAAGCGCAGGTCGGCGGCGATTACTTTGACGTCTTCGCACTTGACGGCGGACGCCTGGCGCTGGTGGTCGGGGACGTGTCCGGCAAGGGCCTGGAAGCGGCCAGCCGGACAGCGGAGATCAAGTACACGCTGCGGGCCTACCTGCGCGAGCATTCTGATGCCGCGTCGGCCCTCGGCCGCTTGAATGCGTTTTTGTGCGAATCGCAGGCAATGGACGTAGGGGCCGACGAATACTTTGTGGTGATGACTCTGGCGGTCGTGGATTCGGCCACGGGCATGGCCCGTATTGCCGCCGCCGGGGCTGAGCCGCCGATCCTGCTGCGCCCGGACGGCACGTTTGAAGAAGTCGCCGTCAGCGGCGTCCCGCTGGGGATCGCCGCCAAAGCCAGCTACCAAGCCACCGATTTGTACCTGGACACCGGAGACCTGCTTCTAGTCGCCACCGACGGCGTCACCGAGGCGCGGCAGGGGCGGCAGTTTCTCGGCAATGACGGCATGGCGCGTCTGGCGGCGGAGGCCCTGCCGCTGGGATCGCTTGCCGACATCGGCCAGGCCGTGCTGGACGGTGCCCGGTCGTTCGCGGAGAACCGTCTGCACGACGATGTCTGCCTGCTGCTGGCCCGCCGTAAATAGCGGGTTCGCCCAGAATTGAAATCTTGGGTATTCCCTGCGTAACATAAGTCTCTCAGACGCAAAAATGCCCCGGCGCTTCGTAAAGCCCCAGGGCATTTTGTGTTTGCTTTTAATGGGCCGGACAAGTTTCGAACTTGTGTAGGCTTGCGCCGACGATTTTACAGACCGCCTCCTTTAACCACTCGGACACCGACCCACAGCTTGCAGAACAGAGAGAATGATACCCTGTGATGCCAAAAGTGTCAAGTGTTTGGGTAGGTTCAAGTGTCAAAGACGAGTTTACGCCGCTTGCGCCAGCAGCCATCCTTCATCAAGAACAGCCTGCTCGTCGCGGTGCATGGACCCCACCAGCTCGCGCAGGACTGCTTCGGAGTCCTCATGCGGCACCTGACAGGTTCCCGCCGCTTCGTGGCCGCCGCCGCCGAAATGGCGCATCAGCGCTCCGATGTGGGTGCGGGACGTTTTGTTCATGATGCTATGCCCGCAGGCAAAGACGCAGTTTTTATTCTGAAATCCGTTGACGATCCAAACTGACGTGTTGGCACTGGGATAAAGCGCATACACGAGAAAGCGATTGCCACAGGGAATAAGCGTCACATCCCGCAGGTCCGAGACGACTACATTGCCCTCGGTCCAGGAATGTTCCGTCAGCATCTTTCGGAACAGAGCATCCTGCTCGAAGTAGCGCACGACGCGCTCCTGGACATCGGACATCTGCAAAATCTCGCCGATGGAATTGGTCGTGCAGGCGTCGATCAGATCGTACATAAGCTGGTAGTTCGAGATGCGGTAGTCCCGGAACCGGCCCAGTCCCGTTCGAGCGTCCATCAAAAATGACAGCAGGACCCAGCCTTCAGGGTGCAGAACGTCACCTGCTGTAAACAGCGCCGAGTCGGCTTTGTCCACTTCCCGCATCATTTCTTCAATGCCGGGAAAGCGGGCCGCGCCGCCATAATAATCGTACACGACGCGGGCTGCGCTTGGGGCCAGCCAGCAGTCGCCCTGGAACGGAATGCGTCCGACAATGCGCTCAATTTCAGTGGCGTGATGGTCGAACCACAAGCCGCAGCCAGGGACATAGGGAACATTGGTCAGCACGTCGTTTGCCGAGACTTCAAACTTGCCGTCCTGCAAGTCTTTCGGGTGGACAAACTGAATGGAATCAATGGTTTCGACCTGTTTCAGCAAGGCCGCACAGATCAGTCCATCAAAGTCGGACCGTGTGACAAGGCGCATCGGGATTTCCTCCATCATTGCAGTAATAATAGCTTGCCGTTATTGTCGGTGCTTTGGAGCCGAAGTTTTAGGGCGTTTAATTTAAAGGCAGACAGGGAAAACTTAAGGCAGACAAAACCCTCTTAGAAAGAGTGAACAAAGAATGATGTTTACCAAGAAAATGATGACCGGAGCGGTCGTGTCAGGACTGATGCTGACAGCCGGCGCGGCGCTAGCAAATGCTGATGCGATGGACCTGAAGTTTGCAAAAATGGCCGCGCAGGGCGGCATCTTTGAAGTCAAATCCAGCCAGATCGCACTGCAAAAAAGCCACAACTCCCAAGTCTTGAACGTCGCCAAGCGTATGGTCAAGGAGCATTCGGCGGCGAATGCCGAGTTGAAGACTGTCGCCCAGGACAACAAGATGGCCCTGCCGACGGACACCGACCCGATGCACAAAGCGGCTATTGCCAAGATGTCCGGCCTGTCTGGCGCAGCATTCGACAAGGCTTACATGGGATCGCAGGAAAAAGCGCATACCGACACAGTTGGCCTGTTTGAGAAAGAAATCTCGACGGGCAAGAACGCCGGCCTGACGGCATTTGCCTCGAAGAACCTGCCGGAGATCGAAGACCACACCAAGATGATCTATCAGGTCGGCTCTAACCTCGGCGTTCATGCCGCCAAGATGCCCGCATTGAAGCCTGCTATGATGCCGAGCGACATGAGCGGCAAGAATATGTAGTCCTGCTTTAGAAAGCGAATGCCGATGGCTGATCTGAAAAAAGGCGACCATGTCGAGTGGGAGACTTCCCAGGGTAAAACAAAAGGCATCGTTGAAAAGAAGCTGACTTCGCCGATGGAGATCAAAAGCCACCATGTCGCGGCGTCGGAAGACAGCCCGGAGTACTTGGTCGAGACCGATTCTCATAAAGAAGCGGCCCACAAACCGGACGATCTGACAAAGACCAAGTAGCCTCAGAAACGCGAGACGACAGTGGCAGAACATGGCGATAACGCGCAGACGCTGAAAGATTTTCAGGATACGATCAACATGACCGTGCCCGAAATCGAGCAGTGGCTGGGAACGGATTACTCGAAGGAAGTCGGCCAAACCCAGGAAGGCGAGAGCGGGTCTACCGGCCACCAGCCGGGACGGCATATTGTAGAAATGCTGCGCCATCAGGCTAACTATTCCACCGGCGACTACGCGCAGATGCGGCGAGTCGTCAGCTATGTGCAGCGGCATCTCGCCGAGAGGCCGTACGAGGACATCACCGAGACCCGCTGGCGGTACTCTCTGATGAACTGGGGTCATGACCCCGCCAAGAAGTAACACAGGAAGCGCGATGCATGGAGAGCCGTTCTAGGATTCTGTGCCGCCTTCTCTTTCTAGCCTACCAGCGGCGGAAACAAGCCAAGAGCAGACAGATTACCAAGGAGCAAAATTATGGCCGAATATACGCATACAGTCGCGGTGACAATTAATGCACCGAGCAGTCAAGTTTTCCAGTTGTTCTCGCACTTCAACGACTTCCCGAAGTTTATGTCGTACATCAAGGAAGTGACCTATAAAGATAGCCAGACCTCTCACTGGGTTGCGGACGTTGTTGGAACCCACGAGTGGGATGCCGTAAACGAGAACTGGATTGAGGGCAAGCAGATCGGCTGGCGCTCGATAGATGGCCTACAGAATCACGGAGTCGTGACATTTGAGCCGGTCGGCGACAGCCAGACCAAAGTCCAAGTGACGCTGTCGTACACGCCGCCCGCGGGTGTGCTGGGCGACGTCGGCGAAAAGCTTGGCGCGGGCAACCACTTTGAGCAGAAGCTCCAGCATGACTTGGACCATTTCGCCCAGCTCGTCGCCCAGACGCCGTCTGGAGCACTGGACCCAGAATCGTCGAACTATCTGTTCCATGAGGACAGCGCCGCTGTGAAGGGCAAGACAACCGCCGCGCAGGACGCGACGCTTGCCGATAACACCTAAGCAGGAAGCGGAAAAATCGCCCCGTCAAGATTGATCTTGGCGGGGCGATTTCCTTTACTCGTTCAGCCGCTCTGCCGCCGACCGCCCCAGTGCCGTCGCGGCATCGAACGCTGGATGCAGCGGCACGGACGGGTCGGCGTCTCTGCCGGGGCTGATCGTATCGCTGCCCGGCATTTCCGACGGCGGCGGCAAGATCGCATTGTTAACCAGTGTCAGCAGATGGCCGGTCGTGCTGGGCGCAAGGCCCTGAGCGCGGGACAGCAGGCTGGCCGGAACCGATAGGATGCGCTCGGCGGATCCACGCCGGGTCGCCGCCACAATCTCGCGGGCGGCCCGCTCCGCGCTGATGGACCCGCCTGGCAGGTTATCGCCTAGAGAGAACCAGGCGAACTCGCCGGTCTTGTTTCCCTTGAACAAAGCATTGAAATACGAGCCGGTGCGGAGCAGGCCGGGAACAATGGTCGTGACCGTGATACCATCCCGCTGAAGCTCCGCATGCAGCCCCTCGGAAAGACCTGTTGCGGCAAACTTGGCGGCGGCATACGGCAGCAGGTGCGGAAACGCCACTTTGCCGCCGATAGACGTAATGTTGACAATCCGGCCCGACTTGCGTGCCTGCATCTGCGGCAGGACGGCGAGAATTGTGTCGAGAACGCCCCAAAAATCCACATTCATGGCGTCTTCAAAGTCGCGCCGCTGCATATTCTGCACCGGGCCGACTTCAATCACCCCCGCGTTGTTGACAAGTATGTCAATTTGGCCGTAGTGTGCCGTGATCTCAGCGATGAGGCGATCAATTTGCACCGTGTCGGTCAATTCGCAAACCGACGTGTAGACTTCGTAGCCCGACGCTCGCAGGCCTTCCTGCGCCCGTGCCAGCTCGTCGGCGTCACGGGCGCAGAGGGCGAGGCGGCAGCCCTGCTTTCCAAACTCGTGCGCGAGGGCCAGCCCTAAGCCGCGCGAGCCACCGGTAATCAGCACGACTTGTCCGCCAAGATCAGCGGTACGCTTCTGCTGAATGAAGGCACGGAGGGCGAGGGCGGAGGCGGCGAGAAGCAGTAAGTTGCGAGTGGTTTTGGTCATAAGTCTCTCGGAACCTGCCCCGCTCGCTCCTCGCCTCCCCACCCGAAACGGGAAGGATAGGAGATAGGCACGAGGGGCTTGTTCGATATGCTCTTGAACTCTTGCCCTTCCCGTTTCGGGTGGGGAGGCGAGGAACGAGCGGGGTAGGTTCTTAAGGCGTCAGCACTACTTTGATGCAGTCGTCCTTCTTCTCTTTGAAGATCTTGTAGCCTTCCGGCGCATCCGCCAGCTTCATCCGGTGCGTGATGACGAATGTCGGGTCGATCTTGCCCTGCACAATCGTTTCCAGCAGCGGCTTCAAGTAGCGCTGAGTATGCGTCTGGCCCATCTTGAATGTCAAACCCTTCGCAAATGCCGCGCCCATCGGGAACTTGTCCAAAAAGCCGCCATAGACGCCGGGGATCGAGACCGTGCCGCCTTTGCCGCAGCACTGGATCGCCTGCCGCAGCACATTGGAGCGGTCTGACGACAGCCGGGCCAGCTCTTTCCCTTTGTCGTAGATGTTGCCGAGGCCGGTGCCGTGGGCTTCCAGGCCGACCGCGTCAATACAGTGGTCCGGGCCGCGTCCGCCGGTCATTTCTTTCAGCGTCGTGAATAGATTATCCTGCTCCTCGTAGTTTACCACGTCGGCTTTGCTTTTGTCCCGCGCCATTGCCAGCCGCTCTGGGATGTGGTCCATCGCAATGACCCGTTCCGCGCCGAGCATGTACGCACTCTGGATCGCAAACTGACCGACCGGGCCGCAGCCCCAAACGGCGACCGTGTCGCCGGGCTTAATACCACAGTTCTCGGCGGCCTGATAGCCGGTCGGGAAGATGTCGGTCAGGAACAGCACCTGCTCGTCGGTCAAGCTGTCAGGGACGACCACCGGGCCGACATCCGCAAACGGCACACGGACATACTCGGCCTGCCCGCCGGCATACCCGCCGTAGAGATGTGAGTAGCCGTACAGCGCTGCCGGAGAATAGCCATACAGCTCTTCCGCCATGATGGAATTTGGATTCGAGTTATCGCAGAGCGAAAACCGGGATGTCGAGCAGTAATGGCATGTCCCGCAGGCGATGTCGAACGGCACGACCACGCGGTCACCGATCTTCAAATTCTTGACTTCCGGCCCAAGCTCGACCACTTCGCCCATGAACTCGTGGCCGAGGATGTCGCCTTTTTCCATTGTCGGAATAAAGCCGTTGTAGAGGTGCAGGTCAGAGCCGCAGATGGCGGTCGAGGTTACCTTAATAATCGCATCGCGCGGGTTCAGGATCTTCGGGTCGGGGACCGTCGAGACCTGAACATCATTTTTTCCGTACCAGCAGAGTGCTTTCATAGTTTGTGCCTTTCGGAACCCACCTCCTTACTTCGCAGGGGTCTTCCCAAAGCGGGAAGACGAGGAGGGCAGCCCTTCGCATCTAAAAACTTTTCGCCCTCCCGAAGCGGGAAGGCCGGCACTTGTGCCGGAGTGGGTTACTTTACCTGATCTTTGTCCGGGCCGCGTCCTGACGGCTGGCCTTCGGTGGTTGGGCGCTCGCCCGTTTCCATCAGGTTCTTGAAGTGGCGCAGATCGTCGTCAAGCTGCTTTGTCGGCTCCTCGCCTAGCAGCTTCGCGATGACCGCGCCGGGTTTGCCGGCGGGTGGAGCGTAGGAAAGCGAAACGCGGACTTCGGTGCCGCGCCCGGTGGGAGCAGCCTTGAATGTCACCGCGCCGGCATTGTCTACATCCGCGCCGGGCAGAGAGCGCCAGGCGATCACTTCGTTCGGGACATCGTTGATAATCTCGGCATCCCAGGAGACCGTGCTGCCGAGCGGGGCTTTGGCAACCCAGTGTGAGTTGATGTCGTTTGACACCGTGACCGACTCCAAGTGGTCCATGATGCGCGGCAGGTTCGTGAAGTCTCGCCAGTAGGAGTACAGCTCGGCGACGGGCTTCAGAATCGTGACGGCATGGGTGACCTTGATACCGGTGTCGCCGAGACGCTTTCGCACGTCGTCCTGCGTGTCACCCCCAGCGTTGTTGACTCCGGCAGCGGAATACGCCGGGCAGTGGCCGGTTGCGCCACGCACGACCAGATACGTCCCTACGGCCGCCAGCGCGAGGCTCAGCGGAGAACGGCGGATGAGGCCGTAAGTCGCAAGCGTGCCGCCGGCAATCGCCGTCGCCCATCGCTCGGTGCTGCCGATGTTGACGTTTGTTTCTTCAATATGGTTGTCTATGGTGGCCGCTTCGCTGCCGCTGTCGTGGCTGAGATGCGTCGAGCTGACGTCCACCGAGTCTACGGTGTCTTCTTCTACCATTGCTCATTCTCCTATTTCTATGTTTGCACTATTTGAGTAGGACCGGCTGCTTGTTGGTCTTGATCCGGTACAGCAGGTACGGCTTGACCCGCAGATCCTTGCCATTGTGGTAGGTCGGCAGCAGGGCAAGCTCGTTCCCAGTGAAGTAGAGATACCCATTTGTTGCGACCGACATCGTATCGATCCAGTACATTTTGGGGACCTGCGCCAGCACTTTGTAAGGCCCGCCGGGTTTGCCGTACTTGACTTGGGACCGCTCTTCATCGGCGGTATACAAACTGCCCGACGAATCAGACTCCAGCCCGTCCGTCATCCCTTTGACGCCGAGGTCTTTGATTGTCGCCGCGACTTGGCTTTCCGACTTGCTCCGGTCCATCATCGCATCAATCGAGACGCTGTAAAGCTGACGGCTGGAAATCGGGCAGTAATATAATGTCTTGCCGTCGCGGCTGATCGCAATGCCGTCGGAGGCGAACTTCGGTACCTGCGGCGACAGCCCATGCTTGCGCTCCAGGAGCGGGAAGCCATCCACAATGCCGATCACTTTCGTGTCCGGCTTGACCGATGGGTCTTTTCCCAGACGCCGGAAGCTTTTGCCCGATGCCAAGTCTACGATAATAATGCCGTCATCGGACTTACCGCCGGAGTCGGTGATAAACGCCGTGCCACCCTTGCCGCGCCGCAGATCAAAGCGAACATCGTTCAGGTAAGTCGCAGGCGTGACCACCGAGCGCGGAAAGAAAATCGTGCGAGTGATGGTATTGGTCTTCAAATCCATGCAGACCATCTTTGGCCCGCCGGGGACATTCGGCCCTAGCTTGACACTGCCGGTGTCTAAGGCCCAGAGCCGGTCATCCGGGTCTATGACGACGCTCTGCACCGAGTATAGACAGGTGCTGGGACGGGATTTATTGATTTTGTTGATCTGTGCATTCGGGTAGGCAACGGCCTGTCCGTTGACGATCTCTGCAACCGTGAACTTGACAGGATCACCCCAGTGGGGATAGTTGACAAAAACACGGCCCGTGTGCGAAACAGTCACGCCGGTCGGCATGGGGCCAAAGAAGCGGGCGACTATTTCGGGCGTCTGCGCGGCGGCAGGCAGGACGGACAAGCAGGAAAGAAGTGCAATGGTTCGTTTAAGCATAGTTTTGTGAGAGGAAATGCCTCCCCAGCCCCCAATAATGGGGGAGCAAGAGCAGAAGGCGAAATTGTCCGTTTCTATCATGCTCCCCCATTATTGGGGGCTGGGAGGAGTTGACCTACCCCTTCATCTGAGGCTTCAAGATGACTTTCGTGTAACCTTCTTCGCGCTTATCAAAATGGCCGTAGGCGTCGGGAGCGCCTTCCAGCGGCATGTCATGGCTGATGATGAACGAAGGGTCTACTTTCCCCGCGAGGATCAAATCGCGCAGAAGCACGTTGTAGCGCTTCACCGGTGCCTGACCCGTGCCGACCGTGATGCCCTTCTCGAACAGATCTGCCCACGGGATTTCATAAACACCCTTGCCGGCCTTCTTATCTACAGGAGTCGGGTCCTTTGGGGTAAATGCGCCGATGACGCCAAGTGCGCCAGTCGGGTTAATCAGCTCGATCAGATCGCTTGTGATCTGGTTCGGCTTCTCAATGTCTGGGTTGCCTTCATCGTGCGCCTGGAAGCCGACGGCGTCAATCCCGCACATGACACCTTTCATCTTCTCGTCGCCGGGTCGGAACGAGTCTTTGAGCATCTTGTTGTTCTTGCGAATGTCTTGGATCTGCTCGACCGGCTTGCCGTCCTTGAAGTTGATCGGGGTCGCACCGATAGCCTTCACTTTTGCCAATCGCTCCGGGACACTGTCTACCACATAAACTTCCGAAGCGCCTTTGATCAGGCTGCTGTAGGCCGCCAGCATTCCGACCGGCCCCGCACCGTAAATGGCAACGGTTGAGCCGAGGCCGACTTTGGCAAGCTCAGTCGAATGATACGCCGTCGGGAAGATGTCTGCCAGCAGGATGAACTTGTCCTCAAACTCATCGCCCGGCGTCCCCGGCACTTTCAGACAGTTGAAATCCGCATACGGCACACGGATATACTCAGCCTGTCCACCCTGATAGGGTCCGAGACCAGCATAGCCAAAGCCCGCGCCGACCCCTTCCGGGTTTGTCACAAGGCAGGCATTGGAATAAGTACGGGAGCAGTTAAAGCAGTCTCCGCAGCCGATGTTGAACGGTAGGACAACTCTGTCCCCAACTTTGATTTGCGTGACGGCGTCGCCGACACTTTCGATCACGCCCATAATCTCGTGACCAATAGAGCGCCCGATCTCAAACGGCGTGCGCCCATCATACATATGCAGGTCAGAGCCGCAGATGGCGGCGGACGTGATCTTCAGCAGCGCGTCCGTCTTTTCTTCAACACGCGGCATTTCGATGTCTTCGACAGCGACTTGTTTAACGCCTTTGTAAACAACAGCTTTCATTTATGTCTCCTCGGTAGTGCGTGACTTACTCGTACTGAGTCAATAAATCAATGTCCATCGGCTTGGCAAGCATTTCTTTGCTTTTCTCGCTCAGCGCCTTGAAATGCGGCGTTTCCATGTGTGCGTCCAGCCTGTCTTTTCCAGTCCAGTTTTCGTAGGTGAAAAAGATCGCCAGATCGTCGTTCGACTGGAACACATCGTAGTTAAGGCAGCCGGCCTCGGCACGAGACGGTGTGAGCATACCGTGCAGTTCTTCTTTGTACTGGCTTTCCATACCGGGCTTAACCTGGAACTTCGCAATGACTGTGAGTGGCATTGGGTGTTTTCTTTCTTGGTTGCTGTTTTCTTATTCGCTTTTTTCGCTGTCGCCGTCGCCATCGGACGTGCCGACCTGCGCGGCTTCCGGGCTATGGTCGGTCGTCGTCGTGTCATCCTGCGTGGTTTCGTCTTCGGTTTCGTCTGCCATTGGAGCTGCCTTTCTCGTGAATGGTTACGGGGGAGTGATACCATCTCCTGCTTTTGTTCTAAACATCAATAGGTGTGCTTAACTGCTGAATAGTTAGTTTAATTGGCGGATATTTTGTAGGATAAGGTTAGAAAATGCCGGGCGATTGAAATTGCGGCAGCAAAAGCACGAATTCCACCTTCGCGGACTAGGAAGTTTCCTAACCTGCGAAGGCAGGTTTCGTGAACGTGTTGCCGCGATTTCAATCGCCCGGCATTTAATTTCGCAGTTCTAATGAACCGTAGAAGCCCAAGCGGCAAGCGCCCGGTTGCAGGCTTCCGGCTTTTCAATGATCGCGGCGTGGGCCGCGCCGGGAATGACGGCAAGGTGCGAGTGCGGAATGTCCTGATGCATCTTTTGGGCCATTTCCAGTGGGTAAATTGGGTCGTCTTCCCCAACCACGATCAGCACCGGGATCTTGGCGTGTGCCATCATCGGACGAGAGTCAGGGCGATTCGCCAAAGTGCTGCCGCCGCCGACTGCTGCGTTGACGGAGCCTTTTTTGACGATGCCGCCGATGAACTTGACCAGAGCGGGATCGGAAGTCCGCGTTTTTGTCGTCAGCATCTGGGGCATCAGCGCGGGGATCATCGAAGCAACCCCCTTATCGCGAGCTTGGCTGCCGAAGCCGGGCCATTCGGCTTTTTCGACATCATTTGCCGGGAAAGTTGTCGAGTCAATTAGAACCAATCCTCGGAACCGCTGCGGTGCTTCCCGGTACATCTCCAAAACGACCGGCCCACCCATGCTCATGCCGCCGATGATTGCTTTTCGGACATGCAGATGGTCCATCACGGCCAGCATATCTTTGGCGTACAGCTCGACGCCGCCTTTGGTATCGGGCGTCGTCGAGCTGCCGAAGCCGCGCAGGTCGGGTGTGACAACGGTGTAATGGCGAGCCAGCGCTGCCCGGTTCTTGGCGAACAGCTCACCCGACAGTGGGTAGCCGTGCACCAGCATCATTGCTGGGCCATGGCCCTGCACCCGGTAGGCGATGGTCGCGCTGCCGACCTGTACGGAACCAGCCTGCGCCTGCGCCGATGCCGTGGGAGAAGCGGCCAGCAGGGCGATGCCAGCCAGCGCGGGTGCGGCAAAAAGAAGTGAGCGGTTTTTCATAAAGAGTCCTTTGCACAAAATAGTGTTCTGCGGGCATCTTACCGCTCTCATGGCGGCGCTAAACAATAGTGGCCCGAATTACAATTCTGGCAGGGCGGGTAAAATTGCCGGGATGCGGGTACAACAACCTGGTAAATCATCGCCGCGTATCGTGCGGCTTAGATAAAAGGAACAGATTATGACACAGACAGCACAGAAACCCGGCACCGAGATTGATGGCAATGATGCCCACGGTCAGCCCGCCCCGGTCAGCGACAAGGGCTTCCCGACCGTTTATCCCGCCCCCGCACCGCTTGCCACTCCGACCGACCTTTCGCCGGAGCAGGCGAAGGCCGTCACTGAGGCGGTCAATCCATTGATCGCCGATGCGTTTGCCCTTTACGCCAAAACCAAGAACTACCACTGGCATCTGTCCGGCCCCCGCTTCCGAGACCTACATCTGCTGTTCGACAAGCAGGCGACGCAGGTTCTGGAAAGCATTGACCCGATGGTCGAGCGCATCCGCAAGATCGGTGGCACATCGGTCCGGTCCCTGTCCCACGCCGGCTCGCTTCAGACCATCCATGACGACAACGACGAGTTCGTGCAGCCGCAGGAGATGGTTCACCGGCTGATTCTGGACAACCGACATATCGCTCAGCAGATCCGTGCCGCCGCCGGAGTCGCCGACGACAACAAAGACCTTGCCACGGCAAACCTGCTGGAAGAGATTCTTGACACGACCGAGCGCCGCTCGTGGTTCCTGTACGAGATCGCCCAAAGCGCCGAAGCCGTCAAGTAGAGTTGAGGAAAATAAGAAACCGGCACTGAAAGTGCCGGTCTATTGTTGAGTGGAAGTCGAAGCGACTGAAGAACTGCGATCATGGTCTTTTCCGTAGTCGCTTCGACTTCCATGCAAAAGTAGGCCGGCACTTTCAGTGCCGGTTTTTGCTCTGTCTTCCCCTACTCTGTCTTCCCCTACCCTGCGTCTTCCTCCGGCTCTGATCCCCTAAATGTGTCGCGGGTCGTGATCAGCGGCAGCTTCATCGGCTTGCCGGTTTTGGCGCTCAAGTAGATGGCTTCCATGATACGCTGGTCCTGCAAGCCTTCCTCGCCGGGTGTGTACGGGGTCTTATTTTGCATGACGCACTCGGCCATGTGGTCCATTTCCAGCGCGAACTGGTTCTTATCGCCAATCTGGGGCCGCTCCCGATGCTCGATCTTGCCGGTGGCATACGACAGCTCCGGCTGAAGGCCGTGGTACGAAAATGCCGGGTCCAGCCCGAACCAGCCGGAGGCCGCATGGACCCGGTAGCGGCGGTCCTCATGGAATCCGTACGAGGTCGTATTGTTGGACTGGATGCCTGAAGGAAACTTCATCTGCCAGAGGACGCTTTCCTCGACTTCAGCGAAGCGCGGATCGCCCGGCGTACTGTAGGTAGTCGCTATTACTTCGGTCGGCTCTTCTCCCGTCAAAAAGCGCGTCGTGTTCAGGCAGTACAAGCCGACATCCGGCAGCGACCCGCCGCCTGCCAGCGCCTTTTTCTGACGCCACTGGTTTGGGTCACCCTGATTTTGGCCGTTCACCGCTTCAATGATCTTGACAGGGCCATACTGCTGCGTTTGTACGAGCTGCCGCATATAACGGTTATTCGGCTCGTACTGAATGCGGTAGGCGATCATCAGCTTCTTGCCGGCTTTGGCGCAGGCGTCAATCATTTGCCGGCATTCCGCCGCAGACGTCGCCATCGGCTTTTCGCACAAAATATGCTTTCCGGCCTGCGCCCCGCGCACGGTAAACTCGGCGTGCATCGAATTTGGCAGAATGATATAGATGATGTCAACGTTCGGGTTGTTCTTGATCGCATCGTAATTCTCATAGGAGTAAATGCTGCTTGCCGGAATGCCATTCTGCGCGGCGACTTCCCGCGCCTTGTCCGGCGAGCCGCTGACAAGCGCCGCCAGTTTGCAGTATTTCGACTGGCCGAACGCCGGAATGACCTCGGCCAGCGCCAGATTGCCGAGGCCGACCACGGCGATGCCAAGACGCCGGCTGGGCGCAAGCGGTGTCGGGGCAGGATCAGGCGTCCTTTCAGTGGCGGCGCTAGTCGGCGGCAGGCGGATCGGCTTGGTTTCCGGCGCGGGTGGCGGCGAGACTGGCGGCGCGGCGGCGTCCGTGCGGGCGGCTTCGGCAGCCAGGGCAAGCGCAGCGACGCTTGTCCCAGCGGTCTTTAGGAACGCACGGCGGGAGAGTTCGGTTTCTGTTTCTTCAGGCATTTTGGATTGTCTTTCTAAGTATCCCCCCAGCCCCCAATAATGGGGGAGCATGAATAGGAGAGAGGCCTGATCTGCTCGGACTCCCCCATTGTTGGGGGTTGGGGGGTCCTCAAATATCCGTCCGCAATCTTGCAGGCGCAGCGTTGACCGCAAACATTTCGCTGTGGGCCACCAGCGACATCTGGCCGAATTCGTCCAGGAGCTGCCGGTACGCCGCCGCGACCGGGCGCGGCTTGCGGTTCAGGTCATACAAGCCGCAGGGGTTGACCGTGCCTTTCTTCTCCGCCAGCTCCACATCCCAGTCTACTTGGTCGGTCAGGCTGTACCAGGTAAAGCCCAAGACCGGAACGCCGTCGCCGCGCATCCGCAGGATATTACGGAACTGCTTCCACAGCCACGCCGGGGCAGCGTCCGGGTCCAGTGAGTTGGTCTCGGTGTGCATGATCGGCAGGTGATAGCGCTGGTAATACTGCAAAGTCAGGCCGTACCAGCCCATGATGTCCTCAGCTTGCAGCATCTCGCCGCTGGGCAGCAGCAAATGCTCATTGCGCCCGTAGTAGTCATTGCCCATGATCTGGTAGCCCGGCGGCTTGCCGGCCATGAACCAGTCGTACTGGGCGCGGGTCAGCCCATTGTCCATCAGGTACAGCAGGACATCGGAGTTTGGGCGATTGGCGTACAGCAGATCCAGCGCCAAATATCGAAGCTCGTTTTGCAGAGTAATCTTTGGGTCCGGCTGGGCCGTCATTTGATGGATGTACTCTGCCGACTCGCTTTGGACAATAATCACATCGGGCCGCCGCACGGCAATCCGCTGGTTCGCGAGAATACTGGCCGCGCAGAGATGTTTAATCGCCGTGACAAAGCCAAGCTCGGATTGCAACTGCTCGTTCCAAATCCCCTTCTGGGCGCTGGCGTTCGCCGACACATAAATCTCGTTGACCGGCGTGTAGTAGCGCACCCAAGGGTAACGCTCCGCGACCGCGTCAGCGTAGTCAGCGAAGTGCAGCGGCAATTCCGGGTTCTGGAAGCTGCCGAGCCAGTCAGGAACCCCAAAGTGCAGCAAATCCAAAATCGGCGTGATACCGAGCCGACACATCTCCGCCATGACGAGATCGGCAAACTCCCAGTCATACCGGCCCGGCCCTAGGTGGATTTTGTAGTACGGCAGGCCGTAGCGCAGGAACTTGAGGCCCAATTCTTTGACCAGCCGCAGATCTTCCCGCCAGAACGTGTAATGTCCGCATTCTTCCAGCAGATCGCGCCGGACTGTGCCGTTCCCGATAGTCGGATAAGAACATTCAATCCCAGTCGCGAACCAGAAATTGTTGGCAAGGTCCGTCGGCAGTCCGTTTCCGGTGCCGCTGCCCGCCCCGCCGAATTGGTCCCCGGCATTCTGCCCATCGGCCCCGCGCTGCTTCAGCACGTCTAAAAAGTCACCGGCCATGTGTGATTTGTCGTTTCTAAGAAACCGGCACTGGAAGTGCCGGCCTGCTGTTGAGTGAAAGTCGAAGCGACTACGGAGCAGCCAATAAAGGCTTTTCTTAATCTTTAGTCGCTTCGACTTCCATGCAAAAGTAGACCGGCACTTCCAGTGCCGGTTTTGCATCTTCTACTCATCCCGCCCATGCACCTGTGCGGGCGGCGAAGTCGCTTCCACCGCCGTGAACGGCTCCAAAATCTTGTAGGTATGCGTCGCGCCTACCGGTACGACCCACGAGTTACCCGGCTCTAAAATTACCATTTGGCCGTGTTCCAAATGCAGCTCGGCCCGGCCTGAGATGACGTAGCCAACCGTTTCATACTCCCGCGCCGCAGGGGGCTTCGGCTCGCTTGCAGGCGTTTCTTCCCAAAGCCGCATGGCAACCGTTTGGCCCGACGCCAGATATTTTTGCCCCATTTCGCCGTGCGGCGAGTGCACCGAATCTATTTTCGTGACTGTGGTATCGCTCATGAGTTTCTCCTTATCGAATGGGCGAACGCGAGGTTCGCCCTTCTTGTCCGTGTTCGCTTTATCCTTTTACCCTATTTCAGCATAACCGGCTGGGAGCCGACATCCACACGGTACAGCGGGATCGGCTTTTGGCGCAGGTCTCTGCCGTCATGGTACTTGGCCTGGCGGTTGAGCTGGTCGGCGGTGAAATACATGAAGCCGTCGGGGCCGAACGCGATGGCGTCGGGCCAGATGAGGTTCGGGCCGGACACAATCGTCTCGTACTGGCCGGTCGGCGAGCGCCGCTTGATTGCGTTATGCTCGTAATCGGTCAAATACACATAGCCCTGCGAGTCGGCTTCAATGCCGTCGGACGCGAATCCCTTGTCGCCTAAGTTTTCAACGTCTGCTTCCACCTGGGCATCAGTTTGGTTTGGGTCGGCAAGCGCGGCGGTGGACACGCGGTATAAGTGATGGCCCTCGTTCGGGCAGTAATACAAGTACTTGCCGTCAGGCGTCAGTGTCAGGCCGTCTGCGCCGGTCTTGTCGTGCATCGGCGGCATTCCCTTCATGCGTTTCAACAGCGGCTGGCCTTCGACAATCGGTGTGAAGCCCGGCTCAGCCTTGACCGACGGGTGATTGTTCAGACGACGGCGGCTTGCCCCGGTGGCTAAATCAACGACCACAATGCCGTTCGGGCCTTTCTCCGATGAGTCCGTGATAAACGCCGTCCCGGCCTTGCCGAGTTGTAGATCTACGCGAACATCATTTAAATAGGCATTCGGCCCGGCGACGATGCGCGGGAAAATAATGGTCTGGACAATTTTATTTGTCTTGAGGTCCACGGCCACGAGCTTCGGACCGCCATAAGAAGTCGGCTTGGTCTTAATGATGCCGAGGTCCAGCAGCCACAAGCGGTCGTCGGCATCTACCGTCAGACCCTGCACAGAGACCAGGCGCTGCGACAGCGGCAGGCTGCTCAGGCGGTTGACGGCGGCGTTCGGGTACGGCACAGGGACGCCGTTCTTGATTTCGGCGACATCATACGGGCCGACATCGAAGGCACGCGGGAACGACATGAAAATCCGCCCGGTTCGCGAAACCGTGACGCCAATCGGAGTCGCGCCGGGAAACCGGGCGACCACCTGCGGCAGCGGGTTTTGGGCGGACGCCGGGACGACAAAACTTGTGAGAGCACAGCCGAGGGCGAACGAGGAAGCGGTGAACGAAGCAGTGAGAATACGGTATGTCATGGAGATACAGATACCGCGAGGCCGAGGCGTTCAAACCTCGAATTCCTACAGATTTACCCATGCAATGCCGATAAAATCAGTAGGCCACTACCCAGCTTATGAACAATCTTTTCCTAAACAGTCTGCGGCAAGTCTTGTGTTCTCCTTTCCGCATCTTTTCCGCCATCAGCTTCGTCCTCCCGCTGCTCGGCTTTTTCGTGCTGCGAGCCGAACCGGCCCTGCTGCCGCCGGTCATGCTTGTGCTGGCCGCGAGTCTCGCCGGTCTGGGATGGCTGGCCGCGCGGCAGATCGAGCACCGAAGTTCGCAGACCGAGGCCGTTCGGCAGGCGCAGGATTTGCAGCAGCAGGAAATGGCCCTGAACACGCAGAGTATGGACGCGGCGAATGCTCTGCTCGCGCAGGCATCCAGCCGGTTCCAGGAGCTGTTTCAAGGGCTGCCCGCCGCCTGCGTCTGCTTTGACAAAAACGGACGGATCATGGAATGGAACCGGGCGTTTGAGACCCTCTATGATCTGCCGGATCTGTGGGGCCGCACGGTCTGGGACACGATCTATGCAAGCGGAGACGCGGAGATTGCCGGCGTGGTCGCGGCCGTCTTTGACGGCGAGCGGCAGGAAGGGATCGAGCGCACTTACCGGCGGCCCGACGGCTCGCTGCTGCGGCTCTATTGCAGCATTTTTCCGCTGCGCGGGATAGATGGCGAGATCAACGGGGCGATCAGCGCGGACATTGACATCAGCGCCCAGCACCAGGCGGAAGACGCCCTGCGCCGGAGCGAGGAGCGCCTGCACACCTTATACAATGTGACTTCACGGCAGGAGCTGTCGTTTGAGGAGAAGACTGAAGAGCTGCTTCGGCTTGGTGCGGAGCAGTTCGATCTGCCCATCGGTGTTCTCGCACGGGTTCAGGGCCATCGGTACCACATTGTCCACTCGGTTTCCCCTGGCAACATCCTCCCTGCTGGCACGGAATATGCAACATGCGACACTTATTGCGCGGAAGCGCTGAAGCGGCTGGACACAGTCAGCTTCGAGGAAGCCACCGCAACTGAGCGGCGTGATATGCCCGCGTACCGGAACTTTGGACTAGAAGCGTATCTCGGAACGCCGGTGCGGGTCAGCGGCGCGGTCTGGGGAACGCTCTGCTTTGCCGGGCATCAGGCACACCCGCGACTCTTTACATCGGGCGACCGCGAGTTGCTGCGTCTGATGGCCCAGTGGGTCGGCGGCGAGATCGCGCGGCAGCAAGCGGAAGACGCGATTAAAGAAAGCGAAGAGCGGTTCCGAACAGCGATTGCGTCCATCTCCGAGGGCCTCATCGTGATGGACAGCACTGGGGTGGTGACCCTCTGGAACCGCAGCGCCGAACACATCTTGGAAATGACTCAGACCGAGATGCACGGCTTGCGCCCGATCAACCCGGAGTTTGAGGCAGTGCGCGAAGACGGCACCAAGTTCCCGCAGGGATCGTACCCGCTGATGGCATCGCTCCGCCGGGGCGAAGCCCAGCATGACGTAGTCATGGGTCTGCCGCGCCGGAGTCGTTTCCATCAGGCCGGGCCAGGCGAGATGCTTTGGGTCTCAGTCAACGCTAAGCCGCTGGTTTTGTCCGGGGCCACCGAGCCGTATGCGGTCGTCGCGACTTTTGCGGACATTACCGAGCGGCGGCGCTCCGCCGACCAGATCACTCAGCAGATGGCCCAGATTACGAACTATGCCGGCGTACTGGAAGAACGAAAGTCTCAGCTTGAAGCCGCCAATCGTCAGCTCGAAGAACTGGCGCTGCATGACAGTCTGACTAGCCTCGGCAATCGCCGCGCATTTGAGCATCGCTTGGCGCAGGAAATGAGCCAGTCAAAGCGCTACGGCACCCCGCTTTCCGTGCTGCTGCTGGACGTAGACTCGTTTAAAGCATACAACGATGGCTTCGGGCATCCGGCGGGCGATGAAATCCTGCGGCGCTTGTCGCAAATTCTCCGCAGCCAGGGCCGAGATACCGACTTTTTCGCCCGGTACGGCGGCGAAGAATTTATTGTCATTCTGCCGCTGACCGACGCCGCCGGGGCGATGGTCCTGGCAGAGCGGCTCCGCACCGCCGTGGAGCAGACGGCATGGTCGGAGCGCTCAGTCACGGTCAGCCTCGGCGCAGCGACCCTGCTTCCAACGATGCCAAATGACGCTGCGCTGGTGTCGGCGGCGGATCAGGCGCTGTACGCCGCGAAAGCGGCCGGCCGCAACTGCGTTTTTCATGCGCTGAGCTTGCCGGGGACAGTTTTGCCGGAAACGGAATCGGCTCTTGCCGAAGCTGCTCTTGCCGAAGCCACTCTTGCCGAAGCTTCTCTTGCCGAAGCTTCTCTTGCCGGAATCGCGCGGGCGGTGTCCGAGCCGGCGCTTTTAGCGGCGTAGCCAAGAACTCCTCCCGCTCGTTCCCCAAAATAATTCCCAATAATTTCTTGCTTGTTTCCGCCGCACTCACGAACGCGGGTTGACAAACGTCTCGGCTTGGGTGTATACTCTGCGTTATCGCCTGTTCCCGGCGTGACGCCTCAGCGCCGATGTCGTCCTGGCAATCTTTGTCCGGCGGGGACTTGCTTCCGCTCACTTTCGCAGAAAATGGAAAGTGATGCCACCCAATACACACTCAAAGGCTCCCATGTTACCCGGACAATGCTGTCCCGGCTCGCTTGGGAGCTTTTTGTTATTTCGTTCTCTCGGCAATTCTCACAGCTTTCAAGTTTCACACATTTCAAGGAGTAAGTCAACGATTATGGAATTTAATCCATTCAAGCTGCTGCACGATGGCGGCCCGGTCATGTACCCGCTGTTCATCTGCGCCATTCTGTCGGTCGCCGTCATGATCGAGCGCTTTATTTCCATTGGTAAAGCGTCGGCGGACAACGAAGTGCTGTCCGAGCAGGTGCGCGAGCATCTAGTCGCGGGGCGGATCAACGACGCGCTGGCTGTCTGCGACCAGCACCCTGGACCTGTCGCGGGACTGCTCGCCAACGGCATCCGCAACCGCAACATGGACTCAGACTCGATTGAGCGGGCAATGGAAGAGCTGGCCCTGCGCGAGACTCCTCTTCTTTACCGCCGTTTAGGTGTTCTCGACACGATCATTACCATCGCGCCGCTGCTGGGACTTCTCGGTACGGTCACGGGCATGATCAAATCGTTTAACGTCGTCGGCTCCACTCAGGGCCTGAACAACCCGAACGCGATCACCGGCGGCGTTGCGGAAGCCTTGCTTGCGACAGCGACAGGCCTCGCGATCGCGATTGTGACGCTTATCGGCTACAACTACCTGACCGAAAAAGTCAAAGAGATCATCGCCGATATGGAAGTGCGGGCGACCCAGCTCATGAACATTTTGGCCGGTCTGCGCGGCCCGGCGGAGGGTATCCGCGGTGAAGTTACAGCGAACCGAGCTTAAAAAGGCGCGGATCGAAATCATTCCGATGATTGACACGATCTTCTTCCTGCTGGTCTTCTTTATGATCACAAGCATCACACAGGTGCAGATGTCGGCCAAAAAAGTTGCTCTGCCGGTTTCGACAACCGCTCTTTCCAAGCCGCGCTCCAAAGTAGTTTTGACGGTGGACGACAAAGGCAATTACTACGTTGACCGGGGCATGGTCAAGTACAGCGACATCCTGCCGCTTTTGCAGGAGCGCGTCGCAGACAACCCGGAAGTTGTCATTGTCATCAACTGCGACAAGACGCAGAACGTTGAGCAGTTCCAGTACGCCCTGGACATCGCCCAGCGGGCAAACCCGGCGTCTTTGATGATCGCGACAACGCCGAAAACGGCGGAGAATTAACCCACCTCCTTGTCCCCCCTCATAGGGAGGATCCCTGTGAAGCAAGGAGGTGGGTCCGAGTACCACTTATGAAAAATTGGGTCAACATACAAAAACAGCCGATGAAGAAAGCGCGGATCGAGATCATCCCGATGATTGACACGATCTTCTTTCTTCTCGTTTTCTTCATGTTCACCTCGCTTTCGATGGTGAAGATGAAAGGCATGGACATCAGCCTGCCGAAAGACAGCTCGGCCACCAGCCAGAAGCCGCCGCCGCAGGTCGTCATCACCGTAGATGCGGCCGGCAATTATTTCCTGAACACCGACAAGATTGACGGCACCCAGCTCCAGGCCGAGCTGCAAAAACTGACCGATGCTAAGCCCGATACCGTATTTATCGTGAATGTCAACAAGTCGCGCCAGACACAGGATATCATCACCGTCATGGACGCCGTCAACGATGTCCGTATCCCCGGCCGTCCTGATGACCCCGTCGGCGTCATGATTGCGACGACGCCAATCAACCCGAACGGAACGGCAGCAACCCCGTAATTTCTCCAGGATTGAAATCCTGGGCTGAGGAGCCTTCGGCTGATACGAAGTAATGCGTTCTGACGCATATTGTCCTGCGGACAAAAGACACAGTCCGTAGGGACGCCGCTTGCTGCGCCCTGTCACTCTTCTGTCCGCAGGACAGCCGGCGCGGAGCGCCCTTCAGCCCAGGATTTCAATCCTGGGTCACTGCTCGGTAAGAACCCAATGAACGAAACACCTATCAGCGACAATTTAGTGGACGAGGCAAGCTTCCAGACCCGTGACAAGATGGAAAGATCGCTCTCCAACCGCATTCTCGGCTGGGCATTCGGCGCGTCAATTATCGTCAACATCGGCTGGGTCGCACTTGTTTCCGGCAGCAACCTGTTCGGCAAAGGCAGCGTGGTGCCAACCCTGCACGAGAGGCCGCTCAAGGTCTTCAAGCCGATCCCGGTCAAGCCGAAGCCCAAGCCGGTAAAGCCGCCGCCGCCGCCGCCCAAGCCCAAAATCCAGCCGAAGATCACGCCGATCAAGCCGCACCCGACGCCGCCCCAGCCGCAGCGCCATCAAGTGCAGGTTCACACGACGACCAACACACATACGACCAGCACAATCACGACACCGCCGGCTCCCCCGCCGCCGCCCGGCCCGTTTGTGCCGACCTACACCCCGACGCCGCCGGCCCCGCCCGCGCCGCCGGTTCCGCCGACGCCGCCAGCACCGCCTGTTGCCGCGCCGCCGGCCCCGCCGCCGCCGCGTCCTTCGCCGCCGCCTCCCCCGCCGCCGCCCCCGCCGCCGCCGGTAGTGCATCACCCGGCGAACTACAACGTCAACATTGACCAGCAGGACGCTGTCCCGCCGGACCCAGACTCGCTCGGCGTCAGCTTGGACGGCATTGACGGCACGGCGATTACAAACAACAAGATCGTCATCAGCTTCACGATTGACGAGACCGGCCATGTGCGCGGTGCCCATGTGACGGAAAGCTGCGGCAGTTCCGAGTTGGACAACCGTTACCGAGATGCCATCGCACGGGCGCACTGTACGCCCGCCATTCAGGATCACATTCCGCGTGAAGCACGGCGGACCATCACGATCCCGGTCAATACCTAAGACGCCGCGATCTCACCCGGCCGCGCCGCGCCCACCCTCTCGTCGCCGCTGCTTTGCCTCCCCGGCAAGGCAGCGGACCAACGATGAAAAATTTGTGAAAAATTATTTTTCCTTCCCCGTAAAATCGCCGAATTCCATGTTACACTGTTGTATTGACTGATCAGCATGATTGTTCGGCTTGACGAGAAGCCCCATGCAAACCCCCGGCAACGACGCCTGACGCTCTCTTCGAAGACCCTGCCCGCGCACGGTTCCTGAGCCAAATCTCACCGCAGCTTCAGCAATCTTTGACATTGGATGCTTTTTTTGTGGCTTCCATCTCAAAGGCAGCACGAAGCCGCAGTATCCCAGGCTTTTTTGGTTCAGAGAAGAGTATCATCAGTCTCGGCTTCTCACAGTGCCTGTCACACGATTATCTTTTGATTTTCTTTTTTTCATGGCAGCATTCTTTCGGCATTTCTTAGAGTTCGGTAATTTCAGAAGGGGAATTGTTCATGCATAATGCAGCTTCTAAAAAGCTTGCCTTCAAGCTTCTCGCCGCCACGGCATCACTCAGCATCACCGCTGCGTTTCTCGCGGCGGGTGCGCCTGCCGTCTTCGCGGCGCAGGTCGGTGGTGTCCAGGGAACCATCACGGACACGACCGGCAAGCCGCTGCAAGGCGCTCAGGTCGTTTTGACCCCCATCGCCGGCGGCGCGGGCCTGACGGCTCGTACCGACAGCAGTGGCGGATATAATTTCGCGGGCATCGAGCCGGGCAACTACACCCTGCAAGTCAACGTCGTCACCTACACATCCGTTCTTGCGAACGTCAGCATCACCCAGGACCTCAACGGCACAGTCAATATCACGCTGACCAAAAAAGTCGTCAACACAAACGCGCGGGGAATTGTCGTTCCGATCATCAAAAGCCCAACCGACACAGCAACCGATCAGGTCGTCACGGCAACCGACGAAAAGCGCGAAAAGTCCCAGCCGAATAACCTGTACCAGTCCACGGGCCTGCTGAACTACAAGACGGGCGTGACCGTAGACGCCGGCCAGTACCCCCATGTGCGCGGCTCGGACGGCAACCAGGTAGACTGGTCCATTGACGGCATTGACCTGCGCGACCCGATCACCAACCAGTTCGCGACCAACCTCGTGACCGTCGGCATCCGGTCGTCCAACGTCATCACCGGCGGCGCGGATGCGTCCTACGGCGGCTCCGGCGGCGCGTACCTGAACCAGTTGTCCACCAATGGCCGCGACCTGGTGCGGCCCGGCAAGACCTTCGGCGGCTACATCGAGAACACGAACGGCCCCGCGTCCATCTGGCAGTACGAGGGCGGTGCAACCAACCTCGGCGGCATCCTGCTGAACAACAAGCTGGACTACGCGCTGTCGTCCATCGTCTTCAAGACGAAGTACGGTGCAAACACCCAGCTCGGCTCGCTGAACTCCTCGCACGACGAAGCCGGCAAGTTCAACTACTATGCCTCGGCGAACGACACATTTACCACCTACTTCGCCCACGGCGCGGAGAACTACAACGCCTTCCAGCCGGACGGCCAGACCAACTTCTACGATCCTGACCGGATCTTGACCGCCGACGACGGCACGAAGTACACGTCTACCCGCACGCTGGGCAGCAACTTCACCGACCACGAGGTCCAGACCTATAACCTGGACCACTTCACCTACAAGCACAACTTCGGCCCAGCATCGTTCCTTCAGTACCGCATCTACCAGCTTCACCAGGCCATTCCTCTGCACTTTGAGGGGACAAGCGATGTGTTCACGTTTTCACGGACGAACGAGACCGGCAACACGCTAGACTTCTACAACCAGCTCAACAAGTCCAACGCCTTCCGTGCTGGCCTCTCTTACGAAGACGCCAAAGGCTCCTACGACCGACAGGTCTTCGTCAACGGCCCTCTAGACCCCACTACGGCGAACGCATCCGCCTACACTGACCGCACCTTCGGCGCGACCCCAGCTGACTTCGCGTTGTACCTGGCGGATCAGCTTCAAGCGGTGCAGAACAAGCTGGTCGTGAACTATGGTCTGCGCTTCCAAAGCACGACGTTCAGCCTCAAGAAGTCGTCGGTTAAGCCAGTTCCCGGCGGTTACACGACTAAAGCGACGGACCCGCGTCTCGGCCTGTCTTACACGCCGGTGACGGACCTGTCGTTCCACTCCTCGCTCACCTACGACTCGCAGCGGCCTGACATGCGGCGCCTTCAGCGCCTCGGCCCGCTGGATGTCGGCGACCTGCCGACCGCCTCAAGCGCCGCCGCCGCCGCCGCCGAGAATGCACAGCTGGGGCAAACTATGGAAACGATACCTTCAACCGCCTGAAGTCTGTCCAAGACCAATATGTTTGACCTGGGTGTGGACAAAGGGTTGCGAATGGCCTCCGGCATCTTAAAGGGTTCCTACGATGTCTCACTCACCGGCTATAACAAGTGGGTCAAAAACATCGCGTTCCTGGACGCGCCTAACTATTCCGCTTATCCGGGCGTTCACACAAGCTATGACAACGAAGGCAAGGAAAAAGCATCCGGCTTTGAGTTCTCCTTCCGCAAGCTTCAGCGCAAACCCTCCGACTGGAACGGCTATGTGAACTACACCAATCAGGTCGTCCGCACCAACTCCAGTCTCTACGACACGGCCTATGCCCCTTATGGCGCCGTCTTCCTGGCCTGCATCCGGCGCCTTCAGCGAAGGCCAGCTTCAGGGCCTGGCCCGCCAGCAGTTCTCGCCGTCCTGGGATCAGCGCCATACCGTTGCGGTCGTCGCCACCAAGCGGGTTGCTAAACTGCTGGAATCTACATTCATCCTGGATGCCGGCAGCGGCCTGCCGTTCTTCTCCGGGGCCAGCTCCTCGGCGCGGCGGCTTCTTCGGCAGCGTCGGTACCGGCTTTGCCGAGATCAACAGCAACGACGACCGGCAACGGCGCAAGCTTTACCAACGTCCCGGTCATAGTCAACAACGGCGGAGCACTGACCGCGTTGAACCCGATTGCGGGACATACCGGCTGGCATTACAAGATCTCGATCAACTCGGACTTTAACATCACGCCAGACTTCAGCTTGTTCCTGAACGTGGATAACATCTTCGACAAGCTGACGGCGCTTTCAGAATCCACTTCAACCTACTCCGGGCTTCCGTTCTACAACGGCCCGTCGGCGGCGTTCCCGCAGGGGACGGAAGGGTTCAAGGCGCAGAGCGTCATCACCCCGACGTTCCTGACGTTCGGCTTCCGCCAGCGTTTCTAAATTGGTATTCGCGGACGGAAACAATGTGTTTCCGTCCGCGCCTCCTTCTCTTCTGACCTACTCTCTTCTCACAGGACTCTCTTCATGCATAATAAACAGACATTGACACTCACGGGGATCGGCATGCTCGGCGCGGCAGTGCTGCTGGCCGGATGCGGCGGCAGCTCACTTTCTACTACAGAACCTTGCCGCCCGTCCCAACACGCTTCCATACATCTACGGCCTGGAGCCAATCGCTTACTACGGCGCGGCGAACGACATGCCGGAAATCAAGCATTTATTGAAGGCAGCGGCTTCCAGGCGGCATCGGGCGGGCAGGCGTTCATTACCGGCAACACCGCCTTTGCAGCGAACTACACCCATGGGCGCAACCCTACCGGCGACGGTTGATCCGAACGCGACCGGCTCGCTGCCTATCGTTTTTTCTAAAGGCGGTCAGTATGTAGACGCGAACCCAGAACCAGATACGGCGCAGCCATCACTCCGGTCACGGCGGTTCCGGCCGGAACAGCCGTGTACTTCCGCGCCGCCATCGCAAACGGCGTCGCCTCCAGCACGGCATCGCCCATCACCGGCGCGACCCTGACCTCGACCGATGCCCAGCTTGCTTCGGTGGCTGGCCTGACCGCCGGCCTGCCGCTGACATTCCCAACAGGAACTCCCGTCGGCGGCGCGTTCTCGAATGCCACTTACGTCACCGGAACCGGCGGCGCCGCGACCCCGTTCACCATCCCGGCCTCCACCACCGCCGGCTTGCACACCGTCGTCGCCACCGTTACCGACACCATCGGCCGTGTGACTTCGACCACGTTTATCTTCCCGGTCGTCACCCCGACCACGGTCTGCCTGTTCGCCCAGAACATCACGGCAGACGGCCAGACCGGCACCGACCCCACCTACGGTCGTCACCCCGATTGCCGCCGGCGACACCGTCACGATTGACGGCGGACCCGGCACCGGAACCTACCCGACCGGCTATGTGCCGACCGCGCCGGACCCACAGGGGACCGTCGTCTTCTTCATCGCCCCCGGTACGCACACGCTGGTGGACACCCACCCCGTCGCCGCCACGTCCACCGCCGCCGCGACGACCACGACCACGACGCAGACCCTCACCATCGCCGCGACCTCCGCCGGCGGCACAGTCATTCAGTAAAGCCAAACCCTTCCTGGCTAATGACACAGAAACAGCCCCCGGCAATCGCCGGGGGCTGTTTTGTTGAAGAGGAGTTCAGAGTCCCCCCAGCCCCCAATACTGGGGGGAGCCGGAGAAAACGTGCAGGGGCGCTGCTTGCTGGACCCTCTACTCCCCCAGTATTGGGGGCTGGGGGGCGTTGCCGAGACTTCTGTCAGCACCACAAAAACAGCCCCCGGCATCTGCCGGGGGCTGTTTCGATTTGACGTGCTTACTTGCCTGTTTTGGTGGCGCGGCGGCGCAGGTTGGCGTCCAGCTCACGCTTTCGCATACGGATGTTCTTCGGCGTGACTTCCACCAGCTCGTCGGGGCCGATATATTCAATCGCGCGGTCCAGCGACATGACCATCGGCGGAGCGAGACGCATGAACGTTTCCTTGTTCGACTCGCGCATGGAGGTCAAATGCTTCTTGCGGCAGACATTGACTTCCAAATCGGTATCGCGGGCGTTCTTGCCGATAATCATGCCTTCGTAGACTTCGATGTTGTGCGGGACAAACAGAATGCCCCGGTCTTCCGCCGCCGCCAGGCCAAAAGTCGTCGTGATGCCCGACTCGCTTGCCAGCAGGCTGCCGTTGCGCTCCACCGTCATCTCGCCGGTATAGGCGATGTAGCCGCCGAACAGGGAGTTTAAGACCCCGGTGCCGCGCGTCTCGGTCAAAAATTGGTTGCGGAAACCGAGCAGGCCGCGCGTCGGGACCTTGAAGCGCATATACACATGACCGTCGCCGGGCGTGGACATATCCAGCATTTCGCCCTTGCGCCGTCCAAGCTGCTCGATCACGACGCCGGAATACTCTTCGGCGACATCAATCTCGACTTCTTCCAGCGGCTCCATGCGCTGGCCGTCTTCCTCGTGAAAGATGACTTCCGGCTGGGACACTTGCAGCTCGTAGCCTTCCCGGCGCATAGTCTCGATCAGAACCGCCAAATGAAGCTCGCCCCGGCCCGACACGGCAAATTGGTCGGCGGAGTCGGTGTCTTCCACCCGCAGCGCGACATTGGTTTGAAGCTCTTTCATCAGCCGCTCACGCAGCTTGCGGGACGTAGACCACTGGCCCTCGCGGCCCGTCAGCGGGGACGTGTTCACACCAAACGTCATTCGGAGCGTCGGCTCGTCTACCTGCATAATCGGCAGGGCGACCGGGTTGTCGCGGGAGGCAATCGTCTCGCCGATGTTGACATCCGGCAAGCCGGAAATCGCGACGATTTCACCCGCTTCCGCCTGCTCTACTTCGGTCCGGTTCAAGCCCTGATATATAAAGACTTGGGCGATCTTGCCGGGAACGTTCGCGCCCTCACGGTTGACGACAATGATGTTCTGGCCGGTCTTGACCACGCCCGCATTGACCCGCCCAATGGCGATGCGGCCTTTGTAATCGTCATAATCCAGCGTCGTTGCCCGGACCTGAAGAGGCGCTTCGGGATCGCCCGTCGGCGGGTCCAGGTGGTCCACAATCGTCTGGAACAAAATGCCGAGGTCAGCCCCCGGCACGTTCGGGTCCATCGTCGCCGTGCCTTGCAGCGCAATCGCGTAGACAACGGGGAAATCAAGCTGGGCCTCGGTTGCGCCGAGGGCAGCGAACAAGTCGAATGTCTGGTCCACCACATAGTCCAGCCGCGAGTTGGGCCGGTCAATCTTGTTGACGACCACCACCACTTTATGCCCGGCTTGCAATGCTTTCGACAGCACGAACCGGGTCTGCGGCATGGGGCCTTCGACCGCGTCAATCAGCAGCAGCACGCCGTCCACCAGTGTCATCACCCGCTCGACTTCGCCGCCGAAGTCGGCGTGTCCGGGCGTGTCCACGATGTTGATCTTGGTGTCACCGTAGGTGATGGCCGTATGCTTGGAGACAATGGTGATGCCGCGCTCGCGCTCCAGGTCCATCTTGTCCATGACGCGCTCGGCGACGACTTGATTGGTACGAAAAACGCCGCCCTGCTTGAGCATTCCGTCCACCAGCGTCGTCTTGCCGTGGTCAACGTGCGCGATAATCGCGATATTTCGCAGGTGATCCTGTGTGATAGTTTGAGACATAGGCCCCTATTATACCTCAAAACCGCATAATTTTCGGCCTATTGCCCGGATTGCGGAGTCAATATTGACCGCATTATGGTCCCCGTCAACGATAGGATTCACGGGTTTGCCCGGCAGTTGTTTGGTCCAGTGCACCGGCGTTGTAGTCTTGGTCCACCGTGTCACTTTCTCAACGTCGTTGCCCCCGTGACCCAAACAGCTTGTGGTCGCCATCCACGGATAAGATTGTCGGACAGCTTCACCGTCACAATAATGCTGTCATGGCCATCGCCGCCGACAAACACGTCCCGTTGCGCCCCTGTTCCCTGCACTTGGTATTTCCCAGATGTATCATCTCCCGTCACGACAACCCCAGCGGCTGGAATTGCCTGCTTGGCTACTGGTATACCGTGATGCAGCAGAGGGGACAGCGTCGCCCAGCCCAGTCCACCGCCGCACCAGAACAGCACCCAGACCCAGCCTTTGATGTCGCGCCAGGTTCGCAGACACCGGCGGCGCTGGGGCGCTGACCGCTGTAGACAGCCACCGGCTTTGGGCCTTGCTTTTGCGCCCGCTGCTTCTGCACCTGCTCCCAAATCTGTTCGGGAGTGGCGTTCAAGCGCAGCTCGTCTACGACCGAGCCGATGGCGACGGTGCTGCTTTGCCGGTCTTCCAGGGCTTTGAGGGCGGCGTTGAGTTCATCTGGTGTCACCCGAGCCTCAGCGGCGCTTGAAACCGGCAGTGGAATGGTCGGCGCAACGGCGGGCGGGTCGGCTTGTTCGTGCTGAAGCATGGCAGCGGCTCCTTTGCTATAGTATACGGCATAATAGTGCGAATGCGTATAGAACCCGGCACTGGAAGTGCCAGGTTCTTGTACCCTCGCCGTTGACACTCTTCCGCCTGTATGATACAATGCAGTCGTTTATGAAATTTCCCCCCACCCTTGCTCTGCCCCTCGCTATTGGTCTTGCCTTGTCCAGCGCGGCCTGCCGCCCGGCGCTTGCCGCCGCCACCGACATTGTGCCGGAAGGCGGCACGCTGCGAGACTCGTTCGCTGCACTTGCCCAGGACGATGCGTTCGGAGCGGAGGAGACGCCGGAAGATTTTCTCGGCGACACGCTCTACACGCGCGGCCAGCTCGCCCATCTACTGATCCATCTGGTGCAGGATGACCCCGCGCACCTAGCAGCCGTACAAAAAGACGGCGCGGCGGCGGCGGCCCTGCACGCGGCGGTGGAAAGCTTGCAGCCGGAACTCCAAAGTGCGGGCGTGGACCTCAACGACACCGAGCCGGAGCCGCCCTCCCGTGTCGCTTCGGTCAGCGGCTATGTGCAGCCGGAGCTTCGTCTCAAAACAGGCGGGGATCGGCAGCCCCGCACAGGAGTCCTCGGTATCTACCGGGTGACGGCCCTCGGCAATTTGCAGTCCAACCTGCGCTATGCGCTGTCGGCATCGAACTGGCCGGAAGACAGCCGCCGCGTGTTTGACAACGACAAGGGAGCGCACGATTTCTCGGCACTGAATGAAGCCTATCTCACACTCGACGGCGGACGGGGGCTGGAAGTCAATCTCGGACGCCTATATAACCGCTGGGGGCCGGGGACACGCGGGGCGACGATGGTGTCGGACAACGCCCCGGCGCTGGACCAGATTCAGATCGCGTTCCCCTTCAGCCTCGGCACGCGGTTCGGGCATGACTACCATTTTACGCAGTTTCTGTCCACATTCCGGCAGAACTCTGTGCAGAAGTATTTCGCCGGGCGACGCATTGAATATGCGTTTAACCCCAAGTTTAGCGTAGACTTCCAAGAAGCGTACATTTCGAGCGCCTCCCAATCGCTGTACGTTTCGCTGCTGCCGGACTTTTATACGGGCCAGAGCGCCAATCTCAAAATCGGCGGCCTGCGGCTTCAGGGCCTGGACCAGACCTACAACAGCTTTCTGAACTTGGGGGCTTCGTATGAAGCCAGCGAAAGCCTGCGGGTATACGGTCAGCTCGGCATTGACGACATTCAGACCCCTGGACACCATACTTACCGGACTCCGCGCAAAATTGCCCAGCTTGCGGGCGTGGCCTTCCAGCCTGCGCCGGGAACGGGCATTGTCGCCGAATACACGTTCGCCGACCCGACCACCTACAGCTCGCGCAATACCGATACGCAGTGGCAGAAAGGCCAGTACGATGAACTTGGTCTGCCGAGCGGCCCGAACTCGCGCGAGTTCTTCCTGCGGCTGAGCCGCCGCCTGCATCCGGGTCTGACCGTCGCTTTGCAGGGCCGCGACCGAAAGCGGGTAGACGAAACCTTCCCCGCGCCGAACTCCCGCGACTACGCCGCGTCGGTGGAGTTTTCGCCGGGCCGCAAGAGCAGCATCGCCCTCACCTATCACGATTACCGCCAGGAAGCGTTCCCCATTCCGTCCAGTGTTCTTAGTCCCGGCGACGGGTTTACGCCTGCCAATGCTGAGGGGAATTATGGACAAAACGAGCGCATCAAGCAGCTTGACTTAGATTATCGGTTCTTCTTTTAGATAGACACGGGCAGAAATCATGCGCCTCACAGACAAGCTTTTCGGCCAGCCGCTCGCATCGTCCGAAGAAGGTGATCAGAAAATCGGCGTCTTTGCCGGGGTTCCAAGTTTAGGATTAGACGGCCTTTCGTCGGCGGCTTATGGCCCTGAAGCTGCACTGACTATTCTGCTGCCGCTTGGACTGCTCGGCCTCAATTACATCGGCCCGATCACGGGCGTTATTCTTGCCCTGCTCCTGATCCTCTATTTGTCCTACAAGCAGACCATCACCGCGTATCCGAATGGCGGCGGGTCGTACACGGTCGCGAAAGAGAATTTAGGGATCAGATTTGGCCTGCTGGCCGCCGCTGCGCTGATGCTGGACTACACGCTGACCGTCGCCGTCGGCATTTCAGCGGGTGTTGGGGCGCTGATCTCGGCGGTTCCAAGCCTCCACAGGCACACGCTCGCGCTGTGCATGGGCTTTCTCGCGCTAATTACCGTCGTGAACCTGCGGGGAGCGCGGGAAGCGGGCGCGATTTTTGCCCTGCCGACTTATCTGTTTGTGCTAAGTCTCGGCGGCATTCTTGTCTATGGGCTGATCCAGACCCTCGGACACGGCGGGCATCCGCACCCGCTGATCGCCCCGCCGGCCGTCCCAAAAGCCGCCGAAGGCGTCACGCTGTGGCTGCTGCTGCGGGCGTTTGCCAGCGGCTGTACGGCCATGACCGGCGTGGAAGCTGTCTCGAACGGTGTTACGATCTTTGCGAAGCCTGTCGTGAACAATGCCCAGAAGACACTGACCGCGATTGTTATGATCCTGCTCGTGCTGCTTGCCGGGATTGCCTATCTGTGCCGCGCTTACGGGATCGCGGCGATGGACGAATCAAATCCCAATTACCAGAGCGTGATTTCGCTGCTGCTGAATGCCGTGGTTGGTCATGGCGGCCTGTACTTTGTGACACTGGCAAGTGTTCTCGCCGTGCTGATCTTATCAGCGAACACATCCTACGCCGGCTTCCCGCGCCTCTGCCGCCTGGTCGCGTTAGACGGTTACCTCCCTCATGTGTTCGCGCTTCTCGGACGGCGTTTGGTGTACACTGTCGGCATTCTGTTCCTGACCGGCCTCTGTGCGATCCTGCTGGTCGTTTTCAAGGGCATCACCGACGCCCTCATTCCTCTCTATGCCGTTGGCGCGTTTCTTGCGTTCACACTGTCACAGTCGGGTATGGTCATGCACTGGCGGCGGCTGGCAAAAGAAGGAGAAAGCAAGCAGAAGGCGGGCGCGGGGGGGGCGCTGTTTATCAATGCCCTCGGCGCGGTCTGCACGGCGCTCGCGCTAGGGGTTATTCTCGTGGCGAAGTTTACGGCAGGCGCGTGGATTACGGTCCTTCTGCTGCCTGCTTTGATGGTTCTTTTCTTCGGTGTCCGGCGGCAGTACGACGCCGTCACCCAGCAGATCGGCAAGCCGGTCCCGCTGAACCTCAGCCACAACGAGCCGCCGGTTGCGGTCGTTCCTATCGGCGACTGGAACATTGTCTCGGAACGCGCCCTGCGCTTCGGGATGCGCCTCTCGCCGGATGTGTTCGGCGTCTACGTCAAGCTGCCCGACGCCAACGGTAGCGACGAAGACGGCGACCGTTTGGCCGAAGAATTGAAGCAGTGCTGGGCTGAGCAGGTAGACCAGCCCGCCGCGGACGCGGGCGTGCCCCTGCCCCATCTGGAAATCCTGTCGTCGCCTTACCGCAAAGTCACCCGTCCCCTGACAGCGTACTTGAACCAGCTCAAAGCCCAGTATCCCAACCGGCTGATTGCCGTCATCATCCCGGAACTGGTCGAAATGCGCTGGTGGGCCTGGCTGCTGCACAACCACCGGGCCACCGCTCTCAAAGCCAACCTGCTGCTCCTGCGCGATCCCCGCATCGTCGTCATCAATGTCCCCTGGTACGTCCAGCACGGCGAGCCGAAGCCGGCAGCGGCGGAACGCACTGTCGAACACCTGCCTGCCTAATTGTTGCTTCCAGACGTAGGGGCGGGGTTCACCCCTGCCCTTATTTCCCCGTTCCTGCCTTGCCTTTCTTCGGCAGGTAAAGTCGCAGCCGTTTGTCAGTACGAAGATCGCGTGGGTTTATGACATTTGCGCCTGGCGGAGGCGACCAGTCAAAGACGCCGGGCGGCGGGTTTTGGTTGTAGTGGAAATCGTCCAAAATAATGATCTGGCGCTGGTTGAATTGGCCGCTCATTTTATCACCCCAGTTTCGCGACTCACTGCGCGACACCAAGTGGGTTATAGAATTGACCCATGTGCTGACATGGTGAAAATAGTGCATTTCTGGGATATGACTTGTCGGCCGGACGACAATTTCGTCATCGTAAGAAAACAAGATTTGTTTCTGCCTATTCAGAATTACCAGTTGCTGCTGGCGATTTGTCACAACATCATAAACAGCGTGACTTGGGATAAAAACTAGCTTTGAAGACTGTCCCCATGGTTGCCTTGTAAGACTTTCTATCTGGCCTTCCACGTCTGCTGCAAAGTGCTTTCTGTCCATGGCACTCGCTGGACGCACTAAATAGTTACCTTGTGCGGTGCGATCAAAGTTACCCTGTGTGTTTTTCAGCGCCAAGTAACCAGGCGGCAGTCCAAGTGTTGCAACCGCAGGCGGATTACGGCGTACCCAGGTAATAAATTCATTCCCCGACGCTTGCTTCTGAGCCAGGGGTTGCCAATTCGCGTCCGTGACGATGTAGTGCGTCTTCCAAGAAACAGTTTGCACCTGCTGCATGGCCTTTTGGACATCGGCAAAAGCAATCGTCGGCTGACCGGGCTGGCCGGGCAGGAACCAAAAGGCGGCGGCGACGGCGGCGGCGACGCCTGCCAGTCCCACAGCGGCGGGGCGCAGGGGGAATGTGCGGCGGCAGGTTTGGAACGCGGCGGACGGCGGCAGGGCGGCGGCAATGCGCGGTCCGTGGGCAGACGGCGCAGGCACGTCGCGCCGGGCTTGGACAGAAGCGTCGAGGCGCTGAATGGCGGCATATTCGGCGGCACAGGCCGGACAGGCGGCGAGGTGCCGGCGGACTCGCGCGGCTTGCCAGCGGCTGAGTTCATGGTCGGCGAGAGCGTTCAGTAAAGGTTCGGCGTGTCGGCAGGTCATGGTGTGGTGTTCCTCTAGGAAACCCAGGATTTCAATCCTGGGTTTCCTCCGTCAGCAGCGCCCGCAGACGCCGGGACGCGGCGTGGACGCGCCACTGCACGGTTCCCTGCGGAATGCCCAAAACTTGGGCAGCTTCGCGGTAGGTCAGGCCCTCGGCTTTGACGAGCAGAAAGGCTTCGTGCAGGTCCGGCGGCAGGGCGGACAGGGCGCAAGACAGCGCGATGTTTTCGGTGACAAACTGCTCTAATCCCGGCCCGGATTGCGCGGCGTCTTCGGCAACCGACCCTGCAACCGAAACCGTGACGGGGCGCGGCGTGCGGACGGAATGCCGCCGGCAGTTCAGCGCGATCTGGTACAGCCAGGTCAGAACCGACGACCGGCCCTCGAACCGCGCTTGTCCCAAGAACGCGGCGAGGAACACGTCTTGAGTCAGGTCTTCAGCGTCCGGGATGCTGCCGCAGAGCCGCAGGCAGAAGCGGTACACACGCGGTCCATGCTGGGCGTAGAACGCTTGAAAGTCGGCAGGCGGGCGGGGTCTCAAAAACTGGGTCCTCACCTGTATAGTGACAGAATGAGGACGTTTTGTTGGCAAGAAGCAAAAGTAATTGCAGGAGTTCGCTCGCGCTTTCAGGAACAAAGCGCCATGTTTACAATCATCGGCGAGATTGTCACGCCGGACGGCGTTTTAGAGCAGGGCGCACTGACGGTAGACGATAGCGGCCTAATTGCCGAAGTCACGCCGACACGGATAACGTCAGCGCAGAGTGGCGATATTGACGCTGGCGGCCTTCTGGTGCTGCCGGGCTTTGTGGATGTCCATGTGCATGGCGGAGGCGGAGCGGACTTCATGCACGGCACTCCCGATGCCGTCCGGCAGATCACCCGAACGCATGCCAAGTACGGCACGACCAGTCTGCTGGCGACGACTCTGACGGCGTCTCGCGAGGCTACGGGTCGGGCAATCGAAGCCGCACGGGCAGTCATGGAAGCCGGACCCGGTGAGGGCGAAGCACGGGTATTAGGCATCCACCTGGAAGGCCCCTATATCTGCGCGGCAAAACGCGGTGCACAGCCTGCTGCGTTCGTCCGTCCCCCGGATACCGACGAGCTTGCCCACTGGATCGCGCTGTCCGGCGGTCGCATTAAGAAGATCACGCTGGCCCCGGAAATTCCTGGCGCGGAGGAAGTCGTTCGTTTGGCCTGCGCCCACGGCGTCACCGTCTCGCTCGGCCACACGAATGCGACCGCCGCCGAAACTGAAGCGGCGATTGGCTGGGGCGCGACCTCGGCAACGCATGTCTTCAACGCCATGCGCCCCCTGCACCACCGAGAGCCGGGTGCAGTGGGAGCGAGCTTGGCCCGATCTGAAATCGTCTGCGAAGTCATTGCCGACGGTATCCACTTGGACCCGCTGATTGTCCGGCTGATTGCCGCCGCGAAAGGGCCGGAGGGTGTCGTGCTGATTACCGATGCGATTGAAGGCGCGGCCATGTCGGACGGCGAATACACGCTGGGCGGTCAGCCGGTCTTTGTCCAAAACGGCACGGCGGCCTTCGCCGACGGGACGCTTGCGGGGAGCGTCCTGACCATGAACCGGGCGTTTACCAATCTTCGCCGCTTCGCCCCTGCTGTCTCGCTTCCCGGATCAGCTTTGTTGTCCAGCGGTAATGCCCTCCGCCAGATCGGTCTCAGTGAGGAACTCGGCAGGATTGCGCCGGGCATGACCGCCGATTTAGTGGTTCTGCATCCAAAGACGGGTGAAGTCGAGGCGACTTTGGTGGGTGGGAAAATGGCGTACCGGCGGTAGGGCGCACATATCACGAGTTGCCCCCCCCGTGCTTTAGCAGTGCAAGCCCCGTGCGCTTTACCGCTGGGAACCCTTCCCTGCCCCTCCGTGTTCCCCCACCAGAGGCCAAGACCCTCTCTCAATCTAGCCACCAATGGAGATTCCTATGACTCACATTTTGCACGTCAACGCCAGCCCGCGCGGCGAAGGCTCCCAATCCCGCACCCTCTCCAATGAGCTGGTGGACGCCCTGAAGGCCGCCCACCCGGATGTCACCGTCACCGAACGCGACCTCGGCCACCAGCTCATCCCCTTTGTCACCGAGCCGTTCATCTACGCCATGTACACCCCCGAAGACAGCCGCACCCCGGAGCAGAAAGAACTGCTGACGCTCTCCGACGCGCTGATTGCCGAGCTGTTCGCCGCCGATGTCTACGTCTTCGGCATCCCGATGTACAACTTCGGCGTCCCCGCCGTCTTCAAGGCTTATATTGACTACGTCGCCCGCGCCAACGAGACGTTCAACCCGGCGACCTACGAGGGCCTGCTGAAGAACAAGAAGGCGATTGTCGTGTCTGCTCACGGGGGCGCGGGTTACGGCCCCGGCCAGGAGCGTGAGTCCATGAACCTGCTTGTGCCGACCCTGCGCGGCGTCTTGGGCTTCCTGGGCGTCACCGATGTCGAGTTTGTCAGCGTCGAAGGCACATCTGCCCCGGAAGAAGTCAAAGCACCGATTTTGGCCGCTGCCCGCGAGAAAATCAAGCAGCTCGCCGCCGCCTAACCCTCCTTGCCCGGCGCATCTGCGCCGGTTTTTTTTGCTTTCTACTCTCGGAGACCACACCTCATGGCAGACAACAAAGTCGCCCTCATCACGGGCGCAAATAAAGGCATCGGCCTGGAAATCGCCCGGCAGCTTGGGCATCAAGGCATCACCGTCGTTCTCGGCTCCCGTGACCCGTTGAAGGGTCAGGCGGCAGCAGACATGCTGAAAAGCGAAGGCATTGACGCCCACACGCTCAAGCTGGAAGTCACCGACGCCGCCGACCGCGACGCCGCCCTTGCGTTCTTTCAGCAGCTAGGCCGCTTGGACATTCTGGTCAACAATGCCGGCATTCTGAAAGACGCCGAAGGCATCACGCCGGACCTGCTGGCCCGCACCTTCGATTCCAATGCCATCGCACCGTATTTTCTGACTGAAACTCTGCTGCCGCTCCTGAAAGCCGCACCGGCAGGCCGGATTGTCCACCAGTCCAGCATTCTCGGCTCGATTGCAACCACCGCGGCGGGAACGTTCTCGCCGGACTACCTGCTTCCGGCGTATGCCTCCTCAAAGGCCGCGCTCAATATGCTGGGCGTCATTCAGGCCGAAGCGCTGAAAGACACCAGCGTTAGAGTCAATATCGCCCACCCCGGCTCGGTCAAGACCGACATGAACCCCGGTGGCACTCTCAGCTTAGAAGAAGGCGCGAAAACGGCTGTCACTCTGGCAACCCTGCCCGACGATGGCCCCACCGGCGGCTTTTTCCACCTCGGCGAAACACTGCCCTGGTAGACGAACATTACGCCCCCCGGCCCCCAATAATGGGGGAGCATGAGAAGACAGAAATGTCTGACTCTATTCTGCTCCCCCATTATTGGGGGCCGGGGGGAACTCTGCACGAAAGACACTCTCTAATGAACGATTTATTCTCAACATTCACACTCGGCCCAATGACGCTGCCGAACCGCATGGTCATGGCCCCGCTGACCCGCAGCCGCGCCGCCGGTAGCGACGTGCCGTCGGACCTTGCTGTGACCTACTACACCCAGCGGGCAACCGCCGGGCTGATTATCAGCGAAGCCACCCAAATCTCGCCGCAGGGCAAAGGCTACCCGAAGACTCCCGGCATCTACAGCGAGGCGCAAGTCGCCGGCTGGAAGCGCGTCACCGATTCGGTCCATAACGCAGGCGGGCGGATTTTTCTCCAAATGTGGCATGTCGGGCGTATTTCGCACCCATCCACGCAGGAAGGCGACATTCTGCCCGTCGGTCCATCAGCGGTTAAGCCCGCCGGCAAGATCTACACGGATACCGGCGAGCAGGAGTTTGTAACCCCGCGTGCTTTAGAGACATCTGAGATGCCGGGCATTGTCGAGCAGTATAAACTCGGCGCACAGAACGCCAAAGATGCCGGGTTAGACGGTGTTGAAATCCACGCCGCCAACGGCTATTTGCTGGATCAGTTCCTGCGAGACGGCACGAACCAGCGCACCGACGAGTACGGCGGCACAATCGAGAACCGTGCCCGGCTGCTGCTGGAAGTGACCGCCGCGGTGATTGAAGTCTGGGGCGCAGACCGAGTCGGCGTCCGCCTGTCGCCTTACAGCGACTTCAACGACATGCACGACAGCGATCCGGTGGCTTTGTTTACTTATGTCGCGGAGAAGCTGCGTGATCTCGGCATTGTCTACCTGCATGTCATCGAGCCGGTCAATAACGATCACCCGATGGCGATGCCGGAAAGCAAGACGACGCCGATTGCCCCGATCCTGCACAAAGCGTTCGGCGGCGCATTCATGCTGAACGGCGGCTACGGCAAAGAGACGGCGAAAGCCGCGTTGGAGTCCGGCGAGGCCGATTTGATCTGCTTCGGTGTTCCCTTTATTGCAAACCCTGATCTGGTCAAGCGCTATCAAACGAATGCCGCGCTGAACGCGCCCGACCAGTCCACCTTCTACGCCGGTTCCGCCGGCGGCTATACCGACTACCCGGCGCTGGCTGAGTAAGAGACCTAGCCGCATGAGGGCGCGGCAAGCAGCGCCCCTACAGTGTTATGCGTAGGGGCACCGCTTGCTGCGCCCTCTTTTCCTTACAAGAAATGAATCGATGAAAGCTTACCAGATCCAAAACTACGGCAGCCTCGACGGACTGACCCAGACCGACCTTTCAGAACCGCCCGCACCGGGGCACGGAGAAATCGTCGTCAAAGTTCACGCCGTTTCGCTGAACTACCGGGACCTGATGATCGTGATGGGAACCTATGGCCCCGGCGGCGAAATGCCGCATGGCCTCATCCCGCTGTCCGATGGTGCGGGCGAAGTCACGGCTGTCGGCGAAGGCGTCTCGCGGGTGAAGATTGGCGACCGGGTGGCCGGAACGTTTTTCCAAACCTGGATTGACGGCCACATTCTCAATGTCTACCAGAAGTCCGCGCTCGGCGGGGCGATTGACGGCATGATGCGCGAATATGTCTTGCTATCCGAGGACGGCGTTGTCACCCTGCCCGATTATTTAAGCTACGAAGAGGCGGCGAGCCTGCCCTGCGCCGCCGTCACCGCCTGGAACGGGCTGGTGGAACAGGGACACCTTATCGCCGGACAGACTGTACTGCTGCTCGGCACCGGCGGCGTCTCGATGTTCGCCCTCCAGATCGCCAAGATGTTCGGCGCACAAGTAATTATGACATCGTCGTCGGACGAGAAACTGGCACGGGCAAAAGCCTTGGGCGCGGACATGACGATCAACTACAAAGCCGATCCCGACTGGGAAAAAACCGTTTGGAGCCTTACGGGCAAAGTCGGCGTGGACCATGTCGTCGAAGTCGGCGGGCCGGGAACACTCGAAAAGTCCTTGCAGGCGGCGCGTCAGGGCGGTGCCATCGCCCAGATTGGCGTTCTGGCCGATCCCGGCGCAAAAATCTCCCCGCTGCCGATTTTGAGCAAGAGCCTGCACTTGAACGGCATTTATGTCGGCTCTCGTGCCATGTTCCAGCGGATGCTCCTCGCATTTGTCGTCAATCAAGTCCATCCGATTATTGACCGCGTGTTCCCCTTTGCCGAAGCTCAAGGCGCTTATGCCTACCTGCAAAGCGGTGCCCACTTCGGCAAGATCGTCATCACGATGGAGTAGCGGCATGGCGATTACCCTGCGCCCCGCCATGGCGGCAGATGCGGCGGCTGTGGCGGACGTTTATTTGGCCTCTCGCAGAGCGTTTGTCGGTTTCGCGCCTCTCGTGCACACCGATGCCGAAGTCCGGCATTGGATCGCCGGGCATCTTATTTCTTTGGGGGCCGTGACCGTCGCTGTCCAAGACGCTCAAACGGTCGGTTTTCTTGCGGTCTCGCGCGAAGACGGCTTCGGCTGGATTGACCAGCTTTATCTTGCGCCGGGCTTCACTGGAAACGGCATCGGGACACGGCTGCTAACCCAGGCGAAAAGTGACCTTGGCTCGGTGATCCGCCTGCACACGTTCCAGGCAAACGCCGGGGCGCGGCGGTTTTATGAGCGCCAGGGGTTCCATGCCATTGCCTTCGGCGACGGCTCAGCCAACGAAGAAAACTGCCCCGATGTGCTGTATGAGTGGACCGGCTTGTTTTAGGCAGAGGGTTTGCGGGAAAAATTAAGTGAGTTCAGCAAGGAGAAAGACAATGGCAGAAGAAATCGGCAAGCAGACCCGGCAGACCCCCAGCGACGACGAAGTCCAGGCGGCAAACGACGGGCATCAAGAGCGGCGCGTTGACGTAGACAGCAAAAGCGATGCTGTCGCCAAATCGCACTTCATGCCCCGCGCTCAGTCAAATGACGTGACCGGGGATGCGCTGCGGAACGACCAGCGGCAGGACGGGAACTCGGTTGAGATGTCCGGCACGAAAACAGATCGCAGCCATGACAACTTGGGGACGCCGGTGGACGCGCCGGTCCCGTTTGAAGAGCGCGAGAAGTAAGCGATCAGGAACAGCAAAAACGGCGAATGCAGGCACTGCCTGTATTCGCCGTTTTCTTGTGTCATTGCTTTTAGAAGACGTGGGATTAAAATCCTGCGCTGTGGGACGTAGCGCCCAGTGGCTGCCTTCGGGGGCACGGATTGGGACCACAATTATTGTCTGCTTCTTTCTCCACGCAGGTGGAGACTAGGCGTCTTCGCTCCATAGCGCAGGATTTTAATCCCACGCTCTTACGTTCTGCTCTCTTACGTTCTGCTCTCTTGCTGCCCTACATCGGCGGCGTCAGGCCGTTCTTGCCGACAAGCACCCGGCTCGCTGTCAGCGCTCCATTTGCTCCGCGCATCGCCATCACGACCACATGAGCGCCCGGCACAAGCTGCCCGGCCTGCCCCGGCGCGAATGTCACGACCGGAATGTTCGGCGGCAGGGTGATCGCCTGTGACCCCATCCCCGCACCGTTTTTGTACTGAAGCGTAATTGCCGAGCCGCCCGACGACTGCTTGACCGTGCCGTTTGTCATACGCGAGTGTGACATTGTGCCGTTCGCCCTATGTGACACTGTGGGTGACACTGTGCCATTGGTCATTTTGCTATGGCCTTTCGCCGCCACGGGCAAATCCCAGTCGTAGCTGCCCTCGCCGGTTCCCCGCGCGGCTTCCGGGAAGACCACCACTTCGGCGGCCCGCTGCGTGTTGTTCGGCCCATTGACCGAGGCGATGCCGAGGAATGAACCGGGCTTGATCTGCGCCCGGCTCGACGGCACGACGGAAGTGACTGCGGGCGGCCCGGCGAGCAGCACCCGGATGGGTCCCGATGCCGAAGAAACGGTCAGGACTTTCGGCGTGATGCTCTGGATTGTCCCACGAACGCGGACAGAGTTTGCCGGCGGCGGCGCGGCAACAGCGGCAGTGCTGAGGGCGGCGATTGCGCTGAGCCCGGCGAAAAGTGTCAGTGAAGTGTTCAAATGAATTTCTCCTTTGGAGTGAACTGCTGTAATGCTTACCGGCTTCTTTCCGTTCCCGGCGCATTTTCGGCGCGAACCGAGTAAAATAGAATCATGGCGAAAGACAGCGGCGTGATTCTCGTCGTGGACGACGAGCCGGAGATAAGAAAGACTGTTGCGGCCAGCCTGGAAGCACAGGGATACACGGTGCATACGGCGGCGAATGGTGAGGAAGCCTTGCGTCAGGCATCGCTGACACTGCCGGATTTCGTGATTTTAGACCTGATGATGCCGGTCATGGACGGTCTTGAAACCTGCCGCCGCCTGCGGGCGTGGACCGAGGTGCCGATTTTGGTGTTGTCCGCCCGGTCGGAAGAAGTCCAGAAAGTGCGGGCGCTTGATCTCGGTGCCGACGATTACCTGACCAAGCCGTTCGGCATGGACGAGCTGACCGCTCGCATCCGGGCTTCGCTGCGCCGCCGGGCCGGCAGCCCCGCCGACGCGCCGGTGTTTACGGCCGGAGATTTAGCCGTAGATTACGCCAAGCGCCTGGCATACAAAGAGGGGCGCGAGCTGAAACTGACGCCGCACGAGTACGAAATCCTGCGGTTTATGACCCAGAATGCCGAGCGGGTTTTGACCCATCGCCAGGTACTGGCCGCCGTCTGGGGTCCCGAAGATGTCGAAGAAACCCAGTACCTGCGGGTGCATGTCAGCCACCTGCGCCAGAAGATCGAAGACAACCCCGCCCGCCCCCGCTTCATCGTCACCGAGCCGGGCGTCGGGTATCGGTTCCGGGTGGGGGAAACGGAGAGATGAGTACGGCCACCGAGCATTACGAGAGGGCGATCAGTCATTGGGCCGCGCAGCGGCACGAGGCGGCTGTTGCCGAGCTAAAGACAGCGCTTGATCTCAGGACGGACTTCCAGCAGGCGCGGCTCAATTTGGGCCTTATCTACGCCGTGATGAACCGATATGACGAAGCGCTTCAAGAATTCCAGACGCTTATTCAAGCCGGACCGAATGATGCCATCACTTATCATTGCGTCGGCAAGATGTTCGCCCAGAAAGCGAAGGCAACCCAGAGCCGCGACGACTGGAGTTCTGCAAGAGACGCTTACCGGCAATCGCTTACCCTTGTCCCCGACAACGCAGACGCTTTGAACGGAATCGCCGTCGTTTCATTTGAGCTGGGGGATTTTGGAGAAGCGGCAGCCTTCTCCCGTCAGGCCGCGCGGCTCGCGCCCGAAGACCGAAAAATCGTTTACAATGAAAGCGCCATCGGCGGGCAAATCCTGCGCCACTACATTTCGAGAGGGCAGTGGAAAGAGGCATGGCGGTTCTGGCAGGCGACCTGGTTGCTTTGGAGGTCGGAGGTAAGAGCGCGGAGGAGCGAGCCGAGGAGTTGAAAACTCCTCGTCCGCGGCTTGTTCGCGCCAATCTTAACAAAAACTTTACACCGTTTTTTGCGCTTCTTTACGTTTTCTTGACGTGCTTTTCGCTACAATAACAGCATGAAAGCGCAAATCAGTGTTTCCAGCTCCGAAGCTTTAGAGAATCCCGTGCCCGGCCAATCGGCGATTGATGTCTGGTACCAGGCTGCCGAGGATGACTACGCGCTCTGCCGCCGCTTTGCCGATGGGTTCGAGGCCCGGCTGTCGCGCTCGCTGCGGGCGCAGCGGGTCGGGTGGGAGCGTGATGGCAAGCCGGTGTACGGCATTCTCATCCCCGACCCGCTGCTGCCGTCGTCCGGCATGCAAGGTGAATGGTACTTGTATTATGTCTGGGGCGAGACCCTGTTCCGGCGCACCGAAAAAGAGCGGAAGCAGCGCAAAATGCTGGTGCTGCCGGAAGCCGCCGAAGACTGGGCCGAGCTGCTGCGGCAGGCACACGCGGCAGAAGTCTTTGATGTGCGCTACACAGTCGCGCCGCACCATGTCAACGCGCTGGGCGATTATGAACACGCGCCTTGCGGCTACGAGTTTACGCTGACGGCACATAGCCCGCAGCCGGGGGCGGTGACATCCACGCTCTTGATTTCCGGCACCGGCCCGACCCCGGAAGCCGCCGCCCGCGACGCCGCCCGGCGCTGGCTGGAACACACAGAGCTGAAACACACAGAAAAGAAGTAAGAACTTATGGCTTCCGACCCATCCGCCCTGCGCCGCCCGACCCCCGAAGAAATGCTGGCCCGTCTGCAAAAAGAAGAACGTGCGGCGGGCCGAGGCCGCCTGAAACTGTTTCTCGGCTTCGCCGCTGGGGTCGGCAAGACCTATGAGATGCTGTCGGAGGCGAACCGCCGCAGGAACGGCGGCCAAGATATCATTATCGGCTATGTCGAGACCCACAAGCGCAAAGAGACCGAAGGCCAAATCGGCGCGTTGGAACGGGTGCCGCGCAAAGAGGTTGAATACAAAGGCGCGATCTTTGAGGAGATGGACACCAGCGCGATTATTGCCCGGCACCCGAAATGGGTCTTAGTGGATGAGCTGGCGCATACGAACGTTCCCGGCTCGAAAAACGAGAAGCGTTATCAAGACGTGATCGAAATTCTCAATGCCGGCATCAATGTCGAAAGCACGCTGAACGTCCAGCATTTAGAAAGCCTCAACGACACGGTTTATCAGATCACCGGCGTCAAGGTCCGCGAGACCGTTCCCGACTGGGTGCTGGGCGAGGCCGACGAGATTGTCACCGTAGACATCACGCCCCGCGCCCTGATCAACCGCTTGCAGCGCGGCGACGTGTACCCGGTCGAAAAGGTCCCGCAGGCGCTGCAAAACTTCTTCAGCGAAGGCAACTTGTCCGCCCTGAGGGAGATCGCCCTGCGCGAAGTGGCTTCCGAAGTGGACCGCTCGGTGCAAAGCTACCGGGAAGAGAACGATGTCACTAAAGCTTGGCAAACGCAAGAACGGGTCATGGTCTGCATCTCACCCGACAAGCCTTCCGACCGTTTATTGCGCCGAGGCTGGCGGATTTCCCGCCGCCTGCACGCCGATATTGTCGCGGTTTATGTCCCGCTTGGCAAGCCGACTTTGGAGCAGCAGAAAGTGCTCGAAAACGACTTTGCCCTTGCCAACCGGCTCGGCATTCGGATTGAGCGCACGGTCGGTACTAAAGTTGCCCAGTCGCTGGCCGACTACGCCAAAAAGAACCAGGTGACTCAGATTGTCATCGGCCATTCCAAGCGCACGCGCGTCCAAGAATTTGTTCAGGGATCATTGATCAACGATCTCATCTATCTGGCACGCGGTATTGACGTCCTGCTCGTTGCCGAGACTGCTCCGGATGAGTAGTCACGCGAGACTCATCCGGCGGAAGATTCTCAGTCGCTCCTGCTTGGCAGAATTATCTCGCGCCGAAGCGCGTCTACGGTCAGGCCCGACTGAAACAGCGCCGACGCCGCCGGGCCGGTGCCGACCAGCAGCAGGCCGAGCAGCAGATGCTCCGTCCCGATAAACGTCTTGCCGAAGCGATGCGCTTCAATCTCTGCCATTGCCAGCACCTGCCCGGCACGCGGGGTCAGTCCCAGCACCGTCTCCTCCTCGTGTTCTTCATGTGCCTCTTGTTCCGCTTCCAAAACCTGAACCGAGATCCCGTGCCGCGCCAGCAGGCGGGACGCCGCCGTCTGCGGCGTCTGCAGCAGGCCGCGCAGCAGATGGTCGGTGTCCACCCGCACCCGTCCTGCCCGCAGCGCTTCCTCCTGCGCCGCGCACAGCGCTTCACGCGCCCGTGAATTCAGGCCCGTGTACAGCGCCCGGTAATGCGGCGGCAAATTCATCTCAAACTCCGGCCCGTCGTCCTTTTCCTGGATCACCGCCTGCGCCTCGGTGCGGGACTGCTCCTGCCGCCGCTGCCAGTAGCCGGTCCAGGCTGCTGTCAGCAGCACGATTCCAGCGAGCCGGAACAGCAGCCCCAGCACGGAATACAGATTTCCCGGCGTCCCGCCTTGCAGGTGCAGCAGGTACGCACAGGCCGAAAAGCTCAGCCCCAGCTTGACCAGGTTCAGTGTGTGCACCTCACGGGTGTTCCCCCGGCGCGACAGTGTCATCTGCGCGGCAAGAACACAGACCAGACACACCAGGCACAAACCAAAAGCGACTTCCGTGAGGAACATAAGCCCATCGTAGCCGATTTGCCGTTAAGAACCTGTAAAGAAACAGAGCGAGGCCGTTAAGAATGTCTTAAGATTTCCGTTCTTTATCCACTGCGATTCTCATTTGGTGAGAATTTCGCAAAACAGGAGGAGCAAAGAGACGCTCCCTCGCTGTTTTCGCTGTCATCTCTTGGTAGAGTGCTGACAGAGGAGAAAACGCGATGAGTATTCCGGCAGAACTGGAAAAATTGAGTGGGACTTGGCAGGGAACGAATTTGCTATGGCTCTCGGAGGAGCCACTCAGATCAGAAACGACGGCGGTTGTCAAAAGCGCGGCGGGCGGAGCTTGCCTCTGCATCGAGTATGTATGGAGCTACGAGGGCGAAGCGCAAGAGGGTATTCTGCTGCTGGGAAGCCAGGGAGAAGGCAGGATACAGACCATTTGGCGCGACTCCTTTCATAGCGGCGAATCGTTTATGGCCAGCGATGGAACAGAGGAAGAAACGGACGGCGTGCAGGTACTCGCCCACTACTCAGCCCCGCCCGGACCGGATTGGGGCTGGCGAACGCACCTGCGGGCCGAGGGAGCAGACCGCTTCGAGATCGCAATGACAAACATCTCTCCCGCAGGGGAGGAAGAGATCGCTGTCCGCATGGAATACAGGCGGATGGAGGCTTCCACTGCCGGCGTCTCAGATCAGTGAGCCATGAGCGGCTCCACTCATGGCTCCCTGCCGCCGCAGTCACAAAAAGACCGCACCAGTCTCGTTTACTGTGTGCGGTCTTTTCGGTTAAAGCCTGCTTGATGCGCGGCTACTTTTTGCCCTTTTTCTTGTCTTTCTTCTTGTCTTTTTTCTTGCCGGCCATGTGAAAGCTCCTTTCTTAGGATTATGCGCGTGAGTGTTTTGTTACTTCTTTGCCGGGGCGGGCGGCATTGGGGCGGCTTTGTCCAGCGCCAGATTGAGCATCAGGACATTCACGGCAGGCTCGCCTAAGAAGCCGAGGCCCCGGCCCTGCGTGTTGTCTTTGATCAATCCCGTGACGACATCCGCGCTGACGCCCCGCGCTTTGGCGACGCGGCCGGCCTGAAGCGCGGCGTTCGCGGGGCTGATCTGCGGGTCCAGCCCCGATGCCGACCGAGTGACGGCGTCTACGGGAACCTGCGCGTCGGCGGCCAGGCCGTTGTCTTTGCGGTAGGCCGCCGCCAGATCTTTGACGCCGTCGAAGTCGGCGGGGTCGGGCTTGCCGGGGGCGAGGTCTTTCTTGTGGACGCCATTGATCAGTTTGTCCGAAGTTGGCCCTAGGTTCGTGCCGCTGCTTGCGGTCGGATCGTAGCCGCTGCCCGCCGCCGACTGGCGCGGGTGGAAGTATTCCGGCTTCGTGAAGCCCTGCGCGAGCAGCGCCGAGCCGACCACCTGCCCAGAGGCGTTTGTGATCAGGCTGCCGTTCGCCTGGTGCTTAAACGCGGCCTGGGAGAGTCCCCAGACCACCAGGGGATACACGCCGCTGACGATCAGCAGCAGAACAATCGTTATTCGCAAAGAAATCAGCAGTTGTTTTGCCATAATAGTTTTGTCTCCAGAACCCACCCCGGTTCGTTCCTCACCGACCCTCCCGAAACGGGAGGGTGCAGAGTTTTGGGCAGGTTTATAATTGAAACCCTCTTCGTCCTCCCTCTTAGGGAGGACCCCTGCGAAGCAAGGAGGTGGGTTAACTCCCCGGTGCACAGTGCAGCAGGACCACAATCTGGTCCAGAAGCCAGATACAGGGGAACGGCAGCACAATCCCGCCGAGGCCCCAGACCGCAAGGTTCCGCCGCAGAAGAGCGGCTGCACCCATCGGCCGGTAAGGAACACCCCGAAGGGCGACGGGGATCAGCGCAATGATGATCAAAGCGTTGAAGATAATCGCCGCCAGCGTCGCCGAATACGGCGAATGCAGGTGCATGATGTTCAGCGCCCAAAGCGGCCCGTGCGCGGCTCCTGCCACTAAATACAGCGTCGAGAACATGGCCGGGATGATCGCGAAATACTTGGCAACGTCGTTTGCAATCGAGAACGTCGTCAAAGCGCCGCGGGTCATCAAGAGCTGCTTGCCGATCTCGACAATCTCAATCAGCTTGGTGGGGTTCGAGTCGAGATCCACCATGTTGCCCGCTTCTTTGGCGGCCTGGGTGCCGGAGTTCATCGCGACGCCGACATCGGCCTGGGCCAGCGCGGGCGCGTCGTTGGTGCCGTCGCCGGTCATCGCGACCAGCCGGCCCTCGGCCTGCTCTTTCTTAATCAGCGCCATCTTGTCTTCGGGCTTCGCTTGCGCGAGGAAGTCATCTACCCCAGCCTCCTGTGCGATCGCGGCGGCGGTCAGTGGATTATCGCCCGTGATCATCACCGTCTTGATACCCATCGCCCGCAGGTGGTCGAAGCGCTCGCGCATCCCGCCCTTGACGATGTCCTTCAGGTAGATAATCCCCAGCGGCGTGCCGTTCAGGACCACGGCAAGCGGCGTGCCGCCCTTGTTCGAGATCTCGTCAGCAATCGCCTGAAGCTCGGCGGGAACGCTGCTGCCTTCGGCTTTGACGTAATCAATGACGGCCTGCACTGCGCCTTTGCGGACGCGGGTGCCGTTCATGTTGACCCCGGACATGCGGGTCTGGGCCGTGAACGGGATAAACTCGGCGTCTTTCTCAGACATCTCGCGTCCGCGCAGGCCGTACTTTTCTTTTGCCAGCACGACAATGGACCGGCCTTCCGGCGTCTCATCCGCCAGCGACGAGAGCTGGGCGGCGTCGGCCAGCTCGTTGATGTCTACGCCGGGCAGGGGCAGGAACTCGGCGGCCTGCCGGTTGCCAAGTGTGATGGTACCGGTCTTGTCTAAAAGCAAAACGTCCACGTCGCCCGCCGCCTCGACCGCTTTGCCGGACATCGCCAGCACGTTATACTGCATGACCCGGTCCATGCCCGCGATGCCGATGGCAGACAGCAGCCCACCAATCGTAGTGGGAATCAGGCAGACCAGCAGGGCAATCAAGATGGTGATGCTCGGCGCAGTCCCCGCCATACCCGCGCCCGACGCCTGCCCGACATTGTACTGGGCGAACGGCAGCAGGGTGACAGTCGCCAGCAAAAAGATAATTGTCAGGCCCGCGATCAAGATATTGAGCGCAATTTCGTTCGGCGTCTTCTGCCGGGACGCGCCTTCCACGAGGCTGATCATGCGGTCAATAAAGGTCTCGCCCGGATTGGCGGTAATTTCAATCTTGACGCCGTCTGAAATGACCTTCGTGCCTCCTGTCACGGCAGAGCGGTCACCGCCCGCTTCCCGGATGACCGGGGCGCTTTCGCCGGTGATCGCCGATTCGTCCACACTGGCAATGCCTTCGATGATCGTGCCGTCGCTCGGAATGATGTCACCGACATCGCAGACGACGATGTCGCCTTTGCGAAGGTCCGGTGCGGCGGTCATCTCGACCTGCCCGTTCTTGCCCACTCGCTTCGCTTTCGTGGTTGTGCGGGTCTTGCGAAGCTCATCCGCCTGCGCCTTACCCCGGCCTTCCGCAATCGCCTCGGCGAAGTTTGCGAACAGTACCGTGAACCAGAGCCAAAGAGCGATCTGCCCGGTAAACGCCCGTTCCCAGTGGCCCATCTGAACACCTAAAGACGGGACGAGGCTGGCGAGGAAAATAATTGTCGTGACGACGCTGCCGACCCAAACGACGAACATGACAGGGTTCTTCGCCATCAAAACAGGGTTCAGCTTGGCGAACGCATCGCCAATCGCGCGTTTGACGATAGGTGGGTCAAAGAGCGGCCGCGCCCGTTTGCCGGGCGGTGGCACCGACGGCGAGGTTCCGGTCGGCCCGGTCCCATTCGCGCTCGGCGCTTGTAGATTTTGCTGTGTTGTTGCCATAGTATTCTCCAGAACCCACCCTTGCTTCGCAGGGGTCCTCCCTAAGAAGGAGGACACAGAGACAGTAAAAGAGCCGCCGAGAGCCTTGCTCTCTAAACTCCTTGTCCTCCTTCTTAGGGAGGACCCCTGCGAAGCAAGGAGGTGGGTTAAAACGTCTTTCCCCCGTGCATCAAGAAGTGCTCGACAACCGGGCCGAGCGAGACGCCGGGGAAGTAGGTCAATGCGCCGACGATGACTACAACGCCGATCAAGAGGCCCGCAAACAGCGGCGTGTCCGTCGGGAACGTCCCAGCGCTGGCCGCGACCCGCTTCTTTTTGACCATGCTGCCGGCAATCGCCAGCAAAGGCACGATCATCAGGAACCGGCCGATCAGCATGGAAATTCCTTGAGTCAAGTTCCAGTACGGCGTGTTGACCGAAATGCCGCCAAAGGCACTGCCGTTGTTGCCGGTCGTCGAGTCAAAGGCATACAGGATTTCCGAGAAGCCGTGCGGGCCGCTGTTGTTGGTGTTTGCCGACGCCAGGGCGTTGGCGGTTCCCGAAACCGTATTCCAATAAGCCGAAGGATGCGGGACATGGGCGACACTGGAAACCGCCGTGAACAAGAGAACGTCGGCGGCCAGCACCAAAGTTGCCAGCATCGCCATCTTGATCTCGAAGGCTTCCACCTTCTTGCCAAGATACTCCGGCGTGCGTCCGACCATCAGACCCGCAATGAACACGGCCAAAATGGCATACATCAGCATTCCGTACAGCCCCGCGCCGACGCCGCCGAAGATGACCTCGCCGGTCATGATGTTCGCCATCGGGACCAGTCCGCCGAGTGGCGTGTACGAATCGTGCATGGAGTTGACCGCGCCGCACGAAGCGTCGGTCGTGACTGTCGCAAAGAGCGCGGAGCGGGCAATCCCAAACCGGACTTCTTTGCCTTCCATATTGCCGCCGGAATCGCCCAGCACTGACGCCCGCGTTTCTACGCCCTGCGCCGCAATCAGCGGGTTTCCCATGCCTTCCTGCGGATAAGCCACGGCAACGCCGACTAGAAACAAGAAGCCCATCGCACCCCAAAGTGCCCAGCCCTGCTTGGTATTGCCGACATACAGGCCGAACGTGTAGACAATGCCGGCGCTGATCAAAAAGATGCTCAGGACCTGCAAGAAGTCTGTGAGTGCCGTCGGGTTCTCAAACGGATGCGAGGAATTGACGTTCAGCGGTCCGCCGCCGTTCGTCCCCAGCATCTTGATCGCCTCTTGCGACGCGAACGGCCCGCCGGGAATGATCTGCGTTCCGCCTTCCACCGTCGTCACCGACTTGTACGCCTGGAAGTTGTCAATCACACCCTGCTGACACAGCACCAGTGCATAGACAAGGCAGATCGGCAGCAGGACGTAGACTGTTGCACGGGTCAAATCCACCCAGAAGTTGCCGATGGACGCCGCCGAGCGTCGCCCCAGCCCGCGCACCAGCGCAATCGCAATGGCGATGCCGACAGCCGCCGAAAAGAAGTTATGTGACGCCAGCGCGACCATCTGCGAGAAATACGACATCGTATTCTCGCCCGAATACGCCTGCCAGTTCGTGTTGGTCGTGAACGACGCCGCCGTGCTGAACGCCAGGTCCGGCGTCATCGCGGTCGCATACGACGGCTGATTTTTTAAATCCCCGAAGTGCATCGGGTTCAGCGGCAAAAACGCCTGCCAGCGCAGGAGCGCAAAAGTCACGACCAGCGTCACGATGCTAAACAGCAGCATCGCCAGCGTGTACGTCGTCCAGGGCATTTCCTCGTCTTCGCGCACCCCGCCGATCTTATAGATCAGTTTTTCGAGTGGTCGAAACACCGGCGAGATCCAAGTCCGCTTGCCTTCGAAGACGTTGAACATAAACGTCCCGAACGGCTTGGTGAGCGCCAAAATCAGCGCGAGGAACAGGATGATCTGGAACCATCCAATAAGTGTCATAGCGAAAATCTCCCAAAAACCACTGATGAAGGACCTCACCCCGCTGCTGCGCTCCGACCCTCTCCTTAGCTAAGGAGAGGGTGGCAGCTTGCTGCCGGGTGAGGTCTCTAAAATCGCTCCGGGCGGAGCAGTGCAAACATTAAATAGACCGTCAGGCCCAAAGCGGAGACACCCGCCAGCCAAATTTCCATTACACGCTCCTTACAAGCGGTCGCACCCGTAGGTATAACCGACAGCGATTGCGAAAAATACCAGCACGGTTCCGAGAAACAAAAAGTCCTGCATGAGCGCCTCCTTTGCGTCTTAATCAGTACACTGCTATCCTATCCGATTGCGTATAAAGATGGTGTAAAGAAGCGAACGGGCGATATAAAGAAGTTGTAAAGATTTTGGGGAAGATGGGTATTATGGGGAAACTCATGGGACTTCAAGCTTGAAACACGCGCCGGGCCTAGCCTTTATCTTTGTGACTTTGCTGATTGACGTTCTCGGCGTCGGCCTGCTCATCCCCATCCTGCCGAAGTTTGTGGCGACACTGTCCGGGCGCGGCCTGAGCGCCGGGGCCAGAGATTACGGGCTGCTGCTGGGGTTGTATGGCTTGATGCAGTTCGCATTCGCCCCGCTGCTGGGTGCGCTTTCCGACCGCTACGGGCGGCGTCCGGTGCTGCTGCTGGCTCTCGGCTTTACGGGGGCGGAGTACGTCATTCAAGCGCTTGCGCCGAACCTAGCGTGGCTGTACGTCGGGCGCATTTTGGCGGGGATTACGGGGGCGAGCTTTACAACCGCGTCGGCGTATATCGCCGATGTCAGCCCGCCGGAGAAGCGGGCGCAGAACTTTGGGCTGATTGGGGCAGCGTTCGGGATCGGCTTTATCGCCGGCCCGGCCCTCGGCGGGCTGCTCGGCGCTTACGGCCCGCGTGTCCCATTCTGGTTCGCGGCGGGCCTTTCGGGCATCAATTTGATTTATGGGGTACTGGTCCTGCCGGAGTCGCTCGGACCCGAAAACCGGCGACCATTTGCCTGGCGCGAGGCAAACCCGTTCGGCGTTTTGCAGATGCTGGGGCGGTATCCGGTCGTCAAGGGCATGGCCTGGTCTCTGCTTGCGTCCAATTTAGCTATGCAGTCGCTCCAAAGCACCTGGGTCTTGTTTATGACCGCACGGTTCGGCTGGGGGACGCGCGAAAACGGCTTTTCTTTAGCCGTTGTCGGGGCGGTCGCGCTGGTCTTCCAAGTGGGCCTTGCGCGGTTCCTGCTGCCGCTGTTCGGCGAGCGGCGGACCGTGCTGATCGGCCTCCTTGTCGGCGCAGCGGAATATCTCGGCTATGCGCTTGCGGGCAAAGCATGGATGGTTTACGCAATTATGGTTGCCGGCGGCCTCAGCTACCTGGTCGGCCAGGCGATCCAGGGCTTGCTGTCGCGCGAAGTCGGCGACGACGCCCAGGGAACGCTGCAAGGAGCGCTGACTTCCCTCGCCAGCCTGACCGGGATTGTTGGCCCCGTCGCCGCCACCGCCCTCTTTGCCTACTTCACCCGTCCCCACGCTCCCGTCAGAATCTCCGGTATTTCGTTCTTTATCGCGTCGGCTTTGGACATCATTGCCGTCATCATCGCCGTCCGCGTCCTGCCTCGCGTGAAGACGACGGCTTAACGAAGTAGCCACTTTCTTATGGGAAAGTGCACAGACAGGTATACTCAGACATTATGAAAAACTTCTTTCGAAGCGCAGCCGCTTGCGGCTTAACGGCCTTGTTCTTCGGGCCGGCTTTTGCCCGGCCACCCTCGGTGCCGGGTTATACAGTGGTTGACCTAGGCACTCTGCCGGGAACGTCTTCCAGTGAGGCCCTGGCACTGAACGACAAGGGACAAGTTGTCGGTGTCTGCTCAAACAGCGTGCTGGGGAGAGCATTCCTCTGGCAGAAGGGGATTATGCGCCCTCTACCACTTGAACACGCCGTTAAAGAACTTCAGCGTGTCCTACCAGCAGCGCCTTTAAGCTGTTCCCGCACCTGTCACGTCAGAGAAGCTAAACGAGCCGATCTAGGAATTCCAAGACTTCCTTCCAGCAGGACGGCAAGATTTCACGGCCGCGTCTTGTTTTCGTTCTGCCAGCCACCCCAGCGCCGTGCAAGACTTCCTGCACGGCCGCGTCTTGTTTTCGTTCTGCCAGCCACCCCAGCGCCGTGACTTTGTGCGCCCAGAAGAGGGCGGAAGTCTCGTGGTGGAAGGTTTCCGGCGAAACTTCTTCCCCACCGAACCGGGCGTATTGGTCCAGGTAATGCCGCGTTAGTTTCTCCCGCCGGGTGATGCTATCTTCGGCGGCATCTAAAAACGCCTTGTGTCCCGACCAGTCAGGAAGGGCCAAATAGGGAACGACATCGGCGAACCTCGGACCAAGGCTGTTTTTGTGCAGATCAAAGACAACCATCTGCTCATGCTTCCCGCGCCAGCCGAAGTTATCTGGATGGAAGTCCTGATGCAGCAGCCCTTTCGGCTGCGCCGCGACTTCCGCGAACAGCTGGAATGCTGCCTGCGTGAGAGGCAAGAAATCTTGTTCGCTGACGCCGCAAGCCCTCAGCCCAGATTCCAACTCGGCCTCGTTTAGTTGGGCGCTGAGGCCGGTCAGCCACAGAGTTTCGTCCAAAAGACCAACCTGCTCGTAAGGATGCAGATGCGGAGCGTAGTCTGAAGAGATGGCACAAGCGTTGAACCGAGCGAGCAGGGACAGCATCTCGCGCCATTCGGCCTCGCTGTGTTCGTCAAAGCCGGTCGAAGTCACAGGTTCAAGAAAAATAACTTCGTCCCCGGCAGCATTGTGCACGGCGGCGTAAAGACACGGGGTTGGGACACCTGCCGCCCCAAGATAACGGTAATGAACGGCTTCAGATTTCCCTTTCCAAATACATTTCTTCACGAAAATGCTCTTCCCAACTACGCTTCCATTCGGCGAGAGACACCGAAAATCAGCCAGTTGCTTATCGCTTCCGTGAGGATGTTTGCTTTCAGGCAGGAGAATGGTGAAGCCCACCAGTGAGCTGCCGACGGCGCTTTCGAGCAGCGGCAACAGTTGAGACTCATCTAAGGCAAATTGTGTCAAAAAGGCTTCCACGACAGCTACTCCCTCGTCGGCTTAGAGCCTCCGAATTCAAGCACACCGCCAAAAAACTTCAGCGTGTCCTGGATATGCAAATCCCAATACTCCCAGTTATGCTCGCCGGGATGCTCTTCGTACTCGTGCGCGATGCCAAGCACCGTCAGATGGGAATGCAAAGCGCGGTTGTGGTCAATGAGAAAGTCCTCCGTGCCGCAGTCGATTCGCAGGGCCGGCAGAATGTCCCGGTCAACAGTTTCGGCCAGGGCGAAGATGTCGTCGGGACCGCCGGCGGGGTGGCTGCCCATGATGGGCCGCCATTCGCGGCCCCAATCGTCAGTGCGGGTAAAGTCTCCTCGCGCAAAGTCCACCGCCCCGGAATGAGACACGGCGGCGCAGAACTTGTCCGGGTGCTTCAAGGCAAACTTCATCGCTCCGTAGCCACCCATGGACAGCCCCGCCAAAACGCGGCCTTCGCGGGTCGGGACGGTGCGGAACGTCCGGTCCACGAAGCCGATCAAGTCCTGCACAATATAGGTCTCAAACGCCGCTTTCGGGCGCTCCTTCGCATCTGTATAGAAGCTGCGCTCCCCATTCGGCATGACGACAATCAGCGGCAGATCCCGCACATACCGCTCGATACTGCTGAGCCGAGTCCAGGCCGTGTGGTCGTCGGACAGCCCATGCAGCAGGTACAGCACAGGAAACGGACCGGGTTTGCTGTCCGGCACAATCGCCGTGAACGCCGTCATCTTTTCCAGCACCGTGTTCTGGTTCAGGTGAAACTCGCAGATTGGCATTTTCTCATCTCCTCTTCGTTCAGCCGCATTTACTCAGCAGTGTCAAAGTCAGCTCCCGCCGCCGGGCATAGCGCTCGTTAGAGATCACCGAGACTGCACCGGCGGTCGAAACCGGCGTTTCCAGCTCAATCCACGACCGGCAGCCGCCGTAAGCACGTGTGACCGGCACAATGATCGGCGACGGCAGCGCATACGCCCGGAGCAGCAGCACGAATATGGGCTTGTATGGCTCCCAGTCATACCGCCCATCAATAAACTGCGGACTCCAAATGTGCTGCGGTGCTAAGTTCAGCAGCTTGTTCGCTATCATCCACCCGCACCACGTCGGAGACTTCCGCCGCCGCTTCGATTCGTATCTCACTCGGCGGCAATTTCCGCGCTTCTTCTTCTTTAAGCCACTGCCCAAAACACGGCTGCAAGTCTCCCGCCCGCTCGGTCTCATGCGCGTAGGTCGGGTAGATCAAGAACTGCCGCGCTTTGAGGTCAAAGTCGCCGGTATCTTCAATCAGCCCGCCCTTGCGAAGCAGAATAATCTGATGCCCTTCCAGCAGCGATCTTTGGACGACCGCCCACTCTTTGAGGGCCGTTGTAAGTTCAGGTTCCAGCATAATTTTAGTTGCCTGTCAGTATCAATTTCTTTGAGCGTTCGTCGTATCCGTCTAAGTGTTCTTCCTGATAAACGGTCAGCGTGATCTCGCGTTGGTACACGTCATCGTTCAGATGAAAATGCTCACCCCGTTCCGCCGAGAGTTGTTCCAGGTATCCGATCATTTGTGTAGCTTCCGCTGGCGTGAGATAGACGGTGATGTTACTCAGCGGCGTACTGTCGTTCAAGTTAAGTATTCTCATTATTCACCATTTCGAGTATTTGCTGCGTCGTTTCGTCCGGCGTTTGAGGCGCGTTGTTTATCGTAATTCCAAACGCCGGAGTGGGAATGCCTTCTGCGTAAAGCTGCGGAATGCGGCGCAGTTCCCATTCCGTCAGCGCCCGCGTCCCGCGATTGGTCAGCGCGACTTCCATGCTGGGATCAAGCGTGACGCAGTGAATGGGAACGCCCAGCGGCTGAAGCTCGTGCATGAGGTAGTCATAGTCTTCTTGGCGCAGCGGCGAAGTGACAATTACGTTCAGGCCGAACGCGACGAAGTTGCGCGTGACGGCGACGGCATTCGCCAGGTTCAGCGGAATGGACTCCAGAAGCGGCATCCAGTCAATGAAGTCGTCCAAGTCGTCCACTTCCACATGCGCCGTGCGCGGCAGCATCTGGACAATCTGCTTGGAGACCGTTGTCTTTCCTGCATTGATGGAGCCGTTCAGCAGGATAATCATGGTGACATAGTCTATGTGTAGAAACAAGCCCCGCCTTAAAGGGCAGGTCTGGGGGCGCAGACGCCAACCGCCCTGCGGACGGGCAGAAACAGAAGACCAGCACCGGTAGCATTTCCGGTCGCAGCACTGGCTACCCTGAGGGCAGACCGGTTGGCGTCTGCGCCCCCAGACCTGCCCTTCAGGGCAGGACTTTTTGCAGACTGCTAAGGCGTCGGCAACGGAATAGGATTGTAGTTGTCCGGCTCCGGCGCTTGGCCGTTCATGCTCCGGGCGGCGTTCAGCATACCGCGCTGCTGGTTTAAGATCAAGTATTCCTGCATGTGCGTCTGGAACCGGCTCATGCGGGCGTCCGACGCCCGTTTCGCGGCAGCTAATCGGGGATCGAGCGCGTAAGGGTAGTCGCTGTACTGAAGCTCCGGCAGGGAAAGCGACGCCACCAGTAGCCCGGTCTCCCCCTGCCCTTTCGCCGCCAGGCGGCGCAGCGTCGGCGTGACACGGTTCAGCATCTGCGCTTGATAGACCGGCGACTCGTGCGACCAAGTCGCCTGAAACGCAGCCCAGTTGCGGTCCATGTCGGTTAAATCGCGCTCCGCCATCGGGCCTAGCTTAGCAGGAGTGCGGGCAAGACCAGCCAGATCAGACCGCAGGCGGACGCTGTAGTTGGGTGAATGTGTCTTGGCCGCCACGAAGCGCGAGGCCGCTGCCGCGGCATCTAAGTCGCGCTCGGTGATGACCGTGCCGGACGCTGTATCCACGCCCGCCACTGGGAGATAATGTGCCACAACCGCTTGCATCTGGACGGCTTCCTCAGCCGTCAAGCGCAGCGCCTGTGGGGTGCAGTAGATGTCCACCAAATTCACTTGGCGCAAATCAGCAACGTCCGTGGCGTTGGAATGGCGAATGCGGGGCAAGTTCTTGTGAACCTGGCGGAACACGCTGGTCACCCAGGCTGGGTCATGCTGGAACCGGTCCACATCGGCAGCGGTCATTGCCTGCCGGTCCGCAGAGGTGAACGGACGACCGGCGAGGGTCTGCCAGAACTCCAAAGTGTCATTGATCATTCCCTGGGTCAGCGTGTACGGCCCCGAAGTCGTAAGCGTCGTCTCCGCGTGAGTGGGCAAGGAGGCCGCACAAAACGCGGCGCAGGAAGCGGCTAGGACGGCCAGTAGATGAGTAGGTTTCTGCATAAGAGTTCTCCTGAATAAGATAAGTCTTAGTACGGACGCAGCGGGGAGTATTCTGTTTAGAGTATTCTGTTCATCAGTATACCCTACGGCTCCGGGTATACTAAGCTGATAGTCTCAGGAGGAACCCCGAATGGCAATCGCAGAAGCGAAAATTGCAGAAGCGGAAGACATCGTCCCCTACCCCGGAAGGCCAATCACGAAAGACGAGCTGATGCGCCTGCCGCGCGACGGGCGCAAATGGGAAATGGAAGACGGGAGGCTCACGGAAGTGCCGACAAGTATTAGGCATGAAGAGATTATCTTCAATCTTGCAGTGATGCTCGCACCATTCAAGCGTGGGCATGGCATTGTTACTCTAGGCCAAGGCGGGTTTCGCATGACAAACGGCAATGTCCGTGCGCCGGATGTCTCATTCACGCGCAAAGAGCGGTTTCCCGATGGCCTCGCGCCCGACATATTCGGCGATCTCGCGCCTGACTTGTGCGTGGAGATTATCTCGCCGTCGGAGCGCCCTAGCCAAATGAGCCGCAAGGTGCAGGAGTGTTATGACGGCGGCGCAGTGCAGGCTTGGCACGTCTTCCCGGAGCGGCAGGAGGTGGTCGTATTCACGTCGCCGGCTGAGACGCAGACGCTCGCCACAGACGGCATCTTGGACACCGGGGGCATTTTGCCCGGCTTTTCCTGTCAGGTCAAAGACCTGTTCGAGACCGAGTGACAGCTTAGATGGAATGGTTATGCAATATCGTAATTTTGGAACAACAGATTTAACCGCGTCGGTGGTCGGTTTCGGCGTTTGGACCGTCTCGACCCGTATGTGGGGCGTCACCGATGAAGCCGTCCGCCTGCGCCTCCTGCGCCGGGCATTCGAGCTGGGCGTGACTTTCTATGACACGGCTGATGTCTACGGCGACGGCCTCGGCGAAACCATCTTAGCCGAAGCACTCAGCAGCCACCGAAGCGAAATGACCATTGCCACCAAGTTCGGCTACGATTGGTACACCGCGCCCGGCGAGCAGCCCGGCCAGCGCGAGCGGCCCCACGACTGGTCCCCGGCGTTTGTCAAACGCGCCTGCGAGGAGAGTCTGAAACGCCTCGGCACCGACTACATAGATTTGTACCAGCTCCACAACTGCCGCGAAGACGCCCTCCGCAGCGACGATCTCTTCGAGGCTCTTGAAGACCTCAAAGCCGCCGGCAAGATCCGCCATTACGGCGCGGCGCTCGGCCCGGCCATTGACATCCGCCAGGCCGAGGAAGGCGCGACCGCCTTTCGCACCCGCCAGATGACCTCCGTGCAGATCATCTTTAACTTACTCGAACAGATGCTGGGCCAAGACGTTTTCGCCGCCGCCCGCGAGACCGGCGGCGGGGTCATGTGCCGCGTCCCTCATGCATCGGGCCTGCTGGAAGGCTCCTACACCGCAGACACCGAGTTCGCCCCCGGCGACCACCGCAACTTCCGTGTGTCTACCAACGAAAAGCGCAAAGCGTGGCTCGACGACGGCCTCAAAAAAATCGAGCAGCTTGACTTCTTGGTGCACGGGACAGGCCGTACCCTGGGTCAAGCCGCCCTGCAATGGCTCTGGTCCGAGCCGCTGCTGGCAACCGCGCTGCCGAACATCTACGACGAGCGCCAATTAGAAGAACTCTGCGCCGCCCCCGACACGCCCGCGCTGACGCCGGACGAAGTCGCGAAAGTCAAAGGCTTGTATACCGACAATTTTGGACTGTGAGGAAACCCGATGGCGATGACAACGGAGGCGCCCGCCGCGCCGGTGATGGACGAACACGCGAATGAACTGACGTATGATGCCTACATGGCGGAGCCGACAGTCTACGGACGGTACGATATTGTCAATGGAGTGAGGATTTTTATGCCGGGAGCAACGTGGGACCACAACGAGATTGCGCTGAACTTGGGCGAGTTGCTGCGCGGGTTTGCGCGAATGACTCAAATTGGGAAGGTCAACATTGCGCCGTTTGATGTGCTGATCCGGCGGTTCCCGAAGATGCAGGTGCGGCAGCCGGATGTGCTGTTTATCAGCGCTGCCCGACTGGCCCAGGTTGGCGGTCGGCCCGCGAAAGGGCCATTAGAGGCTGCACCGGAGTTAGTCGTTGAAATCATCTCGGACAGCGAGACGCAGCGGATTTTAGGCGACAAGATTGCGGACTATATCTCTCTCGGCGTGGACGAGTGCTGGGTGGTGCGGCCCGGCGACGGAACGGTGGAAGTGCTGGCGCTGACGCCGGGCGGGGCGCAGAGTGTGGCGGTCTACGGGCAGGACGAGGAAGTGCAGTCGGTTGTCTTTGCCGGACTGGCGGTTTCTGTCGCGGACGTGCTTGCGGCTTGACCAAGTAATTATGCTTGGGGTACACTGAGGAGAACAAATGTTTTCCAGGTAATGGATTGGAAGCGGGCGCATTTTTGCCGCCCGTTTTTTCTTGTGAGGGGCAGTAGTCTATGGCTGATTTCATTCGCATTCAGGGCGCACGGCAGAACAATCTCAAAGACATCTCGCTGGACATTCCGCGCGATAAGCTGGTCGTCATCACGGGCCTGTCGGGGTCGGGCAAGTCGTCACTGGCGTTTGATACGATCTATGCCGAGGGGCAGCGGCGGTATGTGGAGTCGCTTTCAGCGTATGCCCGGCAGTTTTTGGGCCAAATGGACAAGCCTGATGTGGACCATATCGAAGGGCTGTCGCCGGCAGTTTCGATTGACCAGAAATCTACGTCTCGGAACCCGCGCTCGACCGTCGGCACCGTCACCGAGATTTACGACTATTTGCGGCTTTTATTTGCCCGCGTCGGCATCCCCCATGACCCCATCACCGGATTGCCATTGACAAAACAGACCATCGAGCAGATGGTAGATAGAACTCTGGAGCTGCCCGAAGGCACGCGCATTCAGATCATGGCTCCGATTGTGCGTGGGCGCAAAGGCGAGTACAAAAAAGAGATTGACGAGATCAAGGCGGAAGGCTTTGCGCGAGCGCGGATTGACGGCACGGTCTACGATTTCGCATCGGACACGATCCCCGAACTGGGCCGCTACAAGATGCACTCCATTGAGATTGTGGTGGACCGAGTCGTCGTCAAGCACCCGGCCCCGGACAGTACGGCGTCGTCAACGCTCGCAAAGCGTCTGGCGGACTCGTTTGAGGTGGCGGTCAAGCACGGCAAAGGGTCGGTGATTGTAGACGTTGCCGGCGGGGAGCCGCTAGAGTTTACCGAAAGCTTTGCGGCGACTGATTCGGCGTTCAACTTTGAGGAAATCGAGCCGCGCCTGTTTTCGTTCAACTCCCCCTACGGCGCGTGTCCTGAGTGTCACGGGCTGGGCATTAAGACTGAGTTCGACCCGGAGCTGATTATCCCCGACCGCGCTCTCAGTATTGAAGGCGGCGCGATTGCGCCGTATGTCGCCGCAACTTCGGGCAACACCAACGAATGGGCTTTGGGCCTGTTCCGCGGCGTCGCCGAGCGGTTCAAGTTTGACCCGGAAGCGCCTCTAGATCAACTGACCGAGGAGCAGTATAAAGCGCTGATGTACGGCGTGTCGGGCAATGTGACGGTGACGTTCCGCAACAAATGGGGCCGGAACCGGCAGTTCACGTCGGACTATTCCGGCATTGTCGGGATGCTGCAAAAGAAGCTGAGTGAGACCGAGTCGGAAAGCATCAAAGAATGGATGGCCCAGTTCCAGTCGGAAAAGCCGTGTCCCATCTGTCATGGCAAGCGGCTGAAGCCTGAAGCGCTCTCGGTGCTTTTGGGTGGCCTGAACATCAGCGATTTGTGTGCGTTAAGTATTGCCAAGTCGCACGACTGGTTCGAGACGCTTCATCTCACCTCCCGGCAGCAGATGATTGGACGGCAGATTGTCCGCGAAATCCGCACCCGTCTCGGCTTTCTCCTCAATGTCGGCCTCGGCTACCTGACACTCGACCGAGGCGCACGGACACTCGCGGGCGGCGAAGCCCAGCGCATTCGCTTGGCTTCCCAAATTGGGTCGGGCCTGACCGGCGTTTTGTACATTCTCGATGAGCCGTCTATCGGCCTGCACCAGCGCGACAACACCAAGCTGATTGACACACTGTTCCACCTACGCGGCCTCGGCAACACCATTATCGTGGTCGAGCATGACGAGGAAACGATGGCCGCCGCCGACTGGATTATTGACATCGGCCCCGGCGCGGGCGAGCATGGCGGCCATGTGATCGCGCAGGGAACGCCCGCTGAGATCATGGCGAACCCGAAAAGCGTCACCGGCGGCTTCCTCTCAGGGCGTGACAAAATCGCCATTCCCGAAGAGCGGCGCTCTCCCGGCGACAAGTTCTTGGAGATTGTCGGCGCGACCGGCCACAACCTTCAGAACGTCACGGTCAAAATCCCGCTGGGCTGCTTTGTTTGCGTGACGGGGGTGTCGGGTTCCGGCAAGTCAACGCTGATTCAGGAAACGCTGTTTCCAAAGCTGCAAAGCCAGATCAATCGGACCCGCCATGTCTGGGAGCCGCACGAGACGATCCGGGGCATCGGCCATTTGGACAAAATCGTGGACATTGACCAGTCGCCCATCGGCCGGACGCCCCGCTCGAACCCCGCCACTTACACCGGCGTCTTCGACATGATCCGCGACTTGTTCTCAAAGACCGCCGACGCCCGGATGCGCGGCTACAAGGCCGGACGCTTCTCGTTCAATGTCAAAGGCGGCCGCTGCGAGGCGTGCAAGGGCGACGGCATTATCAAGATCGAGATGCAGTTCCTGCCCGACGTCTACGTCCCCTGCGAGGTCTGCCACGGCAAGCGCTACAACCGCGAGACATTGGAAGTCAAGTTCAAGGGCAAGTCCATCTCCGACGTTTTAGAAATGACCGTCGGCCAAGCCGTGGCGTTCTTTGAGGCCGTCCCCGCCATCACGCGCAAGCTCAAAACCATCCACGATGTCGGCTTGGATTATATAAGAATGGGCCAGCCCGCGACCCAGCTTTCCGGCGGCGAAGCCCAGCGCGTCAAGCTGGCGACCGAGCTTGCCAAACGCGCCACGGGCCGCACCCTCTACATCCTCGACGAACCTACCACCGGGCTCCACTTCGCCGACATCCAGAAGCTCCTCGGCGTCCTGCAAAGGCTCGCCGACACCGGCAACACGGTCTTAGTCATCGAGCATAACCTAGACGTCATCAAAACCGCCGACTGGGTCATCGACATGGGTCCCGAAGGCGGCGACGGCGGCGGAATGTTAGTCGCCGAAGGCACCCCCGAAGAAGTCGCCAAAGTCAGAGCCTCCCACACCGGTCGCTACCTCGGCAAAGTGCTGAGAGGCGAAAGCTTGATCAGCGGGAAGTAGCATCTCTAAGTTTTGGCACTTTATCAATGAAGGAACTGGCCATGAAGCTTTACGTTGGAGTGACAGACAAAGACTGGTATGAGTTTCTGGCTCAGATGCCACGTGAGGAAGTTAATTTTTGGTCTCCCAGCGGCAGCACAACATTTAAAGTACTTCAGCCTAATGAGTTGTTCCTCTTCAAACTGCATTCACCTCAAAATTACATCGTTGGAGGTGGCTTCTTCGTCAGTCACTCCAAATTGCCTTTTTCTCTTGCTTGGGACGCTTTTGGAATCAATAACGGTGCACCAGATTTGGACACCTGTCTCAGCAGAGTTCGCAAATATCGTAAGACTGATGAGCCGGACCCCGTGATTGGCTGCAACATTCTTGCCAGCCCCTTCTTTTTCCCAGTTCAGGAGTGGATACCTGTTCCGCCAAGCTTCAAGCTCAACATTGTGCAAGGCAAGGGATACAGCACAGAAGAAGGCGATGGACAAACACTTTTGGCACAGGTCTGGGATTTACTGCAGCGCACGATTCCTGTTGATGTACGAAACGAAGCACCAACCATGATCTACGAAGGGGCGAAGCACGGTGTTCCGTATCTCACACGACCACGTTTGGGACAGGGGGCATTTCGTGTTCTTGTTACCGATGCCTACAGCCGAAGATGTGCACTGACTGGTGAGCGCACACTACCTGTACTGGACGCGGCCCACATCCGTCCTTACGCTTGTGACGGGCCTCATGATCCACAGAACGGTCTGCTCATGCGTACTGATCTGCATAAGCTTTTTGACAGAGGGTATATTACTGTCAGGCCGAACCTAACAATAGATGTCAGCCCTCGTATCCACAAAGAGTTCAGCAACGGTCAGATTTACTATGCTCTGCAGGATCAACCGTTAGCAGTGGTGCCATTGAAGAAATCAGAGCAGCCATCGCCTGATTTTCTACGGTGGCATAATCAAGAGATTTTTCGCGTATAGGAGCTAGAAGACGTATTTCTTTCTCATTTTTTGTTCACTAGAAAAAACAACAGAAGGAATAAAGTGGACGGAGATTATCGGGCGCGATGTTAGCAAAAGCGTTTTTGCGGATAAAGCAGAAATCCGGCGACTGGTTGCGGAAACCAACGAGCATATGGGCTTTGTGCCGGACCCGGCGACGCTGTTTTCTTCGGTGGTGTCTGCGTTGCAGGCAGAGGCACCCAACAGCCGAGATTTCAACCTGCTTAAGATAGGAAAGAGTGAATGAGTCAGCAAAAGACGTTCCTCGTGTTTGGCGCCACTGGACAGACGGGCCAACACTTCGTTTCTCTCGCTTTGAAGGACGGGCACAAAGTCAGGGCTTTGGCCCGAAATCCGGCGAAACTTACTCTCGAGAGTCCAGATTTAGAGGTCTATCAGGGAGCTGTTTCCGACGTTCCTAATCTGGATGAACTGGTGCAAGGCGTCGATTTTGTGATCTCTATGCTGGGCGATGTCGCGCTGCAGAAACGCACTAAGATCAACACGGCTTTCGTGCAAAATCTGGTCCCGTCCATGCGTCGGCAAGGGGTCAAGCGGTTTCTCTATCAGGCAGGAGGCCTGAGCAAGCCGCCCAATCAGCAACTCCCGCCAGTTCTATGGGTGATCAAAAATACTCTAGCACGCGGATATATTGGTCAACACAAAGACAATGAAGCCGTCATGGAATACCTGGTGAAAGAAGCCGACGATCTGGAATGGATGGTACACCGTGCTGGTATCGGCTCGAACGGCCCGTCGAAGGGTGTTTTGCAACGGTCCGAAAGTGAGTTCAGCGTGGCTACCTTTGGAGATTGTGCGGCGTACAACTACCAAACCCTTATGGACTCGTCCGCTATTCATACATGTGATCTGAGCTTTTATCGGAAAGGTTAAGTGACCGTGACACACTAAATGGAGCAGATGAACAGTAACTTTCCAGGTAGTGGCTCAGTGCCGACAGTTTTTGTGTTTCCAATTCTGGAATAGTGGACTGGCGTTGAGCAGAAATGCTCTGCTTTGACAGTCTGCAAAGGCATTCTTCGCATCGCCCGAAACTTCATAGCTGTCGGCATTGAGCCACTACCACTTTCCATACTACATTCTCCGAGGGAAGAAGCCGCTTCGATCTGGAAGCGGCTTCTTTTATTTCGGTCAGTCACTGTTAGATGAATGGGATTAGATGAATTGGTAGGTCACGAAGGCGATTTGGCGGCTGTCGGCGGACCAGCAGGGGACATTAATTGTTCCCTGACCGCCGAAGAGGCGTGCCAGCACTTCCAGGGGCTGGGCTGAAGCAGGCTGAGCCAGGGCGTTTTCTTCATCTTCGCCGAGTCTTAACAAGCGCAGCGTCACTTCCTGGTTTGCCGGGTGGCCGGCGACATCCCCGGCGTAGGACAAAAAGACCAGGAAGCGGCCATCCGGGGAGGGATGGGGAAACCAGTTGTTGTATTCGTCTGAGGTGATCTGCGCGAGGTTTGTCCCGTCCGCCTGCATACGCCAAATCTGCATCCGGCCGGTGCGGTCGGAGTTGAAGTAGATAGAGTTGCCGTCCGGGGAATACTCCGGGCCGTCATCCAGGCCGCGAGTGTCGCCCTGGCCCTGCGCCGTGGTCAAGCGGACTTCTTCCCCGCCCTCGGCGGGAATGGTAAAGATGCCGAAGGTCCCTTCACGCTGCCCGCAAAATACCAGCGTGCTGCCGTCGGGCGACCAGCCGTGCCAGTAGGAAGGCCCCACCGGTGTGACGCGCTCCGGCGTGCCGCCGGTGACCGGCAGCGTGTAGATCAAAGACTGGCCCGGCGCGACCGACTGGTCGCTGATCACGAGCTTTGTGCCGTCCGGCGAAACACCGTGGTCATTGTTGCAGCGCACGGCAAAGTCGGACGGAATCAGCTCCAGCTTTCCGCCCGCCACCGGGACACGGTACAATCGCCCGCCGCTGTTGACGACCAGCGCCGAGTCGCCTGGCAGCCAGTTAGGCGCTTCGAACAAGGTTGGCGAGACGCAGCAGACACGGCGATCTGTGGAAGCAATCGTCTGCGTTTCCAGTGTGCTGTGCAAAACGGGCGGGTCCGCCGGGACGGCAAAATCGGTGTCCAGAATTACGTCTGAGAAAAGGGCGGTTTCCAGGACATCTTTGTTGTGCGAACAAACGCCTAGGCCGATGAAAAACGGCTCCGACAGCTCCAGCCGTGTGGCCGCACCGGAAAACTGCATCTCCTCTTCCTCCACCCCCATCGCAAGAAACAGGCGTACAGAGCGGCCGCGCTTCTCTAAACGAAGCCGGGTGGGTGCCGAGACATTCGCCTGCACTTCCTGGGTGATGTCTCCCGCCGCGTGCCGGAATTGCAGCGAGGTCAGTCCATCCCCGTGCAGGACGGCGTCCGCGTAGGCTGCCCCGGCGTCCAGGCTCTGGCGGAGCACCAAGCACGCTTTTCGATGCGGGTCTTTGCCTTCCTGGGGGAACGACAGGTTTGCGGTGAGGGCGACATCTCCGCGGACTTCTTTCCAAACGTAGTAGAACGCATCTTCGGTGCGCCACATATTTTCGCCGCTGCCGGAGACTGTGTAGCTGTCCCTGCCGTCGTGGCTCGCGCTTCCCGGATGAAGCACCGTTCCAATATCCGTTTGTCCGTCAAAGATTCCCAGAGCCATGATAATTCCCTCTCTTATTTCTTGTCGTATTTTTCGACGTGTATCATTGCAACTATTCCCCGCCATCCTGCAATCCGCACCCAAAGATTGTCGCAATCTTTGCAGGACCATTGTCGAAAGTAGTGTTGAAAGTCCTAAAGGGGGAATGATAGCAATTATACTGCACTTTGTAACTTTCCTGTAATTTTTACAGCTTGACGCGGGGAGCGATACAGGCCATACTTTAGGTCTATGAACACTCGCTTCTTGATGGTTTTTGCCAGTTTTGCTTCCTTAACGACGCCTGCGCTTCAAGCATCCTCCCCTCTTCCACTATCTTCGCCCGACTATCGTTTCGTGCGCGGCGAGACAACACGGTTTTTGATCCAGCGGGACCCCTATTTTGATGAGCCGAAAATGGCGATGGAAATGGTGATTTCAGACGGTGACTACAAGCCGCCCATCGTTGAACGGCTGACAGAGAAAGTGCTGTCGGTATCGGCAGACAGCTCGGCGACGCTGCGGCTGACGATTGCGCCGGAGCCGGGGTTTGAGGACGCAGCCCACCCGCAGGCGGCGATCTCGCGTACCGTGACGGTTTCGGCGTCAGGGCAGGTGCTTTCAGTATCGGGTCCGGCGCTCGGCGGCAGTCCGGCGGAACGGGATTTGCTGCGTGGGTTGGTTTCAATGTCACCCGATTTGCGTAGAAGAGAAGACAGCCTTGCCGTCGAAGACCGGGCAGAACCGCCGGTCGTCACGCAAAGCACGTCGCCGGACCATGATGGGACGCTGCAACAAACGACGGTGACGGCACAGAGCGATCATACGGTCTTCGACCGCCGCCGGGGGCAGCTTGTGCGGGCCGTTTATACCCGGACCATCACGCTGTCGCTGACCATGACCCACCGGGGGCGGCGTGGGGCGGACGATTTCGGCCATGTCGTCCCGAACTCCCAGGTGACGCAAACACTGTCGGTCGAGCGTCAAGCCAATTAGAAAAAACCAAGTTTGTCAAATCTCATCCATATGGTCGGCTCATTCTCGCTGCTGATCGGCTTCTGCTCGCAACTTGTCGTGCTGTACGGCGCAGTCAAGAGCGGCGAGAAGCCCGCGATTGTGCAGGCCATTCTGCTGATCCTTGCGCTCGGCTCGGCGTCCCTTGCGCTGACGCTGCGGCCGCATTCTCCGCCCCAGCTTATTCCCGATCTGCTCGGCTGCTTTGCGGCAGTGCTGCTGTTTGCGCCGGCGGCGGAAGCGGTGCGGAAGATGACCGTGAAGAAAGAAGACGAAAAGAAATCGCAATGAGCGCGGGCATGACGACCAGCACCGGGAACCAGACCGGGCCGTACCAGGCGATGGGAACCAAAAAGTAGATGTCCGTCGAAGTCAGCGACTGCGGGAAGCCCGTCCAGAGCTTCAGCCAGAAATAAAACGTCTCGTCCCAAACCGCAAACGTGAACAGATACAGCCCTAAGCGCTCGCGTCCCGACCGCCCTGCCGCCATGGCCGGGCCGAGCAGCAGCAGCAGTGTCGCAATCTCCCGCCCGTATTCCGTCCCGTAGACCCCCAAGCGTCGCATTTCATCGATGATCGCCGCGCCTTTCCAGGCCAGCCCCCGGCTTGCCCAGATGTGCGGGTAATCCTGGCCCGGCGGCATCCCGCCCAGGCGACGGATGTACACGACGACCAGCGCTTCCACGTAGCCAAAGGCGGCGGCGTACAGCGCCCACCACAACAGCGTTTTCCAAGTATCGCTCCTCGCATCACTCCTCGCGTCATTCCTCATAGGCTGGCCTTCCTGACTTCCTGCACTTGTACCCCCTGCGGCGGCATCAACCGTGATTGTACCGCGCGAAGCGCCGAGAAGCGGCCCCAGTTCCACGAGCGCCAGTCATCAGTGCTGACCGACCAGAGCGGCAGCAAACGCGCAGCGACATCCCTCTGCACGGCAGGCGGCAGCAACGGCAGGGCGGCGACCAGCGTCGGCACAGCGTCGGCGCTCAGCGACGCGGCGTACTCTGCGTCGAATTGGTGTGACTGGGCCGCGCGGGCGGCGTTCGCGCGGACAATCTGGGCGTCGGGGTTTGCGACGTGCAGGCCGGCAATCAGCACAAATGCCGCCGCCGCCGCGCCGAAGGCAAACTGCTCACGTTTCCCGCGCAGGACCGTCACGACAAACCAGGCAAAGACCACAGCCAGCCACCCCATGAACGCCATCGTATACAGACGCAGCTCGGTCAGCCCGCAGGCGTCTTGATACAGCTTCATTCGCAGCATCGCCGATGCTAGGATAACAAACAGCAGCGCGACCTGCACGGCGGCTTGGGCAGAAAAGAGGCGCATCGCGCGAGCGCTTTGTGTGTCTTGCAGCTTATGCAGACTCAGCAGCAGCGGCAGGACCAAAGCTGCCACCCAGACCAGCTCAAAGAAGCCGGAGCGGGCGTACTGCGTGTAAGTCAGCCCCGCCGTCGCCGCGATTGTCGCTGCGCCGCCGAAGAAGTAGCGAATCTGCACCAAAACAAAGCTGAGAAACAGCAGGTTCAGCAGGCCCAAGATCGTGCCGGTCTCCACCGCTCCCAAGCTCGGCAGCTTGGACACCCGCTCCGAGCCGGCAAGTGCCGACGGCGCGAGAAACAGCCGCCGCCCAAAGCCCGCCGCAAGGCACGCCAGCCCGAAAGTCAGAAAAAAGTGATTGAGAAGAACGCCGGGGTCAAACCGGAACACTTGGGCAATCAGCTTTTGGTACACGGCATCGGCGGCCGAGAGCAGCGCCCCAAACAGCAGCAGAAGCGGCAGGACCAGCAGCAGGCCGCGCCCCGCCGCCAGAACGCGCGGCAGCCAGCCGCCGCGCGGCACCGTGTCCCAGCCGATGTCCCGCCCCAGCAGCGGGAAGACGCCGACAACCGACAAAAACACGCTCCGCACAATCTCGCCACCATATTCCCATAGCCCCGACAGCCGGATTTGCCCGGCCTGCGTCCGCGCCGCCCCTACTCCCAAACAGCACAGCAGGCCGCAAAAATCCAGCGCCCGCAGCGTCACAGAATCCCGCCAGGCAAAGCCCGCCGCAAAGACAAGCGCCGGAACCGCCAGCCACTTCCCTTCCCCGGCAAATGTCCAGTTCAGATGCCGAGCCAGTCCGTACAGCAGGCCCAGCAGCAGCCCCACCCAGAGCAGGACATTCAGCCCCCAGGGCGTCGCCCGCAGCAAGGCGTCGCCGCAAAGTCCCAGTCCGAGCGCCGCCGGCAGCAGTAAAAGCCCTAAGCGTGTCGAGTGTGTCATAGAAAATCCTCCTGACACGTACTATACCATAAAGTACTTTGTAATTAAAAGCATATGCAGAACATTCTTGAATTCTGCGTTTCGTGATACAATAGAGCCATGATTGCTCAGGAAGTCCCAACCACTGAAGTCCTCACAGAAGCCCCGGTACATCCGAGCCGGACCGAAGACGAATGCCGCCGGGTGAAGCAGCGGCGGGTGAACCGCCTGGAGAAACGCTGGTGGCTGCGCCGGGCCATCAACCTGTTTATCGTCTGGCATTTGTTCGCGCTCTTTATTTGGCTGGTCCCCAGCCAAAGCGCGATTGTGCAGGCGTGTGTCGGCACGGTCCGGCCCTACATGATCATGACTGCATTTGCCCAAAGCTGGAGCATGTTCTCGCCGAACCCGGATCACCTAGACGTATTTTTGGAAGCCAAGATCACTTATGCGAACGGCCAAGTCAAGTTCTGGGAATACCCGCGCATGGCGCACATGAGCTATGCCAAAAAGTATGAAGAAGAGCGCTGGCGCAAGATGATTGAAGTGGTCACCCACGGCGGCAACCATGAGCTGTGGCCGTCGCTTGCCCGCTATGCCGCTCGTGTCAACAACCCCGACCCGCACAACCTGCCCGTGAAAGTCGAGCTGATCCAGCACTCGCGCCTCATCCCGCCGCCCGGTCAGCCCATCCCGCCGTACACGGTTGCCCCCCTGCAAGGCAGCACGGGACCGTCCATCACGCTTATTAACCGCAACGATTTGTAACCGAAAAGATTTATGACTGAAGACCTATTTACTCGCTTGCAGGAACGCGCCCAGGCAGGCAAAACGCCCCGACAGACACTGACACCCGCTCAGCTCGATGCCGCCGAGGCGCGGCTGAAGTTGCGGCTGCCGCCGCTGCTGCGGCGTTTCTATATTGAGATCGGCTCCGGCTTCGGACCAGGCGATGCCGGCCTGCTTCCGCCGCCCTCCGCGCTTCTGCCGGGCCGGATGTATCCGCTCTGCGACTGGGGCAGCGGCATTCAATCGGCCTGGGACCCGGAGAGCTTGGATGCCCAGATTATCCGCATTGACCCGAATATGCCGAAAGCCGATGTCCCGGCGCGTGTCCCTGCCGCGCTGCACTTCGACCGGGCGGACGCCGTCAAAGCCGCCGCCTGGACCGAATCATCTTCTTTCGAGCAGTGGCTCACCGACTGGCTCGACGGTCAGCCCCTCTTTTACGCCGCTTATCGCGGTGCGGAGAAAGACGACGACGAAGACATGGACGATGAGGAAGACGCCGAGGAAGCGTAAAAAGGGTTTGAGAAATTTAAGGGTTTGAGAAATTTGAGGAGGCCAACTGTGAAAGTCGCATCTGTTCTCCATGCCTGCATCCCTGCTCTTGTCGCATGTCTCGTCGCTGCTGCCGTCAGTCACCGTTATACGGAACACTCGCATCGAACCGTCGCCTCCCTTCTCGCTTTCCCTGCGGTCAATGGCTTGTGCTGGGGATTTTATGAGCCTGTCGCCCATTGGCTCTCAGCGCGTTTGGGCAGACCGAATCGCCCCAGGACAACCAGCTCCTGATAAGAGGTACAATCACGTCATGGCAGACCCAAACACAGAGGCACAGTTTTCCGGGTTCGGCAGCAGTCCCAGTCCTAAAATCGCTGGCGACGGCACCGTCTTTCTCCTGGTCATCTCCCATGAAGGCAGCCTGACCGCCGCCGCGTATGCCACCGAAGCGGGCGCGATGGACGCGGCGTTTGAGTATCTGGAAGGCGAATGGGACCCCGGCGACGAACGGGGCGCTCCCGAAGATCGCTTTTTCCAGGCACAGGAATTCCTCGCCAACGAAGGCGGCACGATGGAAATCATTCCCAGCCCGGTCTACGGGAGTTAAGTGTATTACGGGAGTTCTTACTATGGCGATTGATCCCGGCACCCATATCGGCCATACGCACCTGAAAGTCGCCGATTTGGAACGCTCGCTGGCGTTTTATCACGGCGTCCTCGGCTTCGACGTCACCCTGCGCGTCGGCGACAGCGCGGCGTTTCTGTCGGCGGGCGGCTACCACCATCACCTCGGACTGAACACCTGGGAAAGCCTCGGCGGATCGCCCCCGCCGCCCGGTTCCACCGGCCTTTATCACCTCGCGATTGTCTACCCTACTCGCGCGGCGCTGGCAGACGCCCTGCGGCGGCTGCTGGCAGCAGGCATCGCGCTTGACGGCGCGAGCGACCACAGGGTCAGCGAAGCGCTGTACCTGCGCGATCCGGACGACAATGGCGTCGAGCTGTATTGGGACCGCCCGCGTGACGATTGGCCCCACGCCGCAGACGGCAGCCTGACGATGTACACGCGGCGGCTGGATTTGGACAGCCTGCTGGCGGAATGAAAAAATCCCGCACAGGGTTGACAAACAAGCAGGCCAGCGGCTATACTCTTGCCGTTGCCGCTCGCGCGGCTTCTATTTTCGCTTTCTAAGTTCTCAATTTTGACGGAAGGAGTCAGCAGATGAAGATGTACCTCACAATTACACCCAACGGAATAACTGTCAATGTTAATGGCACGTCTCGCCGCACGGGCACTGCCCTCTTTGCCGCTGCTGATTTTGCTGCCGTTCCGCACGGTCCGAAGCCTCTGGGGAGGAAGCGCCGCTTCTAAGAAATACTAGAACCGCGTACTTCCTACAAAGGCTTCGAGCTTCCCGCGTACCTCCCGAATGGAGACTGCGCCCGGTAAGTCCGAAGCCTTTTTTGTTGACTCAAGGAAAACACATGGCGACACTCGAAACACAGCGTTCCGCGCCTCACGAACACAGTGGTCCTGAAGAACTTATTCACTTGACTGCCGACATTGGTCCCGACGGCAGCTTCGACAGCCGCGAGCTTGTCGTCACGCGCCAGCACGTCCAGGTCTTTGAGGCAGGCGGCGCACTGGCGTTCCAAATGCCGATTGCCGACATCCAGACCGCCCGCAACGAGCCGCTGGTCGGCGGCGGGCGGCTGGAAATCACGGCGAAGAACGGCGATATTCTGCCGGTCGTCTCGTATTCCCAGACGGTTGCCGCCCGGTTCAGCGAAGCCGCGCGGGGCATCGAGCAGCTTGCCAAGAATGAGCCGTTTCAGATTAGCCTGAAAGAAGAGCGGACGCACTGCCCCAAGTGCAATCGCATTCTGCCCGAAAAAGACGGCATCTGCCCGGCGTGTGTCAACCGGTCCAAGACCATGTGGCGTATCGGCGGCTTCTTGACGCCCTACAAGAAGCAGGCCGCACTGGTGACCGTTCTATCTCTGCTGACGGTGGTTCTCAGTCTGGCCCCGCCCCTCATCCAGAGCCGGATGATCAGCCAGGTTTTGCTGCCGCCGCACGCCCATCCCAAGCTGCTGCTGCCGCTCATGGCTCTGTGGCTGGCCCTCCTGGTCGCCGGCGTCGGGGTGCAGATTTGGATTGGCCGCACGATTGCGTTTCTCGGCGGCAGTATTGCCGCAGATATCCGCGCTCAGTTGTACCGCTCGATTGAGTTTTTGCAGCTTAACTACTTTGACAAAAAGCAGGTCGGCGCGATTACCAGCCGGGTGACCCAGGACACGGACCGGGTCTGGGGCTTTCTGACCGAGGGCGTTCCCTACTTCCTCAGCAACGGCCTCTTGCTGCTCGGTATTGCGGCTTACTTGGTCTCGATCAACTGGAAGCTGACCCTGTGCATCCTTGCGCCTATCCCGGTCGTCGTCGCCATCGGCGGCTTCTTCTGGAAGTCGGTTGCCCAGCTTTTCACGCGGGTCGGCCAGAAATGGGCGCGTTTTCACATCCACCTGAACGAGTCACTCACGGGCATTCGCGTGGTCAAAGCGTTTGCTCAGGAAGACTATGAAAATGCCAAGTTCACCGTGCGGAACTCCGAGCTGCGCGACGCCGGCATTGCCGGGGACACGCGCTGGTTTACGATTTTCGGCGCGATGTCTTTGTTTGTCGGGATGGGCAGCCTGATCAACTGGGCGGTCGGGGGCTGGATGGTTTACAAAGGCCAGCTTTCCTTCGCCCACTTTTACGTCTTCATCGCGTATCTCGCGCTGATTTACGGTCCGCTGGCTTGGTTCGCCCAGGTCAACAACTGGTTCTCGCGGGCAATGGCCGGCGCGGAGCGCATCTTTGAGGTCATGGACACCGAGCAGGAAAACTACGCCCTCGCCGAAGTCCCGCACCACGCGATTGCCGGCGAAGTCACGTTTGACAACGTCCGCTTCGGCTATGATAAGTCGAACCCGGTCATCAAGGGCCTGACCTTTACCGCCAAGCCCGGCGAGATGATCGGCCTGGTCGGCAAAAGCGGCGCAGGCAAGTCCACAACAATTAACTTATTGTGCCGCTTCTACGAACCTGACGCCGGGACGCTGAAAATAGACGGCATTGACTACACGCAGATGAGCCTGCAGGATATGCGACGCCAGATCGGGATTGTCTTACAGGAGCCATTTCTATTCAACGGCACGGTGTCTGAGAACATCGCCTACGGCAAGCCGAGTGCGTCGTTCGAGGAGATCATGGAAGCTGCGAAAGCCGCGAACGCTCACTCGTTCATCCTTGCCAAGCCCGATGGCTACGACACGATGGTCGGCGAGCGGGGCGCAAAGCTCTCCGGCGGCGAGCGCCAGCGCGTTTCCATCGCCCGCGCGATCCTGCACGACCCGCGCATCTTGATCCTGGACGAAGCCACGTCGGCGGTAGACGTCGAGACCGAGAAGCAAATCCAGGAAGCCATCGGACGGCTCATCAAAGGCCGGACAACATTTGCGATTGCCCATCGCCTGTCTACCCTGAGAAACGCCGACCGCCTGATTGTCCTGGACGGCGGCAAAATCTCCGAGATGGGCACCCACGCCGAGCTGATGGAGAAAAAAGGCGACTTCTTCAAGCTGGTCGAGACCCAAAGCCAAGTCACGCAGATTTTGGGCGCGGTGTGAACCCACCTCCTTGCTTCGTAACAAGTTACTTCGCAGGGGTCCTCCCCTTTGGGGAGGACTAGGAGACAGAAAAAGCAGACAGCCGCTTTGCCTCAAACTCTTTGTCCTCCCCTTTGGGGAGGACCCCTGCGAAGTAACTTGTTACGAAGCAAGGAGGTGGGTTCCGCAATGGAGCGGAATAACTTATGTCACTTGTCGAAGAAAAACCAACTCAGGGAGCAAATCCAGCACTGCCGCTTGATGCTCTGCCGGACATGCCGATTTCGCTCTGGCGCAACTATGACTACCTGCGGCTCTGGGGTGGACAGATCGCATCGGCGATTGGGTCGCAGGTGTCAGGACTGGCGCTGCCGCTTCTGATACTCGCGCTGACCCATTCTCCGGCCAAAGCAGGACTGATGGCTGCGCTGCGCGGGCTGCCCTATGTCCTGCTCTGCCTGCCTGCCGGGGCATTGGTGGACCGCTGGGACCCGCGCCGAACAATGCTGCTCTGCGACACGGGCCGGGCGCTGGCACTCGGCAGTGTGCCGCTGGCGCTGGTGCTGGGGCATTTAAGTTTAGCACAGCTTTGCGTCGTCACTGTGATTGAAGGGACGCTGTTCGTGTTCTTCGATCAGGCCGATTCTAACTGCCTGGTGCGGGTGGTCTCTAAAGAACAGCTTGGTGCGGCGGTCGCGCAGAACCAGGCGGTTTGGGGCGTTTCAGGGCTGCTGGGACCGTCGCTGGGCGGGCTGCTCTACGGGCTAGGTCGAGGGGTACCGTTCCTGACCGATGCCATCTCGTATGCGCTGTCGGTGGTTGCGCTGCTGACGCTGAAAACGGATGTCCGTCCGGCTGCCCGCGAAACCGAAGCCATACCTAATCTGGGTGCAGAGATCGTCGAAGGCCTGCGCTGGCTGCATGCCCATCAAGTGATCCGGTTTATCGCCGTCCTGACCGGCGGCCTGATGATGGCCTGTGCTGGCTGGGCCTTGATCTTGATCGTGCTGGCACAGAAGTTTGGAGCGACTCCTTTCACCATCGGCTTGCTGATGGCAACCGGAGGGGTAGGCAGTATTGCGGGGTCACTGCTGGCCGTGCCTTTGCAGAAACGCTTTCGGTTCGGGCCGCTGATGATCGGCTCGGCGTGGGTCTGGGCCGCAACCTGGCTGCTGTATGCGTTCGCACCCAATTTAATCGTGCTGGGCATTGTCAACGCTTTGAGCTTTATCGTCGTACCCATCTATTTAGGCTCGCAGTATGCGTACCGCTTGAAGCAGATTCCCGACCATTTGCAGGGCCGCGTCAACAGCGTCTTTCGGCTGATTGCGTTCGGCAGCGGCCCGCTCGGTCTTGCGGTCACCGGCATTCTGCTGCAAAAGCTCGGCCCATTTTGGACCGTGCTGATCACGTTCGCGCCCCAGCTTGTGCTAAGTATTGCAGCCACTTGTTACCGGCCGCTGCGGCAGGAGTAGGCACCCCTCCCGGCGAGGCACGAGCGGGAGGGCATCTGAAAACATCACTGGAGACCACACTATGACCAACGACATCCGCCCGTTCCAAGACAGCGACCGGGCAGCCATTATCGCGGGCCAAAACGAAGGCCGTCCAGCACATCATCAAGGCAATACCGCTGAATGGGAGCGGTATGACTCCCAGCGTTCTGCCGACGAAGTAGACCTACGGCTTTGCGTCGGCGAGCCGGCGCGAGCTTACTTGAATGCCATAGACCGGAGCACAACCCCCCGGCGCAAGCCCGGCGTTGTCGGCTTCGGGATTTGGATTGCCCCGGAGCAGTGGAGCGAGGCACTTGCAGACGCGCTGCTTGACAAAGCCTTAGAGTTTGCCCGGTCCCGCGAGGCCAAGCGGCTGACAACGTACCTCACGCTTTACACGCCGGACGACCCGCTTGCACCGTTTCTGACCCGGCACGGCTTTACGGAAGTAGACCGCATTGTTCCCGTCATGCTGGATTTGGCGACCTTTGACCAAGCCCGCTTCTTGTCGCCTGCGCCGGATGGCATTCAATTTTTCTCGTATGCCGAGGCGGGCGATACGGACGAAAACCGGCATAAACTTTATGCGCTGGGAGTAACATTGGACCGGGACGTTCCCAGTAACGATACCCATGGAGAGCCGTCGCCGTTTGAGGATTGGCAGAAGAGGTTTGACCGGCCTGAGCATGACCCCAATACGCTGATGTTGGCTGCAAATGATAAGGATGAGTGGGTTGCTATCAGTCAACTTGGGTTTCAGGAACAGACGAACATCGGCTGGACATTTTTGACCGGTGTTCTGCGCGAGTACCGGGGCCTCGGCATCGCCTATGCCCTGAAGCTCCGAGCCATTGATGCCGCCATCGCGCGGGGCTGCCCGCTGATCTTGACCGAGAACCACGAAGACAACGCGCCGATGCGGGCGATTAACAAAAAGCTCGGCTTTGTTCCCGACGCCCCCGGCGTCAGCTACGGCAAGGATATTTAGGACTACAGGAGACACACTATGACTGCGTTTAAGATTCGCCCCTTCCGCGATGACGACCGGGAAGCCATTGTTCAAATCCGCAACCAGGATATGCCCCGGCACCGGCACGGGAGCGCCGCGTCGTGGAAGCGGCGCGACCAGTTGCGTAAGCCCGAACTCGTAGACCTACGCTTCTGCGCGGTTGACCCGCAGACAGACCAAATCTTCGGCTTCCTCAGCGCCGTTGACCTGAATACAGCAACCTGGAAGATGGACGATGTCTGCGACTACGGCGTTTCCGTGGACCATGCCCACGAAGGCGAAGGCATCAGCTCGGCGTTTTATGACATCGCGCTGGCATTCGCTCAGGAGCGTGGGGCGAAGCGCCTGATGACCGGCTTCCACGAGCGGACACCGGACGAGCCGGCGATTGCATTTATGAAGGAGCGCGGCTTCGCGGAGCAGGAGCGCGAAACGCCATCCTATTTGGACCTCACAAAGTGGGACGAGTCGCCGTTTTTGGGATCGCTCGCTCAGGCCGCCGAGTACGGCACACGGCTGTTTTCCTATGACAGCGTGGAAGACACGGAAGCCAATCGCCGCCGCTTGTATGAGCTGGACAAAGCGCTCATCTACGACATCCCGCGCCGGGACACCCAGCCGTTTGAAATGGAGCCGTTTGAAGACTTTGTGCAGTCGGTCATCGAGCGCCCGGAATGGCGGCCTGACTTGCAAGTCATCGCCGAGAAAAACGGCGAATGGATCGGCAAGTGCCATGTCGTGCCGAAGCTGGAGTTCCCCGAAGTCGGGATGCAGTGGCTGACCGGCGTGATGCAGGCCCACCGAGGCCACGGGGTCGCCACCGCGCTCAAAGTCCGCACCTACGAACGCGCCCGCGCCGCCGGAATTACCATAATGACCACGGAGAACCACGAAGACAACGCCCCGATGCTTGCCATCAACCGCAAATTCGGCTTCATCCCCGAACCCAGCGTCGTCGTGTATAACAAAGTCCTGCGTGAGTAGCCATGAAGCGAAAGAAGACGCGCCTTGAAAGCGTTGAGCTGCTGAAGCAGGTGCAGGAAAAACTGCGGCAGGAGCCGCTGGGTGTCGGCGGTTATGCCGCAGCCGACGCAGCACAAATCCTCTGGAACGAGGCAAGGAAGAGTTGGCAGAATGCTCCGCTGGATGCCGAAATCCACCGTCTTGGTTTGGAAGCAAGGGAACGCTACTGGCAAGCTATCGGCAGGGCTTATCCATCCAGCTTTTCAAGAAGTCAGGATCAGCTTCGTGCAGGCAATCCTTCCGGTTTGGAAGACGCGATCCATTTTCTGGAAGCGGACCCTATCTTTGACGGCACTGGATGGCGCAAAGAGTATTTGATCCGGCTAATACGGGATGTGGAGGTTAATGAAAATTGCGCCCGCCGCCTCCGAGCCGTTATCCTCGGCATTGTAGACCGGCGCGATGGGCGAGAGTTCCGCGCTTATTGTCGTTTAGCTCGCAAAGTGGACGCGCCGGAACTGCGGGCGCAGTTAGATCATCGGCTGGCGCACACAGACCCCGCTGTTCGGCGGCGGGCGCGGTGGGTGCTGGAAGCACTGGCGCAGAAAGACAGCATGGAGCTAGACAGAAAGAAGCGCACAGAAGATGCCACGGATTGAAATCCGAGGCTCAGAGAAACCAGTGTCGAAGCGACACAGGAAAGAGCAATCGTTCTCGGTTCCTTCGTCTTGTGTCGCTTCGACACTGTCTTTTCGCAGCCTCGGATTTCAATCCGTGGTGATCTTATGCCGTGACGATCTTATGCCGTGGTGATCTTATTTCCTGACGATCTTGGAGCGCGAACAGGAAACAACCATGAGACAGCAGATCAACCGAAAATCTACGCCGGGCGTTTCCAGCGGGCGGGTGCAGAAGAAAAACAACCCGGAATGGACGGCAAACTACTACACGACTTCGCCGCCGTCGCTGGTCATTGACCGGCAGCGGCCCGGACAAGGCTACCGGCACGTTTTGATGCAGCGGGATGTGGAAAGGTTCATTCGGCTGCTGCCGGACTGGGCCGAGCTGTCACGCGGCCTCCGCGCGATTGTGCTGGCTCCCGGTGAGCGCGGCACGGCTGGCTGGCATACGCCGGGCGTGGTCGGCGTTTGCGCGTGGGAAGTGGATTTATGGATAGATTACGCCGTCGGCCATTACGAAGACCACCAGGCCATCTTCGAGAGGCTGGGCGTGCGGAGTCACAAAATCGAGAACGGCGTCATGTGCGAGTTCACCGAGGACCAGGCACGGGCGTATCAGCTTTTGCATATTCTGCTGCACGAGCTAGGCCATCACCATGACCGGATGACGACGAAATCCAAAGTCCGAGCCGCGCGGGGCGAGCCGTATGCCGAAAGCTACGCGCTGGCTTACGAGGCGCGGATTTGGGACCGCTATCAAGAGGAGTTCGGTTGGTGAAAAATTGAACAGCGTCTGCGTCTACTGCGGGTCAAGTGCGGGAACAGAGCCGGTGTACGCCGACGCGGCGCGAGATGTCGGGCGGCTGCTGGCCGAAAACAATCAGCGGCTGGTCTACGGCGGCGGGCGGGTCGGACTGATGGGCCTGCTCGCCGACGCCGCGCTTGCGGCAGGCGGCACGGTCATCGGGGTCATCCCAAAGGCGCTGGCGGACCACGAAATCGCGCACACGAACTTAACGGAGCTGATTGTTGTTTCCTCCATGCACGAGCGCAAAGCGCAGATGGCGGAGTTGTCCGACGGGTTTCTCGCGCTGCCGGGCGGCTTCGGGACGTGGGAAGAGTTCTGCGAGATGGTGACGTGGGGGCAGCTTCATCTGCACGAAAAGCCCTGCGGCCTGCTGAACGTCGCCTGGTTCTACGACCCGCTGCTGGCCTTTTTCGACGGTGCGGCGGCGGCAGGCTTTGTGCGCCCGGAACACCGGGCGATGGTCCTGTCCGGCAGCGACCCGCGCGAACTGCTGGCGCAGATGCAGGCATACCAGCCGCCGACAGTTCCTAAATGGATAAACTTGTAGGGGCGCTGCTTGCTGCGCCTTTCTGTTTGCTGCGCCTTCTCTGTATGGCTCCCTCGGCGGGCATTATTGGGGCTGGGGTGTTTTCTGAACTTAGAAATGACAAACAATGAAGACGGCTTTGATGTGGTTTCGGCGGGATTTACGAGTAACAGACAACACGGCCTTGTTCCATGCCCTGCGCGAGAACGACCGGGTGATCGGCGTGTTTGTCTTAGATGACGCCCTTCTCAAATCGCGCGACATCGGCGCGGCTCGCACGGCATTTTTGTTCGGGGCGCTCAAATCGCTGAACGCCGAGTTCGAGAAGCACGGCGGGCGGCTGATTTTGCGCTACGGGTCGTCGCCGGACCACGAGCTGCGAACGCTGGCGGCAGAGACCGGGGCGACGGCGCTGTACTTTAACCGGGACTACACGCCGTACAGCGCCGACAGGGACGAAAAAGTCACGGCGATGCTGGATGCGGCAGGCGTGGATGTGGTCAGCTACGATGACGCGCTGCTCGCTCCGCCGCAGAATATCGTAGACCCGCGCGACGGCAGGCCCTTTATCACGTTCACGCCGTTCAAGCGGGTTTGGGAGACGCGCGTCCGGGTCGGCCAGCGCCTGAACCTCACGCCTTTGCTGCCGAAGCTCAAGATCGGCGCCCTGCCGCTGTCTGCACCCCTGCCGACCCTCGAAGACTTCGGGCTGCACCTGACGCAGACCATCTTTGAAGCGAGCGAAGCGGCGGCGCAGGCCAGCCTGCGGGCTTTTGCCCAGTCAAAGCTGCGGGAGTACGCCGACAACCGGGACAACACCGGCGACGACCAAAGCACGTCAGCCTTGTCCGTGCATCTGAAGTACGGCACGCTGTCCGTGCGGGACTGCTGGCGCGAAGCCGAAAGCTTAGGCGGGCGCGGCGCGGAGAAGTGGCAGGACGAGCTGGCCTGGCGGGACTTCTTCAACACGCTTTTGTACCACCATCCGACGATGCTGCAAAAGGCCATTCAGCCCGCGCTGGCCGTTATGCGCTTTGACAAAAACGACGAGTATTTGGCCCGCTGGAAGGCCGGTACGACTGGGTATCCCTATGTAGATGCCGGCATCCGGCAGATGCTCCAAATCGGCTGGATGCACAACCGGACCCGCCAAATCGCAGCGTCATTCCTGTGCAAAGATTTACTGATTGACTGGCGGGTCGGGGCCGAGTTCTATATGCAGGAGCTGGTAGACGGCGACTGGGCCTCCAACTACGGCGGCTGGCAGTGGGTCGCCGGAACCGCGCCTGACCCGAACGGCAATTTCCGGGTCTTCAACCCCGTCGCCCAGCAGCGGCGCTACGACCCAAACCTGACCTACTGCCGACGCTGGATTCCAGAGCTTGATACCAGTGCGTATCCGAAGCCGATGGTAGACCACGCCCGCGCCAGCGAAGAGTTTATCCGCCGCTTCCAAAAAGCGTATGGGCCGCGTCAGGGGCAGCGGAGATGACAAAGTTACCGGCACTGGAAGGCTTCCAGTGCCGGTTCCGAGACTTCAATCCGCAGGAGACAAATCATGCCCGACCCAGTTTCACCCGATCCGCAAACACTCAGACTCTTCTATGAACCCAAAGACCGGCTGCGGCTGACGATTGAGGGCGACCGCTCCTACCACACCGTCAAGCCCGCGTGGGCCGCGCCGCTCTCCCGGCCCGGCCAGTACCTCGCGCTTTTGGATGGCAAAGGGAACGCGATTGTTACCCTACCCGATCCGGCTGTCCTGCCGCCAGCGTCGCTTGCCGCCGCGACTGAAGAACTGCGGCGGCGCTATCTCACCGCGACGGTTCGGGCGATTACCCACGCCAAGCAGGAGTTCGGCGCAACCTATTGGAGCGTGCAGACCGACCGGGGCGACCGCGATTTTGTCACTCAGAACTTGCAGGAAAACGCCGTCTGGCTGTCGCCGACCCATCTGCTGCTGCTGGACGTGGACGGCAACCGCTTTGAGATCACGGACACAGAAGCACTTGACCCCGTCTCACGCAATTCTGTCGCGACGATTCTGTAGGGACCATCTTTCTTGACCTCCTCCCTCTTTGCCGGGTACACTCATTCCACTTTCAGCGTAGAAACCGAGAACACCTTCCATGAGCAATCGCCGCATTTACAATTTCAGCGCCGGGCCGGCCATCCTGCCGGAGTCCGTCTTAGAAGAAGCCGCGCAAGGCGTCCGCGAGATCAACGGCTCCGGGATGTCTTTGCTTGAAGTCAGCCACCGAGGCAAAGACTACGAAGCGATCCATGCTGATGCCGAAAGCCGTCTGCTTCATATTCTCGGCCTGAACCCGGAAGAATACGCGACCCTTTTTATGCAGGGCGGTGCAAGCCAGCAGTTTGCGATGGTCCCGCAAAACTTCCTGAAGCCCGGTCTCACCGCCGATTATATTGTCAGCGGCGACTGGGGCGCGAAAGCACTCAGCGAAGCCAAGTTCTACGGCGACGCCCGCGAAGCCGCCACGTCGAAAGGCGAGAAGTATTCGGAGATCCCGAAAAGCTTCACCCGGACTCCCGGCGCTCGGTATGTCCATATCACGACCAACAACACGATTGAAGGCACCGAATACGCCGATCTGCCCGACACCGGCGACACTCCGCTTGTCGCCGATACGTCATCGGACTTTTTGGCGCTCCAGCGCGACTACACCAAATTTTCTCTTTTGTACGGCGGCGCTCAAAAGAACGTCGGCCCGGCGGGCGTGGTGCTTGCGGTCGCCAAGAAGTCGTTTCTTGCCACGGCGAACACGGACATCCCTAAGATCTACTCGTACAACACGTTTTTAGAGAACCGCTCGCTGTTCAACACGCCCCCGACCTTCGCCATCTACGTCGTCGGCCTGGTGCTGAAATGGATCGAAGCCGAAGGCGGCCTCAGCGCGATTGAGAGCCGCAACAAGCGCAAAGCCGCCGTTCTCTACAGCACTTTGGACGAGCTGACCCCGTTCTATCAGCCGACCGTGACCAATAAAGCCGATAGATCGCTGATGAACGTCACCTGGCGTCTGCGCGACGAAGCCTTAGAGCCGGAGCTTCTCGCCGAAGCCAAAAAAGCCGATATGGACGGCCTCAAAGGCCACCGCAGCGTCGGCGGCTTCCGGGCTTCCATCTACAATGCGTTTCCCGAAAAAGGTGTCCAGACCCTCGCCGACCTGTTAAGGGACTTCGCCCAGCGCAAAGGATAAAGCCATGACCGTCACATTGACACCGGACATTGAAACGCGCTTGCGGACTTTTGCTGAAGAACAAGGGCTGGTCCCGGAACAGGTTCACAATGCTCTGCTGGCCCATGCTTTAGAAGAAGCCGAAGCTGAGCTTCAAGATACGCTGGCAGGTCTGGACCAAAGCGTTGAAGATTACAACGCCGGACGATGGATTACTTCTGAGGAGATGAGCCTGGAATTGAAGGCAGAGGTCGCCGCCGCACGGGCAGAGCGGACCGAGTTAGTCGCGGCTCGATAATCCCGGCACTGAAAGTGCCGGGCTACTGTCAAATGGAAGTCGCTACGCGGCTGCGGAACAGAAGCCTATAGCGTGATTTTTTCTTTAGTCGCCTCGACTTTCACTCAACAGTAGACCGGCACTTCCAGTGCCGGTTTCCGGCTTAGGACATCCTCTATGTCAACATGGCTAAAAGTTATCATCAGTTCAGCGATTATTCTCGTTTGCACCATCTTTGGCTGTGGTCTTGGTTTTTGGCTGCCCGCGCGTGGCACTGAGGGTGATACAGGCGCAGCAGGTGTTGCAGACGGAATGATGATGATTATGTACGGCACACTAGGGTTTTTCGTCGGTCTCGTTAATGGCGTTATAGGCGCTGTCATTCTTTGGTCTCGATTGGGCAAGAACCGGGTTTCTGCAGGAGCGACAAACAACTCGCAAGGCGGCAGCTCATGGCCTCCACCTCCTATTGCAGCAACTCAATCGGAGACAGCACCCATCGCTCAAGTTCGTCCAGGTGACGAAGAATAGAAATAGTAGACGAAGCTAAACAAGGGAGTTTATCACATGCCGAAAGTATTGGTCTCGGATCCGATTGCGCCGGAAGGCATCGAGATCTTAAAGCAAGTCGCCGAAGTAGACGTGAAGACGGGGCTGTCGAAAGACGAGCTTGCGGCGATTATCGGCGACTATGACGCGCTCGCAGTCCGCTCGGAAACGAAAGTGACCGGGGAGATTATCGCCCGCGCGGGCAAGCTGAAGATTATCGGACGCGCCGGGGTCGGCGTGGATAACATTGATGTCGAGGCGGCCACCAATCGCGGGATTTTGGTGGTCAACAGCCCCGAAGGCAACACGCTGGCCGCCGCCGAGCTGACCGTGGCGATGCTGCTGGCGCTGGCCCGCAACATCCCGCAGGCCGACGGCGCGATGCGGGCGGGACGCTGGGACCGCAAAATTTACATGGGGTCGGAAGTCTACGGCAAGACCCTCGGTGTCATTGGCCTCGGCAAAATCGGGCGCGAAGTGGTCAGCCGGATGCAAGCGTTCGGCATGAGTGTTTTAGGCTATGATCCCTACTTGAAGCCCGAACAGGCGGACGCACTCGGCATCAAGCTGGTAGATTTAGACACGCTCTACAAAGAGTCGGACTATATCTCGGTGCATACGCCGAAGACGAAAGAAACGACCGGCATGATCAATGCCGAGAAATTAGCGCTGATGAAGCCGACCGTGCGGCTGATCAACTGCGCCCGCGGCGGGATCATTGACGAAGCGGCCCTGGCCGAAGCGGCGAAAGCGGGCAAGATCGGCGGCGCGGCGATTGATGTCTATACGACCGAGCCGGCCCCCGCCGACAACCCCCTGCTTGGCATTGCCAATATCATTACGACGCCCCACCTCGGCGCAAGCACCGAGGAAGCGCAGGTCAATGTCGCGATTGACATTGCCGAGCAGATTGTCGAAGTCCTGGCCGGAAAGCCCGCCCGCGCCGCCGTCAACATGCCGTCGGTCTCCGCCGATATGCTGGTTCGCTTGCAGCCGTACCTGACACTCGCCGAGAAGATCGGCAGCCTCCATGCCCAGCTCACGTCCAGCCCCATCAGCGAAGTGGAAGTGGTCTACGCGGGCGACTTTGAGAGTCTGCCGACCGTGCATCTCACCCGCGCCGTGCTGAAGGGCCTCTTGGAGCCGGTCGTCGCCGAAAGCGTCAACTATGTCAATGCCCCGGCGATTGCGGCAGGACGCGGCATCAAGATCACCGAAAGCCGAACCCCGGCGTCCGGCGACAGCGCCGGGGCGGTGCTGACGGTGAAGAAGCGCGGCGGGAGCGCCGAACGAGAAATCAGCGGCGTCGTTTTGGGGAAAGACAACCTGCGGATCGCCACCATTGACGGCTACCGGGTGGACGTTCGCCCGTCCGGCCCGATGCTTGTGACCCAGCACACCGACCGCCCCGGCGTCATCGGCAAAGTCGGGACTTTACTTGGTGACAGCGGCATCAACATCGCCGGAATGCACGTTGGACGCGAAAGCGAAGGCACCCGCGCCGTTATGGTGCTGAAGCTCGATACACCGACCTCCGACGCACTTTTAGACGGCATCCGGCAGATTGACGGCATGGAGACTGCCCGCCTCGTCCAGTTATAGCAAAAACAACCATAGAAAGACCAAATATGCTGAAACTTAGTTACCACTTCATCGCGGCGGTCAGTGCCGCCGCGCTTGTATTGCTCGTTCCCGTCGCGCATGCCGCGCCCGGACCAGCGCTTCCCCTCATTGGCGGCCCGAATGCCATCACTGCCGGCGTTTTCATTCCGTCAAGCGGCGCAGCGAAATCGGCGGGCGGCAACACGCAGCTTGATGTCGAGTTCCACTACGGCCTGCCGATCCCGAACCCAACCCCCCTGCGTGTCGTGCTGGGCCTCGGCGTCGAAACCGGCTCCAAATCCGGCAGCCATTCCACGGTGGTTCCTCTAACCGCCGGGCTGCAAGTTGGGATCGGCGGCGGAGTCTACGCGGGCGGAGGCATTGGCTACTACTTCCTGAACCAGCACCAGAACAATGGCTTCGACCAGCTTGGCACCACCAGCAAAGTGGGCGGCTACGGTGAGCTAGGCTACTCCCTGCCCGGTGGCCTGATCACGGTCAGCGCCAAGTACCAGGCCGTCCAGCGTGCCGACGGCTTCGTCCTTGCCGTCGGCCTGCATTTCTAGGCCATTGACGGCAAAGCCCGGCACGAAAAGTGCCGGGCTTTTTTGTGGCATCAAGGCCGCCAGGGCAAACCGAGCTGTTCCAGAAGACGCTGAACAACCATTCGCTGAGCAATACCCCAAGTCAGTGTTGCCTCAATCGTTGTGCCATAGGTAAATGTTTCCGCTGGCTCACAGTCGCTGTCGAGCCATTCCGTATCCCAAAGGTACTCCTGTTTAACTTTTTGGACGAACCCAGAATAATCTTGATAGAAGCCATCCAGACGGAAAAGCATTTCGGGAACCGTGTGGTTGCCACTTTGCCGGTAACTCGGATCGGCGGAAGGCCAACCGGCGGCTTCCATCATGCCCACCGCCCACCCGTCGCCGGTCATGCGGCTCAGAGCCTCGCGCAGAGTTCGCTCCGGCTCGGCAAAGGGGACAAGATTATGCCGAAAAACGAGCGGCGCGTCAAGCTGCATCTCAGTGAGCGTCACAGCGGACTCCAAAAAACCTTTTTTTGCAAAGTAATCGTTTTCAATCAGCCGATCAGTTAAGTCCATATTCGCTTCTCCTTGCCGGGACATGACCCAGAGGGTTTGGGTCTTTGGGTTATAGTGAACATGATTGCGGCTCGGAAGCACTTCTGAAGCCACAACCTGTTTTCGATAGTGGCTTGGCGGCAATCCATGAGCGCGACGGAACGCACGCGAAAAGCCTTCCAAGCTTTCATATCCTGCCTCCCAAGCAACTTCGGTCACTTCTTTTGAGGTTGCTCGCAGAGCAGCAGCCGCTCGTTCCAGGCGCAGACGCCGCTCCATTTCTCCTGGCGCTTCTTCCATGATGCGCCGGAACTCACGGTGGAAGTGGTAACGGCTCAGGTAGGCTTGTTCAGCGAGTGAGGAAGGCTTATCCGTTTGCAAATGCCGCTCTAAAAGCCGGAGCATTTCGTCTTTACGCTTAAGGTAAGCTCGCTTATTTTCATCGGCCATGTCGCTGTTCACGTTTCTATGTTCACGTTTCTATCGTAGCACACACGCCGCGTCTCTGGCTTGACCAATCTTGCTTTTTTCGCCATGGTTACAAACAAAAAAGCCGCCCGCTTCCAATCTGGAAGCGGGCGGCTCTTGTTTCCACTCTCGCCTAGCTGGCGACTTCGGACTCTTTGGGAAGAGTGACGCTCTCGCCGTCCAGCCAGAAATGCGAGAACGGGCTGCGGCCAAGAGTCGTCGCGGCAAGGTCCACATGCTCCTGGAGACCGAGCAGCGCCCGGAACTCTAAAGCGCTGTCGCCATCGGAGAAGCAGGCGAGGTAATCGGTGCCTTCTTGCAGCAGGCAGATGAACTCGCCGGAGTCCAGGTGCTGAAGCGTAAACACGCGCCGGGCCGGGTCTATTTCTGTCGGTGTCTCGATCTCATCGAGCTTCAAGTCGTTGATATTCACTGGTCAGCCTTCTTTACCCCACGGAACGCATCCAAAGAGCGGTACATGCCGCCGGGCTATTTTTATTTGTAGTGCTGTTCTTGTCTTACTGTGACGCCGCAAAGCGCACATTTGTTTCCGCAGAAGTCTCCGCTTTTATCCTATTACGCTTTTGTCATACCCGGCTGTTCCTGACGCTAATCGTTTGGGAGCCAAGTCTCGTTTGACAACCCGCCGGACGATATGCTACACTGCCGCGTGACTTCTTTTATTCCCAAACGGCAGGTCTATGTCTTTGACCTCGACGGCGTTCTGTACCTCGGCGAGACCGCCATTCCCCATGCGGCTGAGGCGGTCCGGCGGCTGCAAGACGCCGGCAAGCAGGTCTATTTTCTGACCAACAACTCCGGCAAAACCCGCGCCGATTACAAGCAGAAACTGGCAGAAGTCAACGGCCTGGATGTCCCAGAAACGTCGATTTTCACGTCGGCTTATGCGTCCGCCCTATATCTGAAACAACGCGGAGCCGCCGGTCGTTCCGTGTTTATCATCGGCGAGCCGGGCCTGGCGGCGGAGATGACCGAAGCTGGAATGGTCGCCGTTACCGAAGCCGACAGCGTAGACTTTCACGACATAGACTACGTTGTCGTCGGCATTGACCGGCAATTCACCTACGATAAGCTGCGCTTCGGCCATGCCGCCATCACGCGCGGCCATGCCCAGTTTATCGCCACCAACCGGGACTCGACCTTCCCGATGGAAACCGGCGAAATCCCCGGCGGCGGCTCACTTGTCGCCGCGCTTGCGACTGCGGCAGGCCGGGAGCCGGTCAACATGGGCAAGCCGGAAACGCACGGCTACGAAGCAATTTTGAGCGCCGCCAAAGTGGCAGCGGCGGACAGCGTTATGGTCGGTGACCGCCTCGACACGGACATCGCCGTCGGCAGAAGCGCCGGCGCCGCCACGGTTCTAGTCCTCACCGGCGTGACTAGCCCCAACAAAGCGCAGTCCGCGCCGCCCGAATGGCGTCCTGACCAGATTATCGGCGACCTGCGCGAATTAGATTAGGCTTTTATCGGAATCGGTGCTTTTGCCGGAGCGCTGAACAAAGAGACTTCGCCCACTCGCTCCGTGCTCAACCTCTCCTTGCTTAAAGAGAGGGTGGAAACTTGTTTCCGGGTGAGGTTCTTTCTGATGGACGGCTGGGCGCTTGCACTCTCGGCACCAAAACGCCAAAAGCTCCTGCTTCTCGTCAAGAGGCAGGGGCTTTTGATTTCTTCAGTCTTACTCCCCTATCACGAGGGGGCCAGAGGTCTCTTTCTAGCTTATCCCAAATACTCCGGGTGCATAGCCGTGCTGTCGAAGTGCGGCGTGGTCTTGAACAGCTCTGTGGAACCGTTGGCCGCCGCGACCTGGGTTCGGGACAGCAGGGCGGCAATCTGGGTTTGCGATAAGGGCTGGAAGGTCCGGGCGGCAGTGAGCGACTGCTCCAAAATCTCCATGCGGTCAATGCCGCAGACAACGACCGAGACCGGCATGGTCATGGAGTAGTGCAGCATCTCAATCGGCGTCGAAAGCTTGTCGGCCAGCACGCGGTCTAAGATGAAGTGGTCACCGAATGTCTTCATGCCGAGAACGCCGATCTGTTTTTGGACCAAAAGCGGCAGAACCGTTTGAGTAAAGGAACGGAAATGGGCGTCCATGACATTGATCGGCATCTGCACCGTGTCAAACTTGAATCCGTGGTCGTCGGCAATTTCCAGCATCCGGCGGTGCACGAGCGGGTCTTTGTGGCCCGTGAAGCCGATAAACCGCACTTTGCCGGCCTGCTTTGCGGCGATGGCGGCTTCCAACGCGCCGTCTTTGGCAAAGATGCGGTCCGGGTCTTCCATCCGTAAAATTTCGTGGAACTGAACCAGGTCCAAATGGTCGGTCTGCAAGCGTGTCAGCGACTGGTTGAGCTGGCTGTCGAACGACGAGCGATTGCGGCCATCAATCTTGGTCATCAGAAAGACTTTTTTCCGGTAGCCACCTTCAGAAAGTGCCTTGCCCATGCGGACTTCCGAGTTGCCGTTGTTGTAGTCCCAGCAGTTGTCCATAAAGTTGATGCCACGGTCAACACCCATATGGATCAGCTTGATGCCTTCGGCGTCGGTGTCCGGCTTGCCGATATGAAAGCCGCCCATGCCGATAAGCGAGACTTCTTCCCCAGTAGACCCAAGCATCCTGTACGGCATATCGCCCTGGCGGGTGGAGGGTGGGGTCGGCAGCGTGCCGGGCGGCACCGGCTGAGAGTTCACGACATCCACCGGCTTGTCGGCCTGCGCGAGCGCCGGGACGGCGGCAGCAATCCCTGCCGCGCTGGCAAGAGCCGCACTTGTTTTTAAGAATTCACGACGAGTATTTTCCATGCCTCAGTTATACCAAAGAGCTTCCCCTGCCAAACCAATAGACCCTGTGCATAAGTCCCGGACTGAAGTCCGGGACGCCGCAGAAAATCAACTGACATAGGAGATCTGATGACTCAACCCACTCATACTCACCCGCCGGACCTCGCGGGGCGTGTCGCTGTCGTCACCGGCGTCAGCCGCCGCAAAGGAATTGGCTTCGCGACCGCTTCCCGCCTTGCCGCTCTCGGAGCCGATCTTTTCCTTCACTCCTTCGCGCCCTTCGATGCCGCCCAGTCCTGGGGCGCGGACGGAGAAGGCATGGCACCGCTCCTGGCCGATCTGCGTGAAATGGGAGGAAGAGTCGAGACTATGGAAGCGGACTTTGCCGATCCTGATGCGCCCCGCGCGGTCATGGCGGTGGCTGTGCAAGCCTTCAGCCATGTGGACATTCTTGTCGCGAACCATGCGTACTCGACGCTGGGAGCGTTAGAAGAACTCACTGCCGCTGAGATTGACGCCCATCTCCAAATCAACGTGCGCGGGAGCCTGCTGCTGGCACAATCCTTCGCCGCCCAGCATGATGGGCGCGACGGCGGACGGGTGATCTTGATGACATCCGGCCAGCACCTGACTTCCATGGCGGGAGAACTTGCTTATGTCGCCTCGAAAGGGGCATTGCATCAGCTCACCGCCAGCCTTGCGGCGCACCTCGCCCCGCGCGGCATCACTGTCAACACGATCAACCCCGGCGCGACCGACACGGGGTATGCAGATGAGACTCTGCGCCAAGCGATTATTGCAGCCGAGCCGATGGGGCGCTGGGGCCGGCCGGAAGATGCCGCCCGGCTGATCAGCTGGCTGGCCTCCGGCGACGCCTGCTGGGTGACAGGCCAGATCATCAATTCTACCGGCGGTGGCCCGTAGCCACGGCTGACACAAAAAAACGGACGGCAGAGCATCCTGCCGTCCGTACTCGGAAGATAATAGCGTTATTTGCCGCCGGCAGGAACGGCGGCTTCGGCTTCTTTGGCGTCGAGCGTTGTCTGGATGCACTCGGCGACGAGTTTTTCGACCATGCGCGTGGACTCGCCCATGGAATTGGATGCGCCTTCGATACGCTTTTCGGAGACCGGACAGATAGCCCACGCCTTGACTTTCGCCGGCTTTTTGACCCCGATTTGGTTTGTCCCGCCCTGCTGGTAGTTGATCGTAACCGTGTAGCCGCTGATTTTTGCATCGTAGGATGCCATGCGCGTAATCCCCCCCAAGAGTTCTCCTCTTACGTTTCGACAGCGATTATCCAGATTCCTCCTCCATTTTCGCCATTGAGCCGGCAAAATTAAGACGTAACGCGCAGCACTTCCTCCAGCGTCGTCTTCCCGGCGGCGGCTTTTCGTACGCCGTCCGCCCGCAAAATTTTCATTCCGCCGCTGACCGCAATCGCCGAGAGTTCTTCAGCGGGCGCACGGCGCAGAACCGCTTCGGCCAGCAGCTCCGTCATGGTCAGCACTTCATACAGGCCCATTTCGCCGATATAACCCCGGCCCCGGCACTGCTCACAGCCGACGGATTGGAAGAACACAGTCCCGGCAGGGACTTGGCAGCCACCTTCGGCGGCTTGGGTAATCAGCGCCTTCAAGACAGGCAGTGTGGATACGTCCACCGGCTGCTTGCAGGCGTCGCAGACTTTGCGGACCAGGCGCACGGCGACAATTCCTGTTACCGTCGCCGCGACAAGCGGCGGCTTTGCACCAAGTTCCAGCAGGCTCGTCAGCGCCGAGACCGCGTCGTCGGCCTCCTGCGCCGCCAGCACTAACTTTCCGGAAAGCGCCGCTTCCATCGCAAGTTGCACCGCTTCCAGATCAGCAAGCGCCGCCGCCAGAATTACGTCGGCATCCTGCCGCAGAAACGCCCGCAGAACAGTGGCGATGGTCAGCCCGGTACTCGGATCAGTCTGCAGCGGATCCACCTGCATCTGCGTGACATAAGGCAGTGGGAACGCGACAGGGTTCTCAATCGTCAGCGTCTTTTTGTCCGCCCCGGCCACTTCCGACAAACACGCATACAGCAGCGTCGTCCGCCCGGACCCCGCCGGGCCGGTCGCCAGCACGATTCCCCTCGCCTGCCGTGTCAGTCCGTAAATCGTTTGGAAGTCTTCCGGCGTCAGCCCCAAATCGCCGAGGCCCAGCCGGGCCGGAGTGCTGTCCGAAATATGCAGCGTCATCGCCTCGCCCCCGACCGAGGGCAGCGTAAAGACACCGATGTCAAACCCGCGACCGTTGAAGGTAAACAGCATCCGCCCGTTCTGCGGACGCTGCGTCTCACCCGCGTTTAGCCCAGCCGCCGTCTTATACTCGGCAATGACCGGCCCGCGCAGGCTGGCCGGCAAGTGCAGCGCTTCGCGCAGCACGCTCCCGGCACGGTAGCGGACTCGCAGGCCCTCGGCATCCGGCTCCAAATGCACGTCACTAGCCTGGGCCTTCAATGCGCCGGCAATGATTTGGCGGGCAAGCTGGGCTGGAAGCAGCACCTCGTCATCATTAACCACCGCGTCCGACAGGTCCATCTCTTGTCTTAGAAAGGCCAGCGCTTTTTCCAAATCTTCGCGCGGCATGGCCGCAACAGCAGCGGCGGCGTCCGTGAGCCTGGCATGGTGGTCTGCCCGGTCACGCTCCATGTACGCAATTAAATCTGTCTTGCGGAACCGCCACTGCCGCCCCACTTTCAGACCTTTGATTTCGTCCTGACCCAGCAGCCGGTACAGGGTCGGCTTGCTGGTCCCAAGGAACTTTACGGCTTCGTCTAAGCTAAGGAGGTCCTCCGAAGTCTTGTCGGCTTCCGAACCAAGCATGGCCTTCATGTACTTGGCGAGGTCTGGAAACTTACCCCCCGGCGACGGGACATCTGCGGGCCTAAAATCTTTGTCCTGCAACAATTGCAATTGTTCTTGAACATTGATCAGCGAGACGCCGAGCTTCATGAGAACTCTGGCCGCAAGCCCTTCACCTTCGCGAATAAGCCCCAAAAGCAGATGCTCCGCGCCAATGTAGTTGTGGTGTAGTTGCCGCGCTTCATCATAAGCAAGATCAATGACCCGTTTGGCGCGGGGCGTGAGCTGCATATCCTGCACTTTTTTGTTTTTACCACGCGCAACGTGGGCCTCAACACTCGCCCGCACCACATCCAGTTCTACCCCAAGCCTTTCCAGCATCTGTGCGCCGATGCTTTCGGGAACACGAACAATCCCAAGCAAAAGATGCTCGGTAGAGACGTAGCTTTCACCGAGTAGACCAGCTTCCTCTTGTGCGAAGAAAACAACTTTTCGCGCGTTCTCGGTAAATCTCTGCCACATGACTGACCTTCCTTTAGAGTTATCATAGCTTATCATTTCGTAATTTTTATATAATAACACATTTTGATAAGAGAGTCAAGCCCACTTGCGAAATCTCTTCCGAATATGCCATAATAGCCGGGCGCGTGGGCAATACCTGTCTGCGCCGCATCCCCCGCGCCCCCAATTTTTCACCCGGTCATCTGTCAGGAGCTTCATGTCTACTCAAAGCGTTCCCACCAAGTATATTTTCGTCACTGGCGGCGTCGTGTCGTCCATCGGCAAGGGGATCACGACCGCAAGTTTAGGCCGCCTGCTGCGGAACCGCGGCTTCGGCGTCACCATGACCAAGCTCGACCCCTACATCAATGTGGACGCAGGGACGATGAACCCGTACCAGCACGGCGAAGTGTTTGTGACCGATGACGGCGCGGAAACCGATCTCGATTTAGGCCATTACGAGCGCTTTGTAGACATTAATCTGACCCGCGACTCGACTGTCACGACCGGCGGGGTGTATTCTACCGTCATCGCCAAAGAACGACGCGGCGACTATCTCGGCGGGACTGTCCAGATGATCCCGCACATCACCAACGAGATTAAAGAGCGGGTGATCTCGCTCGGCAAGAAGTCCGAGGCGGACGTAGTCATTGCCGAAATCGGCGGCACGGTCGGGGACATCGAAGGGCTGCCGTTCTTGGAAGCCATTCGCCAATTACGCAAAGATGTCGGCCACGAGAACGTGCTGTATGTCCATGTCACGCTCATCCCGTATATCGGGCCGTGGGGCGAGGTCAAGACAAAGCCCACCCAGCACTCGGTCATCAAGCTGCGCGAAATCGGCATCCAGCCGGACATTCTCATCTGCCGTACCAAGCTCGACATTGACGACGACATGAAAGAGAAAATCAGCCTCTTTTGCGACGTAGACAAAGAAGCGGTCATTGAAGCCAAAGACTCCGAAACCATCTACGAGATTCCCATGGTCTTTGAAGAAGAGGGATTGTCGGACCTCGTCGTGAAGCGTCTCGGCCTCCACGACGGCCCAGCGAACATGGCCGAGTGGCACGATTTAGTCCGCCGGGTTAAGCAGCCGAGGCACGAAGTCAATATCGCCGTGGTCGGCAAATACACGAGCAACGGCGACGCCTACATCTCCATCGCCGAGGCGCTGAAGCACGGCGGCATCAAAAGCGATGCCCGCGTCAACATTGAATGGATCGAAAGCGACGACTTAGAAGAACCCAATATGGACATGGCCGCGCGTTTCGCGGCCACCGACGGCCTCATCGTTGCGCCCGGCTTTGGCGGACGCGGGGTCGAGGGCAAAATCGCCGCCATCCAGCACGCCCGCGAGTCTGGCCTGCCCTTCTTTGGCATCTGCTATGGTTTGCAAATGGCCGTGATTGAGTTCGCCCGCCATGCCTGCGGCCTCCCAAATGCCAACACGGAAGAAGTGGATGCCGAGACCCCCTACCCAGTCGTCCACATTCTTCCCGAACAAAAACACGTCACCGACAAAGGCGCGTCCATGCGTCTCGGCGCGTACCCCTGCCGCTTGACCCAAGACTCGATGGCGGCGCGATTGTACGGCACCGGCACCATTTCCGAGCGTCACCGGCACCGCTATGAAGTCAACAACGAGTACCGCGAGCAGATGGCCGCCGCCGGCATGGTCTTCAGCGGCGTCTCGCCTGACTACCGCTTGGTCGAGATCGTCGAGCTGCCTCAGAGCGTCCATCCGTACTTCATCGCCACCCAGTTCCACCCGGAGTTCAAATCCCGCCCCAACCGCGCCCACCCGCTCTTCGCCGGCCTCATCGCCGCCGCCCTGACCCGCAAGACGGACACGGCGGCAACAGAAGACGAAGGTCAGGAAATTGAAGTCGCCGCAGAAATGCTGGCATGACAGAACCAAAGGAAATCACCGACGCTGAGGCGGAGATGCTCCCGCCGAGATGAAACCATGTGTTGAAACACACGGCTATTGGGCGCAGACGCCGCAAACTACGCCTTCGGCGCACTAGGAATAGATCAGTCCTGCCTTAGCCCCACGAAGTGGTGGGTTCCCGGCGTCTGCGCCCAAAAGCCGTGTGTTTCAACACATGGTTCCTGAGCCAATCTGAGATACATTATGCTTACTCACTCAACAGGAATACAAATCGCGTTCCGTAACCTTCGTATCTTGGAGGAAGCGCTCACCGCACTGCGTGAACAGCTTGCCGAAGATAATCCTGATTTATTGGCTGCTGCAATGCCGGCTTGTGTAAACCGCATCGCGTGTCTCCAATCCGAAATCGTAGAATATCTTTACGCGCATCCTTCCGATGTGTCCACGCTCGCAGCAGCCATGCCGCTGGAAGCCCAAGCCGCATGACGCCCTCCTTAATGCCGATCACCGTACGTGAAGTCGCCGAAGCCGAACTCCCGGCGCTGCTGCATCTCCTCACGCATCTTAACCCCAATGATCCGCCTCTCCCAGCAGACGAGGGGGCAGACATCTGGACGCCGATGGTGCAGGACCCAAACCAATGCGTCTACGGCGCTTATCGGGACACTGAGCTTGTCGCGACTGGTACGCTCATTGTCATTCCCACTCTGACGCGGGGCGGGCGGCCCTACGCGCTGGTTGAAAACGTCGTGACCCATTCAGGCCACCGCCGATGCGGCTACGGGGCCGCCGTACTCAAACACGCTTTGGAGGCGGCTTGGGAGCGCGGCTGCTACAAGGTCATGCTGCTGACGGGAAGCAAAACTGAAGCCACGCTGCGGTTCTATGAAAGCGCGGGCTTTCAGCGCGGGGACAAGACCGGCTTTGTCGCCCGGCCCGGCGGCTGATTTTGCTCCTCTACGCTGCCATCCTCACCGCCCTGGCCCCGCCGTTCCTGCTGATTTTGCTCGGCGCGGGCCTTAAACGCCTGCATGTGCTGCATCCCGACCATGTTCCCACTCTCAATGGCCTCGTGCTGAACGTCACTTTGCCCGCGCTGGTCGTCACCGGCCTGCTCCATGCGCCCCCGCTGTCGCCGCGCCTGGCCCTGCCGGTGCTGGCGATGTTTACCACCGAGATGGCTGCGCTGGGGGCGCTCTACGCGGCGGGCCGCCTGCTGCGTTTGCCCCGGCGGCTTTGTGGGGCGGTTCTGATTGTCGGCGTCTTCGGCAACACCAGTTTTATCGGCTACCCGCTGACCCTGGCGCTGTTCCCCAAGCAGTTTCCGACCACCATTCTGCTGGACCAGTTCGGCATGACCCTGCCGATGTACCTTTCGGCGGCGGTGATCGGCGGGCGCTTCGGCGACGGCGGCGGGCATGGGGCGGCGATGGGGCGCTTCTTTCGCTCACCGATTTTTCTGAGCGCGGTCATCGGTCTCGCCCTGCACTCGGTTCCGGTCCCGCCGGCGCTGGCGCATTCGCCGCTCTTAGGCCGGCTCGGCGCGGTGGTGATGCAGTGCCTCGGCTACTTGGGACAGGGGACGACGCCGCTGGTGCTGCTCGCGCTCGGCGTGGCCCTGCGGCCCGGCCCGGCCTTGAAACAGCCGGGCGCACTGGCGCTGGCCTGCGCCGGCAAGCTTTTGTTCTGCCCCCTGCTGGTCTGGGCCATCTGCCGGGCGCTGGGGGTCGGTGGGGAAGTGCGGGCGGACACGGTTCTTGAGACCGCCATGCCGACCGCCGTGCTGGCGTCGGTGCTGGCCGGGCAGAACAACCTCGAAGGCGACTTCGCCGTCGGCGTCGTCTTCGCGGGAACAGTGCTGTCGGCCCTTACCATTCCCCTGCTGCTGTCCGTGCTGAGATGACCCACCCCGGCACAAGTGCCTTCCCCTCCCGCAACGGGAAGGGCGGGAGTTTAGGACTTGATCGTAGGGGCGCTGCTTGCTGCGCCCTTCAAATCTTGCCTCTTACCCCTTCCGCTTCGGGAGGGGAAGGCACTTGTGCCGGGGTGGGTTCATAACAGCCACAAGGCGGCAAGCACAGCGCCGACAATGCACAGCGAAAGCAGGCAGACATAACCAAAGCCGAGCAACGAGAACTTAAGGAACGTCGCCGGCCAGCTTTGTTTGTAGACAACGCGCAGGGCGGCCAGAATATAAACCGGCAACACGAGGAAGACAGTGACGATCAGCCAGTCGGGATGCACCAGCAGCAGCGGGGCCAGGAGCAGAAAACCAAACGCATGGACATGGAGCAGAAAGATCAAATGCTCCACATACAGTCGTTTAGGGCGCCGGTACAGCAGTTTCAGCATCACCGCGAACAGCGGCAGCAGGAAGAACATCATCTTCGGAATGGCGTTCAGCAGGGCGCTGACAAACCCCGTTTTGTTCTGCTTCGCCCGCAGCAGACGGTGGGCCATTGCCCCTCTGATGAGAACATTGGTGTTGGTCGTCGCTCCCGCCGCCGAAGACGAACGGCCTGAGACGGAATGAGTGTGGAGGCCGTCGGAGCTGATGACGACGGCGCTTCCGAGCGGATTCTTCCACGACAGCAGCAGAAAAAACAGCACGCTGATCGTCAAATACAGCTTCAGCGGAGACAGATAGGGAACGCGATGCCCGGCGTTGTACTCGTTGGTCAGAAAGCCGGGACGGAACAGCAGCGGAATGAGAGTGCGGAACAGCTTGGAGTCCCACGATGCCAGCTCGGACACCCCTTCGGCCAAAAGCGGGCCGAGCGAAACCGAATGGTCTTTGATTTCCTGCCCGCACTCGGCGCAGAACTTGCCGACAGCCGATGTGCCGCAGTTGAGGCAATGGTCCGGCTTCGGCTTCTTTTTGCGCCCGATTTTCGGACGTGTCGGCTTAGGGGCCGCCTGCTCAGAGTCCGCAATCATTGAGAATGCCCTGCACGAACGTCCGGGCCGCCCGCATTTCCTCGATCGTCGTGACGTTCTCGATCACGACCGGCACTTCCGGCAGAAACTGGGAGATCGCCCGAAGCTGCATCCCGAAGTCCAGAACGCCCAGGCCCGGCGGCAGAAAAACGCGCTCCCCAGCGGCATCCAGGCCGAAGTCCTTCAAGTGGACCAGACCGATGGCAGAAGCCATGCGGGCGACCATATCGGGGATGAGCGCTTTCTGGGCCGCAAAGCCGCGCACGGTCAAGAGGTTAGGCGCATCGAGAACAACCTGCACGTCGCCGCCGGGAAACCGCCGGGTCAGACGTACGCACGCGGCGGCGTGGTCCAGGACATGGGCGATAAACGGTTCCAGCAAAATCTGCACCGGCAGGCCGCGCACCTGCTCGCGCAGGCCGCTGAGGGCAATATAAAGGCTGTTAAACGTTTCTTCTTCGGCGTTCAGCAGGTTCGGCACGGTCAGCATTCTGCTATGAGTGCCGCTCCAGGAGACGATCCGGTGGCAGCCCATCATGCCCATGTTCTCGGCCAGCGTCCGCCAGTCCATGCCGTCTACCCCATGCAGGCTGGGGTCGTCCAGCCGCAGCGGATTGATATAGCAGCCGACGGCGTCCACCTGAAAGCCGGCATCGCGGGCCGCGACTCCCATCTGCCGCACTTCGTCCGCCGTGATGCCGTGGATGAACGACGTCACCTGCCCCCGATGGAAGCCCGCCTCGGTGGCATACCAGAACGCCGCCGGGATGTCGGTCTCCTCATAAATGCTGACCATGACGCCGAGTTCCATTGTTCTGCTTTCCTGGACGAGTTACCGCGCCGGCGTCTCGCTGAAGAAGTCCACCACCGTGTCTAAACGCGCTTCTTCCGACTGGCAGTTCTCGGACAAATGCGCGTACTGCGTCTTCGCCGCTTCGATAATCGCCTGGCTTTTAGCGATCTCCCGCTGCATCTCGGCGATACGCCCCTGCGCCGCCGTCGTCAAATCCGCAAGCTGATCGCCTCGCGTCTGCCGGAAAGAGTGCAAGGCCGCCTGCTTGCGGGTCGCGTCGGCGACAATCGCTTCCGGTGTCCCGCCGACCGATTTCCCCAGGGCGGACAGCGTCGCATTGATGATCTGCTGCCGGACCGTGTCTGACACGCCGCTCGGCATATTGTGCAGCATATCCAAAGCCTGCTCCGCCGTGAACGGCACAATCGAGACCCCCGCCTGCGCGTACAGCCGCTCAAAGTCTACCAGACCGTCGGCGTCCACCGGGCTTGAAGCGTCGGCGGCGGGCGAGGCCGGAACAATCGGCGACGGGTTCAGCCGCTGCCGCACTTCGCGCCGCTCCTGGATTTTCATCGCCCCATCCAGCTCATCGTAAGCCGCCTGCGGGATCGGCTCCGGCGGCGGCGGAGGCGGCGGGTCTTTGATTTCAACAACCGCTTTTAACGCGCGTTTCCAGATCGGATCAAGTGGCATAGTAGTTATGGAAAGAGACCAAGCCGTATCCAGTGGCGGCGGGCCGCACATTGAGCCGCACTGTTCATATTCAGGCACACCACAGTTGCCCGTCCGATTGAAGTCAGCCCGCCAATCAATGCTGTCCCGGCATCGGCGGCAAAATGCTGATGCCATAGGTCCTGACGCGGATGAAAAAGCGCGACAACGATTTCCTCTTCCGGGTCTAAGCCGTGAATGCGCGTTGCCTTGTGGGCGTTGCAAGATCGGCAAGACAGAGCGAGATTTGGCTCTGCATCTTCACCTCTACGCACTACGGGAACAACATGCTCAACCTCAAAGGCTAAATTAAACGCCGCTTCCGGGGCGTGACAGTATTCACAGCGATAATCGGCGCGTGCCGCAATGGATGGATAACGCGGGTTCATCGTCCGGCTTCATCTGCAAGTCGTGCTGCCCGTCTTGCAGACGCATAAAGCTCGGCTTCAATCAGAGCATCGAGTTCACTCTGCTCGGCAGCAGGAAAAGCAGTTCCCGCATCTCGTGCCTGCCGCCAAGAAGCCATGAGTTCCCCTGTGCGCTGCTGCTGGGCGGCGCTGAAAAATTGATCGGGACGCAGGCTTTGAACAACCACCAGCAGGCCGGCGTCGGCATCGGGAAGTTGCGGCGTGAGTGCATCAAGCGCTTCCCCCAAGGTCCTGCCGAGTGAACGCTTGTCGCCTGCCGTTCCCTGATAAGAGATGCCTTTTTCCGTCGGCACAGGTAAGATGGCTATAGTTGTCATATTTTTGCCTTAACTGCTGCCATTGTACCATGTTCTTCATCACTTCATCTGCGTGCGCCACTGGGACGCGGCTTCGTTCAAAGCATCGTAGGGCGGCAGGTCTATGGAAGAATAGGATGCTTGAAACTGGGCGCGGGCGGACGGACTGAGCTGGGCGGACAGAATTTGTGCGCCGTTCTGGGCCGGGCGGAAGTCATACTTGACGCCGTCGCTGAGCGCTTCCGGTCTGCTCAGGAAGTCCAAAAACGCTGACGCCGTGGTCTTCTGGCTGTCCGAGACCCACGGGCCGGACAACTGGTAAATGGTCTGGTCGGCGTTTGCAGTCGGGCTGGGATAAATCAGCGCCAAATCGGGATTATTCGCGGCGGCGCTGAGGGCGGCGTTCTCATACGCCGTGATGAAGTCGCGCGAGCCGGGGTTCTGCGTGTAGGCTTTTTCCAGGTCGCTTGACCCGACGGCGGACGGGTCGCGGACAAACGCCCGGTTAATCTGCGACAAATACGCCGCGAACTGCGGGGAAGACGCCGCCGCGACGGGGTCACTGACAGGGTGCGACTGGGTGTAGTCGGTGATAATCAGCGCCATTGTCAGCATCCCGCTGCTGGCGTTCAGCGGGTCGGCGTAGGCGAAGTGGAACACGCCCCAGGGCGCTTTCTTTTGGCCGAGAGAAAGCTGCCGGACACCTTCCCAGGGTTGGGGACCGGCCAGGATCGGCCGCAAAAACGCCGCTTTTTCTTTGGTAGTGACAAAGACCAGCGGGCTTTTGAAGAGCGTGCGATAAGACTGCGAACTGTTGATGTCGGCGATCTGCGCCCCGCCGTGTGCGCCGGGCCAGACATTCGCAAGCTGGTACACCCAAACCGGACTCGACGGACTCCACAGCACCGGCTGCATTTTGCCGTCCAAAATGTCGTGCATGGCGTCGCGCGATTCGGCGAGCTTCAAGGTGACTTTTCCGGCCTGGCTTTGGGAATTGAACTTGTCAATCTCGGCCTCCATCCACTGCTGCTTTGTCTTGGTCGTGGAAACGAGAATATCCCCGTTTGCCGCTTGCGCCGTCGTGAGACTGCCGGTCGTGCTGGCGCCGCTGTCAGCATTGCCGCTGCCGCTGGCCGTTTGGCCGGGATGGAGCAGCTTGCCGCACGAGCGGACACCGTAAATAATGGCGGCGAGCAGCAGAATGATAATTATCCAGCCGCCGGGTTTAATGCGTGTGATCTGCACAGCGTTCTCCTTGAGAGGATATAAGAACCCCTCCCGCTCGTTCCTCGCTCCCTCCCCTATTAGGGAAGGGCAAGAGATCATACTTTGAGGCCGTGCCTCTTGGCAGGAGACAGGGGCCCTTGCGCTGCTCTTGCCCTTCCCTAATAGGGGAGGGAGCGAGGAACGAGCGGGAGGGGTTCTTCCTCTTTATTCCCCATCTCTCCCCGAACTTCCTTCTCTCAGTGCTTCCACGGCACCCGGCAGCGACAGTGTAAAGACTGCCCCCGGCGGCTCACTTGCCGGCGCGTTTGCGGCCCAGATGCGCCCACCGTGGGCCTCCGCAATCGCCCGGCAAAGCGCAAGGCCCAGACCCGTGCCGTGAACCGTACTGTTTTGATGCTGACCCCGGTAGAAGCGCTCAAACAAGCGCGACTCCTCGCCCGGCGGCAGTCCCATGCCGTAGTCCCGGACGGTGACAGTCACAGCGGAACCGGACTGCTTGGCACACAGCGCAATCGGCGTGCCTGGCGGCGTGTACTTGACGGCGTTCTGGAGAAGATTAGTCAAAATTAAGGCGATCTGCGTGTAATCCACTGTCACCAGCGGCAGGTCCGGGGCGGCCAGGACTTCAACGCGGGCTGCTTCGGTATCCGGCAGGCGGTCCAGCGCCGTGCCAATGATTTCCACTAAATCGAACCGATCTTTGCGCGGCTGCCACGCGCCGGCTTCCAGGCGCGACAAATCCAAGAGGTTCGTCACGAGTGCACTGAGCCGGTCGGCTTCCGTATTGATGGCACCGAGCGCTTCCCAGGACGCTTTTGGGTCCCACACGGCGTCGGCCTGAAGCAGGCCGGTCGCCGATGCTTTGATCGCGGCCAGCGGGGTTCGCAGCTCATGGGACACCAAAGACAGCAGCGAATCTTTCAGCAGGTCGGCTTCCCGCAGACCTTCCGCCTGCGCGGCTTGTGCGGCCAGCGCATCGCGGGCGATAACCACAGCGGCATGGTTTGCCAGGGTGCGGATGAGCCGCTCGTCGGCGGCGGAAAACGGCCGGCCATCCTCGCGCGGCCCGACATACAGCACTCCCACCCGGCTGCCGTCGGCATGGAGCGGCAGGTAAACGCCGAGTGTCTCCGCCGCGCCTGCCGGAAGCGCCCGCCGGGACTGGCGCACGGCCTGATCCCACAAAAAGCGCCGCCCGCCAAATCCAATGGCCTGATCCTGCTCGGCGGCATCCTCGGCCATCTGCCAAACCGCTTCGGGAACGTCGCCTCCCAGCGCGGGCAGCAGACGCGCCGCAGGCTGCGGGCTGCGCCGGAACACAATGCACTGCGTCACCCGGCACAGCGACAGCATCTGCGCCGAAAGGGCCGACAGCAGGCGGTCTGCCCGCACTTCGCGGCTGAGAGTTTCGCTGGCCTCAAACAGCAGGGCGATTTCCGCTTCTCTGGCCCGCGCTTCAGCAGTCTGTGTCCGTGCTTTAGCCGCAAGATGGGCCGTGGACACGGCGGCGACCAGAAAAACTCCCAGCGAAAGCCAGTCGCGCGGATCAGTGATCGTCAGCCTGCCGAACGGCGGCAGGAAAAAGAAGTCCCAGCAGAGAAAACTTAAAGCTGCCCCAAGAATGGCCGGCGCGAAGCCGAACCGAATGGCGCACGCAATCACCACCGGCAGGTACAGAAGCGACGCCTGCCCTTTGTCTAAAAAGTGCCGCAGCGCCCAGAACCCGCCGGTCGCCAGGCCAATTCCCGCCGCCGCCCAGGCAAACCCAGCCCGGCGCGGGTCGAGGCGTCTTAAAATCTTAAAAAACGGCATCACGCAAGTAGTATACTGTGTATCGCGCAAAACCTCACCCGGTATGCCTTCGGCATGCCGGGTGAGGTTCCTTCCCAATGCAGGAAAACCATGCCTTAATCGCGAACAAAACACCCATGACGACCCAACGCGCCGATGCGCTTGCACTCTGGTACGACGCCCCCGCCGCGAAATGGACCGAGGCCCTGCCGCTCGGCAATGGACGGCTTGGGGCCATGCTGTTCGGCGGCGTGATGCAGGAGCGACTCGCGCTAAATGAGCTGACACTGTGGGCGGGCAGCCCGCACGATTACGATAGTCCTGACGCGCTGGCAGCCCTGCCTGAAATCCGTCGCCTGGTCTTTGCCGGGGAATGGGCCAAAGCACAGACACTGTGCGACGAAAAGTTCATGGGCCGCCCCGTCAAGCAGATGCCGTATCAGACAATGGGAAGTCTGCGCCTGCTGTTCCCGGAGGCGGCTGTCACCGGGTACCGGCGGGAGCTGGATTTGGAGACGGCGGTCGCGCGGATCACTTACAGCACCGGCGGCGTCACCTACACCCGCGAAGCGTTCGCAAGTGCTGTGGACCAAGTTCTCATAATGCGCCTCTCCGCCGACACGCCCGGCCAGATTGCCTTCACGGCGGCGTTTGACGGTCCGCCAGGCGCGGAAACAGCAGCATCTGGCAGCGAGATCACCATCAGTGGGACGGCGGGCGGAGCCAATGGAGTCGCCGGCGTGACCCGGTGGCGCGGCATGGCACGGCTGCTGGCGGACGGCGGCACAATGCAGGCGGCAGATGAACTGACAGTCAACGGAGCCGATGCCGTAACAGTGATCGTGTCGCTGGCGACTTCGTACAAGAACTACGCCGATACCAGCGGCGACCCGGACGCACTCGCCACTGGTTACTTGGAAGCCGCCGCGCTGAAGTCGTATGACGCGCTGAAAGCGGCCCATATCGCCGATTATCAGAAGCTTTTCAACCGCGTGACGCTTGACCTCGGCCCCTCGCCGCTTGCAGCCGAGCCGACAAACGTGCGCCTGCGGGCGTTCCAGCATACCCCCGACCCGGTGCTGGCTGCCCTGCATTTCCAGTACGGGCGTTACCTGCTGATTTCCAGCTCCCGGCCCGGCGGGCAGCCCGCCAACTTGCAGGGATTATGGAACGAGAGCCTGGACCCGGCATGGGGGTCCAAGTACACGATCAACATCAACACCGAAATGAACTATTGGCTCGCTGAGACCTGCGGCCTCTCTGAGTGCGCCGAGCCGCTGTTTCAGATGCTCGCCGAACTTGCCGAAACCGGACGGCACACGGCAAAAACTCACTACGGCGCACGCGGCTGGGTGGCCCATCACAACACCGACGCCTGGCGCGGCACCGCGCCGGTGGACGGCGCACTTTGGGGAATGTGGATGACCGGCGGCGCGTGGCTTTGCACACATCTTTGGGAGCATTACCTGTTCACGCGGGACACAGAAGCACTGGCCCGGCATTATCCGGTCCTCAAAAGCGCCGCCGAGTTCTTCCTGGACACGCTGGTGGAAGAACCGGCGCACGGCTGGCTCGTCACCTGCCCATCGGTCTCGCCGGAGAACAGCCATCACCCCGACGCGAACCTCTGCGCCGGGCCAACGATGGACAACCAGATTCTGCGTGATTTGTTCGGCGCGGCAACAGAAGCCGCCCGTATTTTAGGCGTTGACACCGAGTTTCAGGCGGCGATGGCTGACGCCCGCGCCCGCCTCGCGCCCATGCAGATTGGCAGATCGGGCAGGCTCCAAGAATGGCTGGAAGATTGGGGGGATGACGCTCCCGAACAGCACCACCGGCACGTCTCGCATTTGTACGGCCTGCATCCCAGCGCACAGATCACAAAAGGGGAGACGCCGGAACTCTTTGGGGCCGCGCGAGCGTCTTTAGAAGGACGCGGCGACGCCGGGACCGGCTGGTCTCTGGCGTGGAAAATCAATTTGTGGGCGCGGCTGGAAGACGGTGACCGCGCGGAAGCGCTGGTCCGGCAGGCCCTCGCCTTTGTGGACACGGATGACACCAATTACCAGGGCGGAGGCGGAGTGTATGCCAACCTTTTCGACGCGCATCCACCGTTCCAGATTGACGGCAATTTCGGCTTCACGGCAGGCGTCGCCGAAATGCTGCTCCAAAGCCATGCCGGCGAGCTGCACCTGCTTCCCGCCCTGCCGTCCGCCTGGGCCGAGGGCGCGGTGTCGGGGCTTGAAGCACGCGGCGGCCTCACCGTCGGCCTTGTCTGGGCAAACAGCCTTCTCACGTCGGCGACACTAACCCCGCGCTTTGCCGGCACGATCACCGTCCGCTGCCAGGAGCGCGTCGTCTCTGTCCAGGCCGCACCCGGCGAGAAAATCACACTGACGGCGGCAGATTTCAGCGAACAATTCTTATCCTAAACCTCCTCGTCTTCCCGCTTCGGGAGGACAGGCGCTTGCGCCAGGCGGGTTCTTTAATTACTATGAAGCAACTACGAAACGAGTGGAACGATTTCTTTTTCCGGGCGATCTCGCCCGTGCCGCTGGGCCTGTTTCGGATCGTTTTCGGGTTCTGGACCTTTGTCTACGGCTTTCTGCTGTTCCCGGAGCGATACACCTGGTTCTCAAACCACGGCGTCCTGACGGCGGCGGAAGCGGCGGCGTACAACGGCGGGACCAGCGTACTGGGCATTTCTATCCATCAATTTGACCTGCTGATGCTGCCCGGCGCGGACCGCTGGCTCACCCCGTTCTTTCTCCTGTATCTTCTGGCCGCGATCTCGCTGACGGTTGGTTTTTGGAGCCGGACCAGCGCCGCCCTGGTCTATCTCGGCATCGCCGCCCTGCACGCCCGCGCCGCGCCGATCCACCACAGTGGGGACACGGTCATGGTCGTCATGGCCGCCTACCTGATCCTCAGTCCCTGCGGTGCGGCCTGCTCGGTAGACCGGCTTGTTCGCATCTTCAAAGGCCGGGAAGACGAAACGCCGCCGCTGGTCATCGCCTGGGCGCAGCGGCTGATGCAAATTCAAATCACGGTGCTGTACTTCTGCGCGGCCATGAGCAAGGTGACAGGGTCAGCCTGGGAGGACGGCACGGCGGTCTATTACCCGATGCACCTGCCGGAATCGGTGCGGTTCCCAATCTTGGGCGTGAACAACATTTACGTCGTCAACGCCGTTACTTGGGGAACGGTCGGGATTGAGATGGCCCTCGGCACGATTGTCTGGGTGCCGCGCCTGCGCCTGTACGTTCTCGCGGGCGGCGTCGCCCTGCATCTCGGCATCGAGTACGCCATGAACATCCCGCTGTTCTCCGCGCTGATGATCACATCCTATCTGACATTTCTCAACGCCGCCGACATCCGCAATTTTCTCGCCTGGGCCAAGCGCCCCCTCGGCCTGACCCCGCTTCGGTTGGTCTATGACGGCCAGTGCGACTTCTGCAAATCGTCCCTGCTTGTCGTCCGCTTCTTCGACGTGTTCAAGCAAATCACGTTCATCGACTCCCACGACCCCGAAGCGCTGGCCTCCACCGGCGTCAATTTTACCGACGCCGAAGAAGCCGCCTACGCCGTCCGCCCCGACGGTAAACAGTTCGCCGGGTTCGACGCCTTCCGCCAAGTCGCCTGGCAGCTCCCCGCCACCGCGTTCCTCGCCCCCCTGCTCTACGTCCCCGGCATCCCCCAGCTAGGACGCCGCGCCTACGAGTGGATCAAAAACAACCGCCACCGCCTCCCCGTCGCCCCCCGCTACCGGGTCAAAGCAGAAAAGCCGCACGAAATGGCCGGAGTGTAGCAGCACGAACATGGAAGACAAACAAGACACGGCAATGGATTGGTACTTATCTTTGCTTCATCAAACGAGCATCGGCAGATTGGCAGGAGCGACAATAAGCGTTGAGCCGTCTACTTGGCATATATTCCAAAACCGTCAGGATTTGATGACTAATTGGGAGCAGCAGACAACTCAATATCTTGCCATGCTTTCTTACGCTGGAGCTTCAACAACTAAGCGGGAACGTATTAAAGGCTTCAACAAGGCACGAAAAATGCTGTCTCCTGAAATTGAGGCTCATCTAAAAAATGGTGAAGAAACTTTTCTTGCTTTTGTTCGCGACCGCATATTGCAAAAGCATGGAACTGGTGTTCTAAATCTCTGTCCAAAGTGCGGCACATTAGCACGGACAGCGCAGGCAAAGCAGTGTCACAAATGCTATTATGACTGGCACAACTAAGTGGAGATTGTTGGTTCGTATTGGAGACTAGGTGCCAACTCTTTCTGAGGCAAAAAAGCTGGTTGGCGCATGGGCCAAAGACCCGGTCACCGGCAGACGCAGCGATTCGATGCGCTACCATTTTGATTTGCACGGCGGCAGCGATCTTTGGAAATATCTCCAAGATGCACGAAGGGCGAGTTTGACCGTGAGCGGGCCTGGAACGCCGATTTATGGCCGAACTTTAGGCGTCATCGGGTACAAAGTAAAAGGCGGCGGCTATATCCACATCGCGCCCGGCGGGATTATTTCATTTGGTTACTAACATGAAAACTCTGACTACAAACGCGCTCGTTGAAGAAATCTCACGCGCCGCGCAGGAAACGAAAGCTCCCTTTCCTACCCATGACTGCGAAACGGTCGCCCGACAAGCAGGGATTGACCTACAAAGTTTTGTCTCAGACTTAGACACCTACTTTTATGATATTTGGTCGCCCGGCAACGGGGCCAGAAAACTGTCTCGGAAATCCAATGCCTGGCTGGCCGACCTCAAAGCATACTTAGAACAAGATTTCTTTTCCCGATACGCCCAGTACGCGCCTCTGAAAGCACTCGTAACCCAAGAAAGCGCACCCGATCTTTATCAGCGTTTGCAGACCTTCGACAAGATGAGAAGAAAACTGGTCTTGTTTCTCTCAGAATTGCTTGCCTGGCACGAAACCGAAAAGCCGCGAGAAGTGGCAGAAGTGTAGGACTATGACAACCAAGAAGCAACTTGCGGACACAATGGAAGTCTACCTACAGGCAATGACGCAAACCGACAAGTTCTCCGGCGCGGTGCTTGTCGCCCAGGAAGGCCAAGTCCTCTCCAGCGGCGGCTACGGCCTCGCTGACCGGGAGCATGACGTCGCCAATACGGGGCAGACAAAGTTTCTGGTGGGATCCATCACCAAGCAGTTTACGAGCGTGGCAATTCTCATGTTGGAAGAACAAAGGAAACTCAGCGTCTACGACCCCATCAGCCGGCACCTGCCGTACAGCCCGGAGCATTGGAAGGACATCACAATCCACCATCTGCTGAACCACACGTCGGGGCTTGGCAATTTAGCGGACATTCCGGGCATCCAGGGAACAAAGGCGCGTCTGCGGCTCTCGGTGCGCGAGATCGTGGAAACCTTCCGCGAGACGCCGCTGGAGTTTCCTGCCGGTACGGCGTACCGGTACAGCAACTCCGGCTACATCGTCTTAGGAGACATCGTTGAACACGTTTCCGGCGTGTCGTATGAGAAGTTTCTTCAAGCTCACATTTTTGATCCGCTGGAAATGACGGACAGTGGCTACGACCATCATCAGGCCATTCTGAAAAACCGCGCGGCCGGGTACCTCAAGCGGGACGGCGAATGGGTGCGGGCAGACTATATCGACATGAGCTTTCCCTTTTCTGCCGGGGCGCTCTATTCGACAGTCGAAGACCTCTATCGCTGGGGCCAGGCTTTAGAGACAAGCCGCTTGATTTCAAGCGAAGCCTACACGCGCATGACGACCGTTACGCCGCTGCTAACCACTCACGGCTACGGGCTGCTGATGGGAAGCCTGCACAACCGCCGGACTGTCGGTCATGCCGGCGGCATCAATGGGTTTCGTGCGAACTTTATCCGGTTCCCCGACGAGCACGCCTCCGTAATTGTCCTCTGTAACTCTGAAGAAGCCGAGTTTATTACGGTCACAAAGGCTTTGTCTGCCATTCTGTTCGGCGAAGACTACGAGCTGCCGGAAGTGAAAAGCCCAGTTACAGTCGCTGATGCTCTGTTAGAGTCTTATGTCGGGGTCTATGAGATCGTGCCGGGCGTGGCATTGGAAGTAGAAAAGCACGAAGGAAAACTGCGCGTGACTTACGGGCAGGCCAAAAGCGTGTTCGTCCCTCAGTCGAACACGCTGTTCAGCCGCGATGACGACAGCATCACGTTCCATATTTCAGATAATGCCGTCAGTCATCTGACACTGTCCCAGGCCCAGACGCATTCCCCGCAGTCTAAAGTGGAAGTCGAAGCCCGAAAGGTGGAAAATTGAGCGCATCCGTCATCGCCGTCAGCCAAAGCACAGTACATGAGTTCAGCAAGCAAGTTCAAGAGAGCGTTCGGCTGGTAGCAGGCTTGGGGGTGGAAGGGGACTCGCACAGCGGCAAGACGGTTCAGCACCGCTCAAGGGTCGCGCGGGACCCAACCCAGCCGAACTTGCGCCAGGTTCACTTAATCCACGCAGAGCTGCATGACGAACTTCAAGCCGCCGGTTTCTGCATATCGCCGGGAGACATGGGCGAGAACATCACAACGCGCGGCGTGGACCTGCTCGGCCTGCCGACCGGAACACGCCTGCATCTCGGCGCATCCGCCGTCGTTGAAGTGACGGGCTTGCGGAACCCCTGCCCGCAGCTTGACGCCTTCCAGCCGGGCCTGACGGCGGCAGTGCTGGACCACGACGCCGACGGTAATCTCATCCGCAAAGCCGGCCTCATGGGCATTGTCCTGACCGGCGGCGAAGTGCGGCCAAACGATCTTATTCAGGTTGAACTGCCGCCGGAGCCGCATCAGCCGCTCAGGCCGGTCTAGGTGTACGGGTTCTCTATCGCGTAGAGGCGGCATACTTTGCCGTCGTAGGTCATGTCTTTGACGCAGGCCATGCCGTTCTTTTCCGCGACGCGAATGGATGCTGTGTTGCCGGGGTCAATGATGGACACCAGGCGCGGCACATCTAGGTGCGCGAACCCCCAATCACGCACGGCGCGGGCGGCTTCGGTCGCCAGCCCTTTTCCCCACTCCGCACGGGCTAGCTTGTAGCCGACTTCAACCTCTTTTTTGCCGTCTACCGTCTGAGGGATCAAGCCGCAGAAGCCAAGAAAGCGATTGTCTGACTTCTGGATCACTGCCCAGAAGCTGAAGCCATGCTCTTCCTGAAGGCTGATAAAGTAGCGCACTACACGCTCAGTGAACTCTCTGGAACGCGGGCCAGACGCATAAAAGCGCATGACTTCTGGGTCGGCCTCGATCGGGGCGAAGTCATCAATATCTTCTGGCCGAAAGACGCGCAGAATGAGGCGGTCAGTTTCCAGAATGGTCATGGTCTGATGCTTCTCGCATCCTGTTCCCTTCCAATCCTACTCCCGGCTTCTCACATTTCGCTTTGGCGCTTCCTGCCCCGGCAACGGCATCGTCTCGATCTCGCCGACAGCGCGGAGCAGCAGGTCGCGGGCGCGGGTCTTGGCGTCGCTCGGCTTCCAGGCGGCGTTCGGGGTCGCGTCGAGCGCATCCAAGACGATCTGGCGGGCTTCGTCCAAGCCGTTCTTTTTGCCCGTGCCGTACTGGCGGCGGAAGGCGGCGTAGTCTTCAGTCGGGCGGATCAGCTCAGGTTCCCAGCGGCGGTACAGCACGAGTGCCAGCACCGTCCGGCGGGCGGCTTCGTCCCAGGTGCGCGTGCGGTTCGTGCCGTAGATCAGGTGCATCCGCTCGACCGTGCCGAATGCCGCGCGAGACAGCGGCCCCCACGCGCCGATGTCGGCCAGACGGGTCTGCACTTCCGGCAGGGGCGTCGGTGTCCACTCAGCCCGGTCTTGTTTGGGACGCGCGGCAAGATAGAGAACAGGCTCGCGGGTTTCCGGGTCCACGCCCGCTTCCGGCAGCCGCATGGCGTCGAGAAATGATTTCTGCTTCGCATCCAGCCAGTCCCGCAGGCCGGCGAAAGAAAGCGCCTTCTGGCGGTAGCTCTCGGCCAGCCGTGTTCCGATGGCGCTGATTTCGCTCAGGGGGCGGGCTTCGAGCGCCTGCGTCGCGTCCCCTAACGTTGGGCCGAAGGATTCCAACCCCGCCCGCAGGTAAAATAAGACCCGCCCGGCCGCCCGCTGCATGTCGGCGGCGGCAAACGACGCCGTCGCGACAATCTCGTCCCGCAGCAGCATCTTTAATTGGTCTTCCAGCACGGCTTTTCGGGCCGCGCTCAGGCCCGCCGTCGCCAGGGCAAAGACCGGGTCGCCGCCTTCGGGGATCAAATCGGCAAGCGGCGACACAGGCGCTTCGGAATCCCGCGTTCCCGCCCCGGCGGCAACAACAGGGTTCAGCAATTCGGGCAGGCCGAACGGCATGGTCGTGATGTCTTCCAGCTCGTCCTCGTGCTCGTCCATCCGCGCCGCCCGGTCGCGGGCCAGATTGATGACTTCCAGATACAGCTCCGGCACATAGTCCAAAAGCGACTGCAAGACAGCCTTGACCGACTCGTTCCGAATGGACACCCGCTTCAATAGCTCGTCGGTGTCCGCCATCAGCAGCTCGTCAATGTTCTTGTGCCACTCGTTGGTCGTCAGGAGCTGACGCCAGCGCTCGGCCCGCTCAAAGTTCAAGAGGCGCGGCAAGGCGCGGCGGACACTCGAATCGGTGACCAGCATATCAGCGAGGTCGCTGCCGGTCATCAGCGACGGCAGGATGGACCCCGCCAGCGTCCCCGACCCGACCGCCCGCTCCAGCCACGCCCGCCCCTGCGACGGCGTGCCGAGATTGATCACCTGCCGGTACTTGGCAGCAGGCAGATTCGCGATCAGCGCGGTATTCTGCTCCGGGTCCCCTTCAATCAGCGCGGCGACCACCGGCGCGGGCAGCGCCCCCAGCGTCTGATGCCGCACGTCCGCTGGCATTTCCCAAAGCAGCCGGCTTTTTTCGGCAAGCGTCGGTGCCGCATCGATGCGGGCGACACTCACGGCAATGTCATGCACAGGTTCCGCGGGAACCAGCGCAGTTTGAGCGTCTTCGCTCACTTGGACTTCTTCGTTTGTTACGTCTTCGTTCATGCGGCCTCCAGGACCAATTCCAACACAAATCCAGCCCTAAGTCAAGTTTTAATGCAAATCCAATCGCAAAAAGCGTATTAGTATACCTGATTTCGGGGTTTGTGTGCATAATAGAGGCAGGAGACACCTATGCAGCATGAAGACATTCCGGCGGGGGCGAATGCGCCGCGTGAGGTGAACACGATTGTGGAAGTGCCGAAAGGGTCGTCCAATAAATACAAATACAGCCCGGCCAGCAACATCTTCCGCTACGACCACACCCTCTTTTCGCCCCTGCACTACCCCTGCGATTACGGGTGGGTCTGCGGCACGAAGGGTGATGGTCGGCAGCGGCCGCTTTCCGTGCTTGTCATGTCGTCGAACCCCACTTTCTGTGGGTGTTTGGTGGTCGCCCGCCCTGTCGGCGCACTCCTGATGAACGACCACCGGGGCGAGGACCACAAGGTTTTGTCAGTCGCCGTCGCCGACCCGCGCTTCGATGCCATTCACTCGCTCAGTGATCTATCCGAGCATACGCTGCTCGAAATCCAGCATTTTTTTGAGATTTATCAAGTCTTGGAGCAGCATGAAGTTGAGATTTTAGGCTGGGAAGATGTCGCCGAAACCCAGACGCGGATCGCGGCCGCGATAGGGGCGCAGCCAAATCAAGATAGCAGCGCCAGCAGCCGGGCAGTCTTTTCCTGACGCACCGTAAAGAGACGCACAACACACAGCGCTAAAAGGGCGCTCACAAGGCTGAACACCGCACTGACCATTTCCGCTTCGGGGTCATTCGGGGCCTGGGCCGCTAACCGGTCAATAACATTGGAAATCATCCAAAGCACCCACCAAAAGCCGAGAAGCGCCGGTACCGGGAGGTTCTGCCAGGCCCCGCCGGAACGAGGGGCCGGACCAGGGTCGCTTGCCCGCCAGATCTCTTGAAAGACTTGATACGGTTTCCATAAGCTGATGATCGGAATAAAGAAGTAGCCAACCGCCCAGCCCGGCGTGAACTTCAGCCCGACCACTCCCAGCACACGCAGGTTGCGGCTCAAGCGGTAGGTCCAGACGAGAAAGCAGATACCCGCCACCAGCAGCAGCAGCGCCTGCAAAATGTCTATCCCGATACTCACTTGATGAAACTGAGCCGCAGGCAAAGTCTCGGCGACCAGAAGAAGCGCGGAAGTCAGTGCATACAGCCCTAAAAGGGCGGTGACAACCCAGGAAAGCGTTCCAATCGGAGTGAACACATACAGCGCCGGGGCCAGGGTTTGCGGCGGGTTGTTTGTTGGGGCCGGCGGCCATACAGCGCTAGGTTCTGACTGCGGTTCAGGTGCGCGATTATCCAGTCCGGCTTCGTCCACTCTTCGTTCCCCCTGGCCCTCAATTGTTTCTATACCACCGACTGCTTCCACGTTCCGCGCTTGAAGAGCGCTAAAGCCACCAAACCGTTCAAAGCAGTCGAGACAGTCATTGCCCACCACGCGCCCGTCGCGCCGAAGTGCAGGCCGTAGATGAGCAGCCAGGCCAGCGGCAGGCGGACCCCCCACATGGTCGCCACGCCGGCCCACGCCGGGGCTTTCGTATCCCCCGCCCCGTTCAAGGCTCCCGTCAGGATCATGCCGAGCGCGAGAAACGGCTCAGACAGCGCAGCAATCCGTAAATAGGCGACGGTCAAAGGGACAACGTGCGGGTCATGGGTGAAGATATGGGCGAAAGGGCGAGCCAGGACAAAAAAGACGCCGCCCATCACAATCATGATCGCTAGGCCCTGCTGCAATGCGCTCCACGCCGCCTTTTCCGCCCGGCGCGGATTGTTCGCCCCTAAGTTTTGCCCCGTCAGCGTCCCCGCCGCCATCGAAAATGCAAAGCCGGGCATGAACGCAATAGACTCCGAGGTCAGGCCGATAGTCAGCGCGGCAACCGCCGCCGTCGCCTGCGGGGAGCGGGCCAGAACACCCGTAAAAACCATCATCGAAAGCACCCGCGACAAGTTCTGCCCCGCCGCCGGAACCGCGATGACGAGAATGCGCCGCGCCCAGTCGAAGTCAAGCTTCTTCATGCGGGCGGCAAATCCGCGCAAAGCCGACCGCTGCAAGAACAGGAAATACAGCAGTGCGCCGATGACCTGCGACGAAATCAGCGCGGTCGCGCCCCCAATCAGGCCCATGCGCGGGAACCCAAAGTTGCCGAAAATCAGCAGGTAGTCGCCGCCCAGGTGAATGATGTTGACGCCGATCATCACCAGCAGCGGCGTCCGCGTGTCGCCGAGGCCCCGAAAGACGCTGCTCAAAATCAGCATGATAAACAAGGCGGGAACGCCGAGCAGGGTCAGGCTGAGGTACCGGACGCACAGCCCGGCGGCATGGGCGTCTACCCCCATCCAGCCGACGACCGCGTGACGCAGCGGCCAGACCACGGCGACGGAGATCAGAGAAGCAATCAGCGCCAGCCATAGAGATTGATTGGCAGCAACTTTCGCCTGGTCGGTCTCTTTTGCGCCGGTGAACCGGGACACGAGCGCCGACGTGCCGACCCCAATAGACATGCCGACGGAAAACAGCAGAAACATGAACTGCCCGCCGACCCCAACCGCCGCCAGCGCGTCCGATCCGAGATGCCCGACAAAGAAGCGATCCAGAAACGAATTAAATGTCTGGAGCAGCATGGTCAGGACCGACGGCCACGCCAGGGTCCAAACGGCTTGGTGCAGCCCGAACTTTGTTTCTTTCCCGACTTCCGGCAGCATCGGCAGCGAGCCGATCTCGCCGTCCTGCCCCGTTTCCGATTTCTCTAAATCAAGCTCGCCCTCGCGCTCTTGTTCATTGCGCCGCGCGTCGACTCCAGTGTCTATCGCCAATCGTCCCTGCTTTCCACTTGCCCTCAAAAATTGCGTTGTGGCTTATTTTACCACGAAGGTTTCTTTGAAACACCTGCGGAACAGGGAAAGTTCGGCAGCCGGCACGGGCGAACACGGCAAAAAGGGCGAACACAAGGTTCGCCCCTTCGCCGGTGTGTCGTTCTGCGGCTTCTACTGAGCCGCGGGCATGACTTGGAGATTGCTGTACTGGGCGAAGTTCCAGCCGCTGCCCAGCCCGACCAGGCCGGCGCTGTAGGCGGTATCGGCAACGCTGAACAATGGCTTGCCGTCGGCGGTCCCGGCCACCGTGGACCCGTGGAAGCTCAGCGTGAGCGTGTGCCAGCGGTCGGCGGGAAACGTCGTGGTTCCCGTAGCAAGGACTGTCTTGAAGCGTTTCAGCTCCCAAGCGCCGGTGTCATGGACCCGCAGCGTGTAGCCGGGCGGGTCATCACTGTTGTCGCCGGGAATGGCGTTGATCCGCCCGTGCAGCGAGACGGCCCCCGCACCTTCAATGTACACATCGGCGCTGAGCGTGTAGTCCTTCCAGCTATTGGAGCCTAAAAAGGTCAGCGGCAGAAACGCCCCGCCCCAGCCGCTTGCCGAGCGGGTAGCCGCCTGACGCAGACAGTTTCCCGTGCCGACCGTCTTCGGCGCAATCTCAAACGCGCCTTCATAATCGTAGTGGTAGCGAGCCTGCGTGCCGACGGCGTAGCTCCCGTAATTGTCGGCATAAGGGAGTTTCAGGTCGGCATCCGCCGGCGATGCCGGGTAGCCGCCTTTGTGCTGGCCGGTCGTGGTCGTGACCGAATACACGCAGTTCGGTGCCAGGGTCAGGGAAAATGCTCCGCTTTTGGGAGTCACGCTGCGGATCGGCAGGAACTGGTTCTGGGCCGTGCTTTCCCACACATGCAGGACCTTCGGAGACAGCCCATGCGCCGTTTGGAACCGGACCGTCTGGGCGGCAGCCGCGCCTTTGGTTTGCAGGAGCAGGCTGTAGTCCCCGCTGGCCGGCGACTTCAAGCTCGTATAGTTGCCGCCGCCCGGCAGCAGGCCGTTGCCGCCGTTCTCTAAGAACCGCCAGCCGGGCTTCACAAACTGGTTCACATGGGCGTAGCCCCAGATGACCGGAAGGACCTCATAATGGCCGCTCCACGGACTGGTCGCCCGGATCATGCCGACATCCGGGTATGACGAGACCGGGTAATACGCCCAAAGCAGGTTCCAGAGCATGTCTTTGGTCACCTTGTCCCGGATATAGTTGAGGTTGAACGCTTCAATCAGCGAGATTTCCGCATCAAACCCCGGCTTGTAATCATGCAGCTCCGTGTCCCAGACCGGCTTTCCCGTCTTCAGGATTGCTTCCGAGGGGACCGGCGGGTTCTCCGACCAGGTCAAATGGCCGGCATAGGCATTCAGGGCTTGACCTAGCGCCGGGTCCGTCGCCGAATCGTTTACGATCTTGATCCAGTACGGCCCCCAGTCATCTGAGCCGACTAATTTGACATTCGCTAGGCCGTTTGCATCCAGCGCCTTGCGGAACCCGATGTACCAGTTCTTATCGTACCCGCGCTCGTTTTTGCCGCCGACGCTTACAATGTCCAGCCCGTGGTAACGCTTGGCCCCCTGGATAAACTTGATATAGTACTCCATCATGTCCGGGGACCAGAAGTTGCCGTTTTCGGACGAAGGGCTGCTGCCGACCCAGCCCGGCGCTCCCCAGGCCAGGCAGTCCAGCGAGACATTCGGGTTGCGGGCTTTTGCCTGCTCCATCAGCCACCACTCGAAGCCCCGGTTATAGTTCTCGTCGGTCCGGGTGTGCTTGAAGCTCGGTTCCGAGCCTTCGGTGGAGTTGACATCCCCGCCTACTTCCACCTTCAGCTCACTCAGCGACGCCGCGAATTGCGGCTTGAACAGATAATCGAGAATTTGTTTGCGCTGCGCTTCCGGGTAATCCGGCAGCAGCCGGCTTGTGTTCCCGCCGCCGCTAACCGCCCCCAGCCCCTCAAACGGCCTCCCGACAGCGGCCCCGTCCAGCATAATCGTCTGCGCCGACGCCGTAGACCCGGCGAGAGCCAGAGCAGCAAGGCTAGAAAAAACGTATTTTCGGGCAAAGTATCTTATATGTTTCATGCCACTTTGCTTCTGCGCGTGACACCAATTTTCCTGCATAAGCAGTAAACCTCTTGCGTAAACACCTCCGGTTGCGTAAATGCCTCCGGCCAAACACCAGTGGGCCGCCCGTGTTCAAGACACAGGCGGCTTTAGGTTAAAGGCTGAGGGGAGTCTACTCCGGCGCTTGGCTGAGGCTCGCGAGGCCAAGGTCAATGCCCTGACCGCCGATGGTCTGGTGGACATGCACGGCAATCGTGACCGTCGCGCCCGGCTTTAAGAGAGCCGCCGCCGCCGGAGTGACTTCCAGCGCATCGTAGGAGCTGTTGTAGCCGCCGTCTTCCGCCGCTAAAACGCCGTTGACATAAATCTCGACGTCTTCATCATGGTAGACCAGGAACGCCAGATTTTTGTAATCTCCAGCAGGCAGCGTCACTTTACGCCGCATCCAAATGTCGGAATCCGTCCACTTTGTTCCGGTCGGGATGCCGCCGGGCGGGTTATTCGCAAACGGCGCATTGCCCGTCTTCCACGCGCCGTCATCGAAGTCCGGCTTCGCCCAATCGTCGGCAGGCTTGCTCGCGGCCGTGACGTACCGCCAAGAAGTCGGCGACTTCTGCGAATTCGCCAGCAGGTAGGTCGCCGTCGGCGCAGCCGGCAGGGGTGCCCAGTCCGCGGCCGCGACTTTGTCACCGTGCGACCACTTCGCCCAGGTCGCTTTGTCATCCAGCATCTTGATAAACAGACCACCGACCACTGGGCGGGCGTGAAAGAAGTTGGAATGGAGATCGTCGGCCGTGTACCCGTCGGCCAGCGGGTCGCGAACGGTCGTCTGGTTCAAGTAATCATAGATCGGCGAGACAATTGTCTGGAAATCGGCGGGCTTCGTTGCAAGCGTCGCGCTCCAAACGGACCAGTCAGCTTTGGTCTGGTGCGTCCGGCTGTCCAGCGGGACGCCGTAAGGCTGCATCACGGTCTTGTAGTAGGCGACTTCGCTGTCCCGCACCGAAATCGGGAAGAGGTTCAGGCCCAAAATCTGGTCCCAGACCAAGTTGTACTTCTGGCTCCAGGTGTTCGGCTTGTCGAACGCCAGCAGGGATGCCTTGCCCTTGTTATCGCCGGTATCGGCCACGGCAATCCAGTGGTTCGCATCGCGCTTCGCCAGCGCAGAATACTTCTGGTAACCTGCCATATCTCCGCGCATTTTGCACATATCGCCGTAAGCGCCGAGCGCGACAATGGCTTTGATCGACAAATTGGCGTTGTGCGCCAAGTGTCCCATGAAGTCGTCGGTGCAGAGCTGGTCGCCGGGATCAAGCCCATACTGCGCCAAGAAGCTCGCCCACTGGGTCAGGATCGGCCAGTACGCCCCTGCAAACTTGGCATCGCCGTCTTCCTGCGAGATCGCATCGCAGAGGATCAGCATGTTGCCGCTTTCTTCCACCACCATCGCCTCGCCGGGGTCGCCGGAGGCCGAGGCGAGGGGATAAGTGCCGAGGTCATGCGGCGAGTTCGGGAACTTCCACACCGGCGACGCCGCATAGGCCAGTACGGGGGCGATAGAGGCTTTCGCCAGGGTCGGGGACAGCAGGATCAGCATCGGGTCCTGCGGGAAGATCACGTCCACCGTGGCGATGTCGCCATTACTTGTGTTTTCTTTGGTGAACAAAAGCGGCTGACCGTGCGCGTCTACCGACAGTCCGTTGCCTGCCAGGCACTCGCGATACGCCAGGGCCAGCATCTGCGCGTACCGTGCGCCCCCGGCTTCGGTGGCATCGGCGGTCAAGCTGTCGTCAAACTCGGCGCAGCGCGTTTCTAAACGGGGATAGTCTTTCTCAGCGGACTGAAACATCGCTTCGGGCGTCGTCCCGTTGCGCCGCCAGTACGGGCGTAGCTTCTGCCCCGCCAGCTTGATGTTGTAAATCTCATCGTAGCCGACCATCAAATGCCGGGAGACCGGCGCGGCCCCAATGCTTCCGAGGTCAAACGTAAACGCCAGCACCGGCATCGCGTCGGATACCGGGCGCGGCTTGCGCGTGTCATCGGCAGCGGGCAGGGTGCCATTCTTCACATACGACGCCAGCAAATCGGCGTCAGAGCCGACCGCGCCTTTCGCGTCCGCCGTCGGTGCGGCCGCATACGCATAGCCCCAGTCAATCCGGGCGTCGTCACCGGCCGGACGCAGCAGGGTCTGGGCCGCGGTGCCGACCCGCAACGCAGTCAGCGGCCCCATCGTCTCACGCTGCCAGGTCACGGCCTGATCGGGCGTGTTGACAGCAAGCTCCGACGAGGTGCTATCGTAAATTGAGACAGCGTGCGGCCTGCCGTCCACTGACTTGACGCTCCACGTCAAATACGTCACGGGCCGGGCCAGCACATTCAGGTCATGCGGCAGGCTCGGCGTCATAAACGTCAGCGTGGTATGGACCGCCGAGTCCTCAAACTCATAAATCGAGCGCGTCGCCGTCACTTTGACGCTTGTCTGCGGGAACGCCGGCACATCGGTCGGATCGTAGCCCATCAAGCGGTACGCTTTGCCGTCCACGCGAATCAGCGACACCAAAGACGCCGGATGATGCGTCCAGTGCTGCGTTCCGGCGTCGTTCAAGTGGTCCGCCGGGGACCAGACCGACAGATACGGGTCACTCGCCACCAGCGGCACCGACGGCGGGCGGAACTGAGGCGCGGCCTGGACCGCGGCCCCGGTCGCCAGCAGCGCAGGAACCAGCACGGCGGTCTGAACCGTGCGTGCCTTCTGCCCGCAGCCTATTGCAGCGGCTCCAGCGGCACAGGCCAGCTCCGTTTTCCAGTGCTTGACGCTCCTCAATCGGCTTAGTATGTCACTCAAAAAATTCTCTCTCCATACGAAATGCTTCGTCTTCGGCAGGCTGTCCTACGGCGCGGGTTTGCTCCTCGTAGTATCTGTAAAACTGCGGCCTTTCGTGTTCCGATGGCCTCAGAGAGTGTAAAACAACCCAAGTACGTTGTCAAGACGCCTCTGGACTCCATTGGCGCTTCTGGTCTCCCAAGATTGAGGCGCGGGACGGACACAAACAGAACCCCCGTCCCTTTGCAGGACCAGGGGTTTAGCAGGTGCAGCACGGGGCGAAGCGCCTACTTGTACTGGTTGGCGGAGAAGTTCAAGACTTGAGAAGCTGTTGGATCGACTGTTCCGTTGTTCAGGGACTTGAACGTGGCGTTATCGTAGCGCCACAGGTTCACGGTGCCGCTTCCCAGGTCATCCGTGTCGAGTGTTGCCAGCGGCCGCATGGATTTTACATGACCGTCACAGAACAGGTAGTTGGACAGGCTTGTATGGCCGGAGAAGAGGCAGCCCTGAGAGTCGCCGTCACCAGTCGGAGTGTGTGACCAAAAATTGCTGTTTACATAGAAGTCCGTGTAGCGTGCTGTGGTCTCGACAATCACGATTGTTTGTGCCGGCGACACATACTGCGGATAGCCGAAGGGAGCGGTATAACCCGTACCTGTGCCACCTGCGTCCTGAAAGCCGCCTACGACACTGGCTGCGTAGGAGACGAAGCCGCCTGCAAATCCATTCGCGGCATCCCCATATTGCAGCAGGTCCTTGCGGGGATTGGACGGACACTGGAACACATTCTGGCTCTTAATGTAAGGCTGCATGAGCTGCGACCAGGCAACTCCCGTTCCTGAACTGGCATTGCCAGTGTAGCGAATCTCGCGGGGCATCATGCTTTCATCGTAATCCTGGACATACTGAAGGATGCCCAGACCAAGCTGTTTCTCGTTGCTCTGGCAGGTAGCACGACGGGCATTCTCGCGGACTTTCTGGAACACGGGAAAGAGAATTGCTGCCAAAATAGCAATGATAGCAATAACAACGAGCAGTTCGATCAGCGTAAAGCCGCTGCGCTTCTGTGTGTTCATAAGTGGTCTCCTGATTTTGAGGCAAAATGCCCTTCCCTTTGGCCTGCTCCGCTCCTGCGAGCGGCGAATTCGGGGGAGCCGGAAGGCAAAGGACTTCCACAAAAATCTTCTCCGGCACCCCATTATGGGGTGCTAGGAGGGGATATTGCGGGCCTTCGCTGTGGCCCCTAAGAAGAAACTCCGGCCCCTTGCGGAGCCGGAGACTTCCTTGACTGCCTTCTGCGAAGGCGTAGAGATTAGTTCGTATGAGTCGCGGTCGCGTAGTTTGCGGCCAGCGTCGGGTCGTAATTGTCACCGTTCACGTCACCAGGGGTGCAGGCAGTGGTGTAAGACCCTGCGTTGACCTGTCCGTTGAAGCAGCCCCACTGATTTGGGGAAGAGCCGTTGCCGGCGGTATCGGTCGGGTGGACCGCTTTAGCATGACCGTCGGAATACAGGACGTTCATCAAGCCATTGTGGCGAACCGTGCCGTCAGTGTGGAACGAGTACTGATTTGTGCCATCCCAGTCGGACCAGCCCACGCCGTCTTGATTAACGCCGCCATTTTCACCGGCGGTGCGCTCGGCGACCATAATCTTAGCAGCAGGCTCCTGGACCAGGGAAAGGGTACGGGGCGTACCGCCGCCTGGAGGCAGCGTACCGAGGAAGTTGCTGAAACCATAGGAGACCGGAATTTGCTGTACTCCTGGGTTGTCGTTGCAGGGAACCATGATGTTGGTTGACTGCTCTGGGTTGCCGGCGTTGTTAGGGACGCCGCCATTGAACGACGCAGTATCACTGCTGTCCGGACACATGAACACGCCCGTGGATTTCACATACGGGTAGATTTCCTGACCCCAGTTGTTGCCGGACGGGCTGGCACCGATCGCCGGGGAGCCATTGCTGCCGGGGAAGAACTCGTCAGTATCTTGCTGATACTGAATAATTGCCAAGCCCAGCTGCTTCATGTTAGACAGGCAAGCGGTCTTACGGGCGTTTTCGCGGACCTTCTGAAAGACGGGGAACAAGATGGCGGCAAGAATCGCAATAATGGCGATGACAACGAGCAATTCAATCAGTGTAAAGCCTTGCTTTTGAGACTTTGTTTCGGGAACTAGCATAATTTCTCCTCTATAATGACCGGGTTTAAATTGCAGGCCGAAATTTTGCGCGTCTTCGGCATGGGCAGGAACAGCCGGTTCAACCAAACACAACCAAGTATAACACTGTTTCGTCCTGCTGTCAATACATACAGACAAAATAATTTTGACGCTCGAAGAGGCCGGTACAAATGCGGATACCGGCAAGTTACACGGAGACTTGGCCTTATCCCCTCCGTTTTCCTAGTTTGTCGGGATTGACAGCAAAGCCGGACTGTGTTATACTCTGTTCATCTTTGGTTGACTTTGGTTGTTTAGATAGTCAGGATTTGTTTTATGACCCCCCTTCAACCTGCGGCACTGACCCCAGGAGCGCAAATCCTTGGAGCGCAGCTCGGACAGCAGCTTTTCCTGATCCTGAAAGAACGCATTGAGCGCGGCCTCTACGCCCCCGGCGCTTGGCTGCCCGCCGAACGAGCGCTCGCGGACGAATTTCGCCTGGACCGCTCCGCCGTCCGCCGCGCCCTGCTGCAGCTCGCTGACGCCGGCCTCATTGTCCGTGAACCCGGACGACGTCCCTGGGTGCGCGGCGGACCCTCTGCGATGCCCCCGGCAAGCCTGAGCGGGACACAGACCGCCGGACAGATCGGACGACGGCGCCCACGCCCGGCCCGGCTTGAAGAAACCGGACTGCGGACCATTGTCGCCATTCTGCCCCAGCATCCCCAGTATCCGGCTTCGCTTGCCATTCTCCACGGCATCAATGCCGCCCTGCGCTCGGCAGAAGCGCCCTTTCGCCTGCAAGTTATTGACACCCACGGCGGTTCCGATAACCGGGAAACACAAAGGGAACAGCAGGCACTGGCCTCGGTCATGCAGGAGCGCATCGCCGGGGCCATTCTCTGGCAGCTCGGCGGACCCGAAACCGTGCCGCCGCTGCGGGAACTCGAAGCGCGGGGTATCCCCGTCGTCTTCGTGGACCGCTTTCCGCCGGAGATCGCCTGCGATTTTGTCGGCGGCGATAACCAAGCCGGGATCGAGACCGCTTTTGACTACCTGCGCGACTTGGGACACCGGCGCATCGCCCACCTTACTGCCGATGAGCAGTCCACAGCGGTTCTCCAGCGCCGGGACGCTTACATGGGTGCCTTGACCCTGGCTAGCATCCCCCTCGACCCAGACCTCATTTTCGCCGTCTCCCACACGGATACGGCCCATGTCGCCCCCGCCTGCGACCACTTCTTCTCGCTTGCCGACCCGCCCACCGCCGTGCTGGCGATGAACGACCCACTGGCCTACCGCTTCATCGCCGAGTGCGTGAAGCGCGGCATTCGGGTTCCCGAAGACATCAGCGTCGTCGGCTTCGATGACCTGGAGCAGCATTCGCCCCGCCCCAGCCTGCTGACGACCCTGCACCAGCCCTTCGACAAGATGGGCCGACGCGCCGCTGAGATGCTGCTGTCCCGCCTGTCCACCGCGGACGCCGCCCCGCCCATCCGCCGCCACGTTCTCCTGCCGACCCCGCTGATCGCCCGCGCCACCTGCCGGGCAATTTAACTCCGTGAAAGTTTAAGCTATGACGCTTTTCTCGCCGAAACCCTTTGCCGCCGCTGCTGCCTTTCTGCTGCCGGCCCTTGCCTCTCTGCCCGTCCAAGCCGACCCGCCCATGCCGCGCGTCGCGGTCTTCTCTGAGCCGGGCTTCCCCACAAACAATATCTCCGGCCTCGTGTCCTCCAAAGAAATAGCCCAGGACCTGCAAAAAGCCGGCCTCCAGGCCGATCTGCTCTCGGCAGACGCGCTCAGTGACCCGGCGAAGCTGAACGCCCAGAACTACGCCGCCGTGGTTCTGCCCTACGGCAATGCGTTCCCGCAGGCGGCATTTGCGAATCTGCGCGTATTTCATCTCGCGGGCGGCGATCTCGTGACATCAGGCATTCCATTTACCCACCCCATCCGCAAAAACGCCAAAGGGGAGTGGGAGGATTTGGGCAACGCCGACGCCCCTGCCCGGTTCGGTCCCGACGGCATCGGGGTCGGCGGCTTTCGCGAGGCCGCGCCCGGTCAAACCGTCGTCGCCCCCGGCGACCCGCTTGGCCTTGCGGCGCTGAGGCTCGACTGGGGCGACGGCCACGACGCCCAAACCCTAGACACCGCCACGCTGCCCCCAACAGCCAAAGTCACGCCCATTTTGACCTCCGGCGGCCAGCCGCTCGCGCTTCTCCTCACCCACGGCGAGGGCTGGCACGGCGCGGTAGACGTCTGGACCCCCAGCTCCGTCCGCAACGATGACGCTTTGATTGCCTATGCCGACACCCAGCTTCTGGTGCGCGGCACCGTTGCGGCTTTAGCATCGCAGGGACTTCTGCCTGCCGCCGCCAAAACCCATGCCCTGGCCGCGCTGGACGCCCTGCCGCGCCCGCAGGTAGACGCCGATCTCGTCCTGCCGGCCCCGCCGCGCCCGTACCCAACGCTTCAGCCGAAGTCGCCGCCGCCCGCCCGGCATCTGTATACGGCCGACGTGCGAAATCTCCCGCATGATCAGGTCCTGCTGCTGGCGTCGGTCCAGGGCATCGTCAACCGAAAACAGCCGCGCATTTATCTCCTCACCGGCAACGACGACCAGTTCTGGCTGGACCAGATGGTGGCGTCCGGCCAGACCGACGCCCCCATTCCTGTCGCCGATCCGCTGTCTCTCGTGGACACGTTCCGCACCGAGATCAAAGGCGCGGTCGTCGCCGACCCGAACATCTACGTTTCCCCTTGTATCGCGGTCGACATCGCCGGCCTGCACGACTTCGCCGTCGCGACCCCGGAACTGGCCGCCCGCCTGCACCTACCCATCCGGGCCGACCTGCGCGGGAAATTCCACGATGACGCCGACGCCCTGCGCTACGCCCGCACTGACCTTCTGCCGCGCCTCAACCCCTATGTCTCGCTGTGCTTAGACCCGCCGCTTCTCGGCTCTCAAATAGACGACATCGTCACCGCACGCGGCACCTGCTTTTGGATTACCGGCCCGAAAGCGCAAGATAGGCCCGGCGCGAATGAAACCGCCGAGCGGGCCGAGATCGCCCGCACGTTTGCCCAAATGCCCCTGAACAGTGTCGTGCGCGGCTTCTGGTGGCACGGCGACGGTATCGGCCTCGACGAAACCCCCGGCGTCGCCTTGGGTTCCCGCTACGGCAAGATCACGACGGTCAGCGACTACGTCGCGAACTTCTCCGTCACCAGCGGCCTTGTCCTGCCCGCACTGCATCAGAAGCCGCAGCCGCCCGCCCCGCCGCTTGACCGCACCAAAGTTTATGTCGCGATCACCATCTCCGACGGCGACAATTTCGCGCCCTGGAACGGTGTCTTCCGGTCCCTGTTCACCGACCCGCTTCTCGGCACCTTCCCCGTCGCCTTCGGCATGGGACCAAGTTTAATAGATGTCGCCCCTGACAAAGCCCAGTGGTACTACGCCCACGCGACCCCCACTAACGAGTTCCTCTGCGACGTCTCCGGCGCAGGCTACATCTACCCCACCGACTGGGCCAAAGCCTTGAAGAACCGCCCCGCCCAATTACAAACGTTCTACAACTTAACGAACTCCTACATGAGCCGCCTCGACATGCACACCCTGCGCCTGATGAACGTCAGCAACAACGACATCGCCGCCGCCGGCCGCGATCTCCCCGGCGTCGGCTTCTTCATGCCCGACTACGGCCTCGCCGGGGAAAACGGCTACCATGAATATACCTACACCCTCCCCACCGGCCAGCCCGTCTTCCGCGGCGCATCCGACGGCCCCGCCGCCGCCACCCTCGCCACCGAAATCCGCGCCCACGCCGGCCAAACCCGCCCCGCCTTCCTGAACGCCTTCGTCTACCTTTGGGGCACGCATTTGTCCGACCTCAAACAAATGCTCACGCTTTTAGGCCCCGACTACATCCCCGTCACCCCCACCCAGCTCAACACCCTCTACCGCGAGGCCCGTCTGAAATAGAGCAGACAGCAAAAAACGGGCGGCTTTTAGAAGCCGCCCGTTTCTCGAAACCTATGTTCACGGGGCTGAACCCCCCATGCTTCAAAGTGCAAGCGCCCACCTTCGTGGGCGAAGATTTGCATTCCGTGAGCGTTTCCTCATGCCCGCGAAGGCGGGGAGTTGCCCTTTCGAAGCACGGGGGTTCAGCCCCGTGGAATTGGTCGTCCGCCTGCTCCGCCGCCGCCTCGGCCCCGTTCCCCTCACCGCCCGCCTCGACACCCTCACCGCTGGCCAGTTCGACGACCTCGGCGAAGCCCTCCTCGACTTCCGCACCATCGCCGATTCACAGCAGTGGCTTGACTAAAATTAGCCTGAAGTCAGCAGGTGGCGTCCGGTGCAGCGCATGGTTAGACCGCAGAATGTGCCGCCTCCGCTAATGGCGATCAGTGTGAAACACCCGAACTAGTCAGACGATTGACTAGTGCTCATGCTCAAGGAAGTGAGGCTATCTTCCGTGATAGATACTCCCGGCATAGTGCTGCAGAAACAGTAGTAAATCGCAGATGGCCCTTCGTCTATAGGGCCAACCCAATTTTGCGTGTCAGCGACAATCGCCTCCACTTCCTTCTCCGTCACCACAAATCGACCAGTCGTGGGCGGGGGATATCCATGAATGCGGGTTATGTACACCAGACCACGTTGAAGAAGCTCACGCATCAGTTCTTGCGCTTCAGGGATTGTCTCATAGAATAGCTTGTCAGGCAACGTGCCATTAAGATCGTCCCAGTGATTAATCAGGACGAGTTCTTGGACGAAACCCCAGAAGGGATCGCCGTAATCATCGTAGGCAGTAAGCATCATCCTGTATAGCTTATGGTCTCTGCTCATCGTTTCATTCGCATGGGATGTCCTTCTTGCTCTGATGATTGCCGCTGCGTCACCTTCATTGCCTACACCCCTGCGGTCTAACGACTAAGCTCACCGGCGACACCTGAACTGCACAGCCAACCGACCTCGCAGAGACAAAGGACAGGTGGCGTCCGGTGCAGCGCGGTGTTGGGCCGTCTGGCTGTTCTGGTGTGAAGCCTGGTGGGAAGTCTAAGATTGGATCTGCTGCATCAGACCCGCTAAGTCCGCCACAGACCAATGCTCCGCAATCTTGCCGCCCGCGAAACGGTCAATCCGTATCGCCTGCATGGACACGCTCCTGTCGCTCGGCGCGATGCCCATAAACGCGCCGCTGTGCCGACCGTGTGCAACGATTTGAGAAACCACCCGGTCTGCCTCTGCGACCTGTTGCACTATCTCGATCCGAAAATCCGAAATGCCGGAGAAGGCTTGGATGAACTGCTCATGGTAAGCCTGGAGTGCCTCCAACCCGCAGTTATCCGCACCGGACATAGCATGGTTAACGCAATCCGCCGTCCAGAACTCCGGCAACGCCGCAAGATTGCCCTCTCTCCACACGGATTGGATGAAATGTTGCAGCGTTTGTTTGTTGTTTTCAGTCTCGCCCATCACTCTTCCTTTCAGACAGGACAAACCCCTCGCCCAGCGGCCCAACGACAAAGCTCACCGGTGCAACCTGCCGAACAAGCCTCCTGCAATGCACAGGCAACCGCGCAGGGGGCGTCCGGTGCAGCGCATTGTTAGGCCGATGGCGGTGATGGCTTCATTAACGGTAGGTTTAGCTTGGCAAAGTGAGCCTCTCGCCCCATGCCCTCTTCTGCCATGTCATACAGACCGCGTAGCCACTCAACCACCGTGGATGACTCAATCGTCGGCTGACGCAACTGCCTCGCGTGTAGTGTAGCCATGATTTCATCAGCAATATGCAGCAATGCGTCGTACTGTTGCTGATATTGGCGCGGCATGGAGTCATACTCTTCCATTGTGCCTCCGTATGTGATAGCCTTCCGCCCAGCAGCCTAACGGCCAAGCTCAGCCGCGACAACGCCTGCAAAGCCACCCGAACGCGCAGAGGTGAACGCGGCGGTGGCGTCGGGTGCAGCGCATTGTTAGGCCGCTTCGTTGCTTGGCTATCGCCTGAAACTCTTTCCGCTGAACCTTCCAAAGAACCAAAAGAAGACGAACCAAGCCCCAAACCACCAGAGCATTTTGACTGTAAAGCCTACCAAGTCAAAAGGTTGTCCGAAAATCGAGTGTACGCCATACCTAAACACACTAAGACGAAAGACCAATTCCGTGGTACAGACTGTAGCAATGAAGGTAAAGAGGCAGCGAAAGAAAAGGTTCATCTTTTGGCTCCTGCTAACATGATTGGCTTTGTGAAGCGGCCTAACGCCAAAGCTCAGCCGCGACACCGCAAGCACAGCCAACTAAGCTTGCTGAGCACAAGGCGGCGGTGGCGTCGGCTGCAGCGCATTGTTAGACCGCTTGTTAGACCGCTGGCAGTTCCGTGTCCGCGCCAGGAAATTCCTCCACGTAAACCGCTTCACCAATTAGAGTGAGGACGGCTTTCTTGCCCCGGATAATAATTTTCGCTGGTACATCGATGTGCAAGCGCAATGTTACCGGTCCAGTGTGATCAAAAGGCATAGGGATTTCATTCTCGTAAACCTGACCGTCAAATTCCAAGTCACCTTCCCAAATATCGCCTATGAGTTCAGTGGCATCGCTTTCGATAGAGCCTTCTGCAAAGGTCAATGCGGCAGCCTGCCAGTAGCCACTGCCTTTGTCCCATCCTGGGCGGCCTTCTGAGGTATGAACATAAGCATGGGAGAAGAATACGGTAACTTGCCCATTATTCTCACTGATGGCCGCGACTTTTGAGTCATGTAGCTCAATGAGGCTATTAAGCATATGTGGACTTTCTACAACAACGAGACGTACCTGCCGACATTCTGCGGTCTAACAAGTATTTTACCGCGTTACGCCGCTGGCCGTTTGCGGTAAAGCACACGCATTTTGCGGCAATTGCCGCACTTTTTCTGTGCTTTGCGGTATAACAACGCACAGGGCGCAGTTTTACCGCACACGCGCAGCGCAGTCACGGTTGACTGCTTCTCACTGATTATATCACAATTCTCTGCTTTACTACACGGATTTTTTGCCGGCAGACCACGGATGAAACCGATCTCACCACGGAGGGAACACATGGGAATTACAGCGTTTTTGGAAGAAGTCCGCAGAGCCATTCGCCTGCGTCATTACAGCCTCCGAACCGAAGAAGTCTACCTGCACCGCATCAAAGACTTTATCTATTTCCACGGCAAGCGCCACCCCAGTACCCTGGAGGCTGAAGACATCCGACGCTACCTCACGGCCCTGGCCGTCGAGCAAAATGTCGCCGCCTCTACCCAAAACGTCGCCCGCAGCGCGGTCCTCTTTTTATACCGCGAGGTGCTGAATATCCCCCTGGAAACACTCACCGGAATTGCCCCCGCCCGGCGGCCCGAACGACTCCCTGTCGTCTTTACCCGCGCCGAAGTGAAAAGCCTGCTCGCCCATCTCGAGGGAACCCCCCTGCTGATGGCGTCACTTTTGTACGGCTCCGGCCTGCGCCTGATGGACTGCCTCCGACTTCGGGTCAAAGACATTGACTTTTCCCTGCACCAGATCACAATCCGTGACGGCAAAGGACAAAAAGACCGCGTTTCCATGCTCCCGCACACGCTGGACACCGCCCTGCACGAACAGCTTGACGCCGCCCGCGCCGTGTATCAGCGGGACCTCGCAGCTCACACGGCCAATGTCTTTCTGCCGGATGCCCTCGCCCGCAAGTACCCCAACGCCCCGCGCGAATGGGCTTGGCAATGGGTCTTTCCCGCCGCACGCCTTTCCACCGACCCCCGCTCCGGCCTCATTCGCCGTCACCATGTCGGCGAAGAAACCCTCCAGCGCGCCGTCAAAGCCGCTCTCACGAAGGCCGGCATCCCCAAAAACGGCTCCTGCCACACCCTTCGCCACTCCTTCGCCACCCACCTCATCGAAAACGGCTATGACATTCGGACAGTCCAGGAACTGCTGGGCCATAGCGACGTTCGCACCACCATGATCTATACCCATGTCCTCAACCGGGGCGGACGCGGCGTCCACAGCCCCCTCGATACCCCTTGACAACCTCTCACATATCCGGCCATAATAGTAGACATAAGTTTCTTTGCCCGCAGACGCTTACATCTCTTCAGCCCCGGAGGGGCTTCGTGCACTTTTAGCCCGGCCATTCATGGCCGGGAATGGAGACCATCATGCCCACCACTGCACCCGGCAAGGCCATCGCCAGCCGCAACGCCACCACCCACGGCGTCTTTGCCCGCGACATCGTTCTCCCCGCCCTCGGCGAAGACCCCGGCGGCTACCAGGCCGTTCAGGACGAGCTTGTCGCCCAGCTTCGCCCCGGCAACCTGCTGGAACGCCATTACGTCGAAAAGATCGCGGCAGCGTCTTGGCGTCTGCGCCGCCTGCACCGCTGGCAGGCGCAGCTCTTTGAGGACGCCGCGCTCTCCGAAGATGAGCGCTTGGACAAGCTCGACAAAGTCCTGCGCCACGAGACCGCCTTGCCCGCACTGGCGGACCCGGAGGGGCGCCAGATTGATACCGCCGTGAAGATGCTGGCCCGCGATGTTCCTAACCTCTACACCCGCCGCATCCGGGAGCAGGTCTTAGAAGACACGCAGATCTCCGAGCGCGAGTGCCGCGAAGACCCGGAAGACGACCGCAGCGTCGCGATGGAAGTTCGTAACCGCCAGTATCAGCTCCGCAAAGCGACCAACCAAGCCGCCAATGAGCTGTCCGTCGCCCCGCTCGACGCCGTGACACCGGATGCCGACACAAATAACAGTGAAATTTGCCGAAACGAACTTGCTGCCGTCCCAAAGCGCACTTACCGGACGATGCTGCGCCAGCAGGAGACTTGCGTGTCGGGCCGCACGGATGACCTCCGCACCCGCTTGACCCCAAAACAAATTGCCGAAATGATCGCCGACGCGCTTGCCTGGGGAGAACCGCCACCCCTCCAGCCCTTCTCCCAGCCCCGGCCCTCCGGGTCTGCCCGTGCAGAAGCGGCGCTTCCCGGCGTCCGCGCCCAATAGCCCTGTGCTTTAGCACATGGTTCTTTCTGACTCCCCCTCTATTGGGAGCCCGGGGGCTTCTTGCCTTGCCGCCGCCAATATGGTACAATGGTGATTATCGTAGATTTGTAATCGTAAGCAGCGTTCTCTCCGAAAAGGAACCACCTCCCTATGGCAGACGAGAAGCAGACACCGTACCGGGTCAAAGTCCCGGATATTGACTACTGGCGCGGCAAAATCGGCTGCCAGACCGGCTGCCCGGTCAAGACCGATGCGCGGGGCTATGTCATTGCCATCGCCGAAGGGCGCTACGACGATGCCTATGCCATCGCCCGCGCTCCGAACCCGTTTGCGTCCATGTGCGGGCGCATCTGCGGCGCTCCCTGCGAAGTCAAATGCACGCGCGGCAATATCGGCTCGGATACGTCCGGGCCGGTGTCCATCCGTGCCTTGAAGCGGTTTGCGACCGAGCAGTACGGCGTCGAAAATCTCAAAGATTTGCATAAGTCGCTGGAGTATTCCAATGCGCGGGGGTCGGCGTACCCGGCGCAGGACAAAGAAAAGATCGCGGTGGTCGGCGCGGGAGTCGCGGGCATGACGGCAGCGCACGATCTGGCGCGGCTTGGCTACCAAGTGACGGTCTTTGAAGAGCTGGAAGTCCCCGGCGGGCAGATGGCGACCGGCGTTCCCATTTATCGACTCTCGCGCGAGCTGATGAACCTAGAAATCGCGGCGATCTGCGAGCTGGGTGTGGATTTGAAGCTCGGCGTTTCGGTCGGCAAAGATGTCACGATCCCGGAGCTTCGGGAGCAGGGCTACAAGGCGTTTATTATCGCGGCGGGCTATATGCAGGGGCGGCCTTTGACCATTCCCGGCTCGGACAAAAAAGGCGTTCACATCGGCATCAACTTACTCCGGGAAGTGAACTTGGGCAAGCCGTACCATGTCGGCGAGAAGTGCGTCGTCATCGGCGGCGGCAATGTTGCGATGGACGTTGTCCGGATGACTGTCCGTACTCCCGTCGTGGCCGGGCTGTCCAGCTTAGGCAAGCCCAAAAACTATGCCATGACCGATATTGCCCGGACACTGGCGCTGACAGCCAAGTCAATAGACTGCATCTTCGGCGAGTCCCGCGCCCAGATGAACGCCGACGAGTACGAGATCGAAGAAGCGGTTTTAGAAGGCGTCAAGCTCTGGCCTCAGCGTTTGCCGATTGAGATACTCGGCGACGACACCGTCACGGGCATTCAGACCAAGAAAGTCAAGTCGCTGATTGACGCCCAGGGGCGCTTCAACCCGCAGTACATTGACGGCTCGGAAGAAGTCTTTCCCTGCGATTCGGTGATCGTCTCCATCGGCCAGATGGTCAACTGGAACTTCGTCACCGGCATTGAAGACCTGAAACGAACCCCGCGCGGCACCATCGAAGTGGACCCCGAAACACTGCAATCCACCAGTCACCCGGACGTTTTCGCGGTCGGTGACATCGCCCTCGGCGCACGGCTGTTTATTGACGGCATCGCGTCCGCCCAGAAGTGCGCGGTCGGGGTAGACGAGCATCTGTCGGGCGTCACCCAGAAACTCGTCAAGCGCGGTTATATGCGGGCGCTGCCCATCGTCAACTACGCTATGCCAGCCAAGTACGACAACTTCATCCGCCAGGAGCCGCCGGAGCGCGAGATCACCAATCGCTCCAAAGGTTTCGAGCTTGTCGAATTTAATTACACGGAAAAGGCCGCACGGGAACAAGGGATGCGCTGTTTGCGTTGTCATGTTAACGTGGTCTTCGATGCCGAGAAATGTATTCTGTGCGGCCTCTGCATCAATATCTGCCCGGAGAGCATTTTGAAAATGGTCCCGGTCACCGATGTGGTCGGCGACGAAGACGTGGCCCGGCTGATCGAAGCCAAGTACGGCGTCCCCCAGGACGAATTAAGACCCGAAGACGGCACCATCATGCTGATGGACGGCACCAAGTGCATTCGCTGCGCTCTCTGCGCCAAAATCTGCCCGATGGACTGCATCTCGATGGAAGCATTCGAGTACGAGGAAGAGCTGGTCCCAGTCTCCACCCGCACTCGGACTTCCCGCCCGCCGGAACCATCCCTTATCGGATACAAAGGCGTTGGGGTATAATAACCCTGGACAACGCTTATCACGCCCGCGGGCTTTGAACCCGCTTAGGAGAGTTAGAAAATGCCCGCAACACTTGAAATGCCGACCACCACGGCACCCGAAACACTGATCCAGTCTGCGCCTCTGAGCCTGACCGACGCCGCCATGACCGAGGTGACCTCGCTCATCGCCCAGCAGGACCGGACCGACCTCGCCCTGCGTGTCTATGTCGCCGGTGGCGGCTGCTCCGGCCTTCAGTACGGCATGGCGCTGGACGAGAATATCGAACCCGGCGACGAGACCTTCGCCTTCGGCCCGGTCACGCTTGTCGTTGACGCAACCTCCCTGCGCTACCTCGGCGGCGCAGTTGTGGACTACATCCACACCGACATGGGCGGCGGCTTCAAGATCGAGAACCCGAACGCCACCAAGTCCTGCGGCTGCGGCTCCTCGTTCTCGGCAGGCGATGACGAGGCCGCCGGCCTCGACACCAAAGCCGGCGGCGGCTGCGGCTCCTGCGGCTGCCATTAGTCGTTAAGCGCACAGACAGGGGCGGGCCATACGGCCCGCCCCTGTTTTCTTTTTGGAGAACAGATCAATGCCGGAAACTTTAGAACACGATCCAGCGCAAACTTTGCCTGAAGGCTACTGGGATGGCGAGCTTGTCCCTGTTTCTGATCCCCGTGCGCCGGTGATCTCCATCAACCCGGAGCGTATGAGTGGAACCCCTTGCTTTGTCGGCACGCGCGTCCCCATCAAGAATCTTTGGGACTACCTCGAAGTCAGCGGCACGCTGGAAGAGTTTTTGGATGACTTCGAGGGTGTTCCCCGTGAGGAGGTCATGGCCGCCCTGCATCTCGCCTACCAGCGCCTTCTCGACGGCCTGCCGAAAGTATAACCTGAGAATGACCATTCTTTTGGATCATTGCCTGCCGAAACGCCTGCGCCGATATCTGCCCGGATACAGCGTGACGACAACCCGCGAAATGCGCTGGGAACTGATCCAAAATGGGGCGCTTCTATCACTCGCGGAACGGCAGTTTGACGTCTTTCTGACCATAGATAAAGGCATCAAGCATCAGCAGAACATGACGGGGCTTACCATCGCTGTCATCACTTTGCGGGCAAAAAGCAACGCGATTGAAACACTGATGCCGCTGATGCCGAAAGCCCTTGCTTTGCTGCCGACTGTTCAGCCAGGCCAAGTCTATGTCGTGGAAGCCTAAAACGCCGGGAACAATCCGCAGTTTCAGGCCGTAATCTCAGCATCTTCGGCGGCAACGACGCTGGTCGGGAGTAACTTTACACCCTTACTTGACCGAGAGGAACTGCCCCTGTATGCTCCGTGATTTTCTGCGCCTTGCCCGCCCGTTCTGGACTTCCGAAGAACGCGGCCGGGCCTGGGCCACCGCCGCGCTTGTCACCGTTCTCACTTTGGCGCTGGTCGGCGTTTCCGTGCTTTTGGTTCAGCTCGGCGGGGCCATTTTTGACGCAGTCCAAAACTACGACCTCAAAGCGTTCCTCCGCGCACTCAAGTCTTGGACGCTCTGGGCCTTCCTTTACTGCACGGTGTATGTGTACCAGAGCTATGCCACGATGGCGCTGACCATTCGCTGGCGGCGCTGGATGACCAACCACTTTCTCAATCAATGGCTTGATGGCAAGGCGTTTTACTTCTGGCAGATCTCCGGGCAGCCTGCCGACAACCCCGATCAGCGCATTTCCGAAGACATCCGCGACTTTGTCGGGACCAACGATGGGATCAGCGGCGCGATCCCGCTGATCGTGGGCCTTATTCAGCAGGCCGCGACCCTGCTGGCGTTTGTCGCCCTGCTCTGGAAAGTCGGCGGCGCTCTGCCGCTGCTGCATGGACGGCTTCTCATTCACGGCTACCTGATTTGGGGCGCACTGATCTATGCCGTCATTGGGTCACTACTGATTGCAAAGATCGGCTTTCCTATTATTAACCTCAGCTTCAACCAGCAGCGTTATGAGGCCGACTTCCGGTTTGGCTTGGTCCGCCTGCGCGAGAACGGCGAAAGCATCGCCTTGGGCCAGGGTGAGGCCGCAGAGAAGGCCGATTTGACGGGACGCTTTGGAGGCATCGTACAAAACTACCGGGCAATCATGAGCCGAACCAAGAAGATCAACGGCTTCAGCATCGGCTACAGCCAGGGTGCGGGCGTTATGCCCTACTTTCTCTGCGCCCCCGTCTACTTCGCGCATCGCATGACATTCGGCGGTCTCAATCAGGCAGCGCAGTCATTCGGCTATGTTCAGGGAGCCGTCTCGTATTTCATCAGCTCCTACACTGCCATCGCCCAGTGGCGGGCCGTGATCCAGCGCTTGACCGGCTTCACGCAGGCCGTCGAAGCCGCCCGCGCCCTGTCGTTGCAGCCCGGCGCAGTGTCTACAGTCGGGCAGAACGGCACGCTTGCCCTGCATGGCCTCTCCCTCGGCCTGCCAGGCGGGCGCACACTCTTCCGTGACCTGGATCTGACTTTGGAAGAAGGCCGCTCGGCCCTGATTTCCGGGCCGTCGGGCAGCGGCAAAAGCACCCTGCTCCGTGCCCTGTCCGGCCTCTGGCCCTACAGCGGCGGCACGATCTCGCGTCCGGCGGACTTTGAGGCGATGATGCTGCCCCAAAAGCCGTACCTGCCGATTGGAACCCTGCAAGCTGCCCTGGCCTACCCCGCCCCGGCATCCCAATTCACCGACGGCGAAGCGGCGGAGGCGCTGGCGAGGGTCCGCCTGCCGCTGCTCGCGGATCGCCTGGGCGAGACGCTGAACTGGGCCTTACAGCTTTCTCCCGGTGAGCAGCAGCGGGTCGCGCTGGCCCGCGCCTTTTTGCACCAGCCGCGCTGGCTGTTCCTCGACGAAGCCACTTCTGCCCTCGACGAGCCGACCGAAGCCGCGCTGTACCAAGAACTGGCGTCTGCCCTGCCCCACACCACCGTCGTCTCAATCGGCCACCGCACCAGCCTCCAGCGCTTCCACGAGGACGCCTACCACCTCGCTCCGGTACCGGCGGAAGAAGCCGCGCTGAAGACATAGTTTAGAGGCTTTGGAGGAAAGTGGCAGGCGTCGCACGGGGCAAGTACAGGTCTATCGTATGCCCGAACTGACCATTAGGCCGCACTTCAGGAGAGACAGCAAAGTGCTCGGCCCCAATGTCAAACTTCCGAACTTCTCCATTGAAGAACCCGCCGCGCTGGAAAACGATGTTGATGGCGTTTACTTTTAGCTCAGGCCGCAGTTGCTGAACATTGGCTCCGAACGACGGCCAGGGGCCGAAGTCCGGCTCCGCCGGAGCCGCAAGCCTTGAGTGATAATTGCCGCAGACCCCGACGACTTTTTGCCCTAGACAGCACTCCTCCCACTGCACAAGCAGGTTCTCCGCCATGTGCCGATCTCGGTCCGTCCCCGTTTCAGCTTCCTGCATAAAGTCAACGTCAAAGCAAAGCACGCGCCAGGCGTGCGAACTGCTCACAGCCTGACGCATCAAAGACAACACCTGCACATTACCGCGCCCGTCTTGGAACTCTTGCGGGCCGAAGAACGGCGGCGGGTCGCCTGCACCTGTCGCCCACGCGGCAAGCCCTGCTCTTTGACCAGTATTGACCTCCAATCCTAGCCCTCTGTAGCCCAAGCCCGCCAAATCGTCCAGCAGTCCGAGAACCAGGCGCGGCACTTCCTGCGTTCCGTGCGTTTCACCTATTAGCAGCAAATCACTTCGGGCAGCGAGTGCCAGTAGTTCTTCTTTTACGTTTAGCGGCAGAGTGTAAGGCAGGATTGTCTCAATCATGGCTGTCTTTGGCCTTCTTTTTGTCGTCGTCTGACTTCTTTTCTTCCTCGGTCTTGTCCGCCGCCGGGACATCGAGCGTGACGGGCGGGAAGCCTAGCGCCGTGAACTGGTAGGTGCCGCCGGTGGCGGGCAGGCGGAAGGTGAGGGCAAATGGGGCGGACAGAGCGCGGTCGTCTTTGCTTGGCGCGTAGGGAACGGTCCAAGTTGTCGTCTCGGCAAGCGCCCTCTGTCCCAGCACGCTGACGGGCAGGCCGAGGGGACGCGCGGGGCGGCCAGGCGGGACGGTGCGGGTGAGCGTGAAGTCGGCGGGTTTCAGGGTCAAAGAGCGGCGAGTTTCGGTGGTGTCGCGCAGGACAAAAGCGACTTCCACATAGCGCGGACCGTCTTCGGCGCGTCCGGCATAGGTTTCCAGTGTCGCCGAAGTAACCGTCAGCTCCCAGCCGCCTTGGACCAATTTGTCGCCGGTGCGGTGGACGGTGCTTGCGCCGTGGTTCAGGTATTTGTCGAACCAGTTCAGCGTACGGCGCAGCTCATCCAGCCGGTGCTGCGGCTCGCCCAGTCCATGTCCCTCGCGGGGATAATGGACAAACTCGGCGGTTTGGCCCAAAAGGTGCAGCGCCTGGTACATCTCCTGCGAATTGGCGATAAACGTGTTGGGGTCGAGATCGCCGTGCATAATCAGCACAGGAGTTTCGATGTCCTTGACATAGGTGGACGGAGAGCGGTCGGCATAGAGCGCGGGGTTGTCCCAGGGAGAGCCGCCCAAATACTCGGTTTCCCAGCGCGGGGCCTGGGAATTCGAAAAGTCGGTGGTCAGCGAAAAGATGCCGAACTGGGACACGGCGGCGTGAAAGCGCTTGGTCTTGGCAATGAGCCAGTTCACCAAATAGCCGCCGTAGGACGAGCCGATGACGCCGATTCGCTCCGGGTCGGCAATGTTTTCGCTGACAGCCTGATCAATGCCAGCCAAAACATCGGCGGCGTCGCCGCCGCCGAGATCCTGGCGGTTGGCCGTGCTGAACGCATTCCCGTAGCCTTCACTGCCCCGGTAGTTCGGCGACAGGACTGCGTAGCCTTCGGCAGCCCAGGTCTGCCAGGCGGTGTAGGGAGAGAGGGCCTGCACCGTCCGCCCATGCGGCCCGCCGTGCAGGTTGACAATGAGAGGCAGCTTTTCTCCATCTTTGGAGCCTATCGGCAAAGTCAGCAGGCCTTCAATCTCTAGACCGTCGGGCGACTTCCAGGACACCAACTGCGTTGGGGCCAGCGCGTACTTGTCCACCCAGTCTTGGTTCAAATCGGTCAGCGTTTCCGGGCGCTTTTTGCCGGGCGCGAGCCAGCACAGCTCCGGCACGTCTATTGTCGAGCTGGAAACATAGGCCAGCCCGCCGTTCGGCGCGACCGCGTAATCGTGCAGATGCTCGTCGTTTTCCAGAACGCTTTGCCAGGCCAGGCCGTCGTAGCGAAAGATGGCAGTGGTCGTGCCAGTGGCGACCAGCGCGTAAATCCGGCCTGCGGTGTCCGTGTGCACCCCATGCCAGCCGGTCAAGTCGTGGGGGAAGTCGGCAGTGAGGCTGACAGGGTCGGCTTTATCTCCCGCAGGCGCGGCATACAAGTTAGGCTGGGAATAGGAAAGTTCAGGGTCGAGCGACGCCACATACAAGACTTGCGAGCCGTCACGGGTCCAAACTGGATGGAACTTGCCGCCGGGACCGTCGGCGAGCGGCCTTGCGTTCTCGCCATCCATGTCAACAGCCCAGACATCGCACTTATGGTAGTCGTTGACTTCTCCGGTGTAGTTGGTCGTGAACGCGACTGCTTTGCCGTCCGGCGACACGGCAATTTCGCCCAGCCCAAAGTCGCCGGGATAAACGAGCTTCGGCTTCTTGCTGTCACGCTCGATGCGCCAAATCTGCTGCCGGAACTTTTCGACCCGCTCGACGACCGCGTCATCTTTGCGCTCGTTCTTGTCCTCGTGATATTCTTCCAGCGGCTTCGGGCGCGGCTCCTGGGCGACATACACAACGCCCGACGAGTCCGGCAGCCATTCAAACGAGCCGACACCTTCGGGCGCGTCTGTCAGGGCTTCCGCTTCGCCGCCCCCGCCGTCCATCGGCAGGAGCCAGACCTGCGCTTTCGGCTCATCCTCGTCGCTTCCGCCCTCATCTTCGCGGTCACTTAGAAATGCCAGCCAGTTCCCGTCGGGCGACCAGCGCGGCTCGGTCTCATTGCCCCTGCCGCGCGTGATCTGCCGGGGTTCGGTGTCCGACCCGACTTTCAGCAGATACAGATGCTGCGTGACCGCATTATCGTCCCAGTTTGTTTCACTGACCCCGTATACGACCCTGACGCTATCCGGCGCGACCTGCACTTCCCCCGGCATCTTCAGTTCCAGCAGGGCGCGGGGGGTAATCTTCTGCTTCCGTCTTCTTGCCATAGACGCAGATTGTACCCGGTCGGCCCTCGCTTTGCTTTGACGGTTAATGGGCAGGCTGCATGATAAATGTCGCCGTGTAGTCGGGAATGCTGCCGTTGCGCGACTGCGTATGCGGCACGATGAATATCTGCTGATTGTTGGGCAACGTCATGTTTGGCACTGTGAACTTCGGGATCGTGAACTTTGGCAGCGGCATCGGATTTGCAGGACCAGCCACTGGAGACGGCGACGAGGCGCGAGCCTGCGCTTGCAGCCGCTTGACCTGTGCTTGAAGCGCATACACCTGGGCCTGCTGCTCCGCGATTTTAACTTGCAGCTTCTGGGTGTTGGACAGGGCCGGAGCCTGCGCCTGCATGGGCGCGGAGGCAAGGAAGACGCCTGCGGCAAGCGCCACAGAGAGAGCGATGCGTGTGTTCATGGGTTTCTCCCGCTATAGATGGCTGCATGAGATGACTGCGCGGCGGTTGTGCTTTCGTTAATGCTTTTTGGAATGCCGCAACAGTTCTTGCTCCCGAAAATAGCTGGTCGGGAACATTTGCGAGGGTCGGATTTTTAGCTGCTTGTGCGGCTTGATAAACACATCCACTGGGTTCGACGCCTGACTGACACTGTCCTTCACAGCGGCGTAGACAACAAAGTAATGATGCGTGTTCAGTGAAAGGCTCGGCAGTGCGGCATTGGAAGTCAAATGCTTTGTTGAAAATGTGCGATACGGGCCGGAGGGGGCGTCCGCCTGTCCGACAAGATAATAGTCTGCGCCCGGAACAGCATTCCAGACAAGGCTCCCCGGCTGATAAGCCAGATGCTGGGGCGGCGCGAGGGAACCTGCGGCATGGGCCGGACTCAGCATCAAGGATGAAGAGGCCAAAGCGGCAAACAGCAGACAGGCGGCACGGCAGTTTTTCATGGTTTGTTTCCTATCTATGCTTTATTCGGCTTGCCGATCTTCAGCAGGACCGCGCCGTGAGCGGGGACTTTAACGGTGTAGCTGCTTTTGGAGACGCCGGCACTTCGGTGCAGCCATAAGTCGCGTACGGGCTGCGGGCCGGACAGACCCAGCTCAGTCCAATAGACGGTGATCGTGCGCGGATCGTCGCCGCCGTTGACAAGGCCGACGGCCTGAGTGCCGTCGAAGAGCGGACGCGCCCAAATCTCGCCGTCTTGGGCGTCTTTGGATAGCAGTGCGGCGGGCTTGCCGAGCGGGTCCTGGTTGATGTCGAGCGCTTCGTCGTTGGTCAGCAGTGCGAGTGTCAGCGGGTCGAGCTTGGTCATGTCGCAGCCGATGAGAAGCGGCGACGACAGCAGGCACCACATGGAGATGTGCAGCACCTGCTCGTTCGGTGTCAGGTGCGTCGGGTGGACATTGCCCTTGCCGACAATGCCGACCATCAGCATATCCGGGTCGTTCCAATGACCCGGCCCGGCATAGGCGGAATGTCCGGCCTGGCTTTCGTAGATGCCGTGCAGACTGTTCCAGTTGTCTTCAATGTCGCCGGTCGTGCGCCAGCAGTTGCCGCCTGCCGCCGCACCCCATTTCCACACGTCACCCATGCCGTACTGGCAAAAAGAATACACGATGTCGCGCGGCTGGGACCGGAGCGCCGCGCCCATCAGCGTGTACGGCTTTTCGAGCGCCGGCAGGGAATGATCGCCGTGGACAACTTGATCGTAGGAGCACCAGTCGTACTTCAGATAATCGAAGCCCCATTTGGCATAGGTCGCTGCATCCTGTGCTTCGTGCTGATAACTCGCTGTGTAGCCGCCGCAGGTGGTTGGGCCGGGGCTGGAATACAGACCGACTTTCAGGCCTTTGGAATGGACATACGCCGCTAAAGCAGGCATATCGGGGAACTTGTCGTTGGTCTGAACATTCCCCTGTGCATCCCGCCCCTCGTTCTCGCTATGGCCTGCTTCCCAGGTGTCGTCAATGTTGACATACTGGAAGCCGTGCCGGGCCAGCCCCGCCGCAATCATCTCGTCGGCGGCATCGCGGACCTTGCCGGCGTCCACCCGGCCTGCCCAGACATTCCACGAGTTCCAGCCCATCGGCGGGGTCAAGGCCAGCGTGTTCTTGGCACCGATGATGACTAGCCTCCGCTGCGCGGTTCCGCGCGGCCCGCGCACGAACAAAGTCGCGGCCGTTGTCCCGAATTTCCGCAATGCCCCGGAGATAATGCCTGTGCGGGCGTTCAACATCAGCCCGGCAGGCAGACCTTTCGCGCCGTACACGAGAGGCCCAGCACCCGTGGCCGGGACGAGAAACAGAAACGGTTTGCCGGGAGTCGTACCGACCACGCGCGGGCCATGGATGGCCGGGCGGGGGTCCGGGGCGGGGAAGGTCAGCCGGGCCGGCACGATGGGAACGCTGAAGGCTTCCGGTTTTGCCGCCGCGCCGGGAACCAGCGTCAAGAGCGCCCCAGCCCAGTCGGCATGGTCATAAGTAATGCCGTCGCCGCCGTCGGAGACCCGCAGGGTCATCCGCCTGGCTCCGGTCAAATCTACCGACAGAAGCTGCGGCGTGTCACCGCCGTGCAGAACACCCGTCTGCGCCCGCGTTTTGCCGTCCACGCGGACCGAGAACGCCACCGAGCCGCTGGTGTGCGTTTCATCGTCCACACCGACCATGGCTGAGAACCGCGTCGCCCCCCCGTGCAGGTCCACCACAAACTCGCTGACGGCGTGTGTCCCGATCCCGTGCGGGTAGACCACGCCGCCGAGCGTCAGGGGATGGCCGTCAACAGACCGTCCCGCCGCCGCCGCGCCGTAGCCTTCGGTCATCTTGGACAAATCGAGCGTTTCCACCCACAGACCATTCGTCGGCACTGCCTGTCCCCGCAGCGACGCAGCGTCTTGCGTATGTCCTATCAGTGCCAGCCCCAGCGTCAGCCCGATCCCTAATGTCGCAGATAAATAATTACTTTTCATGCCTTCATTTTACGAGTGTTGGCAGGATTTGTCAAGCAAAACAAGCAAATGAAAAAGCCGGCAGCCACTCTGCCGCACGGCAGAAGGAATTCTTGGGGATAAACGCGAATGAAGCAGGCAGACAGGACAAGAAAGCGAGACGCCGAAATGCCGCACACGACAGGTTACGCGCAAGTCCAGCACCGGGGAAGAACCGCAGGCCGACTTTTTGCTTTGTTCGCTTTTCTGGGCGTGTGGCTAGGCGGGGCACTACCGGCAGCGGCGCAGATAAAGCCGGCCTCCGAGCCTATTGTCAACACGCGCATCCGGCACATCGCCGAGATGATCCCCGGTTCGGCAACTGACTTGCCTCCCTACCTAGCGCACCCACAGGACGTGTATCTACTCGTTACGGCAGGCGGTGCGTACACAGAGGTTGTCGTGCTGGCAAACCCAGAAGTGCCGGCGGTCTCTGTCGCGCGGGCACTATCGTCGGCGCTGGCCGGAACATCTTTGTCGGGGCAGCCCGTGGAATGGTCGGCGGACCGCTATTCGGCCGCTGAAGTAGAGGCAAGCACGGCCAGTTTCGGCAGTCGGGATGGGGCAAATACCGTGCCGATCGGGCCACTGATGGCGGGCCTGCGCCGTGCGGGTTTAACCCCGCATCTTCTGCTGCGGGTTCCCACCTATGCCGGGCTGGCTTCCGTTCCCAGGTCATACTACGGCACGCGGACGTTTCGCTGGTACGATGCGTCCCGGCTCGGCAGCCGGAGCAGCGTCACTGTCTTGGCTCACCTCGGTCCGATAAGCTTGTACCGGATGCTGGCATACTTCCTGACGCCGGCGCTGATTAGCCTCTTAGGACTGGGGCTTGCTGGGGGTTTGAGCGGGCGCAGCAGCCGGGACAACGAAGCACAGCGCTGGCTGTTCCGCAAAGTCAGCGGTGCGGCGATGACGCTTTCGCTGCTCGCGCTGGCCGGTGCAAATGTCTATCTCATCCTCACACCGACGCCGGCGGCCCTTGCCGACCTATGGCTAGGTCGCGGCACAATTACGCCATTGATCCCCTTCCTCGTAGCAGGCTCACTCGGCCTTGTTTTGTTTGCGCTGGTCGCCCATCGTCAGGAAATACGCCGGTTCGGGCCGGCCCCTGTCGTTGGGATGTCTGCCATTCCCATGTCCGATGAGGAAAAATCCGCCCGCAAGCGTGTCGCGCAGTGGAGCGCCTTGCCGCATCTTGTCGGCACGGTCGCCTTGGGAGCCGTCCCATTCTTTGTCAGCCGCACCAGTCCGCTGTATCCCTATATTCATCCGGTCGCGCTGTTTCTGCCGCTGTTCGGCGCGGGCCTGGCCGGACGGATTTTGCAGACGCGGCTGGTGAAGTTCACGCAGAAGACGCTCGACGACAGCCTGACCTGGCGGGCGCGGCAGCTTGGGCAAACGCTCGGCGTTCGGATGCCGGACGTGTTCGTGGAAGACAGCAGCCGGGCCGCGCATCTCGCATTCGCGTCGCATCAAGGCCACCACGTCACGCTGTCCCGGAAGCTGGTGGCAACGTTTACGCCTGCCGAAACAGATTTCGTGCTGGCCTCGCATCTTGCGGGTATGAGGCGGCACACCGGCAGTGACCGCCGCTGGCTCCGAAGCCTGCTGCCGCTGCTGATGGTTCTCCCTATCTTGGCCGTCTTGTCGCCCCGCCTCATTCCCGGCGCACCGACGCTCACCTCGTTTATTCTCTCACCCTGGTTTCCAGCAGCAATCGTCGCCCACCTTGTTTTGTCTCTGGTCTTACTGCTGGCCCTGATTGGCGGCGGCACAAAGCGGCAAATCAAGCAGGAGGCCGACACGGACCAAGCGGCTTTAGAGGCGACCGGCGACTTGGCCGCCGCCCTCAGCGCCCTCAGCAAGCTGGAAGCTCCACCAGCCACGGCGGCGGCTTCCGGGGCAGGCATTACCAACCCCCGATTCGCCGAGACATCCGAGCGCCACCAGCAGACCCGCCTCGTTCTGCGCCGGACAGCCCTGGAAAAGACGGCCCTGACGCTGCGGTTTGTTGCCGCGCCCGGCACACGGCCCGATTTGAACCCGCTGGCCCCAGTGTCCACGCCTGAAGACGCGCCGAGAAGATACTAGACGTGCTTTCTCACGGGGAAAATGCCGGATGCGGAGATCAGCACCCGCCGGACGGGTGGAGTGACGAAAGCAGGGTGGAACGACGAAAGCAGCGGAATAGTTCCATGCCGACGGAACTCGTGCGGGGTCGTTCCCAGCACGGCGCGGAAGGCCCGGATAAAATTGGTCTGGTCTGAATAGCCTAGCCGCTCGGCAATCTGCATGACCGGCAGATCCGTATCTTTCAGAAGAAAGCTCGCCCGGCGCATCTTCATCTCTCGGATGATTTGCTGCGGCGGCCAGCCCAGGCACTTTTGGAACGACCGCGCAAGCTGCTCGCGGCCTACGCCGAGGCGGGACGCCAGCATGGAAACGCTGAGGCTGTCCTCCAGCGTTCCGTCCATGATCTCCAGCGCCTGCCGGACCAGCCCCAGTAGCGGGTCCGGCCGATGCCCTCAGCGCCAGCAGCAGCTCCAAGGCTAGCCCGGCTGCAATCACTGACAATCCCTCCGCTGCCGGCACCGGTGACAGCACGGGCAACTACGTGGCGACGTTCAGCGTTTACTAGATTTCCTCTGCTTCTTTTTCTGCATCGAAATCCTCTGAGGCTTTAGTCTCAGAGGATTATTTTGCGCTGCCCTAAATCTTACTGAACAAAAGTGGAAAGGAATACGTCCATCAAAGCGTCTTCTTATTGACAACCAATTTTTAGATGTGCCATTCTAAGAGAACACTACACGAAGAAACACCACATGATCTTTCGTTTGTCAGGAGAACACCGAAATGAATACCTATACTCGCCCGTCGCAGCGTCGCGGCTTCACGCTGATCGAACTGCTTGTTGTCATCGCGATTATCGCCATTCTTGCGGCGATTTTGTTTCCCGTCTTCCAGAAGGTGCGCGAGAACGCCCGCCGTGCTTCCTGCCAGTCCAATGAAAAGCAGCTCGGCCTAGCTTTCACGCAGTATGTCCAGGATTCTGATGAGCAGATGCCTGGAGTCGGCCTAGACAAAACTGGGGTTCGCAGCACGGGCCAGGGCTGGGCCGGCGAAATCTATCCTTACGTTAAGTCCACCGGGGTTTACAAATGCCCCGATGACGCCACGGCCCAGACCACGACGACAACGAACGGGGTCACGGTGACACTGGTTCCGGTGTCCTACGGCATGAATGTCGATATCACGCCGAGGATCGGCGGCCAGGCACTTTCCTCCCAAGCCGCGCCTGCCAGTACCGTCCTCCTGTTTGAGTACGTCGGCGACCAGACTGATGTGACTAACCCGCTTGAAGCCACTGACCCAGTCGGCTGGGGCATGGATAGCGGCGGGAACGGTTTTCTCCATGACAGCTTTACTTTCAACGGAATCAATAACTCTACGACCAGTGGCTATGCGACCGGCGACATGGGGCAGCCCGCCAATACCAACAACGCCGCCAACGCCAACGGGGATGCGGGTCAGCACACAGGGCGGCACACGGACGGATCGAACTTCCTGTTTTGCGACGGCCATGTTAAATGGCTTCGCCCAGTCGCCATTTCGCCCGGCTTCACCGCCGACAATGCAAACGGTATCCAGGGAATGCAGACGTATGGCGATCAGGCCGCCGGAACCGGCGTCTCGACCTTCGCCGGCACGTTCAGCCCCACTTAAGGACGGGAAACCCCGGTATTTGTCGGGGTAATTCCCCCCGTGCATTTGCCGATAATTTTGAATGTCTGACACGCCAATCGCTGCTCGACAAAGGCAAACCTGGGGAAACGCAGGGACGCAAAGCAAAGGGCCTTCGCACACGACATCCACCGTGCATGGCAGCCTCGCCTCCGAAAGTGCGACAGCATCAACATAATCGCAGAAAGTCCGGCCCCATTCTAGAACGGGACCGGACTTTTTGCATGTCATCTCCCTACAGCCTGCCTTCTCGATGCCCGCCTATAATAACCCCATGAAAGTTATTCGGCACCCGCGCCATGCCGACCATGTCATGCGGATTGAAGGGGCGCTTGCCGTCGGCGGGGTCGGCGGCGGGCTGCTGCTCTGGACCCAGGCCGCCCATTTCGGCGGCTACATGTTCGCCGCCGCCGCATTCTTCAGCCTCGGCGGAGTCCAGGCGGGCATCCGCGCCCTGCGAAACTTCAACCGCTGGCACCGGGGCGCGGAAGGCGAAGACTCGGTGCTGCATACCCTGCGCGGCCTGCCGGGCGGCTACACCGCTGTCGCAAACTTTGTTCCGCCCGGAACACGGTCAGGCGATATGGACCTGCTGGTGCTTGGCCCCGCCGGGGTGCTGGTGATCGAGGTCAAATCGTACACGGGCCGCTTCGCCTGCTCCGGCGACCAGTGGTTCTCCGTGCTGCCGGACGGCGTCCACCGCCCCCTGCGCGGCTCTGTCTCGCGCCAGCTCAAACGCGCCGGCAAATTGGTCGCCCACTACCTGGTAGACTGCGACACCCACGCCCCCATCCACACCGTCGCCGTCTTCCGCGCCGGGGCCGAACTCGAACTGACCCGCCCCACCGTCCCCGTGATCCGCGAAGACGCCCTCCGCGCCCACATCCTCGCCCTGCCGCCTGCTTCCCATCCACTTACCGCCGCCGAGCTGACGCCGCTGTTCGCTCCGATCACGCCTACTCGCCGCATTTCCCTGCCGCTGCTGTCCCGCTAAGCTTCATACAAAAAACGCCCAGCCTCACGATTGAGGCTGGGCGCTTTCTTCTGGCACCTATCGCTTATCCAAGCGTCTTCAGCACCTTCGTCGCCGCCGCTTTCACATTGGCATTGCCAACCTTTTCCGCCTTCTGCAAGTGCGCTTTGGCCTGCTGCACCGTACCAAACTTCGCCCGCTCGGTTGGAGTGAGCTTCTGCCAGCCGACGCCATAGAAGTAGTTCGTCAGCGCGTTGTCTGGGGCGAGCTGAAGCGCCTTCTTGTATTCCTTCATCGCCTCCTTGTTTTGGGTGTCACCTGCCCAGCCCATCGTGTCATTGTAAATCTGGCCCCGCTCAAGATGTAGCGCGGTTTCCAGAGCTAACGGCTCCGGCACGTCCGGGGAGAAGGCGCTGGTTTCTTTTTCCAGTTCTCCGTCGCTCAAGAGGGGCAGCGCTTGATTGTAGACTGCCACCGCCTGCGCCCACTGCCCGGACTTCAGCAGAAGCTGCGCGTAGGGTAGCAAATTACGCGGATGTTTGTCGTAGTGTTCCACTACGGTTTGGTATGCTTCAAGCGCTTCCCGGTCTTTGCCTTGTCCCTCTAAAGCCGCCGCCAAGACTTCTGCCGCGACGCCATCATCATTCAGTGACAGTGCTTCTCGCGCTTCCGCCGCCGCTTGTGCGTAGTTGCCCAGATGTAAGTCAGCGGCGGCGTCATGGCCCAGTTTCCCGGCTTCGGCGGTCCTTACCTGCCACTCCTTGTTGAATATCGGTCCAGACCCGTCGTATCCACCCCTAGCAGGGTTGACGGACGGGGCTGCTAAAGCGAGACTCGCGACCGGCAGCAGGGCGGCAGCGACCAAGAGGCTCATACTGATTTTCATTGTTTGTTTCCTTTTTTCCGTAAAGTTGTTGACATCGTATGGACTGGTTACTGTGGTATCCAGGACCATGTTCCATTCCCGACGTTCTGCGACCAGGATGGGAAGGTGTTGCTTGCCGTGAAAGGTGTGGTCCCAGCAGGAGAGAGTGAAGCCGTTGAACTTGCAGGGGTCGACCAGGAGTAGGTCGCCAGGGGAACAAACTGGCTGCCGCCCGGCGGCTCGAACATCAAGCAATCCACGAACTGATACTGTAGCTGCCCGGAAGCAGCGGATAGCGCAGTCAAATCAATGCCTGGACTATCATTGGTTTCATAAGGGGAGGGAGATTGTACCCATGGGTAGGGATAGGAGGTATCCAAACCCTGCTGACCGTTGTTGGACCTTTTGTACTTAGCGCCTGTTGTCGAGGTGTAGGTAGAGTTAGGCGTCTCGGTTTGCACCAGTTCTAACGCTCCCGTTCCAGAGAAAGGCGCAGGAAGGGGTGAAAGGATGGCATTCCAATCCATTCCAACGCCTCCGCCAGACCCACTTGCGGTGCCAGCGTACAGGCATGAATCGGTTCCATTGCCCCCGCCCCATAAGGTGTTGATCTGCATGGTGCCAGCCGTTCCTTTGCAGGTCCATCCCGGCACATAAACAGTCACCTTCTGTGTTGCGGTAACTGTAAAGGGTGAGCCCTGACCCGAAGGGGGCGTCACCGTTGCGGTGCAAGTTATGGTATCCGGTGCTGTCTTCAGATCGTCCCAAAACCAGCTTGCAGTGGAGTTAGTGGTCGGTCCAAGTCCATCAACTTCTGTCGTCTTTGAGTTGTTCGCGGTTCAACTCTGAAAAGTAGTACCGCTGACCGACCACTGGTAGTTGGACACGGTGCAACTTGAGGGGATACCACTCAGTCCCGATCCACAACTCTGCCCGATCAAAATCTGCTGGTTGCCACTGCTGTCTAGAACTGGATTGCCATTGTTGTTTTTGAGGGTGCCGCTCAGAGTGATAATGACGGGCGAGACCGATGCCGTGTATCCCGCCGAGCAGCTTGAACCTTGCCCGCCTGCGGTGGCCGAAGGATTGACGGCCTGTAATACCGCGGTTTGGCCGCCCGTTTGAGCCGTGTAGCGCACACTCGTCCCGCTGATGCTGTTGTGGCTGCCGCCTGGCACACACGTCACGGACCCCGTTGGCGCAGAACCCGTGCCAAGCCCCGTGTTATATTGGCCGGTCTGCCGCGGGATGGCAACACTTGCCGAAGCCGTGCAGGTCTCCGTCACGATGACCTGAGACAGCGGCGGTTCAGACGGATAAGCAGGCTGCCAGGTAAAAGAAGCGGCGATGCTGCCGGTGCGGTAAGCGTTTGGGACGCCGCCGGAGCCGCCGCCCCATCCCGAGGAATTGGGGCCGTAGGGGACGGACGTCGGGGTGTTGTTGACCATGTTGGTGGACGCGCCGCTGCCGCTAGTAGGTGGGGCTAGAGTACGTGCCAGCCAGAGGCGTCAGGGGCGGCCATTAGGGCAAGGACTTGGCGTCAAAGGAGTAGGAAGCGACGGGGCGCAGAAACGACGGGGCGCAGGGACAACGAAGCGCAGGGACAACGAAGCGCAGGGACAACGAAGCGCAGAAGTGATGCATCAAAGGTCTCCTCCAGTCACGAACAAGTCGCAGGAGACGCCCGGCGTTCAGCGTCGTGGCCTTACTATAGCAGCAAATTATGTGATGTGTCAACGGACTACTATCATAGCTACACGCCTACTGTAATATAAAGCTAATGTAATAGTGTAATATTAGTACGAAATTATACAGAATGTTACTCACGCCGCGGGTACAATCAGAACGTATGGATAGCCCGGTGATTGCGACTTATGATGATCTGACGCCGGACGCGCATTGACAGCGGCTGGGTCTGGAGGAGGCGGGGCAGGCTTGCCGTGTCCTGTCAAGGCATGGCCGGGTACGATGTGCCGGATGCGGCGTTTGAGGCGTTCCTGCGGGTGGTCGTTCCAGGCGCTGAGACGGGCAGCGCGGACCCGGACCGGGCAGTCGCGAACCTCGGGCGATGGGCGGACGCGGTCGGCAGCCGGACGGCGGCGTATGGCACTGCTGGCATCGTATCCGGCGGCGGCGGAGGATGCTGCTGACACTGTTTGCGGCGTCCCCAATTCTTTGCCGATCTGCTGATCGCATACCCCGGAATACCTGGAAGTGCTGACGAACCCCGCTATCCGTGACCGGGGGCGTGACCCCGATGCACTCTGGGCGGACCTGACCCGGCGGGTCGGGATCGCGAAGACGCCGAACGCCCGGCGGGATGCCCTGCGCCGGTTCAAGCCGCCGGAAGTGCTTCGGATCGGGGCGCGGGACCTGCTGGGCTATGCCGAGTGTGCCGGAAACGGTGCGGGCGATCAGCGATTTCGCCGATGTCTGCGTTCGCATGGCCCTGCAACTAAGCGCAGAGAGGAACGGCAGCAGAGGGACGCGCCGTTCGCGGTCTTTGCGCTGGGCAAGCTGGGCGGGCGCGAGCTGAATTATGCCTCGGATATTGATCTGATCTTCGTGCATGGCGACTCGACATGCCTGACCGCCGAGGCCGTGCGGCTAGGCAGAGACCGTGCGGGACACGCTTTGGCGCGAGGTGACCGATGCCGGGTTTGTCTTCCGGGTTGATCTGCGGCTGCGGCCCGGAAGGCCGGTTCGGGCCGGTCTCACGCTCGCTTTCCTCCTGCCGGGCTTATTACGAGTCGTGGGCGGAACCCTGGGAGCGGCAGGCGCTGTTAAAGGCGCGTTTCGTGGCCGGGGACAAAGAAGTCGGCGCGGCATTCTCCGCGCTTGCGGAAGAGTTTGTGTACCGAGCGCGGGTGGAAGAGTCATTTGTTGAAAGCATCCGGGTGAACAAGCGGCGGCTGGAACAAAAAGTCGCGCGAGCGGGCGACGCCGACATTAATGTTAAGGAAGGCGTCGGCGGCATCCGGGATGTCGAGTTTACGGTGCAGCTTATGCAGCTTGTTGCAGGCGGAGCAAACCCCAGACTGCGCGGCGGCAATACACTTCAGGCGCTTGAAGCGTTGGCGGATGCCGGGCTGCTGACTCCAAGTGAAAGCACGGCATTTCGGGAGTCCTACCTGTTCCTGCGGAACGTCGAGCATCGCTTGCAGCTCCGCGACGAGATGCCGGTCCGCACACTGCCGCGCGATCTCGGCGAGCTGAACCGCTTTGGGCGACGCCTGGGGTACATAGGCGGCCCTGAGTTTCTGGCCGACTACCGGCGGCACACAGTCCGCACCCATGCCCTGTTCACGCGCCTCTTTTACGGCTCCGCGCCAGCCGTTCTTTTGTCCCCGCTGACTGACTGGGTTCTCGCGCCGGAAGACGACCGGGCCGCGTCGGCCTCCCTGCGGCAAGCGCTGGAAGATGACGGCTTTTCGGACCCGGATGCCGCGCTTCAGTCGCTCCGGCGCAGCGTCTCAGGGACGCAGTACGGCGGCATCTCGCCCGAAGACCGAGCCGCATTCGCCGCGCTGGTCCCGGCGCTTCTCGCCGCCGCCGGGCAGACCGATGCTCCCGACACGGCCCTGCACGGCCTGGATTTACTCGCCGACGCGGTGCCGTCTCGCGCCGCGCTGTACCGGACGCTGGCCGACAGCAAAACACTCCTGCCGCGCCTCACGGCTCTTGCCGCCGGCAGCCCCTACTTGTGGCAGACTCTGCTCGGCCACTCCGAGCTACTGGATTTGCTAGCCGACGACGAGGCGATGGATGCCCCGCCGCAGCTTCAGCCCAGATCAACAGTCGTGGAAATCGCCGCACAGACCCGCCG